>NZ_JACOPR010000004.1:0-265883 GCF_014288125.1 Pseudoflavonifractor hominis | reverse complement strand
TTCTCCCGCCGGGCTTTTTCTTCCGGCGTGCGATTCTTTCTGGCCATATGTATAACCTCCTGTGTGATGCTTCTATTTTACACCACTCAGGAGGTTTACACATAATTTGAAGAAGTCTCCTGATTGGAATCTCGAGCCTGTTTCACTGTACCATTTGTTCCATAAAAATGCCGTTGAGGATATTATAAAATCCTGCAACGGCATTTTTGTTTCTACCTTTTGAGGCCCATACTGAAGTAAGTTGCCATACCTGATTCGTCTTGGGTCTCCTTAAGGAAGTCGGTGCAGCCTCCACCAGCTTGCCAAGAAAAATAAAAAAATACACATTTGGAAATGAGCTTGATAGAAAGTCAGTAATGATATGTAACCGGATCTTCTCCCTCGTATCGTTGAGGTATACGGTTGAGCTTGCAATAATACCGATAAAACAGATCTGCACACTCTTTGAGTTCGTCACACAGCGGTAATTCTTTTATATCAAACAGAATCTCTTCGCCCAGTTTGTTGGACATATATTTCAATGCAACTCTGCCCCAGATGCGTCTTTCTGAAGTCGGAGCTACATAGGGCCAAAAGAGATTTTGGTGTTCAGGAGGAAGCTGTAAACGGTGCTCTGGATGTGCTCTTATGATTCCGTTATGGCAATAGTCGCCCAGAAAATCTTCTTCAACCATGAACGCCCCAATAATGTGCCGTTCCATTTCTGGCTGTCCGGCAGGGCGTGTGGTCAGCAGACACATAGAGTGAGGCTTCATGCGTTCTGGAATACGCACTTCTCCTTGGGAGGAGCCGCTTAGATAGCTGCCGGTTGATACAGACCAGGTGGAGAAGACTTCTTCCACTTGATCGGGCTTGATGTCAAAAACCGCCTGCCCCTGTGTTGAGATTTTGAAATTATTTAAGAGCGCTTTCCGCTCCTGCATCTTTTTTAGCGCTTGAAATTTTGCCTCTTTAAGTGCTCTGTGTTCATCGAGCAATTTATTGATTTGCTTTTGGGCAGTCTTGTCCTTTAAGGTGAGAAAGTTTGTAAACGCGTCCGGATAAATAAAGTGCTTTTCCCCTTCCGGGAAGCAGATAGTAATTTTGGTTTCGTTCCATCCCGTCACAATCCCACGTCCCAATACGTTATGCTGGATTGCTTTGCCGATCAGCTGCATATGCTCCTCCTTTCGAACACGGAAAGAGCCTCTATGCCGTCGTGCTGACAAGCAATGGAGGCTCTTCCGACTATGGAACGGTAATCTTCTGGATTATCCGGCGTATGGTGCGAGCAGCCGCTTCTTTTCGCGAATGCGCAGGACCATGGTATTCTTTGGAATTTGTAGAGTAATCCCTTCGTGTTGGAATTCAGGAATGTCTTGGAGGGTCAAATTTGTCCCGGCAGGCATTCCTTCCAGATCAATGGTCACAGTATCGATCATATTTTCCGGCAAGGACGAGAAGGGAACTTCAAAGAGGAGCTGCTCCAGATTACCGGGAACAACATCTGCATTTCGCAAGAAAATATGTGCAACGCTATTGACTTTTTGTCCATCTGTAAGGGCCTGGAAGCTGAAATGCTCCACTTCATTGTTCAGCATATTCCTCTTTTTCTCTTTGATTTGGGTCTGAATTAACAGCCCGTTGAAGTCAAGCGTCACCTTGCTTCCCTGACGCTTTGTACGGAACAGCAGATTGGCGTCTTGACGGTCCATCTGGATGGAAACCGATTGCGTCAGAGTTCCTCCGTAGACACAGCAGGGAACGAGATTTTTTTGGCGCAGCTGTCTGGGCTTTAACGCCTCATTCCGTTTCTCAACTTTAATGATTGCCATTGTGATCCTCCTTTTATATTGGATTATGTTCTATACCGCGCGTTGCGTTGATATAGCGTAAAAGTGTAAAAAAAGAAAGACTTTTGGATCATGCCCAACGGCAAAAAACAAAAGCCTTTCTTTACAGACGGTTCTTTTTGGATTTGATTCTTAAAAATATAAAAAAAGAAGAGCTTCTCATATACGCCTTTCAGCGCAATGTCAAAAGCCCTTCTTATAATAGACGGTTCTTTTTATATTTCTGTAAGTATACCACAAGTAACACTTAAAAGCAACCCTTTTATCTTGTTCACGACAGTCTTTTGGGCATCATTCATAGAGTACCTATAAGAAATCCAACGTACGCCCATAGTTCATGTTTTTATTAGATAGGCAATGTATCCGGGCAACCGTGCCATTCTACATACGCTGCCGCAGGCGTCTGGGTTCCAAGCTCTTGCAGATTTGCTATTGCGCTTAGGATGAATTGACAGTTTTCATTACATGACGATACCAAAGTGAGGCAGTATGATTATGGAGGTGCTCGCTCATATATGATTTTCCACTATCAGGCTAATGGCGAAAGAGAAGATATCCTTACCCTGTTTGCTTGGGATATACAGATTCCAGAAGACAGAGTACTCTAATTTGTATAAAAAAGTCGGAGCAAGCCGTTCAGCTTGCTCCGACGATGGTGCGCGAGGCGGGACTTGAACCCGCACGTGCGTAATGCACACTAGAACCTGAATCTAGCGAGTCTGCCAATTCCACCACTCGCGCATGTGGTCCGGGTGACAGGACTTGAACCTGCGGTCTCGTGGTCCCAAACCACGCGCGATACCAAACTTCGCTACACCCGGATCGGTCCTGCTCATCATGCACCGCTTCAAGAACCGATGCAACGAAAGATATTATAAACCATTTCGCTAAGGATTGCAAGAGAAAATTTCGTGTGTTATGATATGGGCTGAGAGGTGACAAGATCAAATGAGAATGCGGAAAAAACCGAACCTTGCAAATCGGATGGAGCGGTGCGCCGGACTGCTGATCCAGAATCCGATGGAGCTGAGAGGAAATTGGAGAAGCCTTTTCCCCCAGGCCAGAGAACTGCGCCTGGAGGTGGGTTGCGGGAAGGGACGCTTTACGGTGGAGACGGCGGCCCAGAACCCGGAGTGCCTGTTTGTGGCCATCGAGCGGGTGGCTGACGCCATGATCATCGCCATGGAGCGGGCCGAGAAGATGGATCTGCACAATGTGTATTTCATCGATGCCGATGCCGCCCGGCTGCGGGAGTATTTTGCACCCGGGGAAGTGGACCTGATTTATTTGAACTTTAGCGATCCCTGGCCCTCCAACCGGCACAGCAAACGCCGCCTGACCCACACGGATTTCCTGATGCGGTATCGCCAGGTACTGAAGGAGGGCGGCCAGATCCACTTCAAGACCGATAACCGGGATCTGTATGAGTGGTCCCTCTTCCAGTTCCCGAAGGCGGGGTTTGCCCTGTCTGAGGTGACGCGGGATCTGCACGGCAATGGGATCTGCGGCGTGATGACGGACTATGAGGAGAAATTCCACGCCATGGGCACGCCCATCAACCGCTGCGTGGGCACCATGGGGGAGCTGCCCGCCGAGATGGCCGGGTGGATCGACCCGCTGGACAAGCCCCGCGGACAGGAGGAAGGGGAAGAAGAGGAGTCCCCGGAAGAATTGCAGGTTCCTTCTGAGCGTGAGGAGCCTTAATTAATCCAGAAAAAGAAAGGCTGCCTGAGAAGCTGGCGCTGGTCGGTTCCGAGAAAGACCATCTTCGGAACGGATCTGCGCGGCGTCTCAGGCAGCTCTTTTTTATCATCTGGAAAGAAAAGGGGCCGGAACGGACATAATGGATTTATACAGATATAGAAAATACTGGATGATATGAGGGCATACTTGCCGATAAAACGCGGAAAAAAAGGCTGTATTGTAAATAACGTGTAAAAAATATGTAATAGATCGAGTATGCTCTTGAAGGATTCTGAATTTTTTGTCATAATATTGTCTGCAATGTAAAAAATCTATGAACAGCACGGCGCAGGCCGTGGACAAAGGAGAAAATGAAATGCAACTGGAAGACATTTTTATGCTCTTCGGCGGACTTGCCCTGTTTTTGTACGGCATGCACATTATGTGCGCGGGTCTGGAAATCGCGGCAGGTGACCGCCTGAAGTCCATTCTGGAAATGCTCACTTCCAAGCGGATCCTGGGCGTCCTGGTGGGCGCCGGTATTACGGCAATCATTCAGAGCTCCTCGGCAACCACTGTCATGGTGGTGGGATTCGTCAACTCCGGCCTGATGACCCTTCAGCAGGCGGTTGGCGTGATCATGGGTGCCAACGTGGGTACCACCATGACCAGCCTTCTCATTGCGCTGGACGTGGGCCTCATCGCGCCGTTGCTGGCCTTCTTCGGCGTGGTGCTCATCACCATGTTCAAGAAGCAGAAGATCAACTGCATCGGCCAGATCGTTGCCGGTCTGGGCATCCTCTTCCTGGGCATGGAGCTGATGAGCTCCTCCATGGCTCCTCTGCGGGACTATGAGCCCTTTGTCAATCTCCTCACTTCCTTCTCCAATCCCATCCTGGGCATTCTGGCCGGCACGCTCTTCACCGCGGTGGTCCAGAGCTCCTCGGCCAGCATCGGTATCCTTCAGGCGCTGGCCCTGAGCGGTGTGGTGGGACTGGATAACGCGGTCTTTGTGCTCTTTGGCCAGAACATCGGTACCTGTATCACCGCTCTTCTGGCCAGCCTGGGCGGAAACCGCAACGCCAAGCGCACCACCCTCATCCACCTGATGTTCAATGTGATCGGTACCGTGATCTTTACCATCATCTGCCTGACCACGGACTTTACGGGCCTGATCCAGAGCTATCTGCCCGGCAATGTGCCTGGCCAGATTGCCGCCACCCACATCATCTTCAACGTGGTGACCACCATTGTGCTCTTCCCCTTCGGCAATGTGCTGGCCAAGGTGGCCTGCCGGATCCTGCCCGACCACACCAGCGAGGAGGGCTATCACCCCGTCAACGAGCACGGCATCGGCTCCACCGCCATTGCCCTGTCTGAGCTGCAGAAGCAGGAGGCGGAGATGTTTGCCCTGGCCCGGGAGAATGTGGAACTGGCCTTCGACACCCTGCTGCTGCGGGATGAGAGCAAGCTCAGCCGCGTGGCCGAGCAGGAGGACCGGATCGACGTCTACAACGCGGAGATCACCCGCACCATCGGCCGCACCTCCACCCACGAGATGTCGGAGGCCGACTCCGACCGCTTCAACCGCATGCTGATCGTCTGCGGCAACATTGAGCGTATCGGCGACCACGCCATGAACATGGCCGAGTATCTGGAGCCTCTGAAGAAGCGCCATATCCACATGGACGATGAGACCATGAAGGAGCTGACTAACCTGCGCACCCTGGCCACCCATGCATTGCTGGCCATTGACTTCGAGGACGACAGCAACCGGAAGCGCGCGCTGGATACCGTGGCCATTCTGGAGGCGGACAGCGATGAAAAGAATCGCCAGTACCGCGCCGCGCAGATCCGCCGTATGCGGGAGGGTCACGTGGACCCCGAGCTGAGCATCCTGTACAGCGAGATCCTCACCGACATCGAGCGTATGCTGGACCACATGCTCAACATTGCCGAGGCTCTCTGCCCCAAGCAGGCTGCCTAAGCGGAATGTTATGAAAGAAAAAAGCCCCGGAATCCATGTTTGGATTCCGGGGCTTTGCTGCTGTCTGGACGATTACAAGCAAACGTCTGTCATTTGGAAGGTGCGGCAGTCCACCAGCCCGCGGTTGGTGAGACGCAGCTCCGGGATGCAGGCCAGGGAGAGAAGGGCCATGGTCATGAAGGGGGCGGGCAAGATACAGCCGATCTCCTTCCAAGCCAGACCCAGCTGATGGGCCAGATCGGCCATCTCGGCGGGGGAGCGTTCACCCATCACGCCGGCCAGGGGCAGGGGGATGTGGCCCAGGACCTTCCCGTCCCGCACCACGCACATGCCGCCCTGGGACTCGATGAGGGTATTGGCGGCGAAGGCCATATCCGCGTCGTTGGTGCCCAGCACCAGCAGGTTGTGGGCATCGTGGGCCACGGTGGAGGCCATGGCGCCGCTGGTGATGCCAAAGCCGTGTACAAAGCCCCGGCCGCAGGTCCCGGTGCGGTTGTGCCGCTCAAAGACCACGGCCTTGAGGACATCCTGGACCGGATCGGATTCCAGATAACCGTTGCGGGGGGTCAGGGCGGCGATATACTCCCGGGTCAGGGCCTTGCCGGGAACAACACCGATGGCGCGGACCTTCTGGATGGTCTGGGAGGGGGCGGGGTAGAGGAAATCTTCCGCCTGGATGGGGTCCAGATGGATGGTGGAGTGGACAAAGTCCGGATAGGACGCCTCCGGGATGTCGATGGTCAGATGGCCGTCCTCGGCCACCAGATTCCCGTCGATAAAGACCTTCTGGACGACAAAATCCTTCAGATCGGTGAACAGGACCAGATCGGCGCATTTTCCGGGGGTGACCGAGCCCAGGTCATGGTCCATCTGGAAGCACTGGGCGCAGTTGATGGTGACCATCTGAACGGCGGACACCGGGTCGATCCCCTCGGCCACGGCCCGGCGGAGCAGCCGGTCCACATGGCCCTCCGCCCGGAGGGTCTGGGGATGGGCGTCGTCGGTGACCAGCAGGGCAAAGCGGCTGTCTACCTGGTGCTCGGTGACCGCTCGGGCCACCTCGTGGAGATCCCGCCAGCCGGAGCCCTCCCGGAGCATGGCGTACATGCCCAGGCGCATTTTGGCCAGGGCCTCCTCCGGACGGGTAGACTCATGGCAGGAGCGCACACCGGAGGCGATGTAGCCATTGAGACCCCGGTCCAGATCGGCCATGGCATAGTGGCCGGTGATGGTCCGTCCGGCTTTACCGGTCTCGGCCAGGATGGCGTGGGCGCCGTCCGCGCCCGAGAGGACGCCGGGGTCGTTCATCATCTCGCCCAGGGCCACGGTGCGCCCGTCCTCCATGAACTGGCGCACATCCTCCGGCCCCACAAAGCCGCAGGTGTCCTCAAAGCCGGGGACGGCGGGCACGCAGGAGGGCATGGTGAGCATGGCCTTGAGGGGGGTGGCGGCGGCGTCCTCCATCATGAAGGAGACGCCTTTGGGCCCCAGTATATTGCAGATCTCGTGGGGGTCGTAGTACACGCCCACGGTGCCCCGGGGGAGCACGGCACGGGCAAAGTTCCGGGGCGGCATCATGGAGGACTCGATGTGAATGTGGCCGTCCAGAAGG
Organism: Pseudoflavonifractor hominis; assembly: GCF_014288125.1. Taxonomy (NCBI): domain Bacteria; kingdom Bacillati; phylum Bacillota; class Clostridia; order Eubacteriales; family Oscillospiraceae; genus Pseudoflavonifractor; species Pseudoflavonifractor hominis. The sequence continues at coordinate 258,769 of NZ_JACOPR010000004.1, read as the reverse complement.
CCGGGGGAGAGGTAGGCTTCCCCGGCGTCCACCACCTGGGTCTCAGGACCGATGCAGTGGGAGGCGTCCGGGCCCACATAGGCGATGCGTCCGGCGGCGCAGGCCACATCGGTATGGGGCTGGAGTTCGCCGGTGCAGACGTTGATGAGGGTGGCATTCTTCACCACCAGCTCCGCGGGCGTGAGTCCCTGGGCCACGGCCGCCAAAGTCTTGGAGGCTTCCCACAGGGGGGTGCGGCAAAAGACATTTTTCATACAGACGCTCCTTTCTGAGTCCAAATGGTTGAATACGGGGGACCGGAAGGTCCCCCGTATTTCGAATCAATTGAGTTTTTGCTGGCGGGCCAGATTTTCAGCCACGATGCGCTCCATGGCGTTGAGGATGTTCTCATAGCCGGTGCAGCGGCACAGGTGGCCGGAGATCAGCTTGCGCAGCTCATCCCGGTTGTACTGCTTGTTGGTGCCCACGATCTCCACGGCGGTCATGATGAGGCCGGGGGTGCAGAAGCCGCACTGGACAGCGGCCTCCTCGATAAAGGCGGTCTGGATGGGGGAGAGCTCTCCGTTGGGGCCCTTGATGCCCTCCACGGTGAGGACGCTGTGGCCGTCGGCCCACACGCTGAGGTAGCAGCAGGAGTTGACGGCCTTTCCGTCAATGAGGACGGTACAGGCACCGCACTCGCCCACTTCACAGCCCTTCTTGACGCTGGTCAGGCCCAGACGGTCCCGCAGGGTATCGGTCAGACACTCCCGCACGTCTACGGCAAGCTCTTCCTCCTTGCCGTTCACTTTCACATGGATGATTTTAAGCATGGATTTCACCTCCGGCAAAGGCCACAGCCTGCCGGAAGGCCCGGCGGCAGATTTCCTTGGCGATCTGGAGCCGGAAGGCCTTGGAGGCCCGCCAGCTGTCTCTGGGATTGATTTCGGTGAGGACGCTCTGGCCCAGCTCCTTGACCAGGGCCTCGTCCACGGTGCGGCCCACGGCCATGGCCTCGGTCTTGGGGCAGCGCACGGGGGTGGGAGCGGCCACGCCGAAGGCGATGCGCAGATCCTCTACGGTGCGCTTGTCGGCCGAGAGCTTGACCTGCACGGCACAGCCCAGGGTGGAGATCTCCATGGCCTCGCGCTTGCCGTACTTGATGTAATGTCCGCCGAAGCCCTCGTAGTTTTCCCGGGCGATGCGCACGGCGGTGAGGACCTCGTCATGCTGCCGGACGGTCTTGCCGGGGCCGGCGTACCACTCCCCGATGGGGATGAGACGCTTGCCGTTGGGGCCCTGGACCTCCAGCACGGCGTTGAGGGCCATGAGGGAGGGGGCGCTGTCGGCGCTGGTCACACCGTTGCAGACGTTGCCGCCGATGGTGCCCATGTTGCGGATCTGGGGGCTGCCCACCTGATCCACCGCCTGGCAGAGCATATTGATGTGGGGGCGCAGCAGGGGGGAGTTGGTGATCTCAGAGAAGGTACACCCGGAGCCGATGACCAGGGTGCCGTCCTCCTCCTCCCGGATGGCGCTCAGCTCGCTGAGGCCGTGGAGGCTGACCAGATGGCAGCCGGCGTGGCGGCCCTCCCGGGTCTGGATGAGCACGTCGGTGCCCCCGGCGATGGGCATGGCCGCCGGGTCCGCCCCCAGGGCGGCGATGGCGTCGGCCACACTGGTGGCCTGGTAGTATTGTTCCATATCATACATGGCGCGAAACCCTCCTTAGTCGTCGATGAGTCCGGCCTCGGTAAAGGCGGTGATGAGCTTCTGGGGATCCAGAGGCAGGGAGTCGATGGCCACGCCGGTGGCGTGGAGCACCGCGTTGCGGATGGCGGGCGCGCCGGGGATGGCGGGAGGCTCGCCCAGGGCCTTGTTGCCATAGGGGCCGGTGGGATCGGGGACCTCCACAAAAGCGGCCTGCAGGTCGGGGGTATCCATGGCGGTGGGCAGCTTGTAGTCCAGGAGGTTGCCGTTGAGAGGACGGGCCTTGGCGTCGAAGAGGAGCTGCTCGCTCAGGGCGTAGCCCAGACCCATGCTCATGCCGCCGTGGACCTGCGCCGCGGCCAGCTGAGGATTGATGAGGGTGCCCGAGTCATGGACGTTGACGATGTTGAGGACCTTCACCTTGCCCAGGGGGATGTCCACCTCGACCTCGGCAAAGCAGCAGCCGCTGGCAAAGGTGTTGACCTTGCAGTGAGAGGTGGCCTCCGCCGTGATGTGCTGGGAGCGGTCCAGGCTGTAGAAAGCCTCCACCGCAATGTCGGCCACGGAGCGGAGAGTCTCACCGGTGACGGTGTCCACGATCTGGTCATCCCGGATGTCCAGATTTTCCACCGGGTAGCGCAGGGCGTAGCCGGCGTACTCCAGGATCTTCTGCTTGAAGAGGGCGCCGGTCTTCTTCACGGCCATGCCGCTGACATAGGTCTGGCGGGAGGCGTAGGCGCCGGTATCGAAGGGCGTGGTATCGGTATCCTGGAAGGAGGAGATATGGACCTTCTTCACCGAGATACCGGTGACCTCCGAGGCCATCTGAGTAAAGACGGTGTCAGCGCCCTGGCCGATCTCGGTGGCGCCCATCTGGACCTGGACCGAGCCGTCCTGGTGGAGGACCATGCGGCAGGAGGCGGTCTCCAGCGAGATGGGATGTACGCCGGTCTTGTAGCAGAAGATGGCCATGCCCACGCCGCGGCGGATGGGGCCGGTCTGGTTCTGATACTTGGCACGCAGCTCATCCCAGTGGATCAGCTCCCGGCCCTTCTGGATGGCGTCCTGGAGGCCGTAGCTGCGGAACTGAACGTGGGTGTGGGGGTCCTCATAGCCGGCCTGCATGCAGTTTTTCAGGCGGAACTCCAGGGGGTCCATGCCGATGGCGTGGGCCATATCCTCGGCCAGACACTCGGTGGCGAAGCAGGACTGGGGGATGCCGTAGCCGCGCATGGCGCCGCCCACGGCGATGTTGGTGTAGACCGTATTGGCCTCGCACTCCAGGGCCTTCTCGTCCCGGTAGAGCTGCTTGAAGCCGTTGATGGCGTTGGCCACGATGGAGTGTCCGTGGGAGGCGTAGCCGCCCTGGTTGGAGTTGGCCAGACACTTGCGGGCCACGATAGTGCCGTCCCGCCGCACGGCGCCGGCAACGTGGAAGTCGATGGCATGGCGGACGCGGGTGGAGGCAAAGGTTTCCTCCCGGGTGATGTCCAGCTTGACGGCCCGGCCGCCGACCTGCGTGCACAGCCAGGCGTTGAGGGGCTCATAGAGCACGTCCTGCTTGTTGCCGAAGCCGCCGCCGATGTAGGGCTTGATGACCCGGATGTTGCCCCAGGGAATACCGGTGGCCTGGCCGATGACCCGGCGAACGATGTGGGGGATCTGGGTGGAGGAGATCACGGTGATCTTATCTCCCTCCTGATAGGCAAAGGAGGTGGGGGGCTCAATGTGGCAGTGCTGGACGGTCTGGGTCCGATAAGTACGCTGGACGGTGACCAGATCATCCTCTCCGGCGACGGCCTCGTCATAGGTCATCTCGCCCACCTGGAAACCGGAGTGGACCAGGACATTGTTGGGCTTTTCGTCGTGGACGGGACGCGCACCGGGGGCCATGGCCTGATCCACGGTGACATAGGGCTCGAACTCCTCATATTCCACGCGGATGAGGCGGGCTGCCCGGTCGGCGGCTACATTGTCCTCGGCGATGATGGCGGCGATGTCGTCGCCATAGAACCGCACCCGGCGGTTGAGCAGCTTCCGGTCGGCCACGTCCTGATGGGCCTTTTCCACCGACCAGGGATGGCCGGGGGTGGGGAAGGGGACGTCGGGGACATCGAAGCAGGTGAGGATCTTGACCACACCGGGGACGGCAAGGGCCTCCTCCAGATGGAAGGCCTTGACCTCGCCGAAGGCGATGGTGCTGTGGACGACTTTTGCCACCAGATAATCGCGGGGCTCCAGGTCTGAGGTATACTTGGCGGTGCCGGTTACTTTGTCATGGGCATCCACACGAAGCATGGACTGACCAATTGCCATATCGTATCGCTCCTTTCAGGCTCGTTGGGGGCTTGGAATGGGGGCTTGCGCTTTCTCCGGCGGTCGGGGCCCCGGCCGCCGGAGAAAGCGGGCCGGAAGGGGAAGCCGGCCCGCCCGAGGGGGGAAACGGGAAAAATCAGATGATGAAGTACTTCACCGCGAAGAGAATGGCCAGAACATACATCAGGGGGCTGATGGTCTTGCGCTTCTCGCCGCCGGCGAAGAGGTTGATGACCACGTAGGTGATGACGCCCATGGAGATACCCTCGGAGATGGAGTACATAAAGGGCATGCAGATCATGCAGATAAAGGCGGGGATGGACTGGGTGGGATCGTTGAAGTCCACCTTCAGGATGGAGCTGACCATCAGGAAGCCCACCACGATCAGAGCGGGGGCGGTAGCAAAGGAGGGGATGGCCAGGAAGATGGGAGAGAGGAAGAGGGCGATGCCGAAGAGAGCAGCGGAGACCAGACCGGTCAGACCGGTACGGCCGCCCTCGGCCACGCCGGAGGCGCTCTCCACGAAGGTGGTGATGGTGGAGGTACCCAGAAGGGCACCGGCGGTGGTACCCACGGCATCCGCCATCAGAGCGCCGCAGATGCGGGGAAGCTTGCCGTCCTTATCCAGCATATTGGCCTTGGAGGCCACGCCGATAAGGGTGCCCAGGGTATCGAACACATCCACGAAGAGGAAGGCGAAAATGACCACCAGGAAGTCCAGCGAAAAGACGTTGGAGAAGTCGATCTGGAACAGGGTGGGGGCCACGCTGGGAATGGCGATGCCGTTGGAAAAATCGGGCAACAGGCTGAAGAAGGTGGTGTTGTCCGGCACATAGAGCCCCGTCAGCTGGCAGAGGATGCCGAGGATCCAGGTGGCCAGGATACCGATGAGGATGTTGCCCTTGACCTTCTTGACGATGAGCAGAGCGGTGATGAGCACACCGATGATGGTGAGCAGGACCGTGATGCCCTGGGTGTGGAAGGTGTTCTGGGCCAGGGCGTCCTTCATGGAGAAGACCGAGAGCAGTGTGGACGGATCGTCCACCACCAGCTTGGCGTTCTGCATGCCGATAAAGGCGATGAAGAGACCGATACCGGCGGACACCGCGTGCTTGAGGGGGGTGGGAATGGCGTTGAAAATGGCCTCACGCACGTTGGTCAGGGAGAGCAGGATGAAAATGATACCCTCCAGGAAGACGGCGGTCAGGGCCGTCTGCCAGGAATACCCCATCTGTCCGACCACGGTGTAGGCGAAATAGGCGTTGAGGCCCATGCCGGCCGAGAGTACAAAGGGGTAGTTGGACATGGTGGCCATCAGCACTGTGGCCAGCAGAGAGGCCAAGCATGTGGCGGTAAAGACGGCGCCCGAGTCCATACCGGCGGCGGATAGAATGCTGGGGTTGACAGCCAGGATGTAAGCCATGGTCATGAAGGTGGTGATACCGGCCATGACCTCGGTTTTGACATCGGTGCCGTGCTCTGTCAGGTGAAACAATCGATCCAGTGTTTGATTCATGAAGATCCCTCTCTTTCTTTCCATTTAACATAGGCGGAAGGAACAAACCGGGAACCATTCCCGGAAGGGCACAAGAATGAAACAAAACAAGATACGTGAATGAACTTAGAAGAGCTGGCTGCCCCGGACAAATTTGTGGACGATGTCCCGGTCCTCGGAGAGATAGATGGTGCGCTCCAGACGCTGCTGCACGCTGTGGGCTTCCGGCGGGTTGTACCGGCGGTCGTCCAGAACCAGGATGTCGCACTCATAGCCGGGGAGGAAGGAGCCTACCTGGCCGAAGAAGGAGCCGCCGCCCATGGTGCCCAGCCAGAAGGCCTCGGTGGCCGACAGGGGGGCGAGGGTGGAATCCACCAGACGCCAGCGAAGCTTGGAGACCTGCACGGCGTCGGCCATGGCCCGGAAAATGGAACAGTGGGTGCCGCCGGCCACATCGCTGCCCAGACCCATGGGGATGCCCTCCTCCAGATAGCGGCGGGCGGGGGCGATGCCGGAGGCCAGGTTGGTATTGGAGGCGGGACAGTGGGCCACGTAGACCTGCCGTTCCCGCATCAGAGCGATTTCATCGTCGTCAGAGAGGACGCAGTGGGCCATGATGGTGGGGCAATTTTCTCCGCCGAACAGCCCGAAGGAGTCATAGGCGTCGCCATATCCGTGGGAGGAGGGGCACAGCTCCTTCACCCACTCCACCTCGCTGCGGTTCTCCGAGAGGTGGGACTGCACCGGGAGATTGCGCTCCCGCTGGAGTTTGCCCAGGGCCTCCATCAGAGGATCGGAGCAGGAGGGGATGAACCGGGGGGTGAGAATGGGGGAGACCCGCTGGTAGCGGCCGGCGCTCTCCTCCAGCCAGGACACCGTGGCTGCCAGGGAAGCCTCCGCGCTCTCCTCCTGCAGGTCGGGAGAGGCGTTGCGGTCCATGTTGACCTTGCCCACCATGGCCACCAGGCCGGATTCCTCCAAAAGGTCCATCAGCAGCCGGGTCGCGTCCGGATGCACGGTAGCGAAGGCGCACAGGCGGGTGTTGGGGCCCCGGCGGACATCCTCCACAAAGCGGGGATAGGCCTGCTTTGCATAGGAGAGGTCCCGGAACCGGGCCTCCTCAGGGAAGGTATAGGTGTTGAGCCAATCCAGCAGCTCCAGATCCATGCCGAGGCCCCGGTAGGTGTACTGGGGGGCGTGGACATGGAGATCGGTGAGGCCGGGCAGAATCAAATGGCCGGTATAATCCAACAGGGGAAGGGACGCATAGGACTCTGGTATGGTATCAAAGACACCGGCGCAGCGTCCGTCCACGCAGAGCAGATAGCCGTTGGGGACGGAGCGGAGGGTGTTGGGGTCGACACTATAACAGAGATCGCCCTTCAAGAGAAAAGAGGTAGCGTTCATGGTCGTACTCCTTTGTCGTTGAAGTGTGATTTCCACCTCTTCACAGCAGCGGGAAGAGGTCCCGGATCAGGGAAACTTATAGCGCGGCTGTTTGCGGCAGCCGGTAGAGACACCCAACCGATTTTGGGCCTATATAAGTCTCTGGAAACGAAATAGATTGGAAGTGGGCCGGATACAAAAAAACCACCGTTCCTGCCGCACAATAAATTCCCGATCATCTCCTCTCGGGAACTTATAGCGCGGCTATTTACGGTAGCCAGTAGAGACGCCCAACCATATTATGGGCTTATATAAGTTCATTCACTTGGATAGAAAACCTTATGGTTTTCCTTGTGCTTTTAGTATACTTCCTGAAAATTTTTTTGTCAACCTATCAAGCTATTATGGAATTGTACAAAAAGATGGAAAGCCCTCTGTGAAAGAGGGAGAAAATATAGCGTAATGTCAATAAAAATGAGAAAAACAGGGCAAAAAAGGACTGAATGGGAGAAAATGGTGATGGGAAAAAGAAGCGCTCCGAAAACGTCTGAAAAAAAGAAAAATATGACTTGACAAACGAGGGATAGGTCAGTATAATATGACCTGCACTTGTGAGTGCGCAAGAGATAGCGGGTTTGTGTAAGGGTAGCACAGCAGACTCTGACTCTGTATGTGAGGGTTCGAATCCTTCACCCGCTGCCAAAAAGAGATGCAACGTTGGTTGCATCTCTTTTTTTGTCCTGGAGGAGGATTCCGGGCGCTTGAAACGAAAATTGAGCTGGTTCGGCAAAAGGAGGCGGAGACTCACAAGAGTCTCCGCCTCGGTGATTTTCGCTATGATGAAGTTGCCCGTCCGGTCATCAGTTGCCGGGATAGAGGGGGTACTTCTCGGTGATGGAAGCCACGGCGTCCCGGATGGACTGGGCCTTGGCCTCGAAGTCGGTGGCCGCCTGCCAGATCAGCTGGCCGATGAGGGTCATATCCTCTTCCTTCAGGCCGCGGGTGGTGGCGGCGGGAGTGCCGATGCGCACGCCGCTGGTGACGAAGGGCTTCTCGGGGTCGTTGGGGATGGCATTCTTGTTGACGGTGATATGTACCTCGTCCAGACGGTGCTCCATCTCCTTGCCGGTGACGCCGGCCTTGCGCAGGTCCACCAGCATCATGTGGTTGTCCGTACCGCCGGAGACCAGATCAAAGCCCTCCTTCATCAGAGAGGCCGCCAGCGCCTTGGCGTTTTTGATCACCTGCTCCTGATAGGCCTTGAACTCGGGCTTGAGGGCCTCGCCCAGGGCCACGGCCTTGGCCGCGATGATGTGCTCCAGGGGGCCGCCCTGGCTGCCGGGGAAGATGCCGGAGTCGATCTTCTTGGCCAGCTCCTCCTTGCACAGGATCATGCCGCCGCGGGGACCGCGCAGGGTCTTGTGGGTGGTGGTGGTGACCACGTCAGCATAGGGCACGGGGTTGGGATGCAGACCGGTGGCCACCAGGCCGGCCACGTGGGCCATGTCCACGAAGAGATAGGCGCCCACCTCATGGGCGATGTCGGCAAAGGCCGCGTAGTCGATGAAGCGGGGATAGGCGGAGGCGCCGGCAATGATCATCTTGGGATGATGCTTGCGGGCCATGTCCCGGACGTTGTCGTAGTCGATGAATCCCTCTTCATTCAGGCCGTAAGAGACCATGTTATAGTTCTTGCCGGAGAAATTGACCGGGCTGCCATGGGTCAGATGTCCGCCGTTGGCTAGATCCATACCCAGCACGGTGTCGCCCACGTTGCACAGCGCCTGATACACGGCATAGTTGGCGTTGGCGCCGCTGTGAGGCTGGACATTGGCATGGTCCGCGCCGAAGAGCTTACAGGCACGATCCCGGGCCAGATTCTCCACCACGTCCACGCACTGGCACCCGCCATAGTAACGCTTGCTGGGATAACCCTCCGCGTACTTGTTGGTCAGCACGGAACCGGCCGCGGCGAGCACCGTCTCGCTGACAAAGTTTTCAGATGCGATCAGCTCGATATTCCGGCGCTGACGGTCAAACTCGTGTTTGATCGCCTCACCCACCTCAGGATCCTGCGCGAGGATAAAGTCCATCATGTCCTTGACCATTTTGATTCCTCCCATGGCATTATACTAAACAGTATAGTTTTGGGTACTCTACGTTGATTATAGCTGAGCTTGTCCCAAATTACAACCATGATTTGTAAATAATGTCTCGTTTTTTTTCATCCCCCATGTTATAATGGCACAATCAAAGAACCGGTGCTCCATCTGCCGCAAGCACCTTGACCGGTATATGAGGTGATCCCCTTGAAATCCCAAGACGATATTCTGGCCATTGTGGCCGCGCTGAAAAGCGCCTATCCGGAGGCCATCTGCTCTCTGGACTATCAGAAAGATTATGAGCTGCTCTTCTCCACCCGCCTGGCCGCACAGTGTACGGACGAGCGGGTCAATCAGGTCACGCCCACGCTGTTTTCCCGGTTTCCCACGCTGGAGGCCCTGGCCCAGGCCGATGTGAGCGAGGTGGAGGAGATCATCCACTCCACCGGCTTTTTCCGGGCAAAGGCCCGGGACATCGTGGCCGCCTCCCAGATGCTGCTGGAGGTCTATGGCGGAAAGGTGCCCTCCACCATGGAGGAGCTGCTGAAGCTCCCCGGGGTGGGGCGGAAGACCGCCAATCTGATCCTGGGCGACATCTTCCACGCCCCCGGCGCCGTGGTGGCCGACACGCACTGCATCCGCATTTCGGGCCGCCTGGGGCTGACCGACGGCACCAAGGAGCCCCCCAAGGTGGAGCAGCAGCTGCGCGCCCAGCTCCCGCCCGAGGAATCCAATGACTTCTGCCACCGCCTGGTGCTCCACGGGCGGGCCGTGTGTATGGCCCGCAAGCCGGACTGCGCCAACTGCACCCTGCGGCCCTGGTGTGATTTTTATCAGCCCCAGGACTGAACCATCCAGAAAAGGAGGAACATACCATGCTTCCGATCGGTACTCTAGCCCCTGATTTCACCCTTCCCGATCAGGACGGGAACCTTGTGACCCTCTCCCAGTTCCGGGGAAAGAAAGTGGCCCTCTACTTCTACCCGCGGGACAATACCCCCGGCTGCACCCGGCAGGCCTGCGCCTTCGGTGAGGCCTGGAGCGCTTTCCAGGACCACAATACCGTCGTCCTGGGGATCAGCAAGGACAGCACAGCCTCCCACGCGAAATTTGCCCAGAAATACGCCCTGCCTTTTCCCATTCTCTCCGACCCGGAGCTGATTGCCATTCAGGCCTATGATGTCTGGAAGGAGAAAAAGCTCTACGGAAAAATCAGCATGGGCGTGGTGCGCTCCAGCTATCTCATCGACGAGAACGGCGTGATCCTGGACGCCCGGGAAAAAGTGAAGCCCGACACCAATGCCGCCGATCTGCTGGCCCGGCTGGAGGAGGGTTAAGGGCACCTTTGCGCCCGCCTTTGAAACATTCCGAGCAGGTCCTGTCCCGAGAAGGGGACAGGGCCTGTTTTTTGTGCCTCCGGTGTGACATAAGGGCACGCACCTGCATAGGATGTCAGGGGGAATTCCCCAGAAGGAGGCCGCAACCCATGGGTGTTACCAATTCCAACAAAGTCATCAATCAGGACCGGATCGACTGTGACGGTTCTCTCCGCGTCACGCTGGCCATCACCGCCGCGCCGGATATCATCTCAAATCCCACTGATATCGTCCTGGTGCTGGACCGCTCCGGCAGCATGGCCGGAGAACCCCTCTCCACCATGAAAATAGGCGCAAAGACCTTTATTGATATTATTGACGAGGCCACCGACAGCAGCAAGGACGGACAGATCGGCTCCGGCAGCCGGATGGGCGTGGTGAGCTTTTCCAGCACGGCAGTGGCCGACACACAGCTCATCACCTCGGTGGATGCGCTCAAAAATGCCGTAGACGGACTGAGCGCCGGCGGAAGCACCAACCACGCAGACGCCTTCACCAAGGCCATGGAGCTCTTTGAGCCCGCCTCCAGCAATGCCAAGGTGATCGTCCTCTTCACCGACGGCAACACCACCGCCGGCGCGCCGCCCGCCCCGGTGGCCGCCGCCGCCCGGGCCCAGGGAATCACCATTTACTGCATCGGCCTCATCGGGTCGGACGGACTGGATATCGATGCGCTGAACAACTGGGCCACCGATCCGGACACCTCCCACGTGGCGGTGACCCCGGATCTGGCCGACCTGGAGGAACTGTTTGCAGAGCTGGCCGCCAACATTTCCAAGGCGGGGGCCACCAACATCCAGATCAAGGAGATGGTCACCTCCGATTTTGTCATCACCAGCATTTTGCCCCCCGCCAAAGGGACAGCCGAGCAGCTGGATGACCACACCCTGCGCTGGAAGATCCAGGAACTGGGCGTGACGCTCAGCGAGAGCGCCGTGCTGGAATTTTTCGTCCGCCATGTGGGGCAGGAGCCGGGGATCAAGCTGGTCAACGAGTCCATCACCTATTCCGACAATGAGGGGAACGTGGTCACCTTCCCCGAGCCCAAGGTAGAGGTGGACTGTGATGTGGTGGTCCACCCGGAGGAGTGCCCCGTGCCCATCCAGTTCACGGTGGAGGGCTGTGAGGATTCCCTGCTGGTGGATCTGGGCGACACGTATCTGGAATCCCAGGGTCGGATCATCCAAGTGGACGCAACGGTCAAGCAGGTCTGCCCCCATACCCGGGTGGCCCTGGCCGTGATCCTCACTGAAGTGGACACGGACGGCATGGAGTACCAGCGCGGCATGAAGGCCGTGACCCTCCCGGCCCACGATTTCCCGGGCTGCCGGGACATTCAGGTCAAGTGCATCAAGTTTGTGGTGCCGGAGGATCTGAGTGTATCGGGCGGCTCCCTGTGCAGCCCCCGCAATTTCAAAGCGCGCCTGATCGCCCACAGCATCGACACCGATTATCGCTGCTGTGAGGCGGTTATTTCCCCCTGATTCATTTCACTGAAGTCAGATGGAAAATGGGCGGCCGGGACACCATGGTGTCCCGGCCGCCCGTAGTGTTTATTTTTCCCGGATGAGCTTGTCCAGCTCGTCCATAAAGGAACTGATGTCTTTGAATTCCCGGTAGACCGAGGCAAAGCGGACATAGGCCACCTCGTCCACCCCGCGCAGCCGCTCCATCACCATCTCGCCGATGTGGGTGGAGGAGACCTCCCGGTCCAGCGCGTTCTGGAGGGTCTGCTCGATCTCGTTGGCAATGGCCTCCAGAGTATCAAAGGAGACCGGGCGCTTCTCACAGGCCCGGAGCATCCCGTTGAGGAGCTTGCTCTTATCAAAAGTCTGTCGGCTTCCATCCTTTTTGATCACGACCAGTGGAAGGCTCTCCATGGTCTCATAGGTGGTAAACCGTTTATGGCACACCAAGCACTCGCGGCGGCGGCGGATACTCGCACCCTCATCCGAGGGGCGCGAATCCACGACCTTGCTCTCCGGGTTGGCACAATACGGACATCTCATGGCGGAATCCCTCCCTGACGATACGCGGCGTTTTTGCTGAAATGTGGGGCTCTTCCCGAGAGCACCGTTTCACGTTACGTTATTATATCATGTCCTGCGTCAATTTTGTATCCTTTCTTTTTGCGGGAATGAAATCTTGCCGGAGCGGTTAAACTATGCTCGCCGAAAGGAAGGTGAATGTTATGCAGAACAACTATAACGACGAGATCCGCAAGGCCAACCGCAGCAGCCACAGCAAGTCCTCTTCCTCCAGCGCCCAGAGCAAAAAGCAGGGCCCCACCGCGGAGAACAAGAAGAGTTCTTCCAAGAGCGGCCCTGAGACCAGCTCCTCCTACTGAGATCCGTTGATCTGACCGGAGCTCCGGCGCAATCCCAGCACGGTTGAGTGCGTGAGAACAGCCCGGAAGGGCGTGCCGTTTCCGCGGCAGTCCCTGCCCTTCCGGGCTGTTCTCGGGGTACTTACGGCCTCCCGCAGCAGCTTTTTTGCCGGGAGGAAAAATTTTGTCAAAAAAGGCTTGACTTTTCTGAAATATCGGCTATAATATTTTTTGTTGTTCCGACACGGAACGGATATAGCGGGTTTGTGTAAGGGTAGCACAGCAGACTCTGACTCTGTATGTGAGGGTTCGAATCCTTCACCCGCTGCCAAAAAGAGATGCAACGAATGTTGCATCTCTTTTTTTGTTTCCGGACCAACTTGCCTCCGCGGGGCATCCGGTCTCCTGCCGGAAAATGTAGTTGAAAAGTGTTGGAAACATGGTATGATGAGAGTACAAAATCGGCCCGCGCCCAGACAGGCCGGGCAGGAAAGCGAGGTTTTCGGATATGGGATTCGGTATGGGATTTGACTTGATGTTTGGGCTCTTTCCCATTCTGTTTATGATCGTCTTTGGCATTATCATCGTCATGTTTGTAGTGACCGCGGTACGGGGCGTCTCCCAGTGGAACAAAAACAATCACAGCCCCCGCCTGACGGTGAACGCCGCGGTGGTGGCCAAGCGCGGCCACGTTACCCACCATCACCACGCCGATAACAACGGCATCGGGCACACCCACACCAGCACGACCTATTATGTCACGTTTGAGGTGGAGAGCGGCGACCGCATGGAGCTGCAGGTCCCCAGTCATGAGTACGGCATGCTGGTGGAAGGGGACCGGGGGACACTGACCTTCCAGGGCACCCGCTACCTGGGCTTTGTCCGGCAGTAAGGGGGAGCGCGTATGAGTTACCGTCCCCTGGCCGACGAGATCCGCCCCACCACACTGGATGAAGTGGTGGGGCAGAGCCATATTTTGGGGCAGAACGGCCTGCTCCGCCGGATCATTGAGAGTGGCAGCATTCCCAATCTGATCTTCTACGGGCCCTCCGGCACCGGCAAGACCACGGTGGCCAATCTGATCGCCAAGCGGACCAACCGGCCCCTTCACCGGCTCAACGCCACCACGGCCTCCATTTCCGACATCAAGGACATCATCGCCGACATCGGCACCATGCTGGCCCCCGACGGGGTGCTGCTCTATCTGGACGAGATCCAGTATTTCAACAAGAAGCAGCAGCAGAGCCTGCTGGAGTTCATGGAGAACGGCAAGATCACCCTCATTGCCTCCACCACGGAAAATCCCTATTTCTACGTGTACAACGCGGTGCTCTCCCGCTCCACGGTCTTTGAGTTCAAGCCGCTGGAGGGAGCCGACGTGGTGCCCGCCATCCTGCGGGGCCTGGAGTACATGGCCCGGCGGAGCGAGACCCCCCTCACCTGGGAGGACGGAGTGGTGGAACACATCGCTCAGGCCTGCGGCGGGGATGTGCGCAAGGCCATGAACGCGGTGGAGCTGCTCTCCGGTGCGGCCCGTGTCACAGAGGAGGGGCGGCGCATCACCCTGGAGGACGCCCGCATGGCGGCCCAGCGCTCCGCCATGCGGTATGACCGGGCGGGAGACGACCACTATGACATTCTCTCCGCCCTTCAGAAGTCCATCCGGGGCTCGGACCCGGACGCGGCCTGTCACTACCTGGCCCGCCTGCTGGTGGCGGGAGATCTGGTGTCGGCCTGCCGGAGGCTCATGGTCATTGCCTGCGAGGATGTGGGGCTGGCCTATCCCCAGATCATCCCCATCGTTAAGGCCTGCGTGGATGCGGCCAATATGCTGGGGCTGCCCGAGGCCCGCATCCCCCTGGGGGACGCGGCGGTCCTCATGGCCACCGCGCCCAAGTCCAACACCGGGCACATCGCCCTGGACCTGGCCATGGCCGACGTGCGGGCGGGGAAGACCGGGGACTATCCCCGCCACCTCCAGAACCGGCATGCCGACTCGGCCGGCCTGGAGCGGGAGCAGGGGTATCTCTATCCCCACGACTTCCCTCACCACTGGGTGGAGCAGCAGTACCTCCCCGATGCCCTGGTGGGAACGCGGTATTACACCTACGGCGAGAACAAGACCGAGCAGGCCGCCCGGCGGTACTGGGAGGAGATCAAGGGCAAGGGCGGCTCCCGCTGAGGGGCCTTACAGCACCAGGGTGCCGTTTTCGTCCTCCAGCAGGAGGAGGATGCGCTCCTGCTCCCCGGTCTGGGCATTGACATAGAGGATATAGTGCTGTCCCTTCTCATTGCGGCATTTGAACTCGTGGCAGAGGACCTCGTTCTCCCCCTGGGTGGGGATGAGGGCCAGCTGCTGACGGAGCACTTCCAGCCCCTGGGTGACCTGACTGCGGGCCTCTTCGGCCGATACAGCCGGGGCGGAGAAGGTCCGGCTCTGGTGGCTCATGAGATAGTTGCGGCTCTCCAGACCCACGATGCCGCCGTTATCCAGCGCCACCGATACCTTGACCAGATCGGGGTAACAGAGCACATCCCCCTCCTTGCCCGCAAAATTGATGGTGAGGATGCTGCCCTGGTCGATGAAATAGGTCTCGGCCATGTCCGGATAGCCCAGCTTCTTCAGGAAGGCCTGGGCCCGCTCCACCGCCTGCTCCCGGGTGAGCTGAGCGGGTCCCACCGGGCGAAAATGGAGGATCTCCAGAAGCTGTCCGCCCTGTTTGGTGACCTCCACATAGAGCTCGCCCCCGTCCACCTGGGCGGAGAAGCCCCAGCTGGGGAGAACGCCCGCTCCGTCGGAGACGGGGGTGAAGAGCTGCGGCTCCTGCCCCAGCCACCCGGCCGCGGCGGAGCGGGCATCCTCCCGGCTCACCTGGGGCTGTCCCTCCAGCATACGGGGAGTCCGGTCGGCCAGATGGTCGGAGAAGGGACCGTCGTAGATCAGGGTGGGAAGCTCGGAGCACTCCTGCTCGATCTCCTGGAAGGAGGAGCCGGCGGTGGTCTGATCTCCGGTCTGTGTGGCCTGGGAGAACCGCTCCTGGACCTGGGCCAGGTCCTCCAGACGCATGGTACCGGAAAAGAGGTCGCTCTCCAGAGACTGGAGGGTCTGACACAGAGCCGAGGAGCGCTGGGCCAGGGCGGCGAGGGTGGAGCGCTGCTCCTCACTCAGCCCCTGGGAGGAGGCGCGGGAGAGGGACATGGTGTAGTCTCCCGTCTTGGCCAGGAAGGTGGCGGTCTCCTCCAGCTCCACATTTCCATAGGGCAGGGAGCCCAGCGCGGTCTGGGCGGCCAGGGCGCTGCGGAAGGCCTCGGTGCACAGGGAGGAGAAGAGCTGGGGAGAGGTGGCATAGATGCCCTTTTGCAGCGCGGTATCCAGCTGGGAGACCGAGGTGCTCAGCTCTGCAAAGGCATATTCATAGGTCTTGTTGAGCAGGTACTGGTACTGTGCGGCGCGGACCTGACCCTGAATGGCAAAGCCGCCCAGTACGGCCAGCCCCGCAGTGAGAAAGGTTGCGGCCCGGACTTTTCCCCGGGTGGAAATGGGAATGAGCTTCATCATAAACGCCCCTTTTCGGATGCTCTCAGGCATTGGATTGTGCTTAGTGTGCGTCCGAAAAGCGGAATTATTGCATGGTAAATATCAGAGAATGACGGGAAGCAAAGCGAATATTGGACGTGGGATCCGGACAAAAGGGATCTGCGCAGAGAAGATGGGAGGGTGTGTATATGGTTCACATTTTGGGATTGTGCGCCAGCCCGCGGCGGGAGGGCGCCACGGACTATGCCCTGCGCATGGCGCTGGAGGGGGCACAGGGCGTATCGGAAGAGATCGAGACTTCCATGGTGACCCTGGCGGGGAAGCGCATCGCGCCCTGCACCGACTGCAAGGCCTGTATCCGCAGCCATTCCTGGTGCGTGATCCCGGATGACATGCGGACTCTGGTGGAGCAGCTGGACCGAGCGGACGGCATCCTGGTGGCCTCGCCGGTCTACTGCATGGGTCCAACGCCCCAGCTGAGCGCCTTTTGTTCCCGCCTGCGGGCCATCCGGGACTGCTTCCCGGGGCTGCTGCGGGGCAAATTCCTGGCAGCCCTGGCGGTGGGCGGCACCCGCAACGGCGGGCAGGAGACCACGGTGGCCGCCATCCACAATCTTTTCGGCATCCGGGGCATGAACCTGGTCACCAACGAGCCCCGGGAGTATATGGGCGGCCGGGTCTGGTCCGACGACGCCGGGGCGGAAGGGGCCCAGCGGGATACCCTGGGCATGGCCGGGGCGGTTTCCCTGGGACGCCGTCTGGCCGAGACCACCCTCATCTACTCCTATGGCAAGCAGGTCTGGGCCCAGCGGCAGGAAACGACCAATCCATAAAGAAAAAATGTCCTCTCCCGCAGCGTACATGGGAGAGGACGTTTTTTATGCTTCGGGCGCGAGGAGCAGGGCGGCCAGGGCCTGGGGGGTATCGGCGATGCAGGAGGCGCCGTGGGCGCGCAGGAAGGCGCTGTCCCGGAAACCCCAGGAGACCGAGATACAGGCCGTGCCGGCGTTGTGGGCGGTCTCAATGTCCACATCGGAGTCCCCCACGTAGACCGCGCGGTCGGCCGGGACATCCAGCGCGCGCAGCGCGGCAAAGACGGTGTCGGGGGCGGGCTTTTTCCGCACGGAGGGGGACTCGCCCAGTGCCACCGGCACGCGGGGACCGAAATAGTCCCGGCAGAGCTCTTTGACCGCGGCGTCAAATTTGTTGGATACCACCGCCACGGCGATCCCCGCCTGCTGGAGCGCGTCCAACAGGGGCAGAATGCCGGAATAGGGGGCGGTCTGGTCCCGCATATGGACCAGATAGTGGGCCCGGAAGCGCTCCAGACAGCGCGCCTCCTCCTCCGGGGCGGTCCCGGCGGGGACCGCCCGGTGGATCAGCTTGGCCACGCCGTTTCCCACGAAAGCCCGGACCTCGTCCAGGGTGCGGGTCGGGTAACCGCAGGCGGTGAGGGCGGCATTCACCGCGGCGGCCAGATCGTCCAGGGTGTTGAGCAGGGTGCCGTCCAGATCAAAGATCACGGCGTCATAGCGCATGAAAATCACTCGTTTCTTCCTTGGTGATAGGGTCCGTCCCACGGGAGACTGACCTCTCTTATCATACCCCAGCGGCGGTTGGGATGCAAGCTCAGGCGAGCAGCTGCCGGGCCAGAAAGAAGCCGAGGGCTCCGCAGCCGGGGAAGGTGAGCAGCCAGGTCAGGGCAATGGAGAGGGCGGTCCCCGGGCGGGCCCGTCCTCCGTGGGCCGTTCCGGCTCCCAGAATGGCCGAGGTCTTGGTGTGGGTGGTGGAGACCGGCAGACCCAGCAGGGTACACACCAGCAGGGCGCATCCGCCGCCCAGATCGGCGGAGAGCCCGGCGGCGGGGGAGAGGACCACCAGCTCCCGGCCGATCTTGTCGATGATGCGCCGTCCGCCCAGCAGAGTGCCCAGGGCCATAAACAGGGCGCACACCGCCATCAGCCACAGGGGGACGGAGAGGGCGCCCGAGGTCCACCGGCCCTGGGAGAGGGCGGCTCCCAGCAGAAAGACCCCCAGGAATTTCTGCCCGTCCTGGGCCCCGTGGAGAAAGGCCATGGCCGCCGCACCTGCCGTCTGAAGGGAGCGGCACCGGCGGGGGGAGAGGGGGAGGCGCTGGAGAAGCCCACTCGCCCGCCGGCCCAGCAGAAACCCCAGGAGGACCGAGAGAAGAAGGCCCAGGCCCACCTTGCCCCAGGCCTCCGGCCGCAGGTTCTTCCACCCGCCCGGCAGGGAGAGGGCCGCACCGGCCAGACCGGAGAGCAGGGCGTGGCTTTCGCTGGTGGGAATGCCGAAGCGCCAGGCCAGCGTGGCCCAGAGGACCACCGCCAGCAGCGCGGCGCACAGGGCGGTGCAGGCGATGGTGGGATCGCCGCCGAAATCGGCGGCCTCGCAGACGGTCTGCGCCACGGCGGGCATGCACAGGGAGGTGGCCGCCACACCGGCCAGGTTGCACCCGGCGGCCAGCAGGACGGCCCGGCGGAAGGAGAGGGCGCCCGAGGCCACGGCGGTGGCGATGGCGTTGGGCGCGTCGGTCCAGCCGTTGACCAGCAGGACGGCCAGGAGCAGGAGACTGACCAGGGCCAGCGTGGGATTTCCACGGGCCTGGGCGAGGAAGTCGGAACAGGATATGGACAAAAGATCACCCCCACCGTATTGTACGGCAGGGGTGGGGCGAATAGCACGGAAAGAAAGCGGCACGTCTCAGAAAAGCCCGATGCTCTCCAGAATGCGCTCCACCTCCCGGGCCCGGTTGGACCAGGAGCCGATCTGTCCGTAGGAGCGCCGCCGGTCCCGGGCCCAGGAGCCGCGCTCGGCCAGGGCGCTGGTGCACAATTGGGAGAACTCCGCGCTGGTGTGGGCGCCGTAGATGACGTCCGGGAACTGCTCCACCTGTCCGGGCTGGAGCATGGAGACCACCGGCTTTCCGGTGGCGAAGTATTCAAAGATGCGGGGCGGCAGGATGTCCCCGTCCATGGAGCCGGTGCGCAGGAGATTGAGACACACGTCAAACCGGTTCAGGTATTCGGGCAGCTCCACCAATGGCTTGCGGCCCAGAAAGCGCACATTGGGCAGCCGCTCCAGCGCGCGCAGGTGGGGATTGCGCTCCACCCGGCCCACCAGCACAAAGGTGGCGGCGGGGTGCTCCCGGGCGGCGCGGAGGAGGGGCTCCAGGTCCAGATCCCGCCAGATGGTGCCCTCATAGCCCAGGACCGGGCCGGAGATGTCCCGCAGAGCGGGCGGAGTCTCCAGGTCCTCCCGGGCAAACATGGTGTAGTTGGCCCCGTTTGGGAGAAGGGCCACGTTGTCGTTGCAGGGGCCGATGTGGTCGCACAGCTCCGGAGAGGCGGCAAAGACCACGTCGGCCGCCAGGGCCAGCTCGCTCTCCCACTGGTCGGGGAGGGAGGACCAGTCCCGGCCGCAGTCGTAGACCAGTCCCTGACGGGGCAGGCCGTCCAGCAGGTGGACGGCGGTAGGAATGGCACACCAGAGCACCGGGTCCTGGACCCGGTGGCGGAGCATGGCTTTTTCCACATAGCGGGCCAGCTTGCGCTGCCCCAGGCGGAAGAGCAGGGGATGCTCCCCCTCCCCGTCCAGAACGGGCGGGAGGGAGTAGACCAGAAGGCCGGGCCGGACCCGGCGGGCGGGCTTCTTCCAGGGACATCCCTTCCGGCGGGCGGGCGGCTCAAAGTAGAGGATATGGACATCCTTCAGCCGGGTCATGAGCTGCTGGGTCCGGGCGGGCACGCTGCTCCAGGGGGTGTCGGAGAGACAGACCAGGTGCTTCACGGGCGCTCGCCCTCCTCCTCGGGGGCGGGGAGGCCCAGCAGGCGGCGGGCGGTGGCCGAATTGCGGTGCTCCACCTGGCGCAGACGGTCCACGCCCTCGGTGAGGAAGTCGTGGTCGTCGATGCGTCCGCAGGCGGTGTCGATGTGGGCGGTGAGCCGCTCCAGGGTCAGCTCGCCCAGGTCGGTGTAGAGGTCCTGTCCAATATAGGAGAGGAAGGAGCTGATCTTCTGGTCATAGACCACGCCCACCAGGGGGACCCCCTGGCTGGCGGAAAAGACCAGAGCGTGCAGGCGCATGGAGACCACGACCTTCATCCGGGCAAAGAGGCCGATGGTGTGGGCGGAGCTGCCGGTATTCTCAATGATATGGAAGGGGGCGGTCATGGAGGCGGTGGCCTGCCGGATGGCGCCCAGGTCCAGCCGGCGCTCAATGGGGAGGAAGACCGGCGTCAGGCCGTATTTCCGGTAGGCATAGTCGGCGGCGGCGGCAAAGATCTCCGCCTTTTCCTTAAAGCCGGGCCAGGGACGCAGGGTGAAGCCGATATAGGAGCCGTTGGGGTCCAGGCCCTCCCGCTCCAGAATGCCGTCCACCACCTGGGGCGCGGCGGCGGGGAGAATCACGGTGGGGTCGGCGGAGAGGATGATCTCCGGATGGTCCACGCCCATGCGCTTGAGCTCCTCCCGGGAGTGGGTGTCCCGCAGGGTGATGGCGTCCACCCGCTTCTGGAGCACCTTGGCCGCCAGGCGGCGGTTGGACTCGGAGCGGATGGGGCCGATGCCGCAGCCGTACATGAGCACCCGGTTGCCCAAAATCTTGCCCGCCGAGATGGTAAAGAGGTAGAACCACAGGGAGCGGTGGCTGGTCACATCCTGCATCAGGGAGCCGCCGCCGTTGATGTAGAGGCGGGTCTTGGTCATCCGCCGCAGGAAGCGGGGGAAATTAAAGGTATAGATGGAGTTGACCCGGTAGGTGAGCCGGGTGCTGTCCGGATTGCGGGACAGGACCCAGATGGGAAGGTCGGGGTCCAGCTCCCGCAGCTCGGCCACGATGGCCTCCAGGATGGCGTCGTCTCCCGCGTTGCCCCGGCCGTAGGCCCCGCAGACCAGCGCGCCGTCCCGCTGGCCGCCTTTCCGGCTGTGGCGGCGGAGAATGGTCTCGTAGATGTGGAGCTGGCGCTGGAGAGTGGACTCCAGAGAAAAATCCTCCTTGGCCTTCTGGTAGAGCCGGCGGCCCAGGTGGGCGCGCAGGGTGGCGTCCTGGGCGAGGGCGGTGAGCTGGCGGGCCAGACCGTCCGGGTCCCCGGCCTCGAAGAGCAGACCGGTCACGCCGTCTTCGATGAGGTAGGGCACGCCGCCCACCCGGCTGGCCACGGTGGGCAGTCCCGCCCGGGCCCCCTCGGTAAGGGCGTAGGGGAAGGTCTCCGACAGGGAGGTGAGGGTATTGATGTCAATGGCGTTATAGAAGCTGTCGGTGTCCGAGATCCAGCCGGCAAAGCAGACCTGCCGCTCCACGCCCAGCTCCCGGGCCAGACCCTCCAGCATGGCGCGCTCCTCTCCGTCGCCGGCGATGAGCAGGCGCAGGTTGGGGCAGTGCTCATAGGCCTTGGCAAAGCCGCGGATCAGGG
Source organism: Pseudoflavonifractor hominis (assembly GCF_014288125.1). Taxonomy (NCBI): domain Bacteria; kingdom Bacillati; phylum Bacillota; class Clostridia; order Eubacteriales; family Oscillospiraceae; genus Pseudoflavonifractor; species Pseudoflavonifractor hominis. The sequence goes on along the minus strand of NZ_JACOPR010000004.1, from coordinate 237,110 downwards.
TGGCCACATCCTTCACCGGATTGAGCCGGGCGGCGATGCCGGCGATGACACAGGAGTCGTCCGCCTCCAGACCCACCGAGCGCAGATAGGCCTGCCGGTCCATGGCGGGGTGGCGGGGGGAGAAGTCCAGGCCGTTGTAGATGGTAAAGAGCCGGTCCGGGTCAAAGCCCCGGGAGATGAGCAGGTCCGTCATGGCGTCGGAGACGCCGATCCGGTAATCCAGCAGGCGCAGGGCCACGGTGTTGGTGGTCCCGTAGACCAGCCGGGCGGCGGGGCGGCCCAGATAGTCCAGCCGGTAGTCGGAGTGGACAGTGCTCACCACCGGAAGTCCCGTGGAGCGGCGCAGGAGGGCGCCCATCATGTTGCCCCGGGCGCCGTGGCAGTGGATGATTTGGTAGCCGCCGTCCAGGATAAACTGCCGGAGCTTCCGGTAGGTGGAGAGCAGGTTCCGCCCGGAAAAGATGACGGTATGGATGCCCAGCTCCCGGGCCTCCTGGGCAAAGGGACCGTCCATAAAACAGACCATGGTCACGTCGATGGTCTGGGAGAGATTCTGAAGCAGGGAGTGCACATGGGTCTTGGCGCCGCCGCTGTCGCCGCCGCTGATGAGGTGGATGACTTTCATGGGATGAGACCCTCCAGGTGAAAAAAGACTTGTTCCCATACTGGGAATATGCTACAATATAAAAAGCTCCACTGTGAGTCCGGAGGCTTCCGGACACAGGGACAGTCCTATTTTACACCATAAACCGGTCAATTTACAACCTCGGAGGCTGCAAAAGATGTTAGACGAAAAAGGCAGACTGTTTGGAAAGATCAACATTGTGGACCTGCTGGTCCTGATCCTGGTGGTATTGCTTGCCGCGGTGGTGGGTCTGAAGCTGCTGGGCAAGGGCGGCGTGCTCCCCGGCGCGGAGGGCGGCGCGGCTACCCTGACCTATACGGTCCAGGTCAACAACGTATACCCGGAGGTATATGACTCCATCGTGGAGTATGTGGAGCAGGAGGGCGGCGATCAGCTCATGGCCTCCGGCACCAAGCTCAACGGCTATGTGACCGATGTGGTGGCCAAGCCCCACGACAACAGCACCACCATCAACTCCGCCACTGGCGCGCTGACGCTGCCTCTGGCGGATAACCTGCTGGACCTGACCTTTACGGTGACCGTGCATGTGGCCAACAGCGCCACCAACGAAGTGGGCACCCAGGAGGTCCGCATCGGCAAGGCCCATACGCTCAAGACCACGCACTTTGAATTTGCCAACGGCATCATCACTAACTGCCAGTGGGACGAGGCGGCCTGATCGCAAGAGACAGAACGAGAGCAGGACGGGAGCGTTCCCGTCCTGCTTTTTTATCATTCGGAATCAGAAAAGGAGATAGCTATGCTTACGTGGCTCCTAGCGCTGGACGGCGCGATCCTCCTCTGGATCCAGGATTGGGTCCGCAATCCGATCCTGAACGCGTTTTTCTCCGTTTTCACCCATCTGGGGGACGCGGGCATGCTGTGGATCGCGCTGGCACTGGTCTTTGCGTGTATCCCCAGGACCCGGAGAGCGGGACTCTGTGCGCTGACGGCCCTTCTGCTGGGCCTGCTGTGCACCAATGTGGTGCTCAAGCACCTGGTGGAACGCACCCGGCCCTGGCTGGCGGTGGAGGGGCTGGTCCCTCTGATCGCAGAGGGAGACCCCAATTCCTTCCCGTCGGGGCACACCACAGCGGCCTTTGCCGCGGGCGTGGTGTGGTGGAAGAGCCTGCCCTGGCCCTGGGCAAGGGCAGGTGCGCTGGTGCTGGCGGTGCTGATGGGCTGCTCCCGCCTGTATGTGGGGGTCCATTTCCCCAGTGACGTGCTGGCCGGCGCCGTGGTGGGCACCCTGTGCGCCCTGTGTGCCATGGCCCTGTGGCGGCGCGTGGCAGACCGGAGAAGAAACCGCATCTGAAAAAAGCGGGTACGATTTTAAGATCGTACCCGCTTTTCTGTCCCTTCGCATATAAAAAAACCCACAGGCAGAGCCTGTGGGGGGTCCCGCAGAAGCCGTGTGGACTCCTTTAAAACCTGCACGTAATTGGCAGGTGGGTTGTCTCCACAGCGCTTCCTTGCTTCCAACTTCCAGTGACCCACAAAGGGGGCCGGGAGGCCTGCAATCCACGCCGTGAGGGCGACATCCCGTTTCAGAGATGTGGGTTTAAATAAAGCCCATCACGCACCCCGCAGGAAAAATTCAGAAAAAATTCAGAATTGGTAAGGCGGAGGTTACTCCTCTTCGTCCTCGAAGAGCTCCTGCATCACCAATTCATAGACGGCGTCCAGCTCTTCCTGGCTGTCCAGCGTGGCCAGCTGATCCTCGCCGTCCACGTTGATGACCTTGAGGATGACCAGACCGTCGTCCTCGCTCTCTTCCGGCTCTTCCGTGTCCTCATCGGCCTCGGTAACCGTCAAAAAGGCCATATAGACCGTGCCTTCGTGCTCGATCGTCGTGCAGTATTCCAGTTCGAATTCATTGCCCTCCTCATCGGTCAGGGTAATGAACTCACCGCCAAATTCCTCGCTCATGGCTTCACCGCTTTCTATGGTTTGTGGTCCCCGGAGGGGGAGGCCGTACAAAACGCCAGAGCGATTTGCTGCCGTACCTATTGTAACCCGAAGCAGGATAAATTGCAAGATAGGAGTCCGCAAATTTTTTTGAGATTCTAAAAATAGGAAATAAAGGGATAATATAGGGTGGACAACTGGCGCACCTATGCTATAATATTCGGGTACCTGTGACGAAGTCACCCATACCATGGCAGCCGGCCGCAGGATGCGGTGGGGCTGGCCGACCGATACCGGAGGTGTCACTTTGGCAAGAACAACGAATCCCAACGACGACCGGTGCGTGCGGGGGAGCGGAGGACATACGGCGCGAACCGTCCTCAAGGGGATCGGGACGTTGTTCCTGATCGGGCTCGTGACCTGTGCGTTCCTGGCCTGCTTTGCGGCGGTTTATATCACGACGGAGATCCTGCCCAACGCCCATGTGGATGCACAGGCCTATTCCACGGCGCTGGCCAGTACGATCTATTACACCGACAAGGAGACCGGACAGCCGGTGGAGCTCCAGTCCCTCTACGGGACGGAAAACCGGGTGTGGATCCCCTATGAGGAGATCCCGGAGGATCTGATCAACGCCACCATCGCCATTGAGGACCGGCGCTTTTACAAGCACAACGGCGTGGACTGGGTGCGTACCGCCCGGGCGGTGCTGAGCATGATGACCGGCGAGGACATTCAGGGCGGCTCCACCCTGACCCAGCAGCTGCTCAAAAATATGACCGACTATGACGATGTCACCGTCAAGCGCAAGATCCTGGAGATCTTCCGGGCGCTGGATTTTGAAAAATACCACACCAAGGAAGAGATCCTGGAGCTCTATCTGAACTATATCTACCTGGGGCAGAAGTGCTACGGTGTGTCCACGGCCGCGGAGAACTATTTCGGCAAGGATGTGCGGGAGCTCTCCCTGGCCGAGTGTGCCAGCCTCATCAGCATTACCAACAACCCCTCCATGTATAACCCCTATCTGCATCCGGAAAACAATGCCAACCGGGCGCTGAACGTGCTCAACGCCATGCTGGAGCAGGAGAAGATCAGCCAGGCCGAGTACGACGAGGCGGCCGCCCAGGTCAAGGCCGGACTGAACTTCACCAAGGGGGAGGATGAGGAGAACGAAAATACCACCAATGTGCTCAGCTGGTATGCCGAGCAGGTGGTGCGGGATGTGATCGACGACCTGGTGGAAGAGGGCGGCTACTCGAGAGAAGTGGCCAGCAACATGGTTTACAGCGGCGGACTCAAGATCTACTCCTGCATCGATCCGGACGTCCAGGAGGTGGTGGATGAGGTCTACCTCAACCGGGACAACCTTCCCCAGACCTCTTCCCGGGGCGAGCAGCTGGAGTCGGCCATCGTGGTGCTGGATCACGACGGAGACGTGGTGGCCATGGCCGGCGCCATGGGCGAAAAAACGGCCAATCAGGTGCTGAATATGGCCACTATGAGCAAGCGGCAGCCGGGCTCCTCCATCAAACCCCTCTCCGCCTACGCCCCGGCCATCGATCTGGGACTCATTACTCCCAACTCGGTCTTTGATGACACGCCGGTGATGGAGCTGAGCGGCTCTGCCTGGCCCTCCAACTCCTACGGCTACTACTGGGGCCGCGAGACGGTGAGCAAGGCGGTGGAGCAGTCGGCCAACACGGTCCCGGCCCGGGTGATCCAGGAAATGGGCATCGGACAGTCCATGGAGTACCTGGAGGACCACTTCCACATCAGCACGCTGGTCCACAGCGCGGAGAACAAGAAGAGCAACGACGAGGGCCTGGCCCAGCTCTCTCTGGGCGGTCTGACCGACGGCGCCCGGGTGATCGATATGGCCGCGGCCTACTCGGTCTTCCCCCGCAGCGGCGTGTATGTGGAGCCCCGCACCTACACCAAGGTGACCCGGGAGCAGGATGGCCAGGAAGTGGTCATTCTGGATAACACCCAGGAGGAGGAGAGTGCGGTCAAGTCCACCACGGCGTGGTATATCAACAGCATGCTCAAGAACGTCATCAAGAGCCCCAACGGGGTGGGGACCGGCCGGGAGGCCTACTTCAGCGGCATGACCATCGCCGGTAAGACGGGTTCCACCAACGACTACAAGGACCGCTGGTTCGTGGGCTACTCCCCCTATTATACGGCGGCCGTGTGGACCGGATACGCCCAGTATCCCGAGCGCATCAACAACGGCTCCACCAACCCGGCGGCCCAGATGTGGCGCAAGGTGATGGAGCCCATCCACCAGGGCCTGGAGAATAAGGACTTTGAGACGCCCGAGGGACTGGTGACCGTCAACATCTGTATCGACAGCGGCAAGCTGGCCGGTCCGAACTGTACGCTGGATCCCCGTGGGAACCGGGTGCAGGGCGCCTATTTCTTCAACGGCGACCAGCCCACCGAGCACTGTGACGTCCACACGCAGACCATTGAGGTCTGTAAGGACAGCCCCATCCTCAATTCCTCCGGAGAGAGCACCGGACTCTACCATGTGGCCGGAGAGTTCTGTCCCCGGGAGGGGAATGAGGCCGGGGTGGAACCCACGGTCGTCACCATCTCTCTGCCCAGCTTCGAGCGGGAGTCCTTCGGAAGAGGGGCCCGGGACGACGCCTACCGCCTGCAGAACGTACAGGCCCAGGGGACGTGCACCGTCCACACCCAGGAGCAGGAGAAGCCGACGGAATACGATCCGTCGACCTTCGATCCCATGGACCCCAGCACCTACCCGCCCGCGGACCTCTACCCGGATTTTGACCCCTATAACCCGGAGACGTGGCCGGTGGTGACACCGTCGCCCGAGCCCAGTACAGAGCCCACCGAGCCGGGCGGGGAGACGGAGGAGCCGGAAACCACACCCTCTCCGCCGCCCAGTGAAGAGGTGGCCCCTCCGGCAGACGCCCAGTAATCGAATAGTGCAACAAAAGCCCTCCGCGGCCCGGCTGCTTCAGCCGGAAGGCGGAGGGCTTTGTTATTTCCAGAGGTGGACCAGACCTCGGTCGTGGAGCTCCTTGAGCATGACGGCGGCCATGGGCAGGAAGATCATGCCCGCCGCCCCCCACAGGATAAAGCCGGTATACATGGCGAGCAGGGCGGCCAGAGGGGGGAGACCCGAGCCCTTTCCCACCAGCTTGGGCTCCAGGATGCTGCGGGTGAGAAAGAGCACGCCGTAGAGGAGGAGCAGTCCCAGCGCCAGGGAGGTTTGCCCCCGCAGCAGGGAGAGCAGCGCCCAGGGCAGCAGGACAATCCCCACGCCGAAGACCGGCAGGGCGTCCAGCAGTGCCGTGAAGCCGGCGGCCAGAATGGCCAGATCCACCCCCAGGAGCAGAAAGCCCACCGTGAGCAGACACAGCGTGACCAGCATGAGACACCCCTGTGCCCGCAGCCAGCCGGTCATGGCATCCCGCACCGCACCCACCATATGCCGCAGGCGGGTGCGGAAGCGAGCCGGGACCTGACGCCAGAAGAACGCGTGCAGGCGGGACCGGTCGGCGCTGATGAGGCAGGTGGCCAGTGCGGTGGTAAAGAGAAAGAGGCCCCACTGGGGCAGGGCGGAGGCCCCGTGGGCCAGCCAGGTCCCCAATAGGCCCGAGGCGTCCCCCAGCAGACGCATTCCCTGGTCCTCCAGCGCTTCCATCCCGCCCCGCAGGGTCTCCTGAAGGGGGATGGGGGCTGCGATGAGGAAGCGCTCCGCCCAGCGCCGGACCCCGCCCAGCCAGCCGGTAAAGGCCGAGAGGAGCTGGGGCGTCTTTTGGAGGAGCACGGCGCACTCCGTTCCCAGCCGCCACACCAGCAGGCCCAGGCCCCCGGCCAGCAGAAGGAAGAAGACCAGGGTACACAGCGCCGCGGCCAGGAAGCGGGGGAGCCTTCCGCGCCGGGTGAGAAAGGCCACGGGCCCTTCCAGCAGGGCGGCGCAGAGGAGGGCCAGCAAAAAGGGCAGCAGGCAGGGAAGTACGATGGGAAGCAGAAACCAGAGTCCTCCCAGCACAAGGATGGCCTGTAAGACGCGGACAGGAATCAGGGGCGAAGGCGGCGGGTGCATGGGGGTCCTCCTTTCCAGCGGTGTGGTTATTTTGACGAAAAAGTGGGGATGATAGACTGTAAAACTGTTGGCTTTCACGCGAAATCGGCGGTTGATTGTCGCAGTTTACTGTGCTAAAATGATAACAATTCGATGAACAATTGCTTTTCGGAGAAGGACATTGAGGAGGGATTGACGTTGAGCAAGACACCGAATTATTTTATCGTGGAGGCCGGAGCGCTGCCTGAGATTTTCCTCAAGGTGGCGGAAGCCAAGCGCCTTCTGGAGACTGGCGAGGTGGATACTGTCAACGCCGCGACCCGCCGTGTGGGGATCAGCCGCAGCGCGTTTTATAAATATAAGGATGCGGTACGGCCCTTCAACGATATGCTCCACGGGCGTATCGTCACCTTCCAGATCCTGCTGAAGGATGAGCCGGGCGTACTCTCGGCAGTCCTCAATATCTTTGCCCAGAGCGGCGGGAATATTCTGACCATCAATCAGGGGATCCCGGTCAACGGCTGCGCGGCCGTGACCATCGGCGCGGAGACGTCGGGCCTGCAGCTCTCTCTGGAGGAGCTGCTGGCGCAGGCGCTCAACGTGGAGGGTGTGGTGCGCTGCGAGATTCTGGCCGGCTGAGCAGAGAGGAAGAGAACGAAATGATACATGTGGCAATTCTGGGTTACGGCGTGGTGGGGTCCGGCGTGGCGGAGGTCCTGCACGAAAACGCCGGGGCCATTGGCCGCCGGGCGGAAGAGGAGATCGGCGTCAAATATATCCTGGTGCGCCGGGATTATCCGGACAGCCCCTTCCGGGACCGGATGGTCCGGGACTTTTCCCGGATTGAGCAGGATCCCCAGGTGGAAGTGGTGGTCGAGGTCATGGGCGGCACCGGCGCGGCCAAAGAGTACACGGAGCGGGCACTGCGGGCCGGGAAGAGCGTGGTGACCGCCAACAAGGAGCTGGTGGCCGAGCACGGGTATGAGCTGCTCCAGCTGGCCCGGGAGCACGGCGCGCGCTATCTCTTTGAGGCCAGCGTGGGCGGGGGCATCCCCATTATCCGACCGCTGAGCCAGTGCCTGGCGGCCAATGAGATCGAGGAGATCACGGGCATCCTCAACGGGACCACCAACTATATCCTGACCCGGATGATCCGGGGCGGGCTCTCCTTTGAAGCGGCCCTGAAAGAGGCCCAGGACAACGGCTATGCCGAGGCAGATCCCACCGCCGACATCCAGGGCCATGACGCCTGCCGGAAGATCTGCATTCTCGCCTCCCTGGCCTTTGGACGGCATATCTATCCCCGGCAGGTCCCCACACAGGGGATCACAGAGCTGACCGGGGCCGACGTGGCCTATGCCGGGAGCGCCGGATACCGCTGGAAGCTGCTGGGCCGGGCCATCCGGCAGGCGGACGGGCGTCTGTGCATCTATGTGGCGCCCCACCTGGTGGAGGAGGAAAACCCGCTCTCCGGTGTGGAGGATGTGTTCAACGCCATCACCGTGAAGGGAAACGCGGTGGGCGATGTGATGTTCTACGGCCGTGGGGCCGGAAAGCGACCCACCGCCTCCGCGGTGGTGGCCGACGTGATGGACGTGGCCAAACACCGGAAGGGCCCGGGGGAGCTGTCCTGGGCGCCCGGGGGTGAGGATACGGTGGCCCCGGCCGATGCGCTGGAGAGCCGCTGGTATGTCCGTCTGGCGGAGGCCGCCGCCCTCCCCGAAGGGGTGCAGGAGCTCACGCGTCCGGACGCCCCGGCAGGCGAGCGGGCCTTCCTCACCGGCGCCATGAGCGGCGCGCAGCTGCGGGAGAGCCTGTCCGGATTCGGACGGGTCGTTCTGGCTCAGCGGGTGCTGGACTGACGGCTCGGGGGAGCAGAACATAAGATAGTGAGAGGAAGGGGGCCGCTCCGGCCGCCGTTCCTTCCGAGCGGACAACGCTCCACTCTGAAGTTTTAGGGGGTACATAGATACCATGGGATTGATTGTACAGAAATTCGGCGGCTCCTCAGTCGCCGATGCGGATAAGATCCGCAATGTGGCGCGTATCATCACGGAGACCTACCGCCGGGGCCACAATGTGGTGGCCGTCCTCTCGGCCCAGGGGGACACCACCGACGATCTGATCGCCAAGGCGGCGGAGATCAACCCGAAGGCCTCCAAGCGGGAGATGGATATGCTCCTCTCCACCGGAGAGCAGATCTCCTGTTCCCTGTGCGCCATGGCCATTGAGGCCATGGGCTATCCGGTCGTCTCTCTGACCGGGTGGCAGGCCGGGATGAAGACCAACTCCGCTTACAGCAACGCCCGCATCAAGCGCATCGGGCCCGAGCGCATCCTGGCCGAGCTGGACCGCAGAAGCATCGTGATCGTCACCGGCTTCCAGGGCGTGAACAAGTACGACGACATCACCACACTGGGCCGGGGCGGGTCGGATACCTCTGCCGTGGCTCTGGCCGCCGCCCTCCATGCGGATCTGTGTCAGATCTACACCGACGTGGACGGTGTCTATACCGCCGATCCCCGCCGGGTCAAGGGCGCGCGCAAACTGGATGAGATCACCTATGACGAGATGCTGGAGCTGGCCAGCCTGGGCGCCCAGGTCCTCCACAACCGATCGGTGGAAATGGCCAAGCGCTACAATGTCAATCTGGAGGTGCTCTCCAGCTTTTCCGGACAGCCTGGCACCAAAGTCAAGGAGGTTACTAAAAACATGGAAAAAGTATATGTCAGCGGCGTTGCCAAGGATACCGATATTGCCCGTGTGGCCATCATTGGCCTGGCCGATGAGCCGGGTATTGCCTTTAAGATCTTCTCCATGCTGGGGAAGGAAAATATCAACGTCGATATCATTCTCCAGTCCATCGGCCGCGACCAGACCAAGGATATCAGCTTCACCGTCGGCCATGGGGACATGGAGCGGGTCCGGGAGCTGCTGGAGGAGCGCAAGTCCGCCCTCCACTACGATCACGTGGACATCGTGGACACCGTGGCCAAGATCTCCATTGTGGGCGCCGGCATGGTAAACAACGCCGGTGTGGCCTCCCAGATGTTTGAGGCCCTGTACAGCGCGGGCGTCAACATCAACATGATCTCCACGTCCGAGATCAAGATCTCGGTGCTGGTGAACAAGAACGAGGCCGACCGGGCGGTCCAGGCGATCCACGACCGCTTCTTCTCCCAGTTCGGAAGCCACAACTAAATCGATACAGCAGAAAAAGAGCCCGGACGGCATAGCCGTCCGGGCTCTCAGCGTGTCGGAGCAATGTTTGGATATCTGTGAAGATCACAGACAGCGGCGGTAGGTGCGGGTGATCTTCCGGAGGCGGGTGGACACGTCCGGGTTGAAGGCGGCCTCCCGCACCCGCCAGCTCCAGTTCTGGGGCCCCATGGTGCCGGGGGCGTTCATCCGGGCGTCGGAGCCCAGGCCCAGCAGGTCCTGCATGGGGACCATGGCCAGGCGGGAGGGAGAGGCCCAGGCCCCGCACACGGCCCCCCAGCCGAAGCCCTCGTCCCCCCGGAGACGGAGGTAGTTGGAGGCATACTCCCGCTCGGCGGCGCTGGACTCCTCAAAGAGCCACTGGACAAAGGTGGGGGTGTCGTGGGTGCCGGTGTAGATGATGGAATTGGGCGGACAGTTGTGGGGCAGATAGGAGCTCTCCCCCACCGGATCAAAGGCGTAGATCAGGATCTTCATGCCGGGCAGGCCGCTCTGGGCGATAAAGGCCCGGACCTCGTCGTCCAGGTCGCCCAGGTCCTCGGCGATGAGATGGAGCCCGGGGATGGCCGAGAGGAGCTCCACCAGCTCCAGACCGGGGCCGGGCTCCCAGTGGCCGGCCTTGGCGGTGGGTGCATCCAGGGGAATGGACCAATAGGTGTGGAAGGCGCGGAAGTGGTCGATGCGCACCACGTCGTAGAGCCGGGCCATCTGCTCTCCCCGGCGGCGCCACCAGGCATAGCCGGTGGAGCGGTGATAGTCCCAGTCGTAGAGGGGGTTGCCCCAGTGCTGGCCCTCGTCGCTGAAGGCGTCCGGGGGCACGCCCGCCACGGCAGTTGGGTGGAAGTCCTCGTCCAGCTGGAAGAGGGAGGGGTTGGCCCAGACCTCCGCCGAGTCGGGAGAGACGTAGATGGGCAGGTCGCCAATGATGGAGATTCCCCGCTCGTTGGCGTAGCGCTTGAGGGCGTCCCACTGGCGGAAAAAGAGGAATTGCAGGAACGCATGGTAGGAGATCTCTTCGGCCAGGGCCTCCCGCAGGGGGGCGAGGGCCTCGGGCTGGCGGGTACGCACTTCCCGGGGCCAGTCCTTCAGCTCGGCGCCGCCGAAATGGCCCCGCAGAGCCAGGAAGAAGGCAAAGTCGGGCAGCCAGTCGGCCTCCTCCTCCAGGAAGCGGTCCAGCTCCTGGGCATAGCGGGTCCGGCCCCGTTCCCACGCCTTGCGGAGCAGGGCAGGGCGCTTCATGTGGAGCCAGGGGTAATCCACCCGGTCGGGATTGGGATACTGGGATTCACTCAGCTCCTGGGCGGTGAGCAGGCCGTCCTGGGCCAGGGTCTCCAGATCCAGGAAAAAGGGGTTGCCCGCAAAGGAGGAGGGGGACATATAGGGGGAGTCCCCTCCGCCCGGAGGGACCAGAGGGAGGATCTGCCAGTAATGCTGTCCGGCGTCACAGAGAAAATCCACAAAGCGGCGGGCCTTGGCCCCCAGGGTCCCGATACCGTAATCGCCGGGAAGGGACGAGATAGGGAGCAGGATGCCGCTGGAGCGGTAAGTGAGCATCGTATGACCTCCAATCGTGCGGCCGGAGGGCCGCAGGTTCTGCTCCATTATAGAGCGGCGGCGCGGAGGCTGTCAAGAAAGCCCGGCGGGGATGCCGCCCTCCTCCAACGTGCTGCGGATGGCGTCCAGGACCCCGTCGGCGTCCTCGCATAGGACCAGCAGGCAGGTGCCGTCGGTCAGGGTCTCCACCCGGGCATCCTCGGCGATGGCGTACTGGTCGGCCAGATAGAACTCAAAATTGTTTTTCTGGGTCTCCACAAAGGAATCCAGCCCATCGCGGACCACATCCTCCCGCCCGTCGGCGGGGAGGATCAGGGCGATGCCATAGGCCTTGATGTTCATGGGGGAGACCGCCACGGCAAAGGACTCCAGGTCCTCCGGGGTGACCCCCAGAAGGGAGAGGAGCAGATCGGCCCGCTCGTCCTCTGGGTCGCTGAGGACCGGGAGGGCCTCGTTCGTCTCCTGGTCCCGGGCGCGCTCGATGGCGGAGCGGTAGAGCTGGGTGCGCTCCTCCGGGGAGAGGGAAGGGGCAGGGGAGGCCGAGCAGGAGCAGAGCAGGGCAGTGAGCAGCAGGATCGCAGGGATCAGGCGTGTATGGCGCAGTATCATGGTTCCAGACTCCTTTCGTTTGTAGCGGGGGATTGGGGTTCCAGGGCGAGGGCGCCCTCCCGCAGGACCAGCCGGACGGCCCCTCCGGCCTGGAGCGCGCCGGAGAGCAGAGCCTCGGCGGCGGGGTCCTCCACCCGGGCGCGGATGGCCCGGCGGAGGGGGCGCGCACCGTAGTCGGGGGCGAAGCCCTCCCGGGCCAGCTGTTCCAGGGCGTCCTCCTCCACGTGCAGGGAGACCCCCAGGCGGCCCAGCCGCTCACCCACGCCGTCCAGCATCCGGCGGGCGATGGTGCGGATCTGGTCCCGCTCCAGCTGGCGGAACACGATGGTGTCATCCAGCCGGTTGAGGAATTCCGGCCGGAAGACCCGCTTCAGGTCGCCCATCACGGCCTCTTTGAGCTCGGTCAGGGGGCGGGTCTCCCCGGAGGAGAGGGCCGACTGGAAGCCCAGCTTGCCGCCCTTGGCGGTGATGCGGGCGGCCCCCACGTTGGAGGTCATGACGATGACCGTGTTGCGGAAATCCGCCTTCCGGCCCTGGGTGTCGGTGACCACTCCGTCCTCGGTGATCTGGAGGAGGAGGCCCCAGACGTCCTCGTGGGCCTTCTCCAGCTCGTCAAAGAGGAGGACCGAGTAGGGACGCCGGCGCACCGCCTCGGTGAGCTGTCCCCCCTCGTCGTGGCCGATATAGCCAGGAGGGGAGCCGATCAGGCGGGAGACCGTGTGCCGCTCCATATACTCGGACATGTCGAAGCGGAGGAGGGCCTCTTCACTGCCGAAGAGGGCGGCGGCCAGGGCCTTGCAGAGCTCCGTCTTGCCCACGCCGGTGGGCCCCAGAAAGAGAAAGACCCCGATGGGACGGCCGGGCTCCTTCAGCCCCACCCGGCCCCGGCGCACCGCCCGGGCCACCGCCCGGACCGCCTCGTCCTGGCCGATCACCCGGCGGTGGAGCTCCCTCTCCAGGGCGAGGAGGCGGTCCTTTTCACTCTGGGTGAGGGAGGTGACGGGGACCCCCGTCCAGCGGGAGACCACCTGGGCCACATCCTCGGCGGTGACTTCCCCCACATTCTGTCCGCTGTGCCAGAGGGTGCGCTCCCGGTCCAGTTCCCGGCGGAAATCGCTCTCGGCGTCCCGGAGCATGGCGGCCTTTTCAAAATCCTGACTGCGGATGGCCTCCTCCTTCTCCCGTCGGGCCTGGGCCACCCGCTCCTCCAGCTCCCGCAGGTCGGCGGGCGCGGAGAGCCGCTCCAGACGCACCAGGGCGGCCGCCTCGTCCATCAGGTCGATGGCCTTGTCAGGAAGGCGGCGGTCGGCCAGATAGCGGATGGAGAGGGAGAGGGCCGCGTCCAGAGCCTCGTCGGAGATGCGCAGCTTATGGTGGGCCTCATACCGGCCCCGGATTCCCAGCAGGATGGAGCGGGCGGTGGCCTCGTCGGGCTCGGAGACGGTGACAGGCTGGAAGCGCCGCTCCAGCGCCGCGTCCTTTTCGATATAGCGGCGGTACTCGCTGGTGGTGGTGGCGCCGATGACCTGGATCTCCCCCCGGCCCAGGGCGGGCTTGATGATGTTGGCCGCGTCGATGGCGCCCTCGGCGGAGCCGGCCCCCACGATGGTGTGGAGCTCGTCAATGAAGAGAATGATGTTGCCCAGGCGCACCACTTCGCCCAGCAGCTGTTTGACCCGCTCCTCAAACTCGCCCCGGTATTTGGTGCCCGCCACCATGGAGGAGAGGTCCAGGGCCAGCAGACGCTTGCTGCGCAGCTCGTCGGGGACCTCCCCGGCGGCCAGGCGGCGGGCCAGGCCTTCGGCCACGGCGGTCTTGCCCACGCCGGGCTCTCCGATCAGGGCGGGATTGTTCTTGCGCCGGCGGGAGAGAATCTGGATCACCCGGTCGATTTCATCGTCCCGGCCCACCACCGGGTCCAGCAGGCCGCTGGCCGCCATGCGCGTCAGGTCCCGGGAGAACTGCTCCAGGAGCTTGCTGTCCCCGGCGCCGGTGTAATCGGGCTCGGATTTGGCCTTTCCGCCGCTGCGGAAGGGCGGGGGGAGCTCTCCTCCCATGGCCGCGGAGAGATCCCCCGCCAGACGCCGGGGGTCCTGCCCGCAGGCCGAGAGGACCCGGATGGCCACGCCCTCTCCCTCCTGGAGCAGGCCCAGCAGGAGGTGCTCCGTGCCCACGTAGTCCTGACCCAGCCGCCCGGCGTGGGCCAGGGCCAGCTCGATGATGTGCCGGAAGCGGGGGGTGAGCCCCTGGGAGGGGAGGGCCCCCGGTATCCCCGAGCCCACCGCACGCAGGATGGCGGTGCGGATGGTCTCGGCCTCCAGTCCCGCGCTCTGGAGGACCCGGGCGGCCACGCCCCCGCCCTCCCGCAGCAGTCCAAGCAGGAGATGCTCCGTACCCACATAGCCGTGCCCCAGCTCCGCGGCGCTCTCCTGGGCCAGACGCAGAGCGGTCTGGGCCCGCTGGGTAAAATTCACGTCGTTCAAACGATCACCTCGTTTTGCGGAGAATCGGAATCTCCGGGTTCTTTTTTGGATCGGCCCCATGGTAACGCCTCTTTCCTCAGTAAAATTCGATCGCACAAAAGCTGGAAATTCTGCCATCCAAAAATATACCCAGTATTCTGTGAATTTAGCATTGCAATTTTAAAAATTCGTGTTACAATGTGGTTAGTTTAAGTTTGGAGGTGTTACCTATGGCATATGTGATTAGCGGCGATTGCGTGAGCTGCGGCTCCTGCGCTGGCGCCTGCCCCGTGTCCGCCATCCACGAGGGTGACGAGCACTACGAGATCGACGCCGGTTCCTGCATCGACTGCGGTACCTGCGCTGATACCTGCCCCGTCGGAGCGATCTCCCAGGGCTAATCGTCTCATCTGAGAACTGAAAAACAGGGACCCGTCTTAGACGGGTCCCTGTTTTTGTGTTTGCATGAAATACATTTGTTTACAACGGGGCGGAAATCCTGTATACTACCATCATGTAAACTCATGCGTATTCCAGAGAGAAAAAGGAGGAGCGAGCATGAAGCAGCTCAAGAGCAGGGACCTGCTGCTGGTAGGATTCACCCTGTTTTCCATGTTTTTTGGGGCGGGAAATTTGATTTTTCCGCCCAATATTGCGGCTCAGGCCGGGACCATGACCTGGTTTGCCATGCTGGGTATGACCCTGAGCGCGGTGGGCCTTCCGGTATTGGGCATCATCGCGGTGGCCCGCTCGGGGGGACTGGACGTCCTGGGCGGCCGGGTCCACCCCCTGTTCGCAAAGGTCTTTACGGTGATCGCCTACCTGGCCATCGGCCCCTGTCTGGCCATTCCCCGTACCGCCAGCACGTCCTTTGAGATGGCGGTGCCCCCCTTTGTGGGCGGAGACGCCCCCATTGCGGTCTATCAGCTGATCTACTCCCTGGTGTTTTTCGTCCTGGCCCTCATTGTGGCCCTGCGGCCGGAAAAGCTCACCGACCGGCTGGGCAAGATCATGTGTCCCATCCTCATCGCCCTGATCGTCATCACCTTTGTGGGATGCGTGATCAATCCGCTGGAGGGATACGGCGCGGCCGGCGCGGGCTATGAGACCCCGGTCCAGGCCGTCTCCACCGGCTTTTTAGCGGGATACAACACCATGGATACCATCGCGGCGCTGGTCTTCGGCATTATCATCAGCCTGAACATCCGCGCCCGGGGCGTGGAGGAGGACCGCGCCGTGGTCCGCGGAGCGGTCCGGGCAGGCATCATCGCGGGTGTGCTGCTCTTTGTGATCTACTCCATGCTGGCCCACATCGGCGCCCTCTCGGGCGGCGCCTTCCCCAATCCGGAGAACGGGGCCCAGGCGCTGACCAACATCGTGGCCGCCCTGTTCGGACGGCTGGGCAACGTGCTGCTGGCGGCCATCTTCGTCATCGCCTGCTTCAATGTGTGCGTGGGCCTGATCTGCTCCTGCGGCGAGTATTTCAACAGCATCTGCCCCAAGCTCTCCTACCGGGCCTGGGCGGTCCTCTTTGCGGTGGTGAGCATGGTTCTGGCCAACGCGGGACTCAACCAGATCCTGGCCGTCTCCGGGCCGGTGCTCAATATGATCTATCCGGTGGTCATCATGCTCATCCTGCTGGCCTATGCCCAGCCCTGGCTGGAGGGACGGCGGATGGTGTACCCCATGACCATCCTCTTCACCGGGGTGGCCAGCATCCTCTTTGAGGTGCAGCGCCTTTTGAAGCTGGAGGTCTTGAACGGAATGCCGCTGGCCGAGCTGAATCTGGGCTGGATCCTGCCAGCCGCCGTGGGCGTGATCGTGGGCCTGATCCTGTCCGGCAAAAAAGCGGAAGCGTAATTTAGGAGGAGAACGGAAATGCATCACGACGGTCACTGCGGCTGCGGCCATGACCACAGCCATACCCATACCCACGACTGCGGGTGCGGGCACGAACATGGACCTGCACAGGGGGAGCTGACCCCCGCTATGGAGGACTTTCTTCACCATCTGCACCACCATCACTTCCTTCCGGTGGCCCGCTTTCTGGTGGAGAGCAGCGTGGAGGAGGATTTCTGCGCCGTGGCCCTTGCCCCGGTCTATCTCCGCGCGCCCGACGAGAGCATGGAGTCGGTGAAAGAGACGGCGGCCATGCTGCTGGAGCTGGAAAAGATGGGCTATCTCACCCTGGATTACGATTATCCTCTTGACAGATACTCATATAAAGAGTATAAAGAATCTGAGCTTTATGCCTATTTCTGCCGGACGGTGGCGGAGGGAACAGGACGAGCCGGATTCCTGGGTGACCGACCTGTGCTGGAACTGGGCAGTATCGCTCCCACATAAACAGATTGGAAGGAAGGATACTCCATGGAACAGCTCATTCGCAATGCCGTCATCGTGACGGTGGACCCGCAGCGCCGCATTCTCTGGGACGGAGCCATCCTGGTTCGGGATGACCGCATCGCCGATCTTGGTCCCAGCGCTGAGCTGAACGCCAAATACCCTGCCCCCGACCGCGTCGTGGACGCGGGAGGAAAGGTGATCTTCCCTGGCTTTATCGACAACCACACCCACCTCTTCCAGACCCTGCTCAAGGGCATCGGAGACGACATGGAGCTGAGCGACTGGCTCTCCCATATGATGTTCCCTGCGGCGGTCTACCTGGAGGCGGAGGACACATACCATGCCGCCATGCTGGGCCTGTCTGAAGCACTGCACAGCGGCGTGACCACCACGGTGGATTACATGCACTGCCACAGCAAGGGCGGACTGACCGACGGGATCTGCCGCGCGGTGAAGGACCTGGGCGTGCGCGGCATCGTGGGCCGCGGCACCATGGACACCGGCGTGGAGTACGGCACCTGCCCCGACCTGTGCGAGAAGGTGGCCGACGTGGAGGCCGATCTCCACCGGCTGTTCCGCACCTATCACAATACCGAAAACGGCCGCCTGAAGATCTGGGCCGCTCCGTCCTCCATGTGGTCCAACTCGGATGAGATGCTGAAGATGCAGTGGCGCGTGGTCAATGAATACGGCGCGGGCTTTACCGTCCATGTGTCCGAGACGGAGTATGCCCGCATGGCCACCGAGTGGGTCCACGGGTGCAACGACGTGGATCTGCTGAAGAAGCTGAACATCCTGGGCCCCAACGTGCTCATGGTCCACTGCTGCTGGGTCAATGAGCAGGATATGGAGCTGATGAAGCGGTACGACATGAAGGTGTCCCACGATGTCTGCTCCAACATGTACCTGGCCGACGGCGTGGCTCCGGTGCCCGAGATGCTGCGCAAGGGCCTGACCGTGGGCCTGGGCCTGGACGGCGCGGCCAGCAACAACGCCCAGGATATGATCGAGCTGATGAAGTGCACCGCCCTCCAGCACAAGGTCAAGACCCTGGATCCCATGGCGGTCACCGCCGAGAAGGTGCTGGAGATGGCCACCATCGACGGCGCCCGCTCCATCGGCATGGAGGAGGAGATCGGCTCCATCGAGGTGGGCAAGAAGGCCGATCTGGTCTTCTTCGACCCGGCGGCCAGCCAGAAGTCCACCCCCATGCACAACCCCGTCTCCACCCTGGTGTACTCCTCCGGGATGCAGAACATCACCGATGTGATGGTGGATGGACGCATGGTGCTGGAGAGCGGCCATCTGACCACCGCCAGCGACGAGAGCATCATCGCCAATGGCCAGCGCGCCGCCGAGGGCCTGTGCCGCCGCGGCAAGATCACCAACCGGGGCGAGGGCCACAAGTGGGAGAGCTTCAAGACCAGAGCCCAGGAGAACGGATCCTTCTGAGAGAAAGAACTACCCCCAGACCTACACGGGTCTGGGGGTAGTTTGCTGCAAGAGAGAAGATCAGATGGAGAGCTGTTCCAGCAGGAAGCGGCCGATGCTCTCCATGGCCTCGTTGGCCCGCTTGAGGGGGAACATCTGAAAGACGTGCCACATACCGCTCCACACCTCCAGGCGGCAGGGGATGCCGGCCGCCACCAGCCGGTCCCGCAGGCGGACCGAGTCGGAGAGCAGAATCTCGTGGGTGCCCGCCTGGATGAGGACAGGCGGAAAGCCGGAGAAATCCCCGAACAGGGGGGAGAGGTAGGGGGAGGTCCAGTCCTCCCCCCGGGCATAGGCCCCCCGGACGGCCTGGATATACTCCAGCGTGAGGGAGGGGTCCAGCTCGGCCCGCTCCTGATAGGAGCGCCCGCTGGCCGTCATATCGGTCCAGGGGGACATGAGGATGAGGGAGGCGGGGAGCCTGCGCCCCATGGCCTTGAGCCGGTGGGTGAGCACCAGGGCCAGATTCCCGCCCGCCGAGTCTCCGGCCACCACGATGTCCCGGGCACCGTAGCCCAGGTACATCAGGTGGTCCCAAGCCCGGATGGCGTCCTCCACCGCGGCGGGATAGGGGTGCTCCGGAGCCAGGCGGTATTCAAAGGAGAGGACCTCATACCCGGTGACCGCCGCCAGCTTGGAGGCGATGGGGCGGGAATAGCCCAGATTGCCGCTGGTATAGCCTCCGCCGTGGCAGTAGAGGATGGCGTGGCGGCGGTCGTGGCCCCGGTTGGGCCGGACCCAGGCCGCATTCATGCCGGAGAGGGAGAAGGGCTCCCAGCTCATCCCGGCCATGGGGGCGGCCAGGCGGCCCAGGACCTCCTGCCCCTTGCGCTGGCGCTCCAGATCCTCCGGGTCCATGGACTCGGGAGAGGTGGCGGTGTGGATGGCCTTGAGGGCCTTCATCATGCCGGTCAGGCGCCGCTGCTCGGCCCGCCGGGATTCGGAGCGGGCCCGGTCGGATTTGGAGAAGAGCATGGTTCGTTTCATGGACACAGGTCCTCCTTGTACGTGGGAGCTTGTGATATAGAAAAAGAGGTAATAGACGCTTTGCGGGTATTATACCACAGAAGGGGGAGGCGTAACAGTACCAAACCTCCCTTCGTCCAATTCCCCTTGTAGTTTCCATACGGGGGTGATAAAATGGAAAGCAAGAAGCGATCTGATCCAAGAGGAGGTGACCGAATGGCTCCCAGAGAACGCAGAGAGAAGCAGTGGTATAAGCTGGACAATGCCGGCGTGCTCTACTCCGCGATCCAAAAGGAAAACTATTCCGCCATCTACCGCTTTTCCGCGGTGATGGAGGAGCGGGTGGACCCTGATGCCCTGCAGCGGGCGGTGGATAAGACCATGCCCCGCTTTCCGGGCTTTGCGGTCCACATCAAAAAAGGGGCCTTCTGGTACTACTTTGAGCCCAATCCGGCCCCGGGCCCCTTTGTGAAACGGGATATTTCCAACCCCTGCCAGCCGGTCCGCTTCCGGGAGGACAACGGCTGGCTGGTGCGCTTTTACTACTATGAGCACCGGATCTCCCTGGAGGTCTTCCACGCCCTCTCGGACGGGGCGGGCGCACTGGTCTTTTTCCGCACCCTTCTGGCCGTGTACCTGCGGGAGATGGGGCATGCCATCCCCAACGGTCCGGGCATTCTGGACGTGGAGGAGCCCCCCCACCGGGAGGAGCTGGAGGACGCCTATGCCCGCTATGCCACGGTCCGTTCCCTGCGGGCCGGGATCGGGAAGAAGGCCTTCCAGAACACCGGCACGCCGGAGCCCTTCTATACGCTGAATGTGACCATGGGCTTCGTCCCGGTGGACCAGCTCAAGGCCCGGGCCAAGTCCTACGGCGTGTCCATCACGGAGTATCTGACCGGCGCGCTGCTGAAGGTCATTCTGGAGAATCAGGCCAGAGAGGAGCCCCGCCATCCCAAGCCGGTGGCGCTGGCCATCCCCATCAATCTGCGGCCCTGGTTCCCGTCGGAGACCCTGCGCAATTTCATCCTGACGGTGCGGCCCTGCATCGACCCTTCCCTGGGGGAGTATACCTTCCCGGAGATCCTCTCTCAGGTCCACCACTATATGCGCCTGCACATCAACCGGCAGGAGATGCAGGCCCTGCTGACGGGAAATGTCCGCTTCCAGACGAACCGGGCCCTTCAGCTCATTCCCATCTGGCTGAAAAATCCCGTCATGGCCCTGAGCTACCGCCTGGCGGGGACCCGGCCCTATTCCGGTACTTATACGAATCCCGGCGCCTTCACCGTGCCCGAGGAGATGGCCCCCCACATCCGGCGGATGGAGGTCATTCTGGGGCAGGCCACCAACCCCCGGGTCCACTGTGCCTCCATCAGCTACGGCAATACCATGGAGATCACCTTCGCCGGGACCCTTCAGGAGACCGACACCGAGCGGGAGTTCTTCCGCTTCCTGGTCCGGGAGGGCATCCACGTCAAGGTGGAGAGCAACCGGAGCGTCCAATCCGAGCTGCTGTTTTGAGTTTTGCGTGAAAACGAGGTGTAAGCTGCTATGTCCTATTGCGTCAACTGCGGGGTAGAGCTGGATGGAACGGCCTCCTTCTGCCCTCTGTGCCATACGCCGGTGGTCAACCCGAAGCAGCCGGTGGATACCGTCTCCCCCAAGCCCTTTCCAACGGAGCGGGGCGAGGTGGCCCCGGTCTCCAAGTGGGAGCTGGCCGTGCTGATCTCAGCCATGCTGGTGTCGGTGTCGGTGTGCTGTGCTATTTTGAACATCTTCCTCCCGGCGGAGCGGACCTGGTCCCTCTACGTGGTGGGGGCGGCCATTATGCTGTGGCTGTGGTTTGTCCCGCCGCTTCTGCTGCGGGGGATGCCGCTGCTGATCCGGCTGGTGCTGGATGTGGCGGCGGTGGGGGTGTATTTGCTCCTCATCGCCATAGACCTGGACGGAATGGTGTGGTACCTGGGCCTGGCACTGCCCATCGTGCTGTGGGGCGGGGCCTGTGTTCTCTTCCTGGGGCTGATACTGGGGGGAGGACGGCGCTCCATCCTGACCACGGTCACGCTGCTGGTGGGCACGATCGGGGCCTTCCTGGTGGGCACGGAGCTGCTCATCGACCGGTTTATCCACGGGGCCTGGGGGCCCAGCTGGTCCCTGGTGGTCTTCACCATCTGCGTGGCGCTGGTCATTCCGCTCATCATCGTACGGCGGATCCCCTCCCTGCGGGAGGAGGTCCGGCGGCGGTTCCATATGTGACAGCGCGGCGGCGCGGCTCTCTTCGGAGGGCCGCGCCGCTTTTTTCGTGGTATGCAGAATAAAAACGTATATCCCAGAGTGTGCGCCAGGGGAGTACATTCTGAAATATTCACTATAAAATGAATATTTAAAATTATATTCAAATAAAATGGGAGATATAAGAATAATTATGCAAAATGACAGTTGCATTTTTATTCTGATGGGAGTATAATGATGCCAACATCAGGAAGACGGCCGGAGCGGCCGCCTCACAGGAGGTCATTACAATGTCTGAGATCAAGAAAGTTGTCCTCGCCTACTCCGGCGGTCTGGATACGTCCATCATCATCCCCTGGCTGAAGGAGCACTACAACAACCCCGAGATCATCGCCGTGGCCGGCGACGTGGGCCAGAATGACGAGCTGGAGGGCCTGGAGGAGAAGGCCATCAAGACCGGCGCTTCCAAGCTGTATGTGCTGGATCTGGTGGATGAGATGGTAGACGATGTCATCATCCCCTCCATGATGATGGGCGCCAAGTACGAGGACTATCTGCTGGGCACCGCCTTTGCCCGGCCCATCATCGCCAAGGGCCTGGTGGAGATCGCCAAGAAGGAAGGGGCCGACGCCATCGCCCACGGCTGCACCGGCAAGGGCAACGACCAGATCCGGTTTGAGCTGGCCATCAAGCGCTTCGCCCCCGAGATGAAGATCATCGCCCCCTGGAGAGAGTGGGACATCAAGAGCCGCAACGAGGAGATCGACTACGCCGAGGCCCACAACGTGCCCCTGAAGATCAGCCGGGAGACCAGCTACTCCAAGGACAAGAACCTGTGGCACCTCTCCCACGAGGGCCTGGACCTGGAGGATCCCGCCAGCGAGCCCCAGTACGACAAGCCCGGCTTCCTGGAGATGGGCGTCTCTCCCGCCATGGCCCCCGACGAGGCCACCTATGTGACCATCGACTTTGAGAAGGGCTGGCCCGTGGCCGTGGACGGCGAGAAGATGAAGGCCTCCGACATCATCCGCAAGCTCAACGACCTGGGCGGCAAGAACGGTATCGGCCTGCTGGACATCGTGGAGAACCGGATGACCGGCATGAAGGACCGGGGCGTGTACGAGACCCCCGGCGGCGCCATCCTCTACCGGGCCCACGAGGTGCTGGAGATGATCACCATCGACAAGGACACCAAGCACATGAAGCAGAAGCTGGCGGTGGACTTTGCCGATCTGGTCTACAACGGCAAGTGGTTCACCCCCGTGCGGGAGGCCCTCTCCGCCTTCGCCGCTGAGACCCAGAAGTACGTCACCGGCCAGGTGAAGCTCAAGCTCTACAAGGGCAACATCATCACCTCCGGCGTCACCTCTCCCGACACCCTCTACTCCGAGGACATCGTCACCTTCCAGGAGAGCGATTACAACCAGAACGACGCCACCGGCTTTATCAACCTCTGGGGCCTGCCCGACACCATCCTGGCCCTGCGGGACCAGGGAAAGCTGAAGTAAGACGGCATTCAGCCCTCGTCAGAGTTTCGCCGCCCGCAGGCGGCGAAAGAAAATCGAAATCCGTTTTTTCCGAGGACATGTGCCTCGGAAAAAACACTTCTCAGCCCACAAGCGTGCGCGCTTTGCGCGCGCGACGCAGGGGGCTGTATCCCCTCTCAAAAATGCCTGCATTTTTGAGAAAACACTAACCCGATGAAAGAGAAATGAGGTAACCAGCATGAAATTGTGGGCAGGACGGTTCCAGAAGGAAACCGATACCCTGGTAAATGACTTTAACTCGTCCATTTCCTTCGACGCCCGTCTCTACAAGGAGGACATCGCAGGATCCATGGCCCACGCGGCCATGCTGGGAAAGACCGGCATCATCGAGGCCCATGAGGCCGAGAAGATCATCGACGGGCTCAAGGCCATCCTGGCCGACGTGGAGGCCGATCAGGTGGAGTTCTCTATGGAGAATGAGGACATCCACATGAACATCGAGTCCCTCCTCACCCAGCGCATCGGCCAGACCGGCAAGCGGCTGCACACCGCCCGCAGCCGGAACGACCAGGTGGCGGTGGACTTCCGGCTCTATGTGAAGAAGGAGATCCCCGTCATCATCGGCATGATCCAGGACCTGGAGGAGGTGCTGGTGAAAAAGGCCCAGGCCAACCTCCACACCGTCATGCCGGGCTACACCCACCTCCAGCGGGCCCAGCCCACCACCTTCGCCCACTACATGATGGCCTACGCCAACATGCTCAAGCGGGACATTACCCGCCTGGAGGACTGCCTGGAGCGGATGGACGAGTGCCCCCTGGGCGCGGGCGCCCTGGCCACCTCCACCTATCCGGTGGACCGGTTCCAGACCGCGGCGGCCCTGGGCTTCCGGTGCCCCACCGACAACTCCATGGACTCGGTGTCCGACCGGGACTTTGCCATTGAGTTCCTGTCGGCCTGCTCCATTCTGATGATGCACCTGTCCCGTTTCTCGGAGGAGATCATCCTCTGGTGCTCCTGGGAGTTCAAGTATGTGGAGCTGGACGACGCCTACTCCACCGGCTCCTCCATCATGCCCCAGAAGAAGAACCCCGACGTGGCCGAGCTGGTCCGGGGCAAGACCGGGCGGGTGTACGGCTCCCTCATCACCCTGCTGACCGTGATGAAGGGCCTGCCTCTGGCCTACAACAAGGACATGCAGGAGGACAAGGAGCCGGTCTTCGACGCCATCGACACGGTGGAGCTGTGCATCCCCGTCTTTGCCGCCATGCTGGACACCCTCACCGTCAAGGAGAAGAACATGCGCGCGGCGGCCTCCGGCGGCTTCATCAACGCCACCGACTGCGCCGACTACCTGGTCAAGAAGGGAATGCCCTTCCGGGAGGCCTACATGATCGTGGGCAAGCTGGTCAACTTCTGCATCAAGGCCGGTGAGACCCTGGACACCCTGCCCCTGAAGGACTTCAAGGCGGTCTCGCCCATCTTCGAGGAGGACGTCTACCAGGCTCTGGAGCTCAACACCTGCGTCAACGGACGCCAGGTTTACGGCGGTCCCTCCGCCGAGAGCGTGCAGCAGCAGATCGACCACATCAAGGACTTCCTGGCCCAGCGGAAGAAGGGCTGACCCCTTCAGACAGTACCTCCTCAAAATCTGGATTGTAACTGATTTTTGGTTGAAATCCACTCCGAAACATCGTAGTATGGGGACATAAAGCCATCAAGATGGAACAGAAGGGAGTGGTTTCCATGATCAAAAGGATCTGGCCTGCCCTACCGGCGCTGATCCTGTTGGCAGGGTGCGCGGGCGCGGGAAGCGGGCTTTCCACCAGCCCGTCGCCGGAGCCAGCACCGAGCGCCGCCGTGCCGTCTTCCAGTCCGGTTCAAGAGACGGAGGCGGCGGAGGATGTGTTCGCCCAGCTGCCGGAGGAATTTATCTTTGCCAGCGGCGCGGGCGGCTGGTGCACCGTCCTCTCCATCGAATCGGACGGCAGCTTTACCGGGGAGTACCACGACTCCGAGATGGGCGGGACGCCGCCGGTGTGCTATCTCTGCACGTTCAGCGGCACGCTCTCCCAGCCGGAACCGGTGAACGAGTATACCTATTCCGTCCAGCTGCTCTCCTTGGAACAGGACGAGCCGGAGGGGAAGGAGTATATGGAGGACGGCATCCGCTATATCATCTCCACGCCCTACGGGATGGAGGGGGCAGAGGAGCTGCTGCTCTACCGGCCGGGCGCGCCGGCGCCCGAGCTGCCAGAGGAATTCCGCGGCTGGGTGGGCATGCTCGGCGCAGCCCAATCCGAGACCCTGCCCTTTTGGGGGCTCTACAATGTGAACACCCAGCAGGGCTGGGCAGGCTATGAGGGGGATTAAGATGAAACCAAAAATTTATATCGACGGCAAGGAAGGCACCACCGGCCTTCAGATCTATGAGCGCCTGGGCGCGCGGGAGGACATTGACCTCCTGCTCATCGACGAGGAAAAGCGCAAGGACGTTGAGGAGCGGAAGAAGCTCCTCAACGCGGCCGACCTGGTCTTCCTCTGCCTGCCCGACGCGGCGGCCAAGGAGGCGGTGGCCCTCATCGAGAATGACCACACCCGGGTCATCGACGCCTCCACCGCCCACCGCACCGCCAAGGGATGGGTCTACGGCTTCCCGGAGTTTTACCGCTATCCCGGCGAGGTCATCGGACAGGCCACCCGGGTGGCCAATCCCGGGTGCCATGCCACGGGCTTTCTCTCCTCCACCATGCCCCTGGTCTCCCTCCACATCCTGCCCAAGGACTACCCGCTCACCTGCTACTCCCTGACCGGCTACTCCGGCGGGGGCAAGAAGATGATCGCGGAGTACGAGAGCGGGGAGAAGGGGAAGGACCTGTACAGCCCCCGGATCTACGGCACCAACCTGCGCCACAAGCATCTCAATGAGATGCGGAAGATCTCCGGGCTGGACCAGCCTCCGGTCTTCTGCCCGGTGGTGGACGACTACTATAAGGGCATGGCCACCACGATCATGCTCCACAACAAGTATCTGCTGGGGCAGCCGACGGCCAAGGAGATCTACCACATCCTCATGGCCTACTACGCCGGACAGAAGCTGATCTCGGTGCGCTATGAGGAGGAGGGCGGAATGCTCCCCGCCAACGCCCTGGCCGGAAGCGACCGGCTGGAGCTGGTGGTCTGCGGCCATGAGGAGCAGACCATCGTCACCGCCCTCTTCGACAACCTGGGCAAGGGTGCATCGGGCGCGGCGGTACAGAATATGAATATCATGTTGGGCCTGGACGAGACCACCGGGCTCCATTTGGGCTGAGCGGAAGAAGGGGAGCTGGAGACAGCGCACCCTTCGTTCCCCCACAGAAGGGAAGGACATAAGGTTATGAAGCAGATCAACGGCGGCGTGACCGCAGCCAAGGGCTTTCGGGCCTGGGGCGTTCACTGCGGCGTCAAGAGCAAGAAGCTGGAAAAGAAGGACCTGGCCATCATCCTCTCCGAGCGGGAGTGTGCGGCGGCGGCCACCTACACCATGAACCGCGTCAAGGCGGCCCCCATCTACGTCACCATGGACCATCTGGAGGACGGAACGGCCTGGGGTGTAGTGGCCAACAGCGGAAACGCCAACGCCTGCTGCCCCCAGAGCCATGAGAATGCCGAGCTTATGAGCCAGTACGCCGCCCAGGCCACCGGCCACAAGCCCTCGGACTTTGTGGTGGCCTCCACCGGTGTCATCGGCCAGACTATCAACATCGCCGCCATCGAGCGGGGAATGCCCGAGGTGGCGGCCGGACTCACCGACGGCCCCGAGGGCTCCGACGCGGCGGCCCACGCCATCATGACCACTGACACCAGCAAGAAGGAGATCGCCATCTCCTTCACTCTGGGCGGCAAGACCGTGACCATGGGCGCCATCGCCAAGGGCTCCGGCATGATCCACCCCAACATGGGGACCATGCTCTGCTTCATCACCACCGACTGTGCCATCACCGGCGAGCTGCTCTCCGACGCCCTCCACGAGGTGGTGCCCAAGACCTTCAACCGGGTGACGGTGGACGGGGACACCTCCACCAACGACATGTGCGTGGTGCTGGCCAACGGCATGGCGGAGAATCCTCTCATCGAGTGGAAGGATGACAGCTACACCGTCTTCCGCAAGGCCCTGCACCAGGTCTGCGAGTATCTGGCCCGCTGCATCGCCGGCGACGGCGAGGGCGCCAGCCGCCTCATCACCTGCACCGTCCATGCGGCCCGCAGCGAGGAGAGCGCCGAGCGCCTGAGCAAGGCGGTGGTGGGCTCCCCCCTGGTGAAGGCCGCCATGTTCGGCACCGACGCCAACTGGGGCCGGGTCCTGTGCGCCATGGGCTACTCCAAGGCTCCCTTCCGTCCCGAGTACGTGGATGTGAAATTTGCCTCCGCCGTGGGCGAGGTGCTGGTCTGCCAGCAGGGCATGGGCCTGGACTTCGACGAGGAGGCTGCCAAGAGCATCCTCTCCCAGGACGAGGTGATCATCGACATCTGCCTCCACGAGGGAGAGCACGAGGCCACCTGCTGGGGCTGCGACCTGACCTATGACTATGTGAAGATCAACGGCGATTACCGCACCTGATCGGGAAAGAAGGATTCCAAATGTCTGACCCTGTTGTGACCAGAGCCACGGTGCTGGCCGAAGCTCTGCCCTATATCCAGAAATTTTACGGCAAGACCATCGTGGTCAAATACGGCGGAAACGCCATGATCTCCGACGAGCTGCGCCGGGCCGTCATCAGCGACATCATCCTGCTCCACCTGGTGGGCATCCATGTGGTGGTGGTCCACGGCGGCGGGCCCGAGATCTCGGAGATGCTCCGCAAGATCGGCAAGGAGTCCCGCTTTGTGGACGGCCTGCGCTACACCGACGAGGAGACCATGGACATCGTCCAGCAGGTGCTCTGCGGCAAGGTGAACAAGAACCTGGTGGCCACCCTCAACCGCCGGGGCGGCCACGCCATCGGCCTGTGCGGCATGGACGCGGGCCTCTTCCAGGCCCAGAAGCTGGACGAGAAGTACGGCCTGGTGGGCGAGATCGTCAAGGTCAATCCTGACCCGGTGCGGGACTGCCTCCAGCAGGGCTACATCCCGGTGGTCTCCACCGTGGCCCAGGGAGTGGACGGGGAGAACGCCTACAACATCAACGCCGACACCGCCGCGGCCAAGCTGGCCGTGGCCCTGGGGGCCGAGAAGCTCATCCTCCTCACCGACATCCGGGGGCTGCTGCGCGACCCGGCGGACGAGGGGACCCTTATCCCGGTGGTGGGACTCTCCGACGTGCCCCAGCTGGTGCGGGAGGGCGTGATCCAGGGCGGCATGATCCCCAAGATCGAGTGCTGCGTGGAGGCGGTACGCTCCGGCGTGGAGCGCACCCACATCCTGGACGGACGCATCCCCCACTCCATCCTCATCGAGATGCTCTCCGACCAGGGCATCGGTACCATGATTCTGTAAGGAGACGGCAACCATGACCTTTGAAGAACTGAAAGCCCTGGATCACGCCCACACC
Source organism: Pseudoflavonifractor hominis (assembly GCF_014288125.1). Classification (NCBI taxonomy): domain Bacteria; kingdom Bacillati; phylum Bacillota; class Clostridia; order Eubacteriales; family Oscillospiraceae; genus Pseudoflavonifractor; species Pseudoflavonifractor hominis. The sequence goes on along the minus strand of NZ_JACOPR010000004.1, from coordinate 208,615 downwards.
CTTCAGACCTACGGGCGCTTTGACGTGGCCATTGCCCACGGAAAGGGCGCCACGCTCTGGGATCTGGAGGGGAAGGAGTACATCGACTTCACCTCCGGCATCGGCGTGAACTCGGTGGGCTACGGAAATGAGCAGTGGGCCTGGTCCATCTATGAGCAGGCCCTGGCTCTGGGGCATATCTCCAACCTCTTTTATACCCAGCCCTACGCCAAGCTGGCCGACGTGCTGTGCCGGCGGGCGGGAATGGCGGCGGCCTTCTTCGGAAACTCCGGCGCCGAGGCCAACGAGGGCATCATCAAGCTGGCCCGCAAGTACAGCTTTGACAAGTACGGCAAGGGCCGCAGCACCATCCTGACCCTGAAGAACTCCTTCCACGGACGGACCATCACCACCCTGACCGCCACCGGACAGGATGTGTTCCACCAGTACTTCTATCCCTTTATGGAGGGCTTCCGCTACGCCGATGCCAACGATCTGGAGAGCGTCAAGGCAGAAGGCGGGAAGGACGTGTGCGCCGTGATGCTGGAGCTGGTCCAGGGCGAGGGCGGCGTGCTCCCCATGGAGCCGGACTTTGTCCGGGGTCTGGCGGAGCTGTGCGCCGAGCGGGATTGGCTCCTGCTGGTGGACGAGGTCCAGACCGGCATCGGCCGGACGGGCACCCTCTTTGCCTACCAGCAGTACGGCATCCAGCCCGATGCGGCCTCCTTTGCCAAGGGCATCGCCGGCGGCCTCCCCATGGGCGGATTCCTGGTGAACGAGAAGTGCCGGAATGTGCTGGGAGCGGGCATGCACGGCTCCACCTTCGGCGGCAACCCCATCGCCGCCTCGGCCGCCCTCACCGTCCTGGATATCCTGGACGAGGACGCGCTGGAAGCGGTGAAGGAGAAGGGCGCCTACCTGCGCGCCGGCATTGAGGCCCTGGACAAGAAGAGCATCGGCTCCACCCGCGGGCTGGGCCTGATGATCGGCATTGAGGTCAAGGAGGGCTATACCAACAAGGCCCTGGCCGCCCAGCTGGTGCAGAATGGCCTTTTGGTCCTCACCGCCGGTCCGGGTCTGCGGCTGCTGCCCCCCCTGACGATCACGAAGGAAGAGATGGACAAGGGCCTGGCGATCATGGCCCAGGTCCTGGAATAAGAACGGCGCGGGACACCGCTCCCGCCGGATGATGAGGTGACATGGAAATGAAGGATCTGTTGAAGCTGCTGGATCTCTCCAAGGAAGAGATCATTCATATTCTGAACGTGGGCGACCAGATGAAGTACAACCAGAAGCACGGTCTCACCCACAACTATCTCCAGGGCAAGACTCTGGCCATGATTTTCGAGAAGAACTCCACCCGTACCCGGGTCTCCTTTGAGACCGGTATGTACCAGCTGGGCGGCCACGCCCTCTTCCTCTCCAGCAAGGAGAGCCAGATCGGCCGCGGCGAGCCCGTGGAGGACACCGCCCGGGTGCTCTCCCGCTACTGCGACGGCATCATGATCCGCACCTACTCCCAGGAGGAGGTGGAGAAGCTGGCCGAGTACGCCGACATCCCGGTCATCAACGGCCTGACCGACTTCGCCCACCCCTGCCAGGTGCTGGCCGACCTGATGACCATTCGCGAGCACCAGAGCAAGCTGGAAGGGCTGAATATGTGCTTCATCGGCGACGGCAACAACATGGTCAACTCCCTCATCGTGGGCTGCCTGAAGGTGGGCATGAACGTGTCCGTGGCCTGCCCCGAGGGGTATGACCCCCATCCCGACGTGATGGAGTTTGCCAAGAGCGTGACCGACGCCACCTTTACCCTCACCCGGGATCCCATGGAGGCCGCCAAGGGGGCCGACGTGGTCTTTACCGACGTGTGGGCCTCCATGGGCCAGGAGGAGGAGACCGCCAAGCGCAAGGCCGCCTTCCAGGGCTACCAGGTCAACGAGGCGCTGATGAAGGTCACCAACCCCGGCTGCATGGTGCAGCACTGCCTGCCCGCCCACCGGGGCGAGGAGATCACCGCCGAGGTCTTTGAGGCCCACGCCGGCGAGATCTTCGACGAGGCTGAGAACCGCCTCCACGCCCAGAAAGCGGTGCTCTACCTGCTCATGGGTGAGGAAAAGAAGTAAATCAGACCAAAAAGAAACGCTCCCGGTTTCATCGAAACCGGGGGCGTTTCAGCGTGTCGAAAAACTTCGACACGCTTCTCAAAAATGCAGGCATTTTTTCGAGGGGATGCAGGCCGCGGCGCGCACTTCGTCGGGTCAAAGTCCGCACCGTTCGCCCCGGCCTGACGGCCAGGGTTCACTCCGCTCCCTTGCCCTTCCTCTCCCAAACAAACCCGCTCCGCTGGGTTTTGTTTGGGTTCCCGGCTCACACGCTTGTGGCCTGAGAAGAGTGTTTTCCGATGTACACGCCGCCGGAAAACACGATTTGACCCTCTTCCGCCGTCTGCGGACGGCGGAACTCTGCGAGGCTTTTGTGGTATAAATCGCAGAAATACACTTTATCGACAGTTTGAAGCCCCCGGTTCCGCGGAACCGGGGGCTTGTTCTGTATGAGAAGAAAATCAGTGAGCCAGCTGCTCCATACCCAGGCGGATACGGCGGAGGGTCTCCTCCTTGCCCAGGATGTGGCACAGCTCCACAGCGCCGCCGGGGGTGACGGCCTTGCCGGAGACTGCGGTGCGCACGGGCCACATGATGCGGCCGTTCTTGAGCTCGTGGCTGGCGGCCAGGTCGATGAGGGCGTCGTGGATGGCGTCATAGGTCCAGTCGGAGAGGCCTTCCAGCACGGGGAGGACCATCTGGAGGGCCTCCAGAGAGTTCTCCTCGTTGGTCTTCATCTTCTTGTGGCAGTAGAGCTCGTTGGAGTAGGCAGGCAGCGCGTCAAAGAAGTCTACCTGGGGGGCGATGTCCAGCCAGGTGTCGCAGCGGGGCTGCACCAGGGGCGCGATGAGGGAGAGGTCGATGCCGGGGGTCTTGACCGCCTGCTCCAGATAGGGCCGGGCCCCCTCATAGAAGGCCTCGGGGGAGAGGGCGCGCAGGTACTTGGCGTTGAAGTACTTGAGCTTCTCCAGGTCGAAGATGGCGGGGGACTTGGAGATGCCCGCCACGTCGAAGGACTGAGCCAGCTCGGAGAGGGTGAAGAACTCCCGCTCGCTCTCCTCGCCCTTGGGGGACCAGCCCAGCAGGGTGACATAGTTGACCACGGCCTCGGAGAGGAAGCCCATGGCCAGCAGGTCCTCGTAGGAGGGGTCGCCCTTGCGCTTGGACATCTTGTTGTGCTGGTCGCGCATGACGGGGGAGCAGTGGATATAGGCGGGGACCTCCCAGCCAAAGCCCTCATAGAGCAGGTTGTACTTGGGGGCGGAGGAGAGGTACTCGCTGCCGCGGACCACGTGGGTGATGCCCATGAGGTGGTCGTCGATGACGTTGGCGAAGTTATAGGTGGGCAGACCGTCTGACTTCATGAGGATCTGGTCATCCAGGGTGGAGTTCTCCACCGTGATGTCACCAAACACCACGTCGTGGAAGGTGGTGGAGCCCTCCTTGGGGATCTTCTGGCGGATGACATAGGGCACGCCGGCTTCCACCTTGGCCCGGGCCTCCTCCATGCTCAGGGAGCGGCAGGGATCGTCGCCCCGGTCAAACTCACCGGAATCCTCCTCGGACTCGGTCTTTTCGCAGAAGCAGTAGTAGGCGTGGCCCCGCTCCGCCAGGAGCTCGGCGTACTTGCCGTAAAAGCCGCGGCGCTCGGTCTGTACATAGGGGCCCACCGGACCGCCCAGATCGGGACCCTCGTCCCAGTCCAGACCGCACTTGCGCAGGGTGTTGTAGATCACGTCCACGGCGCCCTCCACCAGGCGGCCCTGGTCGGTGTCCTCGATGCGGAGCAGGAACTTGCCGCCGTTGTGCCGGGCGATGAGCCAGGTGTACAGGGCGGTGCGCAGGTTGCCCACGTGCATATAGCCCGTGGGAGAGGGGGCAAAACGAGTGCGGACCTCTCCCTTGGGAATGCGGGCCTCCATCTCGTCAAACCAATTCATATCCAGAGCCATTTGAATTCCTCCAACGGTTGGGCGCCGCCCGAACGGGGGAGCGCCTGAATTAAGCAGACAATATTATAGAGGCTTTTCCTGCCTATGGCAAGGGGGCGGGGGCAAAACTCTTCCAAAATGGACGGAAAAGGGGGGATCAGGGCTCCTCCGGAGGGAGGATCTCCAGGCGGAAGACGTTGACCACGTCGGCGTCCGGACAGCAGAAGCGGTAGTCCCCGTGGCGGCTCTTGGGCAAGGTCCCGCCGTAGCGGAGGATGTCCACGAAGGGGAAGGCCGCGTGGGCCGCCATGGGGCACAGCTCGCCCCGCTGGGTCTCAAAGTCGAAGGAATCGCCGATCTGGTGCCCCCGGTGACACCGGCAGGGGCCCAGACGGTCCACCAGAGTGATGCGGACGGACGGCTTTTTCATGGAAAGACAGCTCCTTTCTCTCAGAAACCCGGCAGGGCGAAGGGGGGCTCAGGCCTGCTCGCCGAAGAAGAGGGCCATGTCCTCCTCCACGGTGCGGATGCCGGCGATGCCGAAGTTCTCCACCAGGACCTTGGCTACGTTGGGGCTGAGGAAGGCGGGCAGGGTGGGGCCCAGGTGGATGTTCTTCACCCCCAGATAGAGCAGGGCCAGCAGGACGATGACCGCCTTCTGCTCATACCAGGCGATGTTGTAGATGATGGGCAGGTCGTTGATGTCGGAGAGGCCAAAGACCTCCTTGAGCTTGAGGGCGATGACGGCCAGGGAGTAGGAGTCGTTGCACTGGCCGGCGTCCAGCACCCGGGGAATCCCGTTGATGTCGCCCAGGTCCAGCTTGTTGTACTTGTACTTGGCGCAGCCCGCGGTGAGGATCACGGTGTCCCGGGGCAGGGCCTTGGCAAAGTCGGTGTAGTAGCTGCGGCTCTTGGCGCGGCCGTCGCAGCCGGCCATGACCACGAACTTCTTGATGGCTCCGCTCTTGACGGCCTCTACCACCTGATCGGCCAGGGCCAGCACCTGGGCGTGGGCAAAGCCGCCCACGATCTCACCCTGCTCCAGCTCGGCAGGGGGCGCGCAGCGCTTGGCGTGCTCGATGAGAGCGGAGAAGTCCTTCTCCTCCCCGATGGCGCCGGGAATGTGCTTGCAGCCGGGGAATCCGGCGGCGCCGGTGGTGTAGAGCCGGTCCTTGTAGCTGTCCTTGGGGGGCACGATGCAGTTGGTGGTCATCAGGATGGGACCGTGGAAGGACTCGAACTCCTCCTTCTGCTTCCACCAGGCGTTGCCATAGTTGCCCACAAAGTGGGGGTACTTCTTGAAGGCGGGGTAGTAGTGGGCGGGGAGCATCTCGGAGTGGGTGTACACGTCCACGCCGGTGTCCTTGGTCTGCTCCAGCAGCATCTCCAGGTCCCGCAGGTCGTGGCCGGAGACCAGGATGCCGGGGTTCTTGCCCACGCCCAGCTGGACCCGGGTGATCTCGGGGTTGCCGTAGGCCTGGGTGTTGGCCTGGTCCAGAAGGGCCATGCCGGATACGCCGTATTTGCCGGTCTCCAGAGTGAGGGCCACCAGGTCGTCGGCGGTGAGGGTGTCGTCCAGAGTGGCGGCCAGGGCCCGCTGGAGGAAGGCGTCGATCTCCTCGTCGGCCTGGAGCAGGGCGTTGGCGTGCTTGGAGTAGGCGGACAGGCCCTTCAGACCGTAGGTGATGAGCTCCCGCAGAGAGCGGATGTCCTCATTTTCGGTGGAGAGCACGCCCACCTGGGCGGCCTTCTCCTCCCAGTCGCCGGAGCCGTCCCACCGGGCGGCGGCGGGGAGGGCGGAGGGATCCTGGACCTGGGCCAGCAGGGGGGCCTTGGCCGCCAGGGTATCCCGGATGCGCTGGAGGATGGCCTCCTGGTCAAAGTTGGCGTTGGTGATGGTGGTGAAGAGGTTGAGGGTGATGAGCTGGTTGAGGGAAGCGGGGATGGCCTCGCCCTGGGCACGCAGGGCGGTGGTGACAGCGGAGAGCCCCTTGGTCACATAGACCAGCAGGTCCTGGGTGTTGGCCACCTGGGCGGTCTTGCCGCACACGCCGGCTCGGGTGCATCCGGCGCAGCCGGCGGTCTCCTGGCACTGATAGCAGAACATCTTGTTTTCCATAGTCTAACTCCTTTTTATGGCCGGAGCAAGCTGCGGCCGGTGGTTTTCTGGATCATGGCATCAGTATAGGGGAGAATGGCCCATTTGTATGTTGGAATTCCAACAGAAAAACGAATGCACCGGGAAAACCGGATGGAAAAATCCGGTGTGGAAGAGGGAAAGGACACGCCTCCCCTTGCAACCGGAGGGAGAACGTGACATAATGAAGATTACCAAAGATTAGAAAAGGAGGCCCCCGCATGAAGCCATCGAAAACCTACCGGTCCGAAAATCTGCACTATCTGAAAATGCTGGCCCGGCAGTATCCCACCGTTCAGGCGGCCAGTACCGAGATCATCAATCTCCAGGCGATCCTGAACCTGCCCAAGGGCACGGAACACTTCATCTCCGATGTGCACGGCGAATACGAGGCATTTCTGCACATCCTCAACTCCGCTTCCGGCGTGGTGCGGGAAAAGCTGGACAAGCTCTTCGGCACCAGCGTCTCCAAGGCCGAGCTGGACCAGCTGGCCACCCTCATCTACTACCCCAAGGAGAAGCTGGAGGAGATCGAGCGGGAGAACGACGACATGCGGGAGTGGTACCGCATCACCTTCCACCGCCTCATCGAGGTCTGCCGGGAGGTCAGCTCCAAGTATACCCGCTCCAAGGTCCGTAAGGCCATGCCCAAGGAGTACGCCTATATCATCGACGAGCTCATCCACACCCACTATGAGGACAGCGATAAGCGGGACTACTACGAGAACATCATCTCCACCATCATCGACATCGACCGGGCCTCCAACTTCCTGGTGCAGCTGTGCGAGCTCATCAAGCGCCTGGCCGTGGACCACCTGCACCTGGTGGGCGATATCTTTGACCGCGGCCCCCGGGCCGACATCATCCTGGACTCGCTGATGGAGTACCACAGCGTGGACATCCAGTGGGGCAACCACGACATCCTGTGGATGGGCGCGGCCTCCGGCTCCCGCACCCTGGTGGCCACCGTGCTGGCCAACTCCCTGCGCTACAACAACCTGGAGGTCATCGAGACCGGATACGGCATCTCCCTGCGGCCCCTGTCGGTCTTTGCCAACGAGGTGTACAAGGACTGTGACATCCACCAGTTCGCCGTCAAGCTCACCAATGAGGACGAGGCCCACTACACCGAGAAGGACAAGATGCTGGCCGCCCGGATGCACAAGGCCATCACCATCATCCTCTTCAAGCTGGAGGGGCAGAAGATCCTGCGCAATCCCTGCTTCGGCATGAACGACCGGCTGCTCCTGGACAAGATCGACTATGAGAACAAGTGCATCACCCTGGGGGGCACCACCTATCCGCTGGAGGACACCGACTTCCCCACCGTGGACCGGAACGACCCCTATGCCCTCACGGAGGAGGAGTCTGTCCTCATCGACCAGCTCACCGCCTCCTTCCGGCACAGCGAAAAGCTCCAGCGGCACATCCGCTTCCTCTACTCCAAGGGCAGCCTCTACAAGGTGTTCAACGGGAACCTCCTCTTCCACGGCTGCATCCCCATGACGGCGGAGGGGGAGCTGATGCGCTTCTCCATCGGCTGCGAGAACCTCTCGGGGCGGGCCTTCCTGGACTATGCCGACCTGGTTGCCCGGCGGGCCTACTACAATAAGCCCGGCTCTCCCGAGCGGCAGTTCGGTATGGACTTCCTCTGGTTCCTCTGGGCGGGACGCAACAGCCCCATCTTCGGCCGGGACCGGATGACCACCTTCGAGCGGCGGCTCATCGTGGACGAGTCCACCTGGACCGAGCCCAAGAATCCCTACTACCAGTTCTACAACGACCCCGCCGTGTGCGATATGCTGCTGCGGGAGTTCGGGCTGGAGGGTCCCCACTGCCACATCATCAACGGCCACATCCCGGTCAAGTCCAAGAAGGGCGAGAGCCCCATGAAGGCGGGGGGCAAGCTGCTGGTCATCGACGGCGGCTTCTGCAAGGCCTATCAGAAGACCACCGGCATCGCGGGCTATACCCTGATCTACAACTCGGGCTGCTTCCGCCTGGTCTCCCATGAGCCCTTTGTGGGCCGGCGCAACGCCATCCGGGAGAATCAGGACATCGCCTCCAGCTCGGTGGTGTTTGAGCGGCTGGAATCCCGCATGAAGATCGCCGGGACCGATGTGGGCCGCCAGCTCCAGGAGCAGATCGACGACCTGATGGCCCTGCTCTGGGCCTTCCGCAGCGGCGAGATCGCCGAGGATCACAAGAAATAAGCAGAGAGAACAGGGCGCGGCCGCCGCAGAACGAATCTTCTGCGGCGGCCGCGTTTGTTTTTTGGGGGTCAGGAGGGGGCATAGATGCCGTGCCCGGTGTCGGTGTCATTGATATACCAGGTGGGACGGAGCTCATCCAGGTAGGGGTCGGTCACGGCTGGGACATAGGCGGAGCTGATGCTGGAGTAGCGGTGGACCTTCTCCGTGTGCATCACCGGAGTGAGATCCCAGTAGGCCTGCATATAGATGATCTCATAGAAGGGCTGGAGGAAGGAGGAGCCAATCCCGTCGGTACGGTAGATCAGCTGGACCCACAGGACGCGGGCCTCCTCCGGGCGGGTCTCCACGCCGAAGTAGTTTCCCGCGCGGAAGAGGGAGAGGGCCTCCTCCGTACTCCGGATGGGGTAGACCCCCTGCTGGACCAGCGTGAGGGTGAGGCGCAGAGAGGTGGCGCTGTCCGACCGGGCGGCGGAGAAGGTGTAGTCCAGCAGCTGCTCCTCCAGTGGTTGCCCGGTATCGGCGGGGAAGGAACGGGACTGGGTGTCGGGCTCCCCGGAGAAGGAATAGTGGACCGACTTGGCCGTTTCGACGGCGCCTCCCCCGGTGAGGCGGGAGAGCAGGTCGGCAGGGGAGCAATAGGTGGGCTCGATGACCACCTCGGGGGCATCTGCGGAGAAGGAGAGCTGGGTGCCGTCGGCCAGGAGAAAGACGCCGGGACCGTCGGTGCCGCGGAGGGTGGTATCCAGTGCGTCGGCCAGATCCTCGGCGGCGGCCTGCTGCGCCTCGGCGGAGAGGGGGCCGGAGGGGTAGACGGGCAGCGCGGAGATTTCATCGGTCCGGTCCCGGGTGGGATTTCCGCTGTCATAGTCCTCCGGGGTGATGATAATGCTCCACCCGTGGTCGTCAGGGGGGAGCGTGGGGGTGGGAGTGACGGCGGGCGGGTCGGAGACAGCGGGCGGGTCGGAGACGATGGGTGGAAGGGCCTGTCCGGTATCCGCGAGGGCGATGGAGATGCTGGCGGTAATCCCGGCCGCGGCCAGCAGGAGGCCGGCCAGGGCCACCCGCAAGGGCCGGCGGGGGCCTCGTCCCTTTGCGCTGTCCAATACGGCGTCCACCCGGCGCCGGACCGCGCGGGGGTCCACGGTGGGGTAGGCCTCGGGCAGGTCCAGGTCCTCCCATAGATCGTGCAGGTGATCACGCATGGTCGATTCCTCCTTTCAATAGCGCCTCTTTCAGGCGTTTCCGGCCCCGGCTCAAACGGGCCTTGGCGGCCGCCAGACTCAGACCCAGGCGGGGGGCCACCTCTTTCAGGGGCTGGTCCTCGTAGTAGTAGAGGAGAAACAGGGTACGGTCGGGCTCCTCCATGGACTCCACGGCCCGACGGAGCTGGGCGTGGCACTCCTGCCGCTCCACCAGGGCCTCGGGCAGATCACCCACTGCGGGCAGGGTGTCGGAGAGGGGGAGGACACCCCGGGTGCGGCGCAGGCGGTCGGCGGCTTTGTTCCGGGCCACGGCGGCCAGCCAGGGGCGCAGGGACGGACCGCTCTGGATGTCACCGGAGCGGAGCCACAGGGTCACAAACACGTCGGAGACCACCTCCTCCAGATCCTCGGGGAGGAGGGATGGCCCCAGAGTGCGGGCGGCGACCGCGGTCACATACCCGGTGTAGCGCCGGATGGCGGCGTGGAGTGCCCAGCGGCGTCCCGCCTGGATGTGCCGAAGCAGAGCTTCTTCCTTCAAAGCATACACCTCCTAAGGGGGCTGTGTGGGAGTGTTTTTTGCTCCCCTCTTCTGGACGCAGAAGGAGCGAAAAGGTGACACAAAAAAGACCTGACGGCGCGATTCTCGCCCCCCGGGAGGGAATTCCCGCCCTGTGGGGTGGCTGCGAGAGCGATTTCCTGCTACAATGGGGCCAGAAAGAAAGGAGGCGGAACCATGGAAGCGGAATTCAGTGAACGCCTGAAACGCTATCGCAAGGAAAAAAACATGACCCAGCAGGAGCTGGCCGACGCCCTGGGGGTGAGCAACAAGAGCATCTCCCGCTGGGAGTCGGCGGGCGGATACCCGGACGTCCCCCTGCTGGTGCCCCTGGCCCGGGCCCTGGGGGTGAGCGTGGACGATCTGCTGGACGGAGAAAAGCCGGTGCGCGCCCTGACCCGGACGGATGTCCAGAGCCTGCTCTCCTTTGCCTTTGCCCTGGGGGGCGGCATCCTGTTCTATCTCCTGCGGCTCTTTGTGCCCCTGCTGGTGTGCTACCTGGCCTATCTGGGCTGCATGGCCTACGGGGTCTACCTCCAGCGGTACTACGCCTACCACTCCCGCTGGTTCTGGCTGGGGAACGCCGGGATGAATCTGGCGGTCAACCTGAGCGTGATCGCCGGCGCGGCGGCCGGCGGGCTCGTCCTGATCGCGGGAGGAGGGAGCACGCTCCTGTCGACCTGGTTCCAGCTGTGGCTGTCGGGCCGGCAGAGGGGGATGGTGCTGGGGGTGCTCTTCCTCTGGCTGGCGCTGGGCGCGGCGCTGACCGCCCTGACCATGGGCCTCGCCCGGCGGCATTTTCAGGAAAAAGGGGGCTTCCGTCTGTCGGTGTGGTCCCTGCCCCGGGGCCGGGCACTCCTCCCGGCGGCGGGATTCCTGGTGGTGCTGGGATTCTGGGGCGCCTACTGCCTGGACATCCTTCCCATCTGGTGCTACCGGTATCAGGGTGGGCTCTTTGCCGGACTGCTGGTCCTGCTGGAGCTCTGGTATCTGTGGCTCTTCCGGCGGGACCGGAGGCGCCTGGTTCCGGCCCTCCTGATGACCGCCCTGTGCGGGCCCATGTGGCTCTTTGCAAAGGGAAGCGCCGAACAGATCTGGAGCCTTTCCACCGGGCGGGAGTACTCCTGGACGCCGGAGGTCGATCTGAGCCGCTTTATCGTGGAGTGGAGGCCGTCGGCAGGGGTGTTCCTGCTGGGTGTGATCCTGCTGGTCCTCTACCTGGTCCTGGCCGGATGTTCCGTGCGGAAGAAGCAGCCGGAAGAGGATACCATATGACAAAAGAGGGTGTACGGTTTCCCGTACACCCTCTTTTCATCGCCTCAGGAGTGGATGTGCTCCTGGGCGGACTCCTCCGCGTCGGCGCGCTTCTTGCTGTGGGGACTGTATTTTTTGTCGTCCAGTCCGGGAATAAACAGGTATTTCCGGATGGTGAACAGAATGGAAATGGCGATCACCATGACCAGATTCTCCACCGCGGTGGTGTGCTCAATGACCATCTGGCGGGCGATGGCGAAGAGGAGGACCTCCACCACCGAGCTCATATTGTGTCGGCTGAGCATCTTGAGGAACTCGATGCCGATGACCACGGTAAAAACGTCGGCCAGAAAGGTCTGGAGCAGATCGGTATTGCCGGGGCCGCTTGTCATAATGTTCAGCTCCAAGAGAACCGACCAGACCGACAAGGTGATGGCGACAATCACAATGAGGCTCACCACGATCTCCAGCAGTTGGGCCACACGGTAGATGTACGAGGGGATGCGCAGTTTCAGCAGTTCACTGTCCATAAAAATCCCTCCGGTTGAAATCAGGGCAGGGGGAACTCGTTCAGCAGCCCGTCCACATCGGAGGGCTCGGTGGCAAAACTGGCCACCAGGCGGATGACGGTATGGTCGGCCTCGGGCGCCGCGCCCCATACCTCAAAGGCGCAGATCCGCTCCAACTCCGGGAGGATGGCGTCGGGCACAATGGGGAAGATCTGATTGGAGGGGGACTCGAAGAGGAAGGAGTACCCCTTGGCCTTCAGTCCGTCCTGGAGCTTGCGGGCCATGTCGTTGGAGTGGCGGGCCAGCTGGAAATAGAGGTCGTCCTTCAGCAGGGCCTCGAACTGGGCGCCCAGCAGCCAGCCCTTGGCCAGGACAGCGCCCCGCTGCTTCTTGATGCGGAAGAAATCCCCCTGAAGGGCGGGGTTGACCAGGACCAGCGCCTCGCCCATGAGGGCGCCGTTCTTGGTGCCGCCGATGTAGAAGGCGTCGGTCAGGCGGGCCAGATCGGGGAGGGTCAGGTCGTTGGCGGGGGAGGTGAGGGCACAGCCCAGGCGGGCGCCGTCCAGGAAGAGGAGCAGGTCGTGGGCACGGCAGCAGGCGGAGAGGGCCTCCAGCTCGGCCTTGGTGTAGACGCCGCCGGTCTCGGTGGCGTCCGAGATGTAGACCAGCCGGGGCTTGACCAGGTGGATGTCCTCATAGGCCGGGAGGGCCGCCTCGATGAGGGCGGGGGTCAGCTTGCCGTCGGGGCCGGCCTCCAGGGGGAGGAGCTTGTGCCCGGTGGCCTCCACCGCGCCGGACTCGTGGCCATTGACATGGCCGGTCTGGGCGCAGAACACCCCCTCCCAGGGGCGGAGGAAGGCGGCGATGGCGGTGAAGTTGGCCGAGGTGCCGCCGATCAGGAACTGCACATCGGCCTGGGGGGCCTGGCAGAGCTCCTTGATCCGGGCGGCGGCCGCCTCACAGTGGGGGTCGAAGCCATAGCCGGGGTTGCCCTCCAGATTGCTGGCGGACAGGGCCTCCAGCACCTTAGGATGGGCGCCGAAGGAGTAGTCGTTGCGGAACAGATACATCACATTTCCCTCATTTCAAAACGTGGGCGGTATCCCATTGGATACCGCCCACAGGCTTGACAGACTGGATTACTTGCCGGGCTTGAAGCTGTCCTTCAGGCTGACGGAGCGGTTAAAGACCAGGTGGCCGGGCTGGGAATCCTTGTTGTCCACGCAGAAATAGCCCTGGCGGAGGAACTGGTAGGAGGCGGGCGCCTGGGCGCCGGCCAGACTGGCCTCCACCTTGGAGCCGGTGAGGACCTCCAGAGAGCCGGGATTCAGGCAGTCCAGGAAATTCTTGTCGCCGGCATCGGGCTCGGCGTCGGCGAAGAGGTTGTCATAGAGGCGGACCTCGGCGTCCACGGCGGTGGCGGCGTCCACCCAGTGGATGGTGGCGCCCTTCACCTTGCGGCCGTCGGCGGGATCGCCGCCCCGGCTGTCGGGATCGTACTCGGCGGCGATCTCAATGACGTTGCCGGCATCGTCGGTCTCATAGCCCACACACTTGATGAGGTAGGCGCCTTTCAGGCGGCACTCGGGTCCGCCGGGATAGAGGCGCTTGTACTTGGGCACGGGCTCGGGGAGGAAGTCCTCGGCCTCCACATAGAGCTCCCGGGAGAAGGTGACGGTCCGGGTGCCGTCCTCGGGCCGGTTGGGGTTGTTCTCCACCTCGAAGGTCTCGCTCTGACCCTCGGGGTAGTTGGTGATGACCAGCTTCACGGGGCGCAGGACCGCCATGACGCGCTGGGCAGTCTCGTTGAGGTCCTCCCGCAGGCAGTGCTCCAGGAAGGCAAACTCCACCGTGGAGGCCGCCTTGCTCACGCCGTTGCGCTCGGAGAAGTTGCGGATGGAGCGGGGGGTGTAGCCACGGCGGCGCAGGCCGCAGAGGGTGGGCATGCGGGGATCGTCCCAGCCGGAGACCCGGCCCTCCTCCACCAGCTGGCGGAGCTTGCGCTTGGACATGACGGTGTAGTTGATGCCCAGCCGGGCGAACTCGATCTGGCGGGGCTTGGCGGGCACATCGCAGTGCTGGATGACCCAGTCGTAGAGGGGACGGTGGTCCTCAAACTCCAGGGAGCACAGGGAGTGGGTGATCCCCTCCAGAGCGTCCTCCAGCGGATGGGCGAAGTCGTACATGGGATAGATGCACCACTTGTCCCCCTGGCGGTGATGGTGCATATGGTTGATGCGGTAGATGACCGGGTCGCGCATGTTGAAGTTGCCGCTGGTGAGGTCGATCTTGGCCCGCAGGGTCATGCGGCCGTTCTCGAACTCGCCGGCGCGCATCCGGGCGAAGAGGTCCAGGGACTCCTCCACCGGGCGGTCCCGGTAGGGGGAGCGGGCGGGGGTGTTCACGTCCCCGCGGTATTCCTTAAACTGCTCCGGGGTGAGCTCACAGACATAGGCAAGGCCCTTCTTGATGAGCTCCACGGCGTACTGGTACATCTGCTCAAAATAGTCCGAGGCAAAGAAGAACCGGTCGCCCCAGTCGTAGCCCAGCCAGTGGATGTCCTCCTGGATGGCCTCCACATACTCCACATCCTCTTTCGTGGGGTTGGTGTCGTCCATGCGGAGGTTGCACAGTCCGCCGTACTTCTCAGCGGTGCCGAAGTCCACGAAGATGGCCTTGGCGTGGCCGATGTGCAGGTAGCCGTTGGGCTCGGGGGGAAAACGGGTGTGGACGGTCATACCTTGGAACTGACCGCCCTGCGCGATATCCTCGTCAATGAAATCATGGATAAAGTTCTGGGCCATTACGGGTGGATTCAGTTCGTCAGGCATATCATTCACTCCTTTGTATTATCGGCGCCCGCCCGCCGCCGGGGCAGGGACAGGTGACTTTTCCTATTATATACTGATGGATACGAAGTTTGCAAGACTTCTGTGCCCGTGAAGGGGAGGGAAACGGGAAAAAACCGCGGATTTTCCCGCCCGCCGCCGGGGCAGACCTTGACAGGGGAGCGTTTTGCCGTCTAGAATGAGACAGACCGTGCGGTTTCCGTCCCATCCCGGAGGCCCGCCGCCGGAGAGAGGAGCTTGTCATGAAACGCATCTTGGGACTGGGTATCCTGTCCTCCTTTTTCTTTGCCTTTACCTTTATTCTCAACCGGAGCATGAATCTCTCCGGCGGATACTGGATCTGGAGCGCGTCGCTGCGCTATCTGTTCTCCCTGCCGTTTTTGTGGGGGATGGTGGGAGCCCGGCACAAGCTGGGCCCGGTGCTGGAGTCCATCCGGCGCAGTCCGGGGCCCTGGCTGCTCTGGAGCACGGTGGGCTTCGGCCTCTTTTACGCCCCGCTGACCTGGGCCTCCGACTTCGGGGAGTCCTGGCTCACGGTGTCCCTGTGGCAGCTGACCATTGTGGCGGGGGTCTTCCTTAATCCCCTGTGGGGAAAGAAGATCCCCCGCCGGAGCCTGGGCGCGGTGGCGGTCATCCTGCTGGGGGTGGTCCTCATCCAGAGCGAGCGCCTCCTGAGTGGGGAGGCCGGGGGCGGGGTGCTGACCTGCCTGGGGCTCATCTCGGTGGCGGCGGTGGCCTACCCTCTGGGCAACCGCAAGATGATGGACCTGTGCGGGGAGGAGCTGGACACCCCCCAGCGGGTGCTGGGCATGACCATTTGCAGTCTGCCCTTCTTCCTGGCCCTCTCGGCCGTGGCGGTGGTCCAGGGACGGCTGCCCAGCGGGAGCCAGTGCTTCCAGGCGCTGCTGGTGGCCATCTTCTCGGCGGTCATCGCCACCATCCTCTTTTTCCAGGCCACCAATCTGGGACGGGGGGACCCCAAGCTCCTGTCCCTGGCCGAGGGGACCATCGCGGGCGAGATCATTTTTACCCTGATCGGCGGGGTGGTGCTGCTGGGAGACGCCATGCCCACCCCAGTCCAGTTCCTGGGCATCGGGGTCATCATTGCGGGACTGCTGCTCAACTGCCGGGCGGCGGCCAAGTGAGGAGGACGCTATGAGACTGCTGCTGGCACGGCACGGAGAGACCGACTGGAACGCCCGGGGACAGATCCAGGGACAGAGCGACACCACCCTCAACGACCGGGGCAGGGCCCAGGCCGCCGAGCTGGCCCGCCGCCTGCTGGCGGCCGGGGAGCGGGTGGAGCGGATCTATGCCAGCCCCCAGAAGCGGGCCCTGGAGACCGCCCAGATCGCGGGCAGACTGCTGGGCCTGACGCCCGAGCCGGTGGAGGGCCTGCGGGAGATCTCCTTCGGCCACTGGGAGGGACATGCCTGGACCGAGATCCAGAAGCGCTGGCGGGAGGAGTACCGGCGCTATGAGGCCGACCGCCTCCGCATGGCCCCCCTGGGGGGCGAGTCCTTCGCGGCCATGCTCTGCCGGGTCCTGCCCGCCCTGGAACAGATCAGCCGCTCCGGGGAGGGGACCGCCCTGGTGGTGGCCCACAGCGCGGTGATCAAGGGGACCCTCTGCTGGCTGGAGGGGGGCAGCTTTGCGGAGATGAACCGCCGCTACCGGCTGGACAACGCCCAGTGGGCGGTGCTGGAGGGGCGAGATTCCTTTCCCCTCCCCCTTGCCAAAGAGGGACGGATATGGTAGGATGGACAAGACGGCCCTTCCGGCGCGGGAAGGGAAGTACATGAGTCGAGGACAAGGGCGTTCCGGCTCCCGAAGGACGGGAGAGGAGCGCCCTTTTTGCCAGGATCACACAGCGTGTCGAAGTACTTCGACACGCTTCTCAAAAATGCAAGCATTTTTTCGAGGGGGATGCAGTCCGCTGCGCGCACTCGCTTTCGCTCGCACACTTGCGGCCTGAGCAGAGTGTTTTCCGACGTACATGCCGCCGGAAAACACGATTTGATTTTCTTCCGCCGTCTGCGGGACGGCGGAACTCTGCGAGGCTCTTGCAGCACAAATCGCAGAATACACTTCATTGACAGACTGATATATTTAAAGGGGGATTATTCATCATGGCACTGAGTAAGGAAGACATCATCCGCATCGTGCGGGAGGAGGACATCAAATTTGTCCGCATGCAGTTTGCCGACATCTTTGGACAGCTGAAGAATGTGGCCCTCACCGCCTCCCAGGTGGAGAAGGCGGTCAACAATCAGATCATGTTTGACGGCTCCTCGGTGGAGGGCTTTGTCCGCATCGACGAGTCGGACCAGTGCCTCTACCCGGACCGGGACACCTTCACTATCTTCCCCTGGCGGGCCCAGTTCGGCAAGACGGCCCGGATGATCTGCGACGTGTACAACACCGACGGCTCCCCCTTCATGGGGGACCCCCGGAACGTGCTCAAGCGCATGACCGAGAAGATGAAGGCCATGGGCTACGACACCTTCAATGTGGGGCCCGAGTGCGAGTTCTTCCTCTTCAAGACCGACGAGCACGGGAACCCCACCA
Source organism: Pseudoflavonifractor hominis (assembly GCF_014288125.1). Lineage (NCBI taxonomy): Bacteria > Bacillati > Bacillota > Clostridia > Eubacteriales > Oscillospiraceae > Pseudoflavonifractor > Pseudoflavonifractor hominis. The sequence goes on along the minus strand of NZ_JACOPR010000004.1, from coordinate 191,312 downwards.
CCGAGACCAACGACGAGGCGGGCTATTTTGACCTGGGCCCCCTGGACCACGGGGAGACCACCCGGCGGGAGATCTGCCTCAACCTGGAGGAGATGGGCTTTGAGATCGAGGCCAGCCACCACGAGAACGCCGCGGGCCAGCATGAGATCGACTTCAAGTACGCCGACGCCCTCACCGCCGCCGACAACATCATGACCTTCAAGCTGGCGGTCAAGCTCCTGGCCCAGAAGAACGGCCTCCACGCCACCTTTATGCCCAAGCCCATCTTCGGCGTGGCCGGATCGGGCATGCACACCAACATGTCCCTCTTCCGGGACGGCAAGAACGTGTTCTACGATCCCAATGACCGCCGGGGACTCTCCAAGGAGGCGTACAGCTTCATCGCGGGCATTCTGGCCCATGTGAAGGGGATCTCGGCCATCACCAATCCCCTGGTCAACTCCTACAAGCGCCTGGTGCCGGGCTATGAGGCCCCCTGCTATCTGGCCTGGTCGGCCTCCAACCGCTCGGCCCTCATCCGCATCCCGGCCGCCCGGGGGCAGTCCACCCGGGTGGAGCTACGCTCCCCCGACCCGTCCTGCAATCCCTATCTGGCCTTTGCTGTGTGCCTGGCCGCCGGACTGGACGGCATCGAGCGGGGCCTCACCCCGCCGGAGGAGATCACCGAGAACATCTATGCCATGGACGACGCCGCCCGGGCCGCCCGTGGGATCGAGAGCCTGCCTGACTCCCTCTCCAGCGCCATCAAGGAGCTGCAGAAGGACCAGCTGCTCATGGATGCCCTGGGGGATCATGTCTCCTCCTACTACATCCAGGGCAAAAAGAAGGAGTGGTACGAGTATAAAACCCGCGTCAGCTCCTGGGAGCGGGAGAAATACATCACCCTCTATTGATGGAGCACAGCGCACAGGGAGTTGAGTGGGGTTGGAGCGCGTCGTACTTGCCTTTGAGAATGAGAACACCAGCCGGAAGGTCCGCGCGCTGCTGGAAGGAGCGGGCCTGGCCCGGGGACTGATCTGCCGCACGGCGGCGGAGGTCCGCCTCCTGCTGGGCCAGCCGCAGATCCCCACGGTGGTCTGCGGCTACAAGCTGCCCGACGCCACGGCGGAGGAGCTGTTTTTTGACCTGCCGGCCGGGCGCACCATGGTGCTGGTGGCGCCGGAGAATCTGCTGAGCCTGTGCGGGCGCTCCGACGGGCTGGTGACCCTCTCCACCCCGCTCTCCCGCAACGCCCTGCTGGAGGGGGTGGAGCGGGCGCTGGGCCTGGCCCAGAGCGTCCGGCTGAGTGTCCGCCCGGCCGGGGAGGAGGAACTCATCCGCCGGGCCAAGGAGTGGCTCATGGAGCAGCGGGGGATGGACGAGGGGCAGGCCCACCGCCTGCTCCAGCAGAGAAGCATGATCTGCGGACGAAAGCTGGCGGAGACCGCCCGGCTCCTCCTGGAGCGGGAGGCGGGACTGGCGCTGTATGGATAAGGAGGAATTGGCGTGAAGTTTACCAAAATGCAGGGTCTGGGCAACGACTATGTCTACCTGGACTGTACCCGGGAAATGCCGGAGGATCTGCCCGCCCTGGCCCGGCGGGTGTCTGACCGGCACTTCGGCATCGGCTCGGACGGACTGATCTGCATCTGTCCCTCGGACTGTGCCGACGTGCGGATGCGGATGTACAATGCCGACGGCTCGGAGAGCGAGATGTGCGGCAACGGCATCCGCTGCGTGGGAAAGTTTGCCTACGACAAGGGGCTGGTGGGCAAGACCAGCCTGGCGGTGGAGACCCTGGCCGGCATCAAGCACCTGGAGCTCCACCTGGAGCACGGGAAGGTGTCCGCGGTGACGGTGGACATGGGGGTCCCCACCTGGGAGGAGAACCGGGTCCTCACCATCCAGGGAGAGGACTACACCGTAACGCCGGTCTCCATGGGCAACCCCCATGCGGTGCTCTATGTGGACGACCCGGGAGCGGTGGACCTGCCCCGGCTGGGCCCCGATTTTGAGCACCACCCCAGCTTCCCCAACCGGACGAACACCGAGTTCGTGCAGGTCCTGGGCCCGGACCACCTGCGCATGCGGGTGTGGGAGCGGGGCAGCGGCGAGACCATGGCCTGCGGCACCGGCGCCTGCGCGGTGCTGGTGGCCACGGTGCTCAACGGCAAGTGCGGCCGCAGCGCCGACGTGGACCTGCTGGGCGGCCGCCTGCACATCCGCTGGGACGAGGAGACCGGCCACGTCTTCATGACCGGAGGGGCCGCCACCGTCTTTGAGGGAGAACTTATCGAGGAATAAGCTCTGATACATAAATGCACTCTCCGGACGGTTTTCCGCAAAAGCCTCGCAGAGTTTCGCCGCCCGCAGGCGGCGAAAGAACGTCCGAATTCGTTTTTTCTGAGGACATGAGCCTCAGAAAAAACACTTCTCAGGCCGCAAGTGTGCGAGCGTAAGCGAGTGCGCGCAGCGGCCTGCATCCCCTCTCTCAAAAATGCCTGCATTTTTGAGACGCCAGCCGGCGCCCTACTGGGCGCCGGTTTTGTCGTATCATGGGGAAGCGTGAGGAAGATGGGGGGCAACGGCTTATGACCTTTTTTGTGGCGGGACGGGCTTATAATGGGGGGCACGGAAAGGGGGGAGGCCGTTGACAGTGGTCTACATAGACGAGCTGTTCCTGCTCAATCTGACGGTCAACTATCTGCTCCTGCTCTCGGCGGGCAAGCTGGCGGGGGAACGGCTGCGCCGCCTCTGGCTGGGGGCCGGGGCCGCGCTGGGCGGGCTCTATGCCGCCGCGGTGTGCTTTCCGGGGATGGGATTTCTGCTCCATCCCCTCTGCAAGCTGGCGGTGGGGGTGGCCATGCTCCTGCTGGCCTACGGGCGCAGTCCCCGCCTGCTGCGGGTGAGCCTGGTGTTCTTCGGCGTGTCGGCCGCCTTCGGGGGCGGCGTGTTCGCCATCGCGCTGCTGGGCGGGCGGGGGCTCACCCTGAAAAACGGGATCTTTTACTCCGGGATGGACCTGCGGCTCATCCTGCTCTCGGCGGCCGGGTGCTATACGCTTTTGACCCTGGTCTTCCGGCGGGGGGCGGTCCACACGCCCCGGGAGCTGCGCACTGCCGTGGTGCGGCTGGGGGAGCGGACGGTATCCCTGGTCACGCTGGTGGACACCGGCCACACCCTCACCGATCCGGTGAGCGGGCGGATGGTGCTGGTGGCGGAGGGGCGGAAGCTGGAGGACCTCTTTCCGCCCGGGAGCGGCCCCGATCCATGGGTCCTCACCCACCCGGTGGAGGGGATGGAGAAGCTGAGCCAGGGCGCGCTGGGACGCCGCCTGCGCCTGCTGCCCTACCGGGCGGTGGGGGTGGAGTGCGGCTTTCTCCTGGCGGTCCGGGCTGACTCGGTCCGGGTGGGGGGAGAGGAGCTGGGCGACCTGCTGGTGGCCCTCTCGCCCACGCCGGTATCCGACGGAGGAAACTGCACCGCGCTCATCGGCGCGCTGTAAATCAGACCCGGTGAGGACCGGGAGGAGGAGAAAGGGTATGAATCTGCGCCTGCGCATCTACACGGGGATACAGCGGCTCCTGACGAGGCTTGGCCTGTCGCTGCCGGGAAAGGTCATGTACATCGGCGGCAGCGACACGCTGCCCGCCCCGCTTCCCCGGGAGGAGGAGGCGGAGCTCATCCAGCGGCTGGAGGAGGGGGACGAGTGGGCGAAAAAGCGCCTGATCGAGCACAACCTGCGCCTGGTGGTCTACATCGCCCGTCGATTTGAGAACACCGGCGTGGGGCTGGAGGACCTGATCTCCATCGGGACCATCGGACTCATCAAGGCCGTGTCCACCTACAAGCCGGCCAAGAACATCAAGCTGGCCACCTATGCCTCCCGGTGCATTGAGAATGAGATCCTCATGCACCTGCGCAAGACCTCCAATCAGAAGACCGAGGTCTCCTTTGACGAGCCCCTCAACACCGACTGGGACGGCAACGAGCTGCTCCTCTCCGACGTGCTGGGGACCGAGAGCGACCTGGTCATGCGCCCCATCGAGGAGGATGTGGACCGGCAGCTCCTCTTCGACGCCCTGGAGAAGCTGGAGCCCCGGGAGCGGGAGATCATCACCCTGCGCTTCGGGCTCAGCGGCGGAGCGGAGCAGACCCAAAAAGAAGTGGCCGACCGGCTGGGGATCTCCCAGTCCTACATCTCCCGGCTGGAGAAGCGGATCATCTCCCGCCTCAAGCGGGAGATCCTGCGGATGATCTGAACGACAATTTTTTTGAAAAAAGTGTCAAAATTACCTTTCTGTTTGGAGAAATTATGGTATAATAATACTATACCGGAGGAGATCCGGAACACGACCGAAACAGGGAGGTGCCTTTTATGAAACAGGTCGTCATTTCCATCAGCCGCCAATACGGCTCCGGCGGGCGCATCATCGCCCGGAGACTGTCGGAAGCGCTGGAGGTTCCATACTATGACAAGGAGATCATTCAGGCGGTGGCCGAGCGGACCGGTCTGACGGAGAACTACATCCGCCAGGCGGAGACCCGCCCCACCGGCAGCTTTATGTTCGATCTGTACAATATGACGCAGATGCTGCCCCTGCCCGATCAGGTGTTCATCGCCCAGTCCAAGATCATCAAGGAGGCGGCTCAAAAGGGCCCCTGTGTCATCGTGGGCCGCTGCTCCGACTACATCCTGGACGAGTTCCCCAACTGCCTGCGGGTCTTTGTGATGGCCCCGCTGGAGGAGCGGGCCCGCCGCGCCCGGGAGGAGTATGGGGTGGAGAGCGTCCATATCGAAAACTACGTGACCCGTCAGGACCGCTACCGCGCCTCCTACTACAACCATTTTGTGGGGAAAAAGTGGGGCGATATGAACAACTACGATCTGTGCATCAACAGCCGCATCGGCATTGAGGAGTCGGTGAAGGCCATTCAGGCCGCCGCGCTGGCCATGGATGAGAACGGCAAATAAACAAGACAGGACGGCCCGGAGATCGTATGGTCTCCGGGCCGTTTCAGGCTGTCGATAAAGTGTATTACTGTGATTTATGCTGCAAGAGCCTCGCAGAGTTCCGCCGTCCGCAGACGGCGGAAAAGAGTCAAAATCGTGTTTTCCGGCGGCATGTACGTCGGAAAACACCCTGCTCAGGCCGTTAGTGTGTGCCCCAAAGGGGCACGCGCGCGGCGGCCTGCATCCCCTCGAAAAAATGCTTGCATTTTTGAGAAGCGTGTCGAAGTTTTTCGACACGCTGGGACGGCCCGGAGATCGTATGGTCTCCGGGCCGTTTTTCGGGTTCCGGACCGGGGGCGGGGGGCGGAATTTGCTTTCCGCACGAAGAAAGGCGTTTTTTATCTTGCGAACTGGGCTGCGGTGGGCTATACTGAAAGCAATGGTTCAAAATATCGTTCAAAGGACAGGTGAATCAAATGGAACAGGCAAAGGTACATGAACTGGCAGTCACCGCTGCAAAAGGGCGCCTGCTGGGCATGGATATGGTCCATACGGCGGCTTCCGGCCACATCGGCGGCGCGCTGTCCGCGATGGACATCCTGACGGTGCTCTATTTTCACGAGATGAAGGTGGACCCCAAGGAGCCCAAGTCCCCCGATCGGGACCGCTTCGTGCTCTCCAAGGGCCACTGCACGCCCGCGCTCTACTCCGTGCTGGCGCTGCGGGGATTCTTCCCCGTGGAGGAGCTCAAGCTCTTCCGCTCCATTGAGGGCCATCTCTCCGGCCACCCCGACATGGTGCACGTCCCCGGCGTGGACATGTCCACCGGCTCCCTGGGACAGGGCCTCTCCACCGCGGTGGGCATGGCTCTGGCCGGCAAGCTGGACAAGAAGGACTACCGGGTCTATGCCGTCCTGGGCGACGGTGAGGTGGCCGAGGGCCAGATCTGGGAGGCCGCCATGGCCGCGGCCAAGTACCATCTGTCCAACCTCTGCGCCTTCGTGGATGTGAACGGCCTTCAGATCGACGGCAAGACCGCCGACGTCATGCCCACCGAGCCTCTGGATCAGAAGTTTGCCGCCTTCAACTGGAATGTGCTCCAGGTGGACGGCCACGACTATGCGGCCATCGCCGACGCGCTGGAGCAGGCCCGCGCCTGCACCGACAAGCCCACCGTCATCCTGGCCCGCACGGTCAAGGGCAAGGGAGTCTCCTTCATGGAGAACGACGCCGGCTGGCATGGCAAGGCTCCCAACGACGAGCAGTATGAGAAGGCCCATGCCGAGCTGGAAGCCAAGCTGAACGAACTGGAGGGGAAGTAAACCATGGCTGATAAGATCGCAACCCGCGCCGCCTTCGGCGAGGCTATCGTAGAACTGGCGGAGCAGTATCCCGAGCTGGTGGTGCTGGACGCCGACCTCTCGGGCGCCACCATGACCAAGAATTTTTCCAAGGCCTATCCGGAGCGCTTTTTCAACATGGGCATCGCCGAGAGCAACATGGTCGGTGTGGCCGCCGGCCTTGCCACCTGCGGCAAAAAGCCCTTTGCCGCCACCTTCGCCATGTTTGCCGCCGGCCGCGCCTTTGAGCAGGTGCGCAACTCCGTGGCCTACCCCCACCTGAACGTGAAGGTGGTGGGCTCCCACGGCGGTCTGAGCGTGGGCGAGGACGGCGCCACCCATCAGTGCTGCGAGGACTTCGCCACCATGCGCTCCATTCCCGGCATGCTGGTGTGCTGCCCCTGCGACGGCCACGAGATGAAGCTGGCGGTCAAGGCCCTGCTGGACTATGAGGGCCCCGCCTACCTGCGTCTGGGCCGCCTGGCGGTGGAGACCGTCACCGACACCATCCCCGGCTACACCTTCGAGCTGGGCAAGGGCACCACCCTGAAGGACGGCGGCGATGTGACCATCGTGGCCACCGGCATGATGGTGCAGATGGCCCTGAAGGCCGCCGAGATGCTCCAGGCCGACGGCATCGACGCCCGGGTCATCGACATGCACACCATCAAGCCCCTGGACGAGGAGCTGCTGCTCCGCGCCGCCCGGGAGACCGGCGCCATCGTGACCACCGAGGAGCACAACATCCTGGGCGGTCTGGGCGAGGCCGTGGCCGGCTATCTCTCCGGCGTGTGCCCCGTGCCCGTGGTGCGCCACGGCGTCAACGACGTGTTCGGCCGCTCCGGCAAGGCCCCCCTGGTGCTGGAGCACTACGGTCTCACCCCCGAGGGGATCGCGACCCAGGCCCGCGCCGCGGTGGCTCTGAAGAAGTAAATGATCCGTCTCATTGCCACCGATATGGACGGCACCCTCCTGGAGCGGGACCATGTGACCATCTCGCCCCGCAGCTGCGCGGCCCTGCGCGCGGCGTCGGAGCGGGGGGTGCACATCGTCCTGGCCAGCGGGCGGCCCTGGTGCTTCGTGCGGGACAGCGTGGAGAAGCTGGGGTGCGTGGACTACACCATCCTCTGCAACGGGACGAGCACCCGGGCCGTGGCGGAGGATGTCTGGCTGGACCGGAACGGTCTGGAGGAGCCGGTCTGGCGGCGTCTCTTCGGGATGCTGCGCCGGGCAGGCGTGCCCTTCCTGACCTACTCGGACGGGGAGGCCTACCTGGAGCGGGCCGTGCTGGCCGAGATGGGACAGCATTTCTGCCTGTCGCCGGAATTTCAGCGCACCGCCGAGCGGGTGATCACCCTGGTGGACTCCCTGGAGGAGATCCTGGCCGGACGGCGGGTGGAGAAGATCGACAACTTCTTCGTCCCCGAGGCCGTCCGCGCCCCGCTGCGGGAGGAGCTTGCCTCCATCCCGGGGCTCTATGTGACCTCCGGATTGTCCCATAACCTGGAGATCAGCTCGGCGGGCGCCGACAAGGGCCGGGCCCTGGCGCAGCTGTGTGCCCGCCTGGGGATCGCCCGGGAGGAGGTCATGGCCTTCGGGGACGGCGGAAACGATGTGGAGATGCTCCGCTGGGCGGGGTGCTCCTTTGCCATGGAAAACGGGATGGACTGTGCCCGGGAAGCGGCCGATCAGATCGCCCCCTCCAATCAGGAGGACGGCGTGGGCCGGATGGTGGAGCGCTATGTGCTCCACCCAGAGGCGTAACGGACAGGGGTTCATCCCACAAGAAGCGGTTTCGGGTCACGGATGGGCTGCCCCGGCTTGCGGGGCGGCATGCAAAGCGTACCAAGGAACGATACGGCGGCGCGGTCTCGAAATGGGACCGCGCCGCTTTTTGTGTCTTGCTCCGGGAGCAGCCGGGAGCAGAAGGGAGAATGTTTATGAATTGTGTGATTTTGGACGGGTACACCCTCAATCCGGGCGATCTGGACTGGGCCCCTCTGGAGCGGTTTGGAACGCTGACGGTCTATGACCGCACACCGCCGGAGCTGGTGGCCGAACGCATCGGGGAGGCCCAGGTGGCCATGACCAACAAGACCGTTCTGGACCGCGCGGTGCTGGAGGCCTGCCCCAACCTGCGCTATATCAGCGTCCTGGCCACCGGGTACAACGTGGTGGACCTGGAGGCGGCCCGGGAGCGGGGGATCGTCGTGACCAACATCCCGGCGTACAGCACCCATGCGGTGGCCCAGCACGTCTTTGCGCTGCTGCTGGAGCTCACCAACCACGTGGGTCTGCACAGCGAGAGCGTCAAGGCGGGGAACTGGGCCCGGATCGAGGATTTCTGCTACTGGGAGAAGCCCATGATGGAGCTGGAGGGCAAGACCTTCGGCATCGTGGGCTATGGCCGGATCGGCCAGGCGGTGGCCCGTCTCGCCCTGGCCTTCGGGATGGAGGTGCTGGTCTCCTCCTCCCACACGATCGAGGAGATGCCCGGGCTGCACGCCGCCGCGCTGGAGGAGGTCCTGCGCCGCTCGGATATCCTCTCCCTCCACTGCCCCCTGACCGAGGAGCGCCGGGGCTTCCTCAACCGCGCGCGCCTGGCCGCCATGAAGCGGGGCGTTCTGATTCTCAACACCGCCCGGGGACCGCTCATCGACGGGAGCGCCCTCTATGAGGCCCTCTGCTCCGGACAGGTGGGAGGCGCGGCCCTGGATGTGCTGTGTGAGGAGCCGCCCCGCTCGGGAGACCTTCTCATCGGCGCGCCCAACTGCATCATCACGCCCCATTTGGCCTGGGGCCCCCGGGAGACCCGGGTGCGCCTGATGGAGATCGCGGCCCACAATCTGGAGTGTTTCCTGGCCGGCACGCCGGTGAACGTGGTAAATCCCTGAGAAGCGGGACGCCCTAGACCGGAAGGGCAAGAAAATCGCAAGAATTTCAGCCCACCCAAGGGGAAGAGAATATGGTACAATAGGCAGGACACAAGTGCGGAGAGCACGGCCGGAGGGGAGTGTGCGCCATGGAGCAGATACCGTCATCGCCGCAGGAGCGATTGCGCCGCTATGCGCGGGAAGACGTGGAGACCCTTTACCGGGAGCTCCGGGTGACCCCCGGGGGGCTGAGCCGGGAGCAGATCCCACGGATGCGGGAGAAGTACGGAGAAAACCGGATCGGGTACCGCACGGAGGAGGGGCCGGGAGCGCGGCTCCGCCGGGCGTTCATCACCCCCTTCAGCGTGATTCTGCTGGTGCTGGCGGCGGTGTCCTTTGTCACCGACGTCTGGCTGGACTCCAATTTCAGCCGGAACGGGACCACGGTGGCCCTCATCCTCCTGATGCTGGTGGCCGGAGGGGCCGTCCGGCTCCTCCAGGAGCGGAGAGCGGGCTCGGCGGCCGATCGGCTGATCGGAGAGCGGGCCATCACCGTCTCGGTCCGGCGGGGAGGACAGGTGCTGCGCATCCCGGCGGAGGAGCTGGTGGTGGGGGACGTGGTGCTTCTCTCCACCGGAGACCGGGTCCCGGCCGACCTGCGCCTGACCGGCGTGCACGGCCTCTTTGTCTCCCAGTCGCTGCTGACCGGGGAGAGCACCGTCCTGGAAAAGACGGTATCCCCCCTTCCGCCGGGTGGCTCGGCGGCCCTGAGCGCGTGCTCCAATCTGGCCTTTACCGGCAGCAGCGTCCTCAGCGGCAGCGGAGAGGGCGTGGTCCTGGCCGTGGGTCCCCACACCGTATACGGGAGCTACCTCCGGGAGCTGCAGGAGACCAGACGGAGCTTTGACCAGGGGGCCAACTCCATCGCCTGGGTGCTGATCCGCTTCATGACCACCCTGGTGCCGGTGGTCTTCGTGATCTCGGCGCTGACCAGAGGGGACTGGGGGACCTCCTTTCTCTTTGCCCTCTCGGTGGCGGTGGGGCTCACCCCCGAGATGCTCCCCGTGGTGATCAACGCCTGCCTGGCCAGGGGGAGCGCCGCCATGGGGCGGAAGCAGACCATTGTCAAGAACATCAACGCCATGCAGAGCTTTGGCAGCATGGATGTGCTGTGCGTGGACAAGACCGGCACCCTGACCGGGGACGAGATCCATCTGGAGTACTACCTGGACATCCTGGGGGAGGAGAGCAGCACGGTGCTGGACTGCGCCTATCTGAACAGCCTCTGTCACGGGGAGCCCTCCAACCATCTGGACCGGGCCATCCTGGCCTGCTCCGGCATGCCGGGCCGGGAGGCGCATTTTCAGGCGCTGGGGCAGCGGGTGCGGAAATGGGATGAGCTCCCCTTTGACTACACCCGCAAATGCGCCAGCGTCCTCCTCTCCGACGGGGAGGGGGAGCCCTTTTTGATCACCAAGGGGGCGGTGGAGCAGGTCTATGCCCGCTGCCGCCGGGTCTTCCACCGGGGAGAGACCGTGGAGATCGACCCGTCCGATACCGGAGGGGTCCACGCCGTGGTGGACGAGATGCTGGAGGACGGCATGAAGGTGCTGGCCGTGGCCGGGCGCAGGCTGCCCGGAAAGCAAAAACTCTGTCCGGAGGACGAGCGGGGGCTGACGCTGCTGGGGTATCTGGTCTTTTTTGACGCGCCCAAGCGCTCGGCCGCCCAGGCGCTGGGCCGCCTGCGGGAGCTCCATGTCCGGGTCAAGGTGCTCACCGGGGACCACCGGAGCGTGGCCGGTTCGGTGTGCCGGCGTCTGGGCATCCCGGCGGAGCAGATCCTGACCGGAGAGGCGCTGATGGCCCTGACGGAGGATGCGCGCATCACGGCGGTGGAACAGACGGACGTCTTTGCCGAGTTGACGCCGGGGCAGAAATCGGAGCTGATCCGCCTCCTGCGGGAGAACGGACACACCGTGGGCTTCCTGGGGGACGGGATGAACGACCTGGCCGCCATGACCAGTGCCGACGTGGGCATCTCCGTGGACACGGCCGCGCCGGCCGCCAAGGAGGCCGCCGACGTCATTCTCCTGAAAAAAGACCTCAACGTGCTGGAACAGGGCATCCTGGAGGGGCGCCGGGCCTTTGCCAACATGAGCAAGTATATCCACATCACGGCCTCGTCCAATTTCGGGAACATCTTCTCCATCGTGCTGGCCAGCGCCTTCCTGCCCTTCCTGCCCATGACCTCCATCCAGCTGCTGCTCCTCAATCTGCTCTATGACCTGCTGTGCATGACCCTCCCCTGGGACCGGGTGGACGGGGAGGACTGCGGCAGGCCCAGCATCTGGTCGGGCCATACTCTGGGGCGGTTCATGCGGTTTTTCGGACCGGTGAGCTCTCTGTTCGACCTGCTGACCTTCGCCTTTTTGTACTGGGTCCTGTGTCCCTCCCTGCTGGGGGGCGGATACGCCGCCCTGTCCGGGGCCATGCAGGAGCAGTATGCCATGCTGTTCCACACCGGGTGGTTTCTGGAGTCCATGTGGACCCAGGTGCTCATCCTGCACATGCTCCGCACCCGGCACATCCCCTTTGTTCAGAGCCGGGCGTCCGGCGTGGTGTGGCTGGTGACCTCCGGGGGACTGCTGGCGCTGACGGCGGTGGTGTATACACCGGCGGCGGCCTGGCTGGGGCTGACCCCGCTGCCGGGGGTCTATTTCCTGTTCCTGGCCGGCATGGTGCTGTGCTATATGCTGCTGGTCACACTGGCCAAGCGGTACTATCTCAGGCGGTATCATACGCTGTGGTGAGACATCCATTCCATGTGTGGGAGAAAGGGGAGGAGACCGCGTGAAAAAAATCTATTTTGCCTCCCTGGACTCCGCCGTCCTCCAATGGCTCCGGCAGGCGCTGGAGCGCGGGGCCCCCGATACGCCGGGGGGAAGAGAACTGCGCCGGGGGATCGAGAGCCTGGGGACGGGGGCCTCCGACGTCCTGATGCTCGAGGTGGGCGGTGCGGCCGGGGAGACGGAGGCCGATGGGATGACCTGCGGAGACCTTGTCATATCCCCCCGGAGCAGACGGGTGCTCCGGGCCGGGAAGGAGATCGCCCTGACCCCCAAGGAGTTCGACATCCTGTATTTCCTGGCCCAGAACCGGGGGACCGTTTTTACCAAGGAGCAGATCTACCAGGCAGTGTGGGAGGAGGACTATTACACCACCGACAGCAACATCATGGCCTTCATCCGCAAGCTGCGGAAAAAGATCGAGCCCAACCCGGACGCGCCCGAGTATATCCTCACCATCTGGGGGATCGGGTACAAATTCAATGACGATCTGTGATAGCGTGTCGAAGTCTTTCGACACGCTTCTCAAAAATGCAAGCATTTTTTCGAGGGGATGCAGACCGCCGCACGCATCGTCGGGTCAAAGTCCGCACCGTTCCCCCCGGCCTGACGGCCAGGGCTCACTTTGCTCCCTTGCCCCTCCTCTCCCAAACAAACCCCCGCTTCGCTGGGCTTTGTTTGGGTTCCCGGGAAGGGCCACACACTTGCGGCCTGAGAAGAGTGTTTTCCGACGTACACGCCGCCGGAAAACACGATCCCACCCTCTTCCGCCGTCTGCGGACGGCGGAACTCTGCGAGGCTCTTGCAGCGAAAAACGCAGGAGCACACTTTATTGACAGTCTGAAACGGGCTGCCGCACTTTCTTGTGCGGCAGCCCGTTTCTTGCGCAAAGGCAAGAGAATCGCAAGGATTTGAACATAGGATCCGGGAGAGAAAAAAGCTATACTATAACCTGCGCCCGGGGAAACGGGCAAGTTGAATGACATCAGGAGGTGGTTTTGATGGATGCCGGCCCGCTTTTATGCCGGAAAAATGAGGGGAAGGCCGCCAAAACCACCCCTTGCGGAGGTGTGTGCGGCGGCTGGATGCCCGAGAAAAAGGAGGATCAAGCCCCATGCATCGCAAGAAACAGCAGAACGTCCCGGCCCGCAGCGCAGCCGCCTCTGCCGCCCGGGAGAAGAACCACGAGGCACTGACCTTTGCCGCCACCAGCGGCATCAAGACCGTACTGGAGCGGTGGGACACCGCCATGGGCGGACTGGAAGAGCACGCGGTGCTCCTGCACCGGAACCTCTATGGGCGCAATCAGGTGACCCATGAGAAGAAGAAGTCCCTGGCCGCCCGGGTGGCGGGCTCCTTCATCAACCCCTTCACGGCCATTCTCTTCTGTCTGGCCGTGGTGTCCATGTTTACCGACATCCTCATCCCGCTGTATCAGCACCAGCCGGAGGAGGTGGCCCCCCTGACGGTGATCATCATTCTGACCATGGTCTTTCTGTCCGGGACCCTGCGCTTCGTGCAGGAGTCCCGCTCGGGGAACGCGGCCGAGCGGCTGCTGGCCATGATCACCACCACCTGCACGGTGACCCGCCGGGAGCAGGGGACGGGCGAGATCCCCCTGGAAGAGGTGGTGGCGGGGGACATCATTCACCTCTCCGCGGGGGACATGGTCCCGGCGGATGTGCGCATCCTGGCGGCCAAGGACCTGTTCATCAGCCAGGCCGCCCTGACCGGGGAGAGCGACCCGGTGGAGAAGACGCCGGAGAGCTGCGCCGATGCGGATGTGCCGGTGACCGACCTTCCCAACATCGCCTTCCTGGGGAGCAATGTCATCAGCGGAAGCGCCACCGCCGTGGCCCTGGCCGTGGGGGACGCCACCCTCTTTGGCTCCATGGCGGTCTCGGTGGCCGGAGAGGCGGTGGAGACCAACTTCACCAAGGGGGTCAACGCGGTCTCCTGGGTCCTGATCCGCTTCATGCTGGTCATGGTCCCGGTGGTCTTCTTCATCAACGGCCTGACCAAGGGGGACTGGCTGGAGGCCTTCCTGTTCGCCATCTCGGTGGCGGTGGGATTGACGCCCGAGATGCTCCCCATGATCGTGACCACCTGCCTGGCCAAGGGGGCGGTCTCCATGTCCAAGGAAAAGACCATCGTGAAAAACCTCAACTCCATCCAGAATTTCGGGGCCATGGATGTGCTCTGCACCGATAAGACCGGGACGCTGACCCAGGACAAGGTGGTGCTGGAATACCACATGGACGTGTCCGGCAAGGAGGACGCCAGAGTGCTGCGCCACGCCTATCTGAACAGCTATTTCCAGACGGGCTACCGCAACCTGATGGACGTGGCCATCATCGAGCGCACCGAGGAGGAAGAGGCCTCCCAGCCCCAGCTGGTCAATCTGTCCCAGCGGTACCGCAAGGTGGATGAGATCCCCTTTGACTTCACCCGCCGCCGCCTCTCCGTGGTGGTGGAGGACCTGAGCGGAAAGCGCCAGATGATCACCAAGGGCGCGGTGGAGGAGATGTGCGCCGTCTGCGCCTGGACCGAGTACCGGGGGGAGATCCGCCCCCTCACCGAGGAGACCCGCCGGGAGATCCTGGAGACCGTGGACCGCCTGAACGAGGACGGGATGCGGGTCATCGCCCTGGCCCAGAAGATGGTGGAGCGGGTGGATACCTACCACGCCGAGGAGGAGCGGGACATGGTCCTCATGGGCTACCTGGCCTTCCTGGACCCGCCCAAGGAGTCCACCGCCCAGGCCATCCGGGCCCTCAGAGACCACGGGGTGACCACCAAGATCCTGACCGGGGACAACGAGCGGGTGACCCGCTGCATCTGCAAGCAGGTGGGCCTGCGGGGCAGCAAGATGCTGCTGGGCTCCGATGTGGAGCGGATGAGCGACGAGGCCCTGGTCCGGGCGGCCGAGCACACCGACATCTTCGCCAAGCTCTCCCCCGACCAGAAGGCCCGGGTGGTCTCCGCCCTGCGGCAGGGGGGCCACACGGTGGGCTTCCTGGGCGACGGCATCAACGACGCGGCCGCCATGAAGGCGGCGGACATCGGCATCTCGGTGGATACGGCGGTAGACATCGCCAAGGAGTCGGCCGACATCATCCTGCTGGAAAAGGACCTGATGGTGCTGGAGCGGGGGATCGTGGAGGGCCGCAAGACCTACGCCAACATGATCAAATACATCAAGATGACGGCCTCCTCCAACTTCGGGAACATGTTTTCCGTGCTGGCGGCCTCGGCCCTGCTGCCCTTCCTGCCCATGGAGAGCATCCATCTGATCCTGCTCAACCTGATCTATGACCTGAGCTGCACCGCCATCCCCTGGGACAATGTGGACGAGGAGTTCATCGCCCAGCCCCGCAAGTGGGACGCCTCCAGCATCGGGAAATTCATGCTGTGGATCGGGCCCACCAGCTCCATCTTCGACTGGACCACCTACGCCTTTTTGTACTTTGTCTTCTGTCCGCTCTTTGTCTCCCACGGGATTCTGTACAACGACCTCCCCGCCTATTACAGCGGCGCGGAGCTGGCCGGGATGCAGCAGACCTATGCCGCCATGTTCCACGCCGGCTGGTTCGTGGAGTCCATGTGGAGCCAGACTCTGGTCATCCACATGATCCGCACCCCCAAGCTGCCCTTCCTCCAGAGCCGGGCCTCCGCCGGGGTGACGCTGCTGACCTTTACCGGGATCGCGGTGCTGACCGTGATTCCCTTTACGAAGCTGGGTACCCTGCTGGGTCTGGTGGCCCTTCCGGCGGCGTACTTTGCCTATCTGATCCCCTGCATCGTGCTCTATATGATGCTGGCCACCAGCCTGAAAAAAGCCTATGTGCGCCATTACGGCGAGCTGCTGTGAAAAAGGAGGAAGCGCTATGACCATCCACTGGACAAAGCTGTGGCTCGACCTGTTCGGGACCACCGAGTGGGCAGGCATCAACCTGGGCTTCTGGGCCGCCATGGCGGCCACGGCCCTGGTGGTGATCGGCATGAACCTGCTGTTCTGGACCAGAAAAAAGAAGGAAGACTAAAAGGATGCGCCTGCCGCAAGATTGCGGCAGGCGCATGTTTGCGGGCAGAAGGGGAAGATTTCCTTGCCTTTCCCGGATGGGTGGGATATAATAACACTTCACCTGTCAGAAAGGACGACTGCTATGAGACGCAAGCTCCCCATCTATGCCATCTGCTTTGTCAATTTGATTTATCTGGCCCCCTCGGTGGCGGTCAGCGGACTGCTGAGCGCCTTTCCGGGGGTGCCCGAGCCGGTGCTCCAGCTCCTGCTGACCCTGCCCAACCTGATGGGCATTGCGGGGATCCTGGGCGTGCCGCTGCTGACCCGCTTCTTTGCCCGCAAGCACCTGGCCGTGGCCGGGCTCTCCATCTACCTGTTCAGCGGCGCGCTGAGCTATGTGGGGCGGGCCTGCCTGCCGGTGCTGCTGGTGGGGAGCGCCATGATGGGCATTGCCTACGGCATGGGCTCCACCCTCTATCCGCTCCTGGTGAGCATGTACTACGAGGGGGAGGAGCGCCGCCGGGTCATGGGGGCCACCGCCGGGATCATGCAGCTGGGGCGCATCGCGGTGGTGCTGGCCGGAGGAGTGCTGGCCGACCTGCACTGGTACAATGTGTACCTCCTCTTTGCCCTGAATCTGATTCCCCTGGTGCTGACCATCCGCCTGCTGCCCACCGATGCGGTGGAAGGGCGGCGCGAGGGACAGCCGGGCGGCGGATGCGAGGGGTGGAACGTCCCCGCCATCCTGCGCCTGAGTGTCATCGGCTTTGTCTTTGCGGTGTGTTACTATGTGAATGTGACCCAGGCCTCCCTCTACATCGAGGGGTACGGGCTGGGGACCGCCCAGCTCACGGGGATCGTGACGGCGGTGGCCTCGGTGCTCTCGGGGCTGCTGGCCTTTGTGTTCGGCCCCATCTACCGCCGGACGGGGCGGTATACCTTTGCCTGGGCCCTTGGGATCATGGGCGGGGGCTACCTGCTGGCCGGGCTCCAGATCGGCCTGCTCCCGGCGGTCCTGGCGGTGTGCGCCCCGGCGGCGGGGATCGCCCTCTTCAACCCCTGCCTGATGCTGGAGCTCACCGAGACCGCCCCCCAGAAGACCCTGCCGGGGGCCACCGCGCTGGTGCTCACGGTGCTGAACGTGGGCTATTTTCTCTCTCCCTACCTGGTGGGGGCCTTTGTGCCCCTCTTCCCGGGGGAGGGGGCCGCGGCACAGTTCCTGGCCGGGGGCGGACTCTGCCTGTGTGCGGTGGTACTGTGCGCGGCAGGGGAGCTGCGCCGGAGCACCAGAGTGGTCAAGTGAGCAAATCCCCTCGAAAAAATGCCTGCATTTTTGAAAAGCAGACTCCCCCCGGTGTGCCCAGCACCGGGGGGAGTCTGCTTCTGTCGTTTGCTGCTTGGAGAAAAGAGAGAAATAGGTGTAGACCGAAGGAGGATGCGCGGAACAGGCCAGCCGAAGCCCATAGGCTCGCCTGCTCCGGGCGTCCCACTTGGGTGGGAGGGAGGAGGCCCCGGGCGGCGGAGGTCTCAGACCGCCGCCCGGGTTTCCCGCGCAGAATTTGGAGAAAAGAAAGTTTGGAGAAAAGAAGTTTAGAGAAAAGAGAGAGTAGGGAGAAAACAGAAGAAAATCAGGACTTGGCCAGCGCCTCACCCAGAGAGCGGCACTGGGCCAGAGCGGCCTCGTCGGGGGTCTCGTGGGCCATCAGGCCGTCCTGACAGAGCTGTGCGCCCGACTGGTCGGTGCGCTCCTGCCAGTCGCGCATCCACTGCCCGTCGCCCCAGCCGTAGGAGCCGAAGAGGGCCACTGTTTTTCCGCTGAGTTTGGACTCCAGCTCAGTGAAGAAGGGCTCAAATTCGCTCTCCTCCAGCACCTCGGCCCCCATGGCGGGACAGCCCAGGGCCAGACGCTCATACTTGGCGGCGTCGGCGGCGGTCAGCTCGGAGACCTGGAAGAGGGATACATCCGCACCGGAATTCCGGGCGCCCTCGGCCACTGCCTGGGCCATGGCCTCCGTGTTGCCCGAACCGGTCCAGTAGATTACCGCGATTTGCATGTCAAAACGACCTCCTTTGATGTAAGCGTATCCTTATGCAGCCTGCGCTCGCTGTGTTTGCAGCAGCTCCAGCAGGGGCGTCCCGTCGGCCAGCCCCCGGCACAGCCGGTCCCGGCACCGGTCGAAGCGGGCAAAGCAGCCCCTGGCATAGGCCACGTCGCCGTAGACCTTCCAGTATCCGCTCATGCGGCAGCACTCGCCCCCCAGGGCCAGGAAGCCCAGCACATCGGCCAGGGGATAGCCCAGGAAGAACCCGATCTCGTGGGGGAAGCCCCCGCCGTGGGAGACCCGGTCCCGCAGCAGCTCCAGCTGCTCCGCCAAAGTGCCGCCGGCCGGGTAGCCGCAGCGCAGCAGGCACGCCCGCACCTGGACCGGAGCCAGGGCCTGGCGCAGCAGCGCCGGGCGAAAGACCAGCAGCAGCCACCGGCGGTCACACTGGCACAGGGGGAAGAGCCGGATGCCCAGGGGCTCCAGCCGCCGGCCGTAGCGGGCGAGCAGGGCGGGCAGATCCGGATACTCGCTCCGGGCCAGAGAGACCAGGTTGGCCGGCGCAGCGCCCGAGAGGGCGGGGGCACAGTGAAAGGCGAGGGCCCGTTCAAACGCAGCGGATTGAGGATGCATGGTAACACTCCTTTTTGATAGTTAGTTTATGCTAACCTAAAGGGAAAGAGAAGCGGGGGAATGGCCCCCGTCCAGGAACTTGTTAGTTAGCTAAGACTAACTACGTGTATGAGAATAGCACAGGGGAAGCGATCTGTCAAGGGTAATTTTTCAGTTTCTGCAAAAATCGCAGAAAAGATATTCTGTGTATCTCGTGCAAGGATGGGGGAGGGAGCGTGCAAATTGTGTGCAGTTCTCCGCCTTGCACCGGGGAGAAGGCAGGCTCTATAATAGTGTCTGCTGCATCGGGCGAAGGTCTCCCTCCAGACTCTGTCCGGTACCTGATTTGAGAGAGGATGACCCTATGAAACACGATTCCCAACGTACATCCGGGCGGGGCGGGGCCGGTCAGATCCTGGCCCTGACCTGGCCGATTTTTATTGAACTGCTCCTCCAGCTCATGGTGGGCAACGCCGACCAGATGATGGTGGGCTGGCACGATCCCAACGGGGTGGGGGCCATCGGAAACGCCAACCAGATCACCAATCTGCTGCTGCTGGTCTTTTCCGTGGTGTGTACCGCCTCCATGATCCTGATTTCCCAGTACATCGGCGCCCGGGACACCCGAAAGGTCAACCAGATCTACGCGGTCTCCCTGGCCGCCAATCTGGTCTTCGGGCTGGCGGTGAGCCTCTTCCTGCTGCTCTTCAGCCCCTGGGTCTTCCGGCTGATGGGGGTCCAGGCGGTCATGTTTGAAGAGGCCTGCCTCTACATGCGCATCATCAGCCTGGGCATGGTCTTTCAGGCGGTCTATCTGACCTTTACCGCCTTTTTCCGCAGCAGCCAGATGATGAAGGAGACCATGGCCGTCTCGGTGGTCATGAACTGTCTGAACATCGGCGGCAACGCCATCCTCATCAACGGCATCCCGGCGGTGGGCCTGCCTGCCCTGGGGGTGGCGGGGGCGGCCATCTCCAGCGGCATTTCCCGGGTCATGGGCGTGATCATCATTGCCACCCTCTTCCGCGTCCGCTTCGGACCGGTGCTCCGACTGGAATATCTGCGGCCCTTCCCCCGGGAGGAGCTGCGGCGGCTGCTGCGCATCGGCATCCCCACCGGGGGCGAGTCGGTCTCCTACAACCTGTCCCAGATCGGGGTGCAGACCGTGTGCAATGTGTTCCCGGCCTTCGTGGTCAACACCCGGGTGTACGCCACCATGTTCGCCAACGTGACCTACCTCTTCGGCTCGGCCATGTCCCAGGCCTGCCAGGTGGTGGTGGCCCGGCTGATGGGCGGGGGAGAGATCGCCCGGACCGACCGGCAGGTCAAGACCACCGTGCTCATCTCCACAGGGGTGTCCACGGCGGTCTCGGTGGTGCTCTATGTCCTGTGTGAGCCGGTCTACCGCATCTTCACCTCGGACCCCCAGGTCCTGGCCCTGGCCAAGACCATCATGCTCATCGAGATCCCCCTGGAGGTGGGCCGGGCGGTCAACATGGTGATGGTGCGGGCCCTCCAGGCCTGCGGAGACATCCGCTTCCCGGTCACCATCTGCATCATCGCCGCGTGGATCGTGGGGGTGGGCGGAAGCTACCTCTTCGGCGTGGTGTGGAGGATGGGCCTGGCCGGGCTCTGGATCGCCATGGCGCTGGATGAGCTGATCCGGGCAGGGCTGTTCCTCTGGCGCTGGCACGGCAGGAGCTGGTGCCGCAAGCAGCTGCTGGAGCCGAACGACTAAAAAAGAAAGGCGGGGACGCTCTTCCGTTTGGGAGAGCGTCCCCGCCTGTTATTTTGTCTTGGCGGCGATCAATAGATCCCCTTGCCGCCGTTCCACTTCCAGTCCCGGACCTCGGGCATGTCGATGCCGTTGGTGATGATGTACTGCTTGTGCTCCACCAGCTTGTCCTTCATGAGCTGGATGAGGAAGGAGCCCCGGTTGCCCAGCTGGGGCAGACGCTTGACCACGTCCTCCACCAGGTGGAAGCGGTCGATGTCGTTCTGGACCCGCATGTCAAAGGGCGTGGTGATGGTGCCCTCCTCCTTGTAGCCGCGCACGTGGAGACGCTTGTTGTGGCGGCGGTAGGTGAGCTCATGGATGAGGGTGGGGTAGCCGTGGAAGGCGAAGATGATGGGCTTGTCCACCGTGAAGAGGGCGTCGTAGTCCTCGGCGGTCAGGCCGTGGGGGTGCTCCGTATGGGGCTGGAGCTTCATCAGGTCCACCACGTTGATGACCCGGATCTTGAGCTCCGGGAGATACTTGTGCAGGATGGTGACGGCGGCCAGGGTCTCCAGCGTGGGGGTCTCGCCGCAGCAGGCCATGACCACGTCGGGCTCGCACCCCTGGTCGTTGGAGGCCCACTGCCAGATGCCGATGCCGTGGGTGCAGTGCTTGATGGCCTCGTCCATGGTGAGCCACTGGGGACGGGGGTGCTTGGAGGTGATCAGCACGTTCACATAGTTCCGGCTGCGGATGCAGTGGTCGAAGCAGGAGAGCAGGCAGTTCCCGTCCGGGGGGAGGTAGAGGCGCACCACGTCGGCCTTCTTGTTGGCCACATGGTCCAGGAAGCCGGGGTCCTGGTGGGTGAAGCCGTTGTGGTCCTGCTGCCAGACGTTGGAGGAGAGGATGTAGTTGAGGGAGGCGATGTCCTGCCGCCAGGGGAGCTGGGCGCAGACCTTGAGCCACTTGGCGTGCTGGGCGAACATGGAGTCCACGATGCGGATGAAGGCCTCGTAGCTGTTAAAGATGCCGTGGCGGCCGGTGAGGAGGTAGCCCTCCAGCCAGCCCTGGCACATGTGCTCGGAGAGCATGGAGTCCATGATGCGCCCGTCGGGGGCCAGGTACTCATCCCGGTCGGTGCGCTCGGCGTTCCAGCAGCGGTTGGTCTCGTGGAACACGGCGCCCAGCCGGTTGGACATGGTCTCATCCGGGCCAAAGACCCGGAAGTTGCGGGCCTCGGCGTTGAGCTTGAGGATGTCCCGGACGAATTTGCCCAGCTCGGTCATGTCCTCGCCCTTGACCTCGCCGGGGGCGGGGACGTCCACGGCGTACTCTCGGAAATCGGGGATGCGCAGGTCCCGCAGGAGCAGTCCGCCGTTGGCGTGGGGGTTGGCGCCCATGCGCCGGTCCCCCTTGGGGGCCAGAGCCTGGAGCTCGGGGATGAGGGTGCCGTTGCGGTCGAAGAGCTCCTCGGGATGGTAGCTCTTGAGCCAGTTTTCCAGCAGCTTCAGGTGCTCCGGGTGGTCCTCGCCGATGGAGATGGGCACCTGATGGGCCCGGAAGGTCCCCTCCACCCGCAGGCCGTCCACCTCCTTGGGGCCGGTCCAGCCCTTGGGGGAGCGGAAGACGATCATGGGCCAGCGGGGACGGGTGGTGTCGCCGGTGGTGCGGGCGCTCTGCTGGATGCGGTCGATCTCCCGCACGGCCCAGTCCAGGGCGGCCGCCATCTGCTGGTGCATCTTGACCGGGTCGTCCCCCTCCACAAAGCGGGGGGTCCAGCCGCAGCCCTTGAAGAAATCCTCCACCTCTTCATGGGTGATGCGGGAGAAGATGGTGGGGTTGGAGATCTTGAAGCCGTTGAGGTGCAGGATGGGGAGCACCGCGCCGTCAATGACGGGGTTGAGGAACTTGTTGGAGTGCCAGGCGGTGGCCAGGGGGCCGGTCTCGGCCTCGCCGTCGCCCACCACGCAGGCGGCGATGAGGGTGGGGTTATCCAGCACCGCGCCGAAGGCATGGGCCAGGGAATAGCCTAGCTCGCCTCCCTCGTTGATGGAGCCGGGGGTCTCGGGAGCCACGTGGCTGGCGATGCCGCCGGGGAAGGAGAACTGCTTGAAGAGCTTCTTCATGCCCTCCAGATCCTGGCTGATGTTGGGATAGATCTCGCTGTAAGTACCCTCCAGATAGGTCTGGGCCACCATGGCGTTGCCCCCGTGGCCCGGGCCGGAGAGGTAGATCATGTTGAGGTCATACTTGGTGATGATGCGGTTCAGGTGGGTGTAGATGAAGTTCTGCCCAGGCACCGTACCCCAGTGGCCCACAATGGTCTTCTTGAGGTGCTCGCTTTGCAGGGGTTTCCGGAGCAGGGGGTTATCCAGCAGATAGAGCTGTCCGGCGGCCAGATAATTGGCGGCCCGCCAATAGGCGTCGATCTTACGCAGCATGTCGGGGGTGAGGGGCCCCTTCTTTGACATGCGGGTGGATGTTTTAGCAACAGCTTTTGCTGTGGTTGCTGCCTTTCGAGCCAAGATAACGACCTCCTTATTTCGCTTATTACGCTGTTATTATATGCTTAATTGAGAAAAAGTCAAGAAAAATGGATAAAGTTCACGATTTAAAGAGGGGAATGCGGGAGAAAGGACAGCAAAAGTGCCCATAGAGCGGAAAAAACGCCAATGTCATATAAAGACATATCCCCCTCCGCCCGGAGGGGCAGAGGGGGACGAAATGGCAGAGAGTGAGCTATACGCCGTAGCTGGGTTCCAGCGTGAAGCGGGACAGGGAGAAGGAGGCGCCGTCATAGGTCACGTCGGCCAGGAGCCGGGCGAAGTAGAAGGGCTCCTCCTCGCCGGACAGGCGCAGGCCGATGCCGAAGACCGCGGTGATGCGTCCGTCCTCCTCCCGGAAATAGGTCTGCCCCTGGAAGGTGAGGGGCTGGGCCGGGTCGGGGTCGGGCAGATCCTCCAGATAGTAGAGGAGGGAGCTCTCCTCCGCGGTCAGGGACACCCCGCCCGAGATGGGGTCAAACTGATAGCCGACGGTGTCCTCCAGCGTGGACACCCAGTCCTCGGCCCGGAGGGCGGTGTCGGTCCAGCCGTCCTCCTCCGGGCGGTAGAGATGCAGCTCAAAGATGTGCTGGTCGGTGGTGTTTAAGGTCAGATAGTTGACGGCCAGCTCCGAGGAGCCGTCCCCGTCAAAGTCCGCCCACCACAGATCGGGGAGGCGGGGCGATTCGTCGGGGAGAAAGCGCTGGTCAAAGGGGAAGAGATCCTCCTCCTGCCGGAGGATCACCCCGCCCCCCAGGCCCGGGTTGAGCCCGTAGAGGGTGAGACCGGCCTCGGGGACCTGGCCCAGCAGGAGGGCGCCGGGGCCGTCCAGGGCGAGAAAGGTCTCCAGATCGGAGACGGCGCACCCGTCCAGGGTCTCCGCGGTCAGGGGAGCGTCCTGGGCTGGGGCGGACGGAGAGGACGCCGCCGGGAAGCTGCTCTGAGGGGTGGGCGCGGCGCAGGAGGCGAGCAGGAGCAGGGAGGCGCTCAGGCAGAGAAGGGAATGACGCAAGTACAAATCAACCTCACAATCCAAGAAGAGACAGGTGTTACGGCTGGCAGGAGATCGCGTCGATCTTGGTCTTGGAAAACCAGCGATACAGCACCAGCGCGCCGATACAGGGGAGGGCCTCGGCGATCACGAAGGCGTACCAGACCGCCCCCGCACCCGCCGCAAGGCCCAGCAGGAGGGCTAGGGGGAAGATCAGGATGACCTGCCGCAGCAGGCTCAGGCCCAGGCTGAGGGAGGGCACGCCCAGGGCCTGGAAGGCCGAGCTGAGCAGGATGGAGATCCCGGCGGGAAGGAAGGAGAGGCACAGGATGCGCAGGGCGGGAATGCCGGCGGCCAGGGTGGCGGCGTCGGCGTCAAAGAAGCCCAGCAGCGCCCCGGGGAAGAGGAGGAAGACCGCCGTTCCCAGCAGCATGATGCCTCCGCCGATCAGCAGGGCGAAATGGATGGCCTCCCGGATGCGGTCGGGGCGCTTGGCCCCGTAGTTGTAGCTGACGATGGGGGTGAGGCCGTTGTTCATGCCGAAGATGGGCATGAACACGAAGGACTGCACCTTGAAATAGGCCCCCATGATGAAGACGCCGGTATCCGAGAAGAGGGCCAGGATCTTGTTGGTCCCCAGGGTCATGATGGTGAAGAGGGACTGCATCACGATGGCGGGCAGTCCGATGCGGTAGATGTCGGCCACGATGGCCCCCTGGGGGCGGAAGCCCCGGAAGGAGACGTGGACGATGGGGCTGCGTGCCACCATGACCAGGCCGATGACCATGCCCACCACCTGGCCCAGCCCGGTGGCGATGGCCGCGCCGGCCACCTCCAGACGGGGGAAGCCCAAGAGGCCAAAGATCAGAATGGGGTCCAGGATCAGATTGACAATGGCCCCCACGCCCTGGATCACCATGGGGCCGATGGAGTTGCCGCTGGCCTGGAGGACCCGCTCGGCGGCAAACTGCATGCAGGAACCCAGGGAGAACAGCACCACGATGCGCAGGTAGGTCACGCCGTACTCGATGACCCGGGGCACATCGGAGTAGAGCTCCATAAAGGGACGGGCAAAGAGCATGCCCAGGGTGAGAAAGACCACCCAGCACAGGAAGTAGAGGAAATAGCCGTGGCAGGCCACGGCGCTGGCCTCCTCGGGCCGCTTCTGGCCCAGACGGCGGGAGAGCATGGTGTTCACGCCCACGCCGGTACCGGCCTGGATGGCGGTGATCAGGCTCTGCACCGGAAAGACCAGGGAGAGGGCCACAAAGGCGTCGCTGTTGAGCTGTGCCACAAACATGCTGTCCACCATGTTGTAGAGGGCCTGGACCAGCATGGAGAGCATCATGGGCCAGGACATGGTGAGCAGCAGAGGACGGACGGGCATGACGCCCATCTTGTTTTCGCTGGGAGACAAGGGGGAATCCTCCTTTCCATTGGGGGACAGATGGACAAAAACAGCGGGCTTTCCATGGGAAAACCCGCTGTCCGGCTTCTGTCACAGGCTGTGCGGGGGGACGACGGGGCAAAATCAGCACAGCCAGTATGTAAACTTACACGTTTATTATAAGGGAAAAGGAAGGAAAAGTCAACCGGGAAGGCCCCTTACAGGGTTCTGGTATACCGCAGGTCCACACAGATCATGTCGTGGGGGAAGGGGATGTCCTTGTGGGTACCGTCCCAGGCGAAGCCGTGGCGGGCATAGAACCGGCGGGCCCGGGCGTTCTCCTCCAGCACCAGCACGAAGCAGGAGGCGAAGCCGTCCGCCTTCAGGCGGCGGAGGGTCTCCTCCATCAGCATGGAGCCGTAGCCCCGGCCGATCTCGGCGGGCTCGGCATAGAAGGAGCACACCTCGCCCCAGCCGGAATAGGCCGCGTCTCTGGGCAGGGAGAGCCGGGCGGGGCCGTAATTGCAGCAGGCCACCGGGGTGTCTCCCCGGTAGAGGAGCAGTCCGTGGCACTTCCCGGTGCGGTGGTCCTCCCGAAAGATGGGGACCCAGTGGTCCTCGGTGATGACGTCCCGCAGGTAGTCCTCGGGGACGTAGCCGGGGTAGGTGTCGTGCCAGCCCCGGGCGTGGATGGCGCTCATGGCACGGAAGTGCTCCTCCGTGCAGGCGTCCACAAAGTGCAGCTCATCCATCTTAGGCCTCCACGGGTACCCGCTCTTCCCCGGCGGGGGCGTGAGAAGCCGAATCGGCCTCCTTGGCCAGGGCACGGGCGTTGGCCAGCATGAGCTTGATGCGGTTCTCCTGGTTGATCTTGGTGGCACCCGGGTCGTAGTCGATGGCCACGATGTTGGACATGGGATAGTCGTCCTTCAGCTTGCGGATCATGCCCTTGCCCACGATGTGGTTGGGCAGGCACCCGAAGGGCTGGGTGCACACGATGTTGGGGGTGCCGGAGTGGATGAGCTCCAGCATCTCGGCGGTGAGGAGCCAGCCCTCGCCCATCTTGTTGCCCTCGCCCAGGTAGCCCCGGATGAGGCGGCGCAGGTCGTCAAAGGTGCCCGGCGCCCGGAAGCCGCCCGCGCTCATGGCGGCGATCATGGCCCGCTGGCACTTCTTCACATAGTTCTCAAAGAGCTCGCACACCTTCTTCTTGATCCACTTGCCGCCGTAGAGATCCACGTCCACCTCGCGGTTGTTGATCTTGAAGATGATGAAGTCGGTGAGGCCGGGCACCACGGGTTCGGCCCCCTCGGAGAGGAGGAACTGCTCCAGATTGTTGTTGCCCAGGGGGGAGTACTTGATGTAGATCTCGCCGACCACGCCCACACGGACCTTGGGCTCCCCCTGGACGGGGATGTCCCGGAAGGTCTGGACGATCCACTTGAAGTTCTCACACATCTGGGGGTAGGAGAGGCCCTTGCCCTGGTCCATGCCGTCCAGCAGGCGCTGCATGCAGGACTCGATGGCCGCGTCGGTCTGCCCGGCGGTGACCTCGTAGGGGCGGACCTGGTTGGAGGTCTGCACGATGATGTCGCCGTACATCATGGCGAACACCGCCTTGCGGATGAAGGGGAGGGTCAGCTGGAAGCCGGGGTTCTTCTCCAGGCCGGAGAGGTTGACCGACACCACGGGGACGAACTCCAGCCCCGCCTTCTTGAGGGCCTTGCGCAGCAGGTGGATGTAGTTGGAGGCACGGCAGCCGCCGCCCGTCTGGGTGATGAGGAGGGCCACCTTGTGTACGTCGTACCGCCCGCTCTGGATGGCGTCAATGAGCTGGCCGATGACCAGGAGGGCGGGATAGCAGGTGTCGTTGTGGACGTACTTCTGTCCGGCGTCCACGATGCTCTTGCCGGAGGTGTTGAGGGTCTCCACCTTGAAGCCCTCCCGCTCCAGCAGGCGGGCCATCATGCCGAAGTGGACGGGGAGCATCTGGGGCATAAGGAGGGTGTACTCCTCTTTCATCTCCTTGGTGAAGAGGAGCCGCCCGGTCTTATCATATACTAATTCAGCCATAGCTTGCTTCCTTTCGATGGGGTGAGGTTCACTGCCGGGCCTTCCGGGCCTCGATGGCGGCCATCAGGGAACGGATGCGGATGGTCACAGCGCCCAGGTTGCTGATATCGTCGATCTTGAGCTGGGTGTAGAGCTTGCCGCCCTCCTCCAGGATGTCCCGCAGCTCATCGGTGGTGATAGCGTCGGTGCCGCAGCCGAAGGAGACCAGCTGGATGGCCTGCATGTCGTCCTGGGTGCACACATAGCGGGCGGCGTTGTACATCCGGCTCTGGAAGGTCCACTGGTTGAGCACCTTCCGGGGGGCGTAGCCCTCCAGATAGCTCAGGGCGTCCTCGGTGACCAGGACGAAGCCGAAGGAGGTGATGAGGTCGTTGATGCCGTGGTTGATCTCCGGGTCGATGTGGTAGGGGCGGCCGCACATGACCAGGATGGGCATGTCGTGGGCCCGGGCGTACTCGATGTACTCCTTGCCGGTCTCCCGCACCACGTCCAGGTAGTTCTCGTAGGCGGTGTAGGCCGCCTGGGCGGCCATGCGGGTCTCCCGCTTGGGGATCTGGAACTCCCGCTCCATGAGGGCGGAGATCCGCTTGATGAAGTCCTTGTGCCGCCACAGGCCCACATAGGGGTCCAGGAAGCGGGTCTTCTTCAGAGAGGGCACGTTGGCAGCCAGCAGCTCCGGGTAGTAGGCCACCACGGGGCAGTTGTAGTGGTTGTCGCCGATGCCCTCGTCGTTGTTGTAGGACATGCAGGGGTACCAGATGGCGTCCACCCCCTCCTCCACCAGGGCCTCCACATGGCCGTGGAGGAGCTTGGCGGGGTAGCACACCGTGTCCGAGGGGATGGTGCGCTGGCCCTTCAGGTAGAGCTTGCGGGAGGACTCGGGAGAGAGGACCACCTCAAAGTTCAGCTTGGTGAAGAAGGTGAACCAGAAGGGGAGGTTCTCGTACATATTCAGGCCGAAGGGGATGCCGATGCGGCCCCGGGAGCCGTCCCCCACGCCCATGCCCTGGAGGGAGCGGAGCTTCTTGTACTTGAAATTCATCAGGTCGGGCAGCTGGGTCTTCTCCTTGCCCAGGGGGCGGGAGCAGCGGTTGCCCGAGATGAACTTGCGTCCGCCGTCAAACTGGTTGACGGTGAGGGAGCAGTGGTTGGTGCACAGGCCGCAGGTGACGGGCTTGGCGGTGTGGGTGAAGGACGCCAGATCCTCCCGGGTCAGGAGGGTGGAGCGCTCCAGATGGAGGTCCCGGGCGGCCAGGGCCGCGCCGAAGGCCCCCATAAGGCCCGCGATGGTGGGACGGGTCACGTCCCGGCCCAGCTCCTGCTCAAAGGCCCGGAGCACGGCGTCGTTCAGGAAGGTGCCGCCCTGCACCACGATGTGGCGGCCCAGGTCGTCGGCCGAGGCGGCCCGGATGACCTTGTAGACCGCGTTCTTCACGATGGAGATGGACAGTCCCGCGCTGATGTCCTCCACGCTGGCGCCGTCCTTCTGGGCCTGCTTCACGGAGGAGTTCATGAACACGGTGCACCGGGAGCCCAGGTTCACCGGGCGGGGGGAGAAGAGCCCCAGCTTGGAGAAGGAGGCGATGTCATACCCCAGGGCCTTGGCGAAGGTCTCGATAAAGGAGCCGCAGCCGGAGGAGCAGGCCTCGTTGAGCATGATGGAGTCCACCGCGCCGTTGCGGATCTTGAAGCACTTCATGTCCTGGCCGCCGATGTCGATGATAAAGTCCACGTCGGGGTTAAAGTGGGCGGCAGCCTTGTAGTGGGCCACCGTCTCCACCAGACCCAGGTCGCAGCGGAAGGCGTTCTGGATGAGGGCCTCGCCGTAGCCGGTGACCGCCGCGCCCTTGATCTGGATGCGGTCCCCGCACAGCTCGTAGAGCTTGCGCAGCTGCTCCAGCACGATGGCCACGGGGTTGCCCTGGTTGGAGTGGTAGTAGGTGTAGAGCAGTCCGCCGTCCGCCGTGATGAGAGTCATCTTGGTGGTGGTGGAGCCGGCGTCGATGCCCAGCCACGCGGGACCGGCGTAGGTCTCCAGGTCGGCCTTGGGCGGGTGGTTGGCGTTGTGGCGCTCCAGGAAGGCGGCGTAGTCGGCCTCACTGGTGAAGAGGGGGGGCATGGTGTCCACGGTGGTCTTGGCGTCCACGCTCTCCTCCAGCAGCTTGAGGACCTCCTCAAAGGGGCGCTCCCGGTACTCGTCGGCGCAGAGGGCCGCGCCGATGGCGGCGAAGCAGTCGCCGTCCTCGGGGAAGATGGCGTGCTCCCCGTCCAGGTGGAGGGTCTCCACAAAGCGCTCCCGCAGGCCCATGAGGAAGTGCAGGGGGCCGCCCAGGAAGACGATGGTCCCCTTGAGCTCCCGGCCCTGGGTCAGGCCGGCCACGGTCTGGTCCACCACGGCCTGGAAGATGGAGGCAGCCACGTCCTCCTTCCGCCCGCCCTGGTTGAGGATGGGCTGGATGTCAGTCTTGGCGAACACGCCGCAGCGGGAGGCGATGGGGTAGATCTTCTCATGCTGGAGGGAGAGCCGGTCCAGCTCGTCCGCGGTGACGTTCATCAGGGTGGCCATCTGGTCGATGAAGGCACCCGTTCCACCGGCACAGGAGCCGTTCATGCGCTCCTCCAGGGCGCCGCCGAAGAAGATGATCTTGGCGTCCTCGCCGCCCAGCTCGATGACGGCGTCGGTGGCGGGGTAGTACTCCCGGACGGCGGCGGCGGTGGCGTAGACCTCCTGCACGAAATCGATGTTGCTGGCCTTGGCCACGCCCAGGCCGGCCGAGCCGGTGATGACCAGCTTGACCTGCTGGCCCCGGAATCGGTCCTCGATGGAGTGGAGGGTCTCGCAGGCCCGCTCGCGGGTCTTGGAGTAGTGCCGCTCATAAGAACGGAAGAGCAGTTTGTTGGATTCATCCAGCACCACGACCTTGACGGTGGTGGAGCCGATATCAATGCCGATGCGCAGGCTCATAGCCGAAATCTCCTTCATGTTCCCGGGGCCGGACCGGCCCCGCTCGGAAAATATGAAATACACGTAACTTACATAATAGTACAAAATTTTTCATTTTACAACCCCTAAAAGCGGGAATACAGGATGTTCCGGTGTTGGAAATGAATTTGGAATTGTGCAGGATAGACAAAGATAACCGGGTGGGAGAGGGGCTGGTCGACAAGGAAGCAAATCCGGACAGGCGTCTGCGTCCAGGGACATTTTTAATCCGATTTTAAAGAAGGGAGCCTTGTCTGTGGGCCGGGGATATTATATGATAGCACCGAACAACCACAGGACAGCGGGAGGAAAGGAAATATGACGAAGGAAGCCTATTTGCAGGGGCTGTGGAATGCCCTGATCCTCCGGGTGGATCGAGCGGAGGCCGAGCGCCTGGTGACCTATTACGAGCGCACCCTGGCGGAAGCGGGGGCGGAGGGAGAGGCGCGCCTGATGGAGCAGTGGGGCACGCCGGAGGAGCTGGCGGCGCGGCTGTGCGGCGTGTCGGACCAGCGGCGCCGGCCGGACCGGCGGACCCGGTGGACGGTGGGCGCGGTGCTGTGCGTCCTGGTGGCGGCCTCCATCTACTCCGGGGCCCGGCAGATCTCCCGCTGGATGGACTGGGGCGCGCACCGGTCGGTGGACGTGGTGACAGAGGCCCAGACGGAGACCACGGTGCTCCTCCCGGGAGAGAGCGACGAAGCCCATGTCTATTATGAGTACACCCTCACCCCCCAGGAAGGGGTGGCCATGTACGGAGACGCGCAGGAGTCGGGATGGGAAGGCAGCGTCTATATAGACGAGAGCACCGTGCAGATACAGTAAAAAAGAATGGCCCTCCGGCAACAAGCCGGAGGGCCGTTTTCTTATTATGCAGTGGGCAGGCCGAAGGCATCGAAGGCCTTCCGGCTGCCCCGGAAGACGTTCAGGTCGATGCGCTGCTCCCGGCCCTGATAGCCCTCCAGCCGGGCGGCGTGGCTGTACTGCCAGAAGTCCCAGTCGTGGAGCAGGGGGGCCACCAGGGGACTGCTGATCCAGAGGGGGTAGTCCTGATACTCCCGCCCGGAGAGATAGAGCTGGTAGGAGCGGTAGGTGGCGTAGAGGATGGGCTTGACGCCGTAGTGCTCCTCCAGCACCTCCAGGAGGGGGTCCAGAATGGCCTTGGTGGCGGCGGCGTCGGCCGGCTCATCCAGATAGGAGCCGTAAAACTCGATGTCCACCACCGGGGGGAGGGAGCCCGGCGTCACCGGCACGGTCTCGATGAAATTCTGGGCCTGG
Organism: Pseudoflavonifractor hominis; assembly: GCF_014288125.1. Classification (NCBI taxonomy): domain Bacteria; kingdom Bacillati; phylum Bacillota; class Clostridia; order Eubacteriales; family Oscillospiraceae; genus Pseudoflavonifractor; species Pseudoflavonifractor hominis. The sequence continues at coordinate 159,670 of NZ_JACOPR010000004.1, read as the reverse complement.
GTCTCGCCGGGGCTGTCGTAGCTGAAGAAATGGTAGGCCCCGGGGCGGATGCCGGCGGCCTGGGAGCCGCTCCAGTTCTCCGCAAAGCGCACGTCCTTGAGGCCGCTGCCCTCGGTGGCCTTGATGAAGGCAAAGTCCACCCCCTGCCCGGCCAGGGAGGTCCAGTCCACCTCCCCCTGGTAGGTGGACACGTCCACGCCGAAGACCTGCCACTCGGGGGGATGGACCTCGTCGGGCAGGAGGATGTAGCCCCGCCAGCGGAGAAAGGCCAGGGTGAGCGCGGCCAGGGCGGCCAGAGCGGCCGCAATGAGAATGAGCCGCAGTAGGATACGAAAAACAGATTTCACAATGCGCACCGGAAAACGAGCCTCCTGTTCGGTTGGGTTGCTTGCGCTTCTCCCCTATCATAGCGGGCTGTGACCCCTTTGGCAAGGGCCGGGGGATGGAATTTATTCCCGCTCAGGGGTGTAGCAGGTGAGCTCCTCCGCAATATAGTGTTCCCCGTAGAGGATGTCGTAGACCAGGGAGCGGTAGATGGAGACGGTCTCCGCGCTCTCCTCGGGCGGAGCGGCGTAGGGCATCCCCGCGCCGTCCACGAAGAGCCGCTCCCGGTAGAGCAGCATGTCCTCACCGGCCTGGTCCACCCAGGTGAACCAGAGGGGCTTCCAGAGCCCCGCCCAGTCCAGGATCTGGGTTCCCATGCCCGAGACGCTCACCAGATCGGGGGCCTCCAGCTCCGCGCCGTAGTTGTTCCACACCACATAGGAGGTCTGGTGCATCCGGAAGAGCTCCTGGGTGTCCCAGTCCTCGGTGTTGGGGGAGGAGGAGTAGCCCAGCTTGGAGTAGATGGAGTCCGAAGTGCCCAGAGAGAGCCCGGGCAGGTGGTCCCCCAGGAAGACCAGGAGGACGGGCTCCCCGCAGTCCTCCAGGGCGTCCACCAGCTTGCCCAGCATGGCGTCGGCGTCGTGGAGGCCGTGGATCAGGGAGTCCAGGGCCCCCAGGTCGGCTCCGGTCAGACTGGGACAGGTATAGTCTATCCCGGAGGGGGAGGAAAATTTCCCGTCGTAATAGGGCTGGTGGTTCTCCATGGTCAGACCGTAGAGGAAGAGGGGGGCGTCCCCCTTCTCCACGAAGAGGGTAAGGAGCTGGTCGGCCAGGGTGTCGTCCGAGAGGTAGCCGCCCGCATACCGGGGCTCCACGGTGAAGTCCTCGTCGTACACCAGCCGGTCGAAGCCGATGGCGGGCAGGTTGGCGGCGCGGTTGTAGAGGCTGTCGTTGTAGGAGTGCACCATGGCGGTCTCATAGCCCTGCCCTTCCAGGGCCTTGACCAGAGAGGGGAGACGGGAGTAGGTGGTGCGGTCGCTGAGGGTGGTGAGGCTCTCCGACGCGCCGGGGAAGGCGGAGGGGACGCCGGTGAAGAGCTCCATCTCCACATTCCCGGTGCCCCCCGCATAGGCGGAGGAGAGGAAGGTCCCCCCGGCGGCCTCCTGCTGGAGGGCGTGGAAGTTGGGGATGGGGTCCTCCGCAAAGGTGATGCCGGGGAGGGCGGTGATGTCGAAGAAGCTCTCCGACAGGATGAGGATGATGTTGGGCTGCTGGGCCTGGGGATCGGCGGGCTCCTGGGCAGCCTCCAGCTGGAGGAGGATGCGGTTGAGGTTGTTCTCGGTGTAGGCATCGGGGGCCTCCATGGCGCTCTCGCACAGGGCGCTGTACATGCCGGAGAGCAGGCCCAGACGCTGGTTGCGCTCCCCCTGGCTCTCCCCCTCGGGGCCGGAGAGGAGGGCGCGGGAGCCGGGCATCCACAGGAGATTGCCCAGCAGGGAGAGGGTCAGGGTCAGGCAGCCCAGGCGGCGGGGGAGCCGGTTCCAGCGGGGAGAGGGCTCCCCCTTGGAGAAGAGAAAGGCCAGCACCAGCAGGAGGAGGGCAAGCCCGATCCCCTGCCAGGTGGCCGTACCCAGCTCCATCCCGGGGCGGAGAAATCCGGCGATCTGCCCGGCCTGCCCGGTCATGGCCAGGTCGCTGGCCAGGATGGGGGCGCCGTTGAGGACCTCCTTCAAGTGGTTGGCGATGGAGAAGAGGAGCAGGGGCAGCGTGAGCATGGCCGCCGCCGCGAAGAATCGCCGGGTCAGAAGCAGGAGCAGCTGCTGGAGCAAAAAGAGAAAGCAGTATGTAAAAAAGACGGCCTGCACATGGCTGTCCATCCAGGCCGCGGCCTCCGGTGCGCCCTGTAAGGTGATGAGCTGGCACAGGTAGAGGAGGAGCAGCGGGGCAAAGCCGATGACGGGAAGGCGGAGCCATGGATTGCGTCTCCATGGTCCCCGCCAGAAACGGAGGATACGATCACGGGTCACGGGGCACATTCGATCCTTTCTGGCTGGAATATCGCGTTTGAGCAAGTATTTTCCCATTGTAGGCGGAGGAAATGGCATTTGTCAATGGCAAAGAGACACAAAAACAGAAAAAGCACCCAGAAACGCCCGAAAAAAGCCCCGGCCCGGATCAGGGAACCGGGCCGGGGCAAACTGCGTCTCCGCAAGAAAAGACTGCATGTTTGAGAAGTGTTCAGCGGGACTGGTAGTACTGGATCAGGGCCTGGGTCCCCTCGTTCTCCAGGCCGTCCTCCGCCATCTTCTCATAGAGGGCGCAGACGGTGTTGAGCATCTCCAGGTCCACGCCGCGGCTGCGGCACTCCTCCTGGACGATGCGCATGTCCTTGATGAAGTGCTTGATGAAAAAGCCGGGGGCAAAATCGCCCTTGAGCACCCGGGGGGCCATATTGGCGATCTGCCAGGAGCCCGCCGCTCCGCCGCCGATGGCCTGGAGCATGGCCTGGGGATCCAGCCCCACCTGCTGGGCGTAGACCAGCGCCTCGGTATAGGCGGCGGTGGCCCCCGCCACGGCGATCTGGTTGGCGGCCTTGGTGTGCTGTCCGGCCCCGGCGGGGCCCATGTAGTGGATGCTCTTGCCCATGCAGGCGAAGAAGGGGGCGGCCGCCTCAAAGTCGGCCTCGTCGCCCCCCACCATGATGGAGAGGGAGGCGTTGCGGGCGCCGCTGTCTCCGCCCGAGACCGGGGCGTCCAGCACGCGGATGCCCCGCTCCTTTCCCAGGGCGTGGAGCCGCTGGGCCAGCGCGGGGGAGGAGGTGGTCATGTCGATGGCCAGCGCGCCGGGCTTGGCGTGGGCAAAGATGCCCTCCGCGCCGGTAAAAACCTCCTCCACGTCGCGGGGATAGCCGACCATGACAAAGATGGCGTCGGCATCCTGGACCGCCTGGGCGATGGTGGAGCAGGGGGTCAGATGATACTGGGCCGCCACTTCAGAGAGGGTTTCAAAACGGCGGGTATAGACGGAAACGCTGTGTCCATGGGCGGCCAGATGGCCGGCCATGGGGCGTCCCATCACACCGGCGCCGATCCATGCGATATGTGCCATAGGGAGGACCTCCTTGGATGAGTTTGTATTCAGTATAGTGCCTCCCGGCCCGGTCTGTCAACCGGAAGGAAAAGGCCGCAGTCCATCGGACTGCGGCCTTGGTGCAGGATCAACTTAGAGGAAAGCGACCACCTGGTACATGAGGATAAAGTGGCAGACGCTGCCCAGCAGGATGAACACGTGGAAGATCTCGTGACAGCCGAAGCGGGGGTTGTTCCGGCCGGGCCACTTGACCGCGTAGAGCACGCCGCCCACTGAGTAGAGCACACCGCCCGCCAGGAGCCAGAAAAATCCGGCGGCGGGGAGCACCTGGGTGAGGGGGACCAGGGCCACCAGCGCCATCCACCCCATGAAGAGGCACAGCCCGGAGGTCACCCAGCGGGGGGCGTCGATCCAGGCCACCGCCAGCGCGAAGCCCGCCAGGGCCAGCGCCCAGATCACCCCGAAGAGGACCCAGCCCCAGAGACCGTAGGTCCGCAGGGGGACCAGACAGATGGGGGTATAGGACCCGGCGATGAGGAGATAGATGGAGGTGTGGTCGTATTTGCGCAGGGCGATGCGGCCCTTGACGCTGGTGTTGACGCAGTGGTAGAGGGTACTGGCCGTATAGAGCCCGATCATGGACAGCCCATAGATCAGAAAGGACACCACATGCCAGGCGTCCAGACCCAGGGCCCAGGCGCGCAGGAGGAGAGCCACGGTGCCCACCACGCCCAGCAGGGCGCCCGCACCGTGGGTAATGGCCGACCAGGGGCGCAGGCCGTCGTAGGGGTCCCGGCCCTGTTCAGAGATCCGCTTCCGGCGGGGAGCGGGGTGGTAGTAGAGCTTGGAGGAATCGCCAGGCAGGATATGTTCATGGTTCATAAAAGTCACCCGATCACGCATAGATTGAAAGGCGTACACCGCCTCTGCTATGGTTAGTATAACACGCATCGCAAGAAATAGTCAACAGGAGTATTAGATATAATATTTAAAATTAGATTTAAGGAAGGGAGGGGTACCGATGGAAATGATCTGCGTGGCCGCGGCCTTCCGCGCGCCGGAGCCCTATCCGGAGATCCGGGTGGAGGGCAGAAACCTCCGCTATGCCCGGGCCATGCTGAGCAACATGGGGGGCGGGACGTCCGAGATGTCCGCGGCGTCCCTGTATCTGTATGACCAGCTGGTGTGCGCCGGGGAGGAGGCGCTGGCCCAGACCTTCCACGAGGTGGCCATGGTGGAGCTCCACCACCTGGAGATCTTCGGGGCGCTGGCGGTGCAGCTGGGGGGCGAGCCACGCCTGTGGAGCGTACAGCGGGGCCGGCGGGTCTGGTGGTCGCCCGAGTACAATCAGTATAACCGGATGATGGGTCCCTTATTGCAGGCCGCCGTCCGGGCGGAGGAGGCCTCCATCCGGATCTACGAGAACCAGGCCCGCTGGATCGGGGACGAGAACGTGCGGGCCAATCTGCGGCGGATTCTGGCCGATGAGCGGTGCCATCTGGAGCTCTTCCGCCAGCGGTGGCAGGAGCACATGGACCGGCGCAGGTAATCGGGAGACAGACAAACAAAAAACCGGAACTCCAGACGGAGTTCCGGTTTTTTCTTAGAAAACTTAGGCCAGCTTGCTCTTGGCCAGCTCGGTCAGCTGGGTGAAAGCAGCCTTGTCGTGGATGGCCAGCTCGGAGAGCATCTTGCGGTTGATCTCCACACCAGCCTTCTTCAGGCCGTTCATGAAGGTGGAGTAGTTCATGCCGTTCTGCTTGCAGCCGGCGGAGATGCGGGCGATCCAGAGCTGACGGAAATCGCGCTTCTTCAGACGGCGGCCGGTGTAAGCGTACACCAGGGACTTCATGACCTGCTCCTTGGCCATCTTGAAGTGCTTGGACTTCGCGCCAAAGTAGCCCTTCGCCAGCTTCAGGGTCTTATTTCTTCTCTTGCGCGTCATCATCGCGCCTTTAACTCTAGCCATTGTAGATTAGCCTCCTATATCAATGAGTAAAAAGTTCTTATTTATAAGGGATCAGACGCTTGATGGCGGGCTCGTTGGTCTTGTCCGCGTAAGCGCCGGCACGGAGGCCTCTCTTCAGCTTGGTGGTCTTGCCGTGACCGTTGAGCAGGTGACGCTTGTTGGCGTGGGCGCGCTTGACCTTGCCGGTCTTGGTGAGGTTGAATCTCTTCTTCGCGCCGCTGTGGGTTTTCAGCTTAGGCATGGTAGTGATCTCCTTTACTTTAACAATATCCAGGATACAGGTAAGAAGGAAGCCCTCTTACTTCTTGGTCTCCTTCGCGGTCTTGGGGGAGAGGAAGATGGACATGTGCCGTCCGTCCAGCTTGGGCTCCTTATCCAACGTGGCGACCTCGCCGCACTCCTCCGCGAATTTCACCAGCAGATTCTTGCCGATGTCCGTATGCGCCATCTCACGGCCGCGGAAGCGGACGGTGACCTTGACGCGGTTGCCCTCGCCCAGGAACTTCTGAGCGTTGCGCAGCTTGACGTTGAAGTCGTTCACGTCAATGCTGGGAGACATGCGGACTTCCTTGATCTCCACGACGCGCTGATTCTTCTTGGCTTCCTTCTCCCGCTTGGTCTGCTCGAACTTGAACTTACCGTAGTCCATGAGCTTGCAGACGGGGGGGACGGCGGTGGGGGAAATCTTCACCAGGTCCAGATCGGCCTCCATGGCCTTCTCCAGCGCCTCCCGGGCAGACATGATACCAAGCTGCTCGCCGGTGGCAGAGACCAGACGGACTTCCTTGTCGCGGATTTCTTCGTTGATTTGATGACCCTTGTTGCTGATACGACAGCACCTCCCATTCTCAATAAGCAAAACAAAAAAGCGGCTACCAGCCCGGTACCCGCAATCGCACGAAAAACACCGCCGGAATTCCGGCGTGTTCTGCAACGCTATCAACCTCTTCGCTCTGTGCTGGAGGTGAGGACGGGGACCGTTCTGCTTTATTGTGCCTGATCAGTATAGCAGGATTCAAGACGCTTGTCAACGGGAAAATGCGAAAAGAGACTTCCCAAAGAGTGCGGGCCGGGGCCCTTCCCTTTTTGTGCAGGTTATGGCATAATGAGACCAGGAAAGACAGAAAAAAGGGAGGATACTGGAAATGAGAGGAGTCCGGTGCATTCCGGTCCTGGTGCTGCTGGGCGCGGTGCTGGCAGGGAGCGCTGCCCCCGCCCGGGCCCAGGGGGAGCGCGATACCCTGCGCATCCTGTTTACCCACGACACCCACGACCACTGGTACCCCACCGAGTCGGAGGGGGGAGCATATGGGGGATACACCCGCCTGGCCACCCTGCTCCGGCAGGAGCGGGAGGCCTTTCCCAGCGGGGAGGGCCAGGCCCTGGTGACCCTGGACGCGGGGGACTTTTCCATGGGGTCCCTGCTCCAGACCATCTACTCCACCGACGCCCCCGAGCTGCGGGCCCTGGGGGAAATGCGGTATGACGCCACCACCTTTGGAAACCACGAGTTCGACTACCGCGCCGGAGGGCTTGCGGCCATGCTGAACGCGGCGGTGGAGAGCGGGGAGACCCTCCCCGCCATCGTGGAGGCCAACTACCGCCCCCCGGAGAGCGACACCGAGAGCTGGGCGGCCTGGGAGAACTACGGCGTCACCGACTATACCGTCATCGAGCGGGGCCGCTCCGCCGACGGGGACCCCCTGCGCATCGCGGTGTTCGGCGTGATGGGGGAGGAGGCCGACTCCAACGCGCCCATGTCCGGCATGGAGTTTGAGCCGGCGGCCCAGGCCGCCCAGCGGGTGGTGCAGGAGATCCAGGCCAGGGAGGAGGCCGACTTCATCGTCTGCCTCTCCCACAGCGGCACGGACAACGGCAAGGGGGAGGACTACGAGCTGGCCCGGAAGGTGGACGGGATCGACGTGATCCTCTCGGGCCACACCCACACCACCCTGGAGGAGCCCATCCGGGTGGGGGACACCCTCATCGTCTCCTGCGGGGCGGACACGGCCAACCTGGGCCGGCTGACGGTGGAGCGGAAGGAGAACGGCGGGCTGGAGCTGGTGGACTACACCCTCCTCCCGGTGGACGAGACCGTGCCCGAGGACCCGGAGATGGTGGCCATGGCCGAGGTCTTTCAGCGAAAGGTGGAGGAGGGATACCTGCGGGACTACGGCCTGGGGTACGACCAGGTGCTGGCCCAAAACCCCTGGTCCTTTCCCGCCATCCAGACCTTTGGAGAGGCGCAGCAGGAGGAACCTCTGGGCAACCTGATCGCCGACTCCTATCTCTATGCGGTGAAGAAGGCCGAGGGGGCGGACTATGTACCGGTGGACTTCGCCGTGGTGGCCGAGGGCGTGATCCGCAGCTCCTTCACCCCGGGGCCCATCACCACGGCGGACGCCTTCCAGGTGTCCTCCCTGGGGATCGGGGCGGACGGGACGCCGGGCTATCCCCTCATCTCGGCCTACCTGTACGGGCATGAGCTGAAGGACGCCTTCGAGGTGGACGCCTCGGTCACGCCCCTGATGCCCGAGGCCCAGCTCTACGGCGCGGGGATGGGCTGGAGCCTCAACCCCCACCGGCTGATCTTCAACAAGGTCACCGACTGCTGGCAGGTGCTGGAGGACGGGAAGCGGGTACCCATCGAGGATGACCGGCTCTACCGGGTGGTGACGGGGCTCTACTGCGGGCAGATGCTGGGGACGGTCAACGGCCAGTCCTTCGGCATCCTGGGCATCACCCCCCGGGACGAGAACGGCGCGCCGGTGGAGGACCTGGAGGCGCGCATCATCCACAACGCCAGCGGCGCGGAGGTGAAGGAGTGGTACGCTCTGGCCTCCTACCTCCGGTCCATGGGGACGGTGGACGAGCGCTATGCCGCTCCCGAGGGGCGCAAGCAGGTGATCCCCTCCTGGAACCCGGTGGACCTGCTCCGCTCCCCCAACCAGGTGGGCCTGACCGTGTACGGCGTGGTGCTGGGCCTGGTGATCCTGGTGCTGCTGGTGGTCTCCAGCGGGGGCCGGAGAAAACGCCGGGCCTACGGGAAGGGACGGGGCCGGGGGAACGGATACCGGCCCTACCGGGGGTAAGCGCGCCGGATGGACAGCATATACAGCATAGAATAAGGTGAAACCATGAAAGAAAACCACTACGACAACGAGACATTTTTTGAAGCATACAGCCGCTTTCCCCGCTCCGTGGAGGGGCTGCGGGCGGCCGGCGAGTGGCACGAGCTGAAAAAGCTCCTGCCCGATTTCACGGACAAGCGGGTGCTGGACCTGGGCTGCGGGTTCGGGTGGCACTGCCGCTATGCCGCGGAGCAGGGGGCCCGGTCGGTGCTGGGGACCGACCTCTCGGAGAAAATGCTGGAGCGGGCCAGGGAAATGACCCAGGACCCCCGCATCACCTACCGCCGGGCGGCCATGGAGGACCTGGAGGGGGAGGCGGGCTCCTTTGATGTGGCCCTCAGCTCACTGGCCCTGCACTACGTGGACGACCTGCGGCCGGTCTTTCAGAAGGTCCACGACCTGCTGGTACCGGGCGGGGTGTTCGTGTTCTCCTGCGAGCACCCGATCTTTACCGCGGAGGGAAGCCAGGACTGGTACTGCGATGGGAACGGCCGGCCGCTCCACTGGCCGGTGGACCGGTACTTTACCGAGGGGAAGCGCACCGCCCATTTCCTGGGCTGTGAGGTGGTGAAATACCACCATACCCTGACCGACTGGCTCAACACGCTGCTGGAGACCGGCTTTGCGCTGGAGCGGGTGGTGGAGCCCCGGCCCGATCCCGCCCTGATGGACGTGCCGGGCATGGCGGACGAGCTGCGCCGCCCCATGATGCTGCTGGTGCGGGGAAGAAGAATATAATAGAAAGAGAATGGGGGCGCTCCGGTGATCATACCGGAGCGCCCTTAGTGTCAGCGAGTGCATGCGGCGGCCTGAGCCTCCGATCCAAAATGCGCGGATTTGGAGAAGCGCTTACATATTTTTGCGCAGCTGCTTGATGGCGTTTTTCTCCAGGCGGGAGACCTGGGCCTGGGAGATGCCCACCTCGGTGGAGACCTCCATCTGAGTCCGCCCCTCGAAAAAGCGCAGGTTGAGGATGTGCCGCTCCCGGTCGGAGAGCTGGGCCATGGCCTCCTTGAGGGCGATTTGCTCCAGCCAGTTCTCGTCGGTGTTTTTGGAGTCCCGCACCTGGTCCATGACGCAGATGGCGTCCCCGCCGTCGGAGTAGACCGGCTCGTAGAGGGAGACCGGGTCCACGATGGCGTCCAGGGCGAAGATGATCTCCTCCCGGCGCACGTCCAGGGCCTTGGCGATCTCCTCGATGGAGGGCTCCCGCTGGTGCTGGGAGAGGAAGGCCTCCTTGACCTGCAAGACCTTGTAGGCGGTGTCCCGCATGGAGCGGGAGACCCGCACGGCGCTGTTGTCCCGGAGATAGCGGCGGATCTCCCCCACGATCATGGGCACGCCGTAGGTGGAGAAGCGCACGTCCAGGTCGGTATTGAAGTTGTCGATGGCCTTGATGAGGCCGATGCACCCCACCTGAAAGAGATCGTCCACGTTTTCGCCGCGGCCGGAAAATTTCTGAATGACCGAGAGGACCAGCCGGAGATTGCCGGAGATCAGGGCCTCCCGGGCTTCCGCGTCTCCGGCCTTGGCCTGTTTCAGCAGCGCCATGGTCTCCTCATTTTTGAGGACCTTGAGCTTGGACGTATTGACGCCGCAGATTTCCACTTTTCCTATCATTGCGCGGTCCCTCCTGTGCAGAAACGGTCTGTTCCTCAGTATTTCCGGGCAGAGAAGGAACATACCGGAAGGCCGGGGGGGATATTTTTTATTGTGGGACCCGATTCGATGGATTTTGCGCAGGAAAGGGGAGCGGGCCAAAAAGCCGGGACCATCTGGAAAAAAATCACTTGCCAAACCGGATGGGGCGTGCTATAATATCCGAGTCAGTAACCAAGATGCAGGTGTAGTTCAATGGTAGAATGTCAGCTTCCCAAGCTGAACACGCGGGTTCGATTCCCGTCACCTGCTCCATGTCGGGGCAAGCGTGCAAGTGCTTGCTCCGACTTTTTTTCCATATCGAACGGCCCTGGCGCCGCGGTATGATGCTTTCAGGGCCGCCCGGCGGACCGCTTGCAGCGGGTCCTGCCGCCTGCCGGCCCTCCTTCCAGGACCCAACACCGCGGGGAGCCTTCTGACAGGGGCTTCCCGCGGTCTTTCTCTGTGATGGGGGGATTTGGGGCGGGCCTATTCTAATCTATGGAAAAAGCTGTTATAATAAGAGTTATAGACTGGCCGGGCCAACGGGGAAATCCCGGGCGGCGGCGGTCAGAGGATCGATCGTTTGGAGGTTTCCATGGACGTTTATTCCGCATTGATTCAGGCACTCAGAGAGAGGTTTCCCGGCATGGAGCTGCGGGAGCGGGAGCCGATGGAGCGGCACACCTCGTTTCGCATCGGGGGGCCCGCCCGGCTGATGGCGCTGCCCCGCAGTGAGGAGGAGGCCGCGGGCGTGGTCCAGGCGGCCCGCGCCCATGGGATCGAGCCCTTTTTCATGGGCAACGGCTCCAACCTTCTGGTGTCGGACACCGGGTATGAGGGCTTGATTCTCAAGACCTTTGACGGGATGGACCATCTCTCGGTGGAGGGGGAGGTCATCCGGGCCGGAAGCGGGGTGCTGCTCTCCCGGCTGGCCAACTTTGCCCTGGAGCACGGCCTCACCGGGCTGGAGTTTGCCCACGGCATCCCCGGCACCGTGGGAGGCGCCCTGATGATGAACGCGGGGGCCTACGGCGGCGAGATGTGCCAGGTCGCCCAGGAGACCCGGGTCCTCACGCCGGAGGGGACCATCTGCGCCGTGGCGGGGGAGGAGCAGGGCTTCTCCTACCGGCACAGCGCCTTTTCCGACGGCACGCGCCTGATCCTGGGCGGCGTCTTCCGCCTGGAGCGGGGGGAGCGGAGCGACATCCGCGCCAAGATGGAGGACCTGGCCGCCCGCCGCCGGGGGAAGCAGCCCCTGGAGTACCCCAGCGCGGGGAGCACCTTCAAGCGGCCCGAGGGGCACTTTGCCGCCGCCCTCATCGAGCGCTGCGGCCTGAAGGGCAAGCGCGTGGGGGGCGCCCAGGTGTCGGAGAAGCACGCGGGCTTTGTCATCAACCGGGGCGGGGCCACCTGCGCCGACGTGATGGATCTGACCGCCCACATCCGGGAGACCGTCTTCCGGGAGACCGGCGTGACGCTGGAGATGGAGGTTCGTACCCTGGGGATCTGAGCGGTCCCCGCGGGAGAGAGGAGCAAGAGGGATGGAATTTGTGATCATTTCCGGCCTGTCCGGAGCGGGAAAGAGCAAGACGGCGTCCTTTATCGAGGACATGGGATTTTACGTGGTGGACAACATGCCCGCCCCGCTCATCCCCAAGTTTGCCGAGCTGTGCATGGCGGGACAGGGCAAGTATCAGCGGGTGGCCCTGGTGACCGACATCCGGGGCGGACACACCTTTGACGACCTCTTTGAGGCCCTGAGCGCCCTGAAGGAGATGGGGTGCGTGTACAAGATCCTCTTTGTGGAGGCCGCCCCCGAGGCCATCATCAAGCGCTACAAGGAGACCAGGCGCATCCACCCCCTCTCCCGGGACGGGCGGTCCCTGGCCCAGGCCGTCCAGGAGGAGCGGGACGCCCTCCAGCCGGTGCGGCAGCGGGCCGAGTACATCATCGACACCACCGCCCTCTCCACCGCCAAGCTGCGGGGGGAGGTGCTGCGCCTCTTCGGAGACGGGCAGGTCCCCCACGCCATGAGCATCAACGTCATCTCCTTCGGCTTCAAGTACGGCATCCCCATCGAGGCCGACCTGGTCTTTGACGTGCGCTTCCTGCCCAACCCCTATTACATCGCGGAGCTGCGCACCCAGACCGGACTGGACGAGCCGGTGCGCTCCTTCGTGTTCCACTACCAACAGACCCGGGATTTCATGACCCATCTGGAGAACCTGATGAACTTCCTCCTGCCCCAGTACGTGGCCGAGGGAAAGACCGTGCTGGTCATCGCCGTGGGCTGCACCGGCGGACAGCACCGCTCGGTGGCCGTCACCCGGGCCCTGGCCGAGTTCATTCGCCAGAAGGGCTATGACGCCAGCGAGAACCACCGGGACATGACCCGGGCATAAGGCTTGCCGTGGGGCAGGCCCCACCCATTCAGCGCGGAGGAATCGTACATGACAGAACGGAATTGCTGTGAAGTGGGCCGCGGCCCCAAGATCGTGGCCATCGGCGGTGGGACGGGACTGTCCACCATGCTGCGCGGCCTGAAGCTACATACCCGCAATCTCACGGCCATCGTCACCGTGGCCGACGACGGCGGCGGATCGGGGGTGCTGCGGGAGGACCTGGGTATGCCGCCTCCGGGGGACATCCGCCACTGCATGGAGGCCCTGGCCAACGCCGAGCCGGTGATGGAGCAGCTGCTCAGCTACCGCTTTCCCAGCGGCTCGGGGCGGCTGACCGGGCAGTCCTTCGGCAACCTCATCCTGGCCGCCCTCAACGGGATCTACCCCTCCTTCGACGAGGCGGTGGCCCGCATGAGCGAGGTACTGGCCATCTCGGGGCGCATCCTCCCGGTGACCAACGAGAACGTGCAGCTGGAGGCCACCTTCGAAAACGGCACCTCCGTGGTGGGGGAGTCCAAGATCTTCCAGTTCAAGAAGGAGCAGGACTGCCGCATCCGCAGCGTCCGGCTCCTGCCCGAGCGTCCGGCCGCCCTGCCTGCGGCGGTGGAGGCCATTGAGGAGGCCGAGCTCATCCTCCTGGGGCCGGGGAGCCTCTACACCAGCGTGATCCCCAACCTGCTGGTGGACGGGATCGCCGAGGCGGTGTGCCGCTCCAAGGCCCTCAAGCTCTACATCTGCAACATCATGACCCAGGACGGCGAGACCGAGGGAATGACGGCCTCCGACCACGTGGCCGCCCTCCTGGACCACTCCGGCCCGGGGCTGGTGGACCTGTGCCTGTGCAACTCCGCCCCGGTGCGGCCCGGCCTTCTGGAGCGCTACCGGGAGGAGGACGCCATCCCCATCACCGTGGACAAGGAGGCCATCGAGGCCCTGGGGGTGGAGCTGGTCACCCGTCCGGTCTCCTCCGAGACCTCCAACTACGCCCGCCACTCGGTGACCCGTCTGGCCCAGGCGGTGATGGAGATCTACGAAGAGCGGGCCCACACCCGGATCTTTTAAGGGGGGAGCGGCCATGTCCTTCGCATCGGAGACCAAGGGGGAGCTGTGCCGGAATGAGCTCTCCCGCCGCTGCTGCGCCCAGGCGGAAGCCTACGGGGTGCTGCTCTTCTGCAATCAGTTTTCGGCCGCCGGGGCCCGGATCGTCACCGAATCCGAGGAGTTTGCCCGGCGGCTTCCGGCCCTCTTCAAGAAGGCCTTCAAGCTCCGCTTTGACCGCCAGACCGAGCCGGAGCACCGGGGAAAGTACATCTTCGCCATTCAGGATGCGGACAAGCTCTCCGCCATCTGCGAGGTCTTCGGCTACGACCCCGGGGAGACCCTGGCCCACCACATCAATTTCGCCGTGTTGGAGGAGGAGCACTGCCGCACCGCCTTCTTCCGGGGGGCCTTTCTGGCGGGGGGATCGGTGACCGACCCCACCAAGCGCTACCACCTGGAGCTGGCCACCTCCCACTACAACGTGAGCCGGGAGATGAGCGCCCTGCTGCGGGAGGCGGGCTTCTTCCCCAAGGAGACCACCCGCAAGTCCCACTACATCACCTATTTCAAACAGAGCGAGACCATCGAGGACTTCCTCACCGGCATCGGCGCGCCCCTCTCGGCCATGGCCGTGATGAACGCCAAGGCGGAGAAGGCGGTGGTGGGGGGCGTCAACCGCCGGGTGAACTGCGACGCGGCCAACCTGGACAAGGCGGTGGAGGCCGCCCAGGAGCAGATCGAGGCCATCCACCGGCTGGAAGAGCGGGGGATGCTGGACGAGCTCCCCCCCAAGCTGCGCGCCACGGCGGAGGTCCGCCTTGCCCATCCGGAGCTCACCCTCTCCCAGCTGGCCGAGGCCCTGGACCCGCCGGTGACCAAGTCCTGCCTCAACCACCGGCTGCGCAAGCTGATGGAGCTGGGGAAAGCATAACGGAAGGAGGAACACCCATGCAGAGAACACCATCCGGCCGCCAGATGGCGGTGCTGGCAGGAGGGATCGTCCTGCTGCTGCTGGGCGCGGTGAGCCAGACCGCCCTGCAGGCCCAGGCCGTCGCCCTGGTCTGCTATGTGGCGGGCGTGCTGTGCCTGGCCTTCGGCATCCAGGGCGGCGTGCGGCGGAAGACCTGCCCCCTGTGCCGGGCCACCCTGCGCACCCCCACCGACCAGCTGCCCGGACAGACGGAGCAGTACCGCTGCCCCAACTGCGGCAGCATCGTGAAGCCGAAATAAGAAAGGGGCGTCGGGGACGCCGCCCCCGACAACAGACCGTAGGGGCGGGCCTCCGGACCGCCCATTTGCCCCCACACGCATACAGATCCGATCAAAAGGAGGAGACCCATGTCCTTTGTCCATTTACATGTCCATACGGAGTATAGCCTTCTGGATGGCGCGTGCCGCATCGGAGGGCTGGTGCAGCGGGTGAAGGACCTGGGGCAGAGCGCGGTGGCCATCACAGACCACGGCGTGATGTACGGCGTGATCGACTTCTACAAGGCCTGCAAGGCGGCGGGGATCAAGCCCATCATCGGGTGCGAGGTCTACGTGGCCCCCCGCACCCGCTTTGACAAGGTCCACGAGCTGGACTCGGCCGCCCGCCACCTGGTGCTCCTGTGCCAAAACGAGGTGGGCTACCGGAATCTGAGCTATCTGGTCTCCCAGGCCTTTCTGGAGGGCTTTTATATCAAGCCGAGAGTGGACATGGACCTGCTGCGGGCGCACTCCGAGGGGCTCATCGCCCTCTCGGCCTGTCTGGCGGGGGCGGTGCCCCGGCTCCTCCTGGGGAGCAACTACGAGGGGGCCAAGGCCCACGCCCTGGAGATGCAGGAGATCTTCGGGGAGGGGAACTACTACCTGGAGATCCAGGACCACGGCATCCCCGCCCAGCGGGAGGCCGCCGAGGGCATCTTCCGCCTCCACCGGGAGACCGGCATCCCCCTGGTGCTCACCAACGACGCTCACTATCTGACCCGGGAGGACTCGGCCATGCAGGACACCCTCATGGCCATCCAGATGGGCAAGACGGTGGACGACCCCTCCCGGATGCGCTTTGAGACCCGGGAATTCTATATCAAGTCGGAGGAGGAGATGGCCGCCCTCTTCCCCGAGTACCCCGAGGCGGTGGCCAATACAGCCCGCATCGCCGAGCGGTGCCAGGTGGAGTTCGAGTTCGGCAAGTACCACCTGCCCGAGTTCAAGCTCCCCGAGGGGTACACCGACGGGGACGCCTATTTCCAAAAGCTCTGTGACGAGGGCTTTGCCCGGCGCTACCCCGACGCGCCCCCCGCCTACCGGGAGCGGCTGGAGTACGAGATGGGGGTCATCCGCCAGATGGGCTTTGTGGAGTACTTCCTCATCGTCTCCGACTTCATCCACTACGCCAAGAGCCACCAGATCCCCGTGGGACCGGGCCGCGGCTCGGCGGCCGGGTCCATGGTGGCCTACTGCCTGCGCATCACCGAGATCGACCCCATGCGCTACGACCTGTACTTCGAGCGCTTCCTCAACCCGGAGCGGGTGACCATGCCCGACATCGACGTGGACTTCTGCATCCGCCGGCGGCAGGAGGTCATCGAGTACGTCCAGCGCAAGTACGGTCCCGACCACGTGGCCCAGATCGTCACCTTCGGCACCATGGCCGCCAAGGGGGCCATCCGGGACGTGGGCCGGGCCCTCAACATCCCCTACGCCGAGGTGGACGCGGTGGCCAAGCAGGTGCCCAGCGGCCCGGGGGCGCTCCACATCACCCTGGACGAGTCCATCCGGCTCTCCAAGCCCCTGCGGGAGGCCTATGAGGGAGATGGGACCATCCGCCGCCTCATTGACACGGCCAAGGCCATCGAGGGCATGCCCCGCCACGCCTCCACCCACGCCGCGGGGGTGGTCATCACCCGCCGCCCGGTCCACGAGTACGTGCCCCTGGCGAAAAACGACGAATCGGTGGTCACCCAGTACACCATGACCACCCTGGAGGAGCTGGGCCTGCTCAAGATGGACTTTCTGGGCCTGCGCAACCTGACGGTGCTGGACGACGCGGTGAAGCTGGTCCAGGCCCGGGAGCCGGACTTTTCCCTGGAAAACCTGCCCGACCACGACCCGGCCGTCTTCCAGATGCTCTCCGAGGGCAAGACCTCGGGCGTCTTCCAGATGGAGTCGGCCGGCATGACCGGCGTGTGCGTGAGCCTCAAGCCCCAGAACATCGAGGACATCACCGCCATCATCGCCCTCTACCGCCCCGGCCCCATGGAGTCCATCCCCCGGTTCATCGCCTGCAAGCAGAACCCGGAGAAGATCACCTACAAGCACCCCTCCCTCCGGCCCATCCTGGAGGTGACCTACGGGTGCATCGTCTACCAGGAGCAGGTCATCCGCATCTTCCAGGACATGGCGGGCTACTCCCTGGGACAGGCCGACATGGTGCGCCGGGCCATCTCCAAGAAGAAAAAGGACCAGATCGAGCGGGAGCGCAAGGCCTTCATCTACGGCGACCCCGACCGGGGGATCGACGGGTGCATCGCCCGGGGCATCCCGGAGCAGGTGGGCCAGGACGTGTACGACGAGATCTACGATTTCGCCAACTACGCCTTCAACAAGGCCCACGCGGTGAGCTACGCGGTGGTGGCCTACCAGACCGCCTGGTTCAAGCGCCACCGCACCCGGGAGTATATGGCCGCCCTCCTCACCTCGGTGCTGGATTCCAGCGAGAAGGTGGCCGAGTATATCGCCGAGTGCAAGGACTGCGGGATCTCCCTCCTGCCCCCCGACATCAACGAGTCGGGGGCCTCCTTCACCGTGTCCGGGGAGAACCTGCGCTTCGGCCTGGCCGCCGTGAAGGGGGTGGGCTGGGGCTTCGTGCGGGACGTGCTCGCCGAGCGGGAGAAGGGGCCCTTCCGGGACTTCCCCGACTTCTGCCTGCGGCTCTTTGACCACGACCTCAACAAGCGGGTGCTGGAGAACCTGATCCGCTGCGGGGCCTTCGACTCCATGGGGGTGCGCCGCTCCCAGCTGCTGGACGCCTACGAGCAGCTGGTGGACACCATCGCCCAGAACAAGCGGAAAAACCTGGCCGGACAGTTCGACCTCTTCGGCGGCGGAGGGGACGCCATGGAGACCGCCCCCCAGCTGGTATTGCGGGACATCCCGGAGTTCAGCCGGCAGGAGCGCATGACCATGGAGAAGGAGACCACCGGCCTCTACCTGACCGGTCACCCCATGGACGAGTACCGGGCGGCCGCCCGGGCCTGCCGGGCCGTGCCCATCGGCTCCATCACCGCCGACTTCGCCCGGGAGGGCGGACCGGAGCGCTATGCCGACGGGCAGAAGGTGACCATCGCCGGGGTGGTGACGGCCTCCAAGACCCGGACCACCCGGAGCAACAGCCTCATGGCCTACGCCACCCTGGAGGACGACACCGGCGCGCTGGAGGTCCTCATCTTCTCCCGGGTGCTGGGGGAGTGCAGCGCCTGCCTGCAGGAGAACACCCCGGTGGTGGCCGAGGGGCGCATCTCGGTGCGGGATGAAAAGCCCCCCCAGCTCATGTGCGACAGCCTGCGCCCCCTCCAGGGCGCGCCCGAGAGCGGCCCCTCCGCCCCGGCCGAGCCGGAGGCGGGGAAGGTGCGCAAGCTCTACCTCCGCCTGCCCGCCCGGGAGGACCCCCGCTGGCGGCACATCCTGCGGGTTCTCCTCATGTTCCCGGGGAGCGAGCCTTTGCGGGCCAAGTTCGCCGCGGAGGGACAGTGGACCCCGGCCTACCCCTGCCAGATCCACCCCCTGCTCCTGGAGGAGCTGCGGGGCCTGCTGGGGGAGGAGAACGTGGTGGTCCAGTCGGGCAAGCCTGAGGTGCTGACGCCCCTGCCGGGCGGGGAGGCGTTCCTATGATGAAGAAACTGGCTTCCATCCTCTTCCACCGGCTGACCATGACGGCGCTGCTGCTGGTGGTGCAGCTGGCCCTGCTGCTGGCCATGATGGGGCGCTTTTCCGCGTACTTTGTCTATTTCTACTGGTTCTGCATCGCCCTCTCGGTGGCGGCGGTGCTGTGGATCGTGGGGAACAAGAGCGACCCGGGCTATAAGATCGCCTGGATCATCCCCATTCTGCTCTTCCCGGTCTTCGGGGGACTGATCTACCTCCTCCTGGGCGGCAACCGGCTCTCCCCCCGGCAGCAGAGAAAGATGCAGGGCATGGACCGGCAGATGGCCTCCGCCCTGGAGCGGGACTGCAAGGCCGAGGAGCTCTCCGGCTTTGGGGCCGACGCGGTGAACCAGGCCCGCTATCTGGAGCAGTACGCCCACGCCCCGGCCTACAACCACACCGAGGCCACCTATTTCCCCCTGGGGGACGACGCCTTCCCCCGGATGCTGGAGGAGCTGCGCAAGGCCAAGCGGTATATCTTCGTGGAGTATTTCATCATCGAGCAGGGGGTCTTCTGGGACTCCATTCTGGAGGTGCTGGAGGAGAAGGTGCGGGAGGGCCTGGACGTGCGGGTCATCTACGACGACATCGGCAGCCTCTTCACCCTGCCCAAGGACTACGCCGCCCAGCTGGAGGCAAAGGGCATCCGGTGCTGCGTGTTCAACCGCTTCATCCCCATCCTCTCCCTGCGCCTGAACAACCGGGACCACCGGAAGCTGTGCATCATCGACGGCCACACGGGCTTTACCGGCGGGATCAACCTGGCTGACGAGTATATCAACCGGGCGGTCAAGTACGGCCACTGGAAGGACACCGCCATCCTCCTGCGGGGGGAGGCGGTGTGGAGCATGACGGTGATGTTCCTCACCATGTGGGACTACATGCGGGGGGAGGAGTGCATGGAGGATTTCCGCCCGGCCTCCCTGCCGCCCGAGTGCGCCCACTGCGGGGACTACTTCGTCCAGCCCTACACCGACAGCCCCCTGGACGGGGAGCCGGTGGGGGAGACCGTCTACCTCAACCTCATCAACAAGGCCAAGAAGTATATCTACCTGACCACCCCCTACCTCATCGTCAGCAACAGCGTCAACACCGCCCTGTGCAACGCGGCCAAGGCGGGGGTGGACGTGCGCATCATCACCCCCCACATCCCCGACAAGAAGGTCATCTTCGAGGTGACCCGGGCCCACTACGAGTCCCTGCTGGAGGCGGGGGTGCAGATCTTCGAGTACACCCCCGGCTTCATGCACGGGAAGAACTTCGTGGTGGACGACCAGTTCGGCACGGTGGGGACGGTCAACATGGACTACCGCAGCATGTTCCTCCACTTCGAGGACGGCGTGTGGCTGTGCGGCGCGCCCTGCCTGCGGGACATCAAGGAGGACTTCCTCCGCACCCAGGCGCAGAGCGAGCGGATCACCCTCCAGCGCTGCCGGGCCCACTCGGGCGTGCGGCGGCTCTTCCGCGCGGTGCTGCGGATTTTGGCGCCTTTGATGTAAACGTGTTCTCAGATTGCGCTGCAAGAGCCTCGCAGAGTTCCGCCGTCCGCAGACGGCGGAAGAGAATCAAATTGTGTTTTCCGGCGGCGTGTACGTCGGAAAACACTCTGCTCAGGCCGCAAGTGTGCGAGCGTCAGCGAGTGCGCGCGGCGGCCTGCATCCCCCTCGAAAAAATGCTTGCATTTTTGAGAAGCGTGTCGAACCTGTTCGACACGCGGAAGCCCCGCCCCTTCTCCTGTTTTGGGAGAGAGGGCGGGGCCATTTTATTTTATCTATTTGGTTTGGGCGAACTGATAGGCCTCCTCGATCCAGGCGAAGAGGGTGTCGTCCAGCTGCTGGGGCGAGGAGACCACCACGTGGTGGGTCCAGCGGTTGGGATAGGGCTCCACCGCCACGGCCACGCGGGGGGAGTCCAGCCGGTGGGAGAGCCCGAAGGTCACCAGGATGCAGGTCTTGGGCCAGTCCTTCTTCCGCCGGACCGGCAGGGAGGCGGCGGCGAAGAGATGGCGGTTGTAGAAGCTGATCTGGCTCTTCTGCACCTTGACCGAGCAGGCGGGGAACTGGGCGCACAGGCGGCGGAAGAAGGCCTCGTACAGGGCTAGCTCTTCGGCGTGGCCGTCAAAATAGGCCAGCACGTCGCTCTCATAGTAGGGGGAACATTCCATCGCGTACTCCTTTCCAGAGCGGGGCTCAGGGCTGGTAGGGGGGACACTGGTAGCGGGCCTTGCCCCGGGTGGCCTTGCCGTACTCGATGGCCGCCGCGGGGCAGCCGCAGAGACAGGCCATGCAGTGGGTGCAGTTCTTCCCCCAGACGGGGCGGCCGCCCTCCAGGTGGATGTTCCCCAGGGGGCAGTCCTGGGCGCATTTGCCGCAGGAGATGCAGGCGGAGGAGACCGTGAAGGGCTTGGCTTTTACGAAAAAGCGGTAGAAGAGCCGGTTGACCGGGCCGGACTTGAGGCGGTCGGGCAGACCCGCGGCGGGGGGCGGGAAGTCCTCCCCGGCCTGGATGCGCGCGGCCGCCTGCTCCAGCGTGGGCCGGACGGCGGCCAGGAGGCGCTTGCTCTCCCCCTCCTCCGGCGCGGGGAAGAGGACCAGGTAGTTGTCCGGCATGACCACCGGCAGGGTGCCCCGGCAGGCGAGCCCCAGCTCCCCGCACAGGGTCCGGTTGGCCCGGTGGGCGTCCCCGATCTCCGCGCCGCAGGTCATGACGAAATAGGCCTCCCGGCAGCCGGAGAAGGAGCTGCTGCGGAGGAAGTCCCGAAAGACCCGGGGCAGCTGCCAGCTGTACGTGGGGGCCACGAAGACCCAGGGGGATTCGGAGTGCAGGCGGGCCGGGCTCCCCTGGCGCAGGTAGTAGGCCGCGTCCACATACGCGTCCCCCAGCCGGTGGGCGAGCATCTGGGCGCAGTAGCGGCTGTTGCCGGTTCCGGAAAAAGAAAGAATCATGGAATCCCTCGCTTTCACATTTGGAACTCTATCATACCACGGGGAACCGTTTTTTCAAAGGGCGGGCCGTTGCGTTTGAGGGGAAAATGGGGTATCCTGATACTACCAAGGCCCCCGAAAAGGGGGGGAGAGGAGACAGTCCTGGCCGGATGAAGCTTTTATACCATGGTTTATCTTGGGTAATCTCGGGGATTATTGCATGATACTGTGCTGAGATTGGAGGAATCACGTATGAAAGAAAAGCTGATTTGTACATTTCCGGGCTGTGATATGATGCCTCCGATTTTTATGGGGGATCGGGACATATATGCAGTGACCTGGGCGGGAGCGTTCCATTTTCATGACGGCTCCATGCATACCCTGCTTGACTTTGAAGCTTTGGGGCGCATAGCGCTTCCTCGGAATAATATCTATAATCCCTACATGCATGGCGGCGGACCACATCCGCCTCTTCTTGTGAATGATGCGATCTACATTTTGAGTGAAAAATCCGTTGGTGCCGTCCCGCCGATCCTCAGCATCTTTTCCAGAACGGATGAACTGCTTCAAGAGGTTGAGCTGGAAATACGTTCTGTAAGGTGGATGGGAGCTTCCGATGACCACCTGTTTACTTTGGGCTATCAGCAAGCCTTCGTTATGGACACCTCTGGCCGGTGTCTTCATAAAGTTGATATCGACTGGCAGTCAATGGATAAAACACCAGCTGTGATCTACAAAGATTCCATGCTTTTTATTGATAAAAAAGATGGCGGCTATTGGCTGTTTCGCCTTTTTGCAGATGGTACCCTGGAGGCTGTGCACCGCATTGCCGGTTATGAGGTCATGTGTCCAGCAAAAGATTTTGTAGTTTCCGGTTCTGAGATTTACCTGCAATGGTTTGCCGTTGGGGAATTGGAATTTGAGGGGTCTGCCTTTTTCATCTTCCGCGAGTATGAACCCGGACGCCTGTTGCTGCGGAAATGTCTGCTGCTTGGCGGTCAAAATGAAGATGGTATATTGAAAGGGGGATTTCCCGGTGGGTTTTGTGTGAATGGAGACTCTCTGCTCTATACAGACGACTACATGTCAGTGAAACGGACGAAGGCGGATAGATTTCCGTCTGTCCCAAACGGTATATATGGGAGGCTGATCACAGCTTCAACTGTAGATGGCACCTATACCGCGGTCAAAATACCCTTTGATTTTCACAAAGTAGCGCCTGCTCCGATTATCGCGTTGAAAGATGGAACAATCGCTTCTAAGTGGTATAGCGATCAAGACTACCCGCTTTATGTCGTACAGCGGGATGGTACATGGCAGGCGGGACCGACACGCCGGGCGCAATATTTAGTCAAATATAATGAGCAGATCTACGCCTGCGATGTGGGCGGGAAGAACTCCAAGATCCGGCAGATACAGTTCTGAGAAGCGGGGCAGACTGATCCGGAAGCGGCCCGTTGCCTTTGAGGAGAAAATGGGGTATCCTGATACTACCAAGGCCCCCGAAAAGGGGGGAGAGGAGGCGGCGCAAATGGGAACCTGGGACACTTCCCTGTACGGCGGAGACCTTCCGCTGGACATCAAGGACGAATACTATGAGCAGCTTTATGAGGGACACACACCGGAAGAGGCGGCGGCCCTGGTCTGGAAGGAGCTGCAATTGAGCGAGGAAGACCTCCCCGTGTTCCGGCTGATCCTGGCGGATATCCAGTGGAAGCTGGGGCAGATGACGGAGGATACGCTGCGCAACGCGCTGGAGATACTGGACAGCGGGGCGGCGATGGCGGAATGGGAAGGGGCCGATGAGTCGGACCGCCGCAGCCGGGAGCGTGTGCTGGAGCGTCTGCGCAAGAAGCTGGAATCCCCCCAGGGGCCGCGCAAGACCGTGAAGCGTCCCAAGCCCAAGAAATTTAAGTACAAGATAGGAGATATTATCGCAGTTCGGTTTGTGCCAGAACTTGTAGAAGGAAAGCCAGAGCTTGAAGTATACTGTAATAAGTATTTCATGGTCCAGGTAGTCGGATATTCAAATAAGCAGACCAGTTGCAGTCGCTATCCAACGTTTGAACAGTGTGGCGCTCTTGTCCTACTGGATTGGATGGGAGATACCATGCCTGATATGGAAGCGTTTGAGGCTGCTCCTATGCTGGACTTAAAGAAAGCGCTGTATTGGTTTGATAGAAGCTTTTTTATTGCAGGGATGTACCGTACGAAGGATGTCCAGTGTACTGTGATTGGACATGCTGAGGTAAAATTCAGTCAGGATGTTCCGGAATGTGCTGGACCAAACAGTGTACATTGGAATTGGAACTCCATAGTTCTAGACATAGCCAGGGCCTATATGGCGCAGCATTCTATGGGTAACAACTAAACACCCCTATCCGGCCCCCGGGCATTGTCCTGAGGGCCGGACGGAGACAGGAGGAAGCGGATATGGAGATCGAACGCCGCTGGCTGGCCCGTGGCTGGCCGGAGAGAGAGCCCGACGAGGTCTGGCACATGGAGCAGGGGTATGTGACCACCCGCCCCGCCGTCCGGGTGCGCAGCGAGCGCCGGGCGGGCGGAGAGGAGCGCTTTATGCTCTGCCTGAAGCGGGGGAGCGGCCTGAGCCGGATGGAGGTGGAGTTCCCCGTGGAGGAGGCGCAGTTCCGGGCGGTGGCCGCCTTCATCGACAAGCCCTTTATCCAAAAGGAGCAGCGGCGCTACTCCCTGCCGGAGGGGTATACCCTGGAGTGGAACCAGGTGGACGCGGGCACCCCCGAGGGCTACTTCTACGCCGAGGTGGAGTTCCCCACCGAGGAGGCGGCCCTGGCCTGGGACCCCGGGGAATGGCAGCCCTGGCTGCTCCGGGAGGTCACCCAGGAGGGGCAGGAGAGCATGGCGGCCTACTGGGCCCGTACCAGAGGGTAAAAACAAAGGGGTGGCCGGGGTATCCCGGGCCGCCCTCCCTTTACCCTGAAAAAGGGAATAAATGGGATAAACAAGGATAGAACCTTGATTTTTACGGGTAATTTACAAAATATTCTTGATTTCTTCACGGAATCGTAAGAAACAGGGGTTGTAAATTTACATAAAATAGAGTATACTGAGTACAGATCAAACGAGGGAGGTGATACTATGTTGTATGAGAAGAATCGTGGGACCGATATTGACGATATGATTTTTGGCGGCGATGAGAAGGTCATTCGCAGCGATCGCTAAAAAACCGGATTCCGTCAGGGTTTGTTCCACACCAGACTTTGGTGTGGTTTTTGTTTTTATGTACCAAATCAACCGTTTCGAAAGATGGTGAAGGACATGGACACAGAACCGGGCCAGTATTGGAAGTAAGCGGCAGGGAGAGGGCATGAGGCCCCAACCCCTGCCGCTTTTTCATGTCCCGGGGGCCGGGGCGGGGCGCACCATTCTCCCGCCCCCTCATAGAATGGCATGGAAGCAATTCCGAACACGCATTAGGAGGTATTGCAATGCCTGAGAAAGTAACCCCCGGCCCTGTGCAGGAAAACACCTGCATCCGGGAAGCCGTCTGCATTGACACCCGAAAGATCTTTGATTCGTGCAAAGACAAGGACTGCATCGAAGATCTGCGGTTCTATCCCACCCAGGATTCCCAGTGCGCCATCGACCGGGCGGTCAGCATCAAGGCCGGGAAGGCCGAGCTGATCTATGTGTACATCGACGTGGAGCCCATCGGGTTCAACCGCGGCTTTTACACCGTGGACGTCCGCTACTACTACCGGGTCACGGCCGACGCCTTTGTGGGCGCGGTGCGTCCGGTGGAGATCAGCGGCCTGTGCGTCTTTGACAAGCGGGTCATCCTCTTCGGCAGCGAGAGCAGCGCCAAGGTCTTCTCCTCCTGCCTGGACGAGGGGCCGGACGCCCAGATGCGCCGGTGCAGCGTGCCCACCGCCGTGGTGGAGGCGGTGGACCCCATCGTCCTGAACATGAAGCTGGTGGACGTGTGCGAGTGCCACCCCTGCGACTGCGAGCTGACCGAGATCCCGCCCTGCATCTGCGCCTGCTTCTGCAGCGACCTGTGCTTCGGCAACCAGGGCAAGCGGGTCTATGTGAGCCTGGGGCAGTTCTCCATCATCCGGCTGGAGCGGGACACCCAGCTCCTCATGCCCATCTACGACTACTGCCTGCCCGAGAAGGAGTGCACCTGCGGCGGCAACGAGGACGATCCCTGTGAGATCTTCCGCCATGTGAAGTTCCCCGTGGATGAGTTCTTTCCGCCCAACCAGGCCCCCGGCACCCCCGCGTGCTACCGGGAGGTCAAGAACGGCTGCATGGTCTAAATCGTACAAACAGTGGCTCCCCCGGTCGGTTTGGCCGGGGGAGCCGCTGCGTGGAAACCTATCGTTTAATTGACCCAGTGTACGTGCTGCCGGTTCTCCAGCGGATAGCAGGAGAGCGCCTCTCCATCCATCAGCGCCTCGGTAAAACGCACCCCGTTGATCTGATGGTTTTCGTAGGTTTTATAGTAATAGACCCCATGGGAGGCATCGGCGCAGGAGGCATACAGGGTCAGGTCCGGCTTTCCCTCCGGGGTGATGACGCTTCCCCGGACCATGGATACGCCATCCAGGATGTGGAAGAACTGCGTCACATCCTGGAGTTCATCCCCGGTAAAGAGGGCGCTCTCCTTCAAAAAGGCCGCCCGTACAAAGCGGGACATGGGGGAGACATCGCCGGGCAGTCCCAGCGCGCCCATGCCCTGCCCGTATACGGCCAGGGGAAGCTCCGGCGCAAAGGTGTTCTTGGGGGGATGGGGCGAGAGGGTCTGATAATTGCTCAGGTTCATCTGCTGGTACGGAAAGGGCGGATTGTTGGTGAGCACCCCCACCGGGTCGGGATAGAGATGGGCCCCGTCCTCCATGACCTCCAGCACCATAGAGCCGGTGCCGTCGGCAATGTGCCAGTGCAGCGGGGCCACCGGATAGCCCGGTGCAAAGGGAAGGTTCAAGAGGTCGATCCCCTTCAGGATGGCTTCGGCCTGCGCCAGGGTCTCACAGCTGCCCAGCACCAGCGGGATCAGCTCGTAGGGAGCCACGGCGTCCGCTGCGGCCTGTTCCGGCGGGGTGTAATAGGCATTCCCGGGGAAATTCAGGCCCGCCATATAGAGGCCCTTTTCGTTCATCGCCTCCGCATACAGGGCGGTATCCCGATCCACCGTGGCCATGCCGATCATGGCCAGATGGTGCGCCATGGTACTGCGCCGGTGGAAGTGCAGCGGATGGTTTCGGGGGGTGATCACCACCTGCTGTCCAAAGGAATATTCCAGATCCAGCGTGCGGCCAAACAGCTTCCGGGGGGCAGAAAACGCGACGCTCGTACACATAAAACAGGCCTCCTTGCAACCTTTTTTTCAGTATACCCCCGGAGGGGCCAAAAAGCAAACCTTCCGCTGGTTTTCACATTTTTACCGTAAAGTTTTACCGAAAAGAACGGCTGCATGGTCTGAGCACAAAACCGGCTCCCCCGGTCGAGAGGACTGGGGGAGCCGGTCTGTTGTTGGGCTGGTTGGGTCTGGACCTCCAGGTCTTCAGGTCCCGTCCGTTTCCGCTAATAGCACTTCTTGCACGGCTCCCGTCCGCTGCTCTGCGCTTGGCTGATGGGGACCTGCGAGGGATTCTTCATGTTGCTGCAATTTGGATTGGAGTGATATTTCTTCCCGCTGCCAGAGATCCACACCATCGCCTCCTGCGGCGCAGGCTCCGGCGTTGGAGCGGGCGTCGGTGTGGGGGCAGGCGTCGGCGTAGGAGTTGGGGTAGGCGTCGGGGTCGGAGTGGGCGTGGGCGTGGGCGTGGGAGTGGGGGTCGGAGCCGGAGTCGCTGTAACCACCGGCGTGGGGGTAGGCGTGGGGTCTGGAGCCGTACTGGCAGAGCAGCCTGCCAGGGAGAGCACCATCGTACCAGCCAAAAGAAAAGCGGCTATTCGAATATTTCTCATTTTCATATCTCTTTCACTACAATCGTTCCGAAACTTGCAGGCACTCTCTGCTGTGCTATGGACCGGGCGCCCACAGTCGTTTGAACTGGGGGCGCCCGGTTGTTCTCACATCGAATGCGATTCCGTTTACCAAATTAGATCGGATCAATGCTCAGCATGGCAATTCCATCGGAGACCATATACATATATTTTGCACAGGTTCCGGTGGACAGATTCAGAGCCTTGCCGGAGGAAGTTGCATTTACAATATCCAATTCGTCGTCAACCAGCGTGAGCGTATCCGTATCCGGCTCAAAGAGTCCAACCAATGCACCTAAATAAAGAAGGACATCCGTCGAGTTTTCTTCGGTCAATTTGTCAAGAGAGACGATCATGGTAACGCTCTGGACGTTGCCGGTTTCCTTCGAATCCAAGAGAAGGATTGTCACGCCGTCATAGGGGATATAAGAGTAGCTGGTACCTGCCACGCTGCTTCCTTCGCTCTCCTTCTCTGTGGTTTCCACCTTCATGTCGGCCGGGAGGACTTGGACATAATCCTTGACATAGTTGGACAGCGTATCGATCGTCTCATCGACGGTGACAGGGAACGACTTTTCAACGATCTGGCTTTCCGTGGACTCCGGCTGTGCGGCAGGGGACGGAGTGGGTGCAACCGCAGCAGAGGGCGTTGGACTGACGGAAGCGGGGGATGCGGTGGGAGCAGTTGCGCTGCAAGCGGACAGCCCCGCAGGGAAGCGCAGAGCACAGCGGTGATACTTTTTTTCATAATACATTTCTCTCTCTATGCAGGGTCCGACATGGACCCCTGTTATACCTTAACAAGATACTAAAAATGGGGTATCATGGCACTGGTATAGATCTTAAAAAGAGACAGAGGAATACCGGCGGATCTGTCCCCGCCGGATAGGCCAGGGGAACACCCTGACGCCGGAAGAGACGCGGATGATTTATCTTTCCCATTTACACAACACCTTTTAACCGAGACAACATCCGATTTTGTTGCTCTGTTATCGGCGGATCGAACAGGTGACCGGCCAAGATATCTTCCAATTCCACAGGAACGATCCGTCTTTTTTTGCCACACACATCGCAGGGAGATAAAACCAATAGGCATCATATCACAATCGCCCGGAAAGGGCAACTGGGAGCACCCCCCCTCCCGACAAAATTGTCGGGACCCTCCTGACAAAAATGGCGGGACCCCTCCCGACAAAAATGGCGGAGAGAGTAAGTCAAGATAAGAGAATAAAAAAGAAAACCGAAAAAGAGCGTCCCCGGTCTGAGAGGACCGGAGACGCCTAAGCTGTCTTCTCAGCCCTGGATCTCCACGTCGGAGTCCAGGGGGACGATGTTCACATAGCTGTGCCCGGCACCCAGGGAGATGGGGTTGCCGTTCAGGTCGGTATAGCGCAGCTGCTCATTCCGGCCCCCCTTGCTCCAGAGGATGTCGATGAGCTGGCCGCCGCAGGCATAGTAGCCGGTGCCGCCGCTGGTGAGGTCCACCGTGATGCGGCCCTTGTCGTCCCCGCGGATGGCGGAGCACCGGGTCTTGAGGATGAGCACGTTGGTGACTCCCACCTGCTCGCCGGTGTTGCCGTCCACATAGGGCTTTCCGTACTCCTCCACCAGATAGAGCTCCTGCTCCGGGTCGTAGGTGAACACGCCCGTCTTTACGTTGGAGAAGGGGACGGTGATGGTGTTGGCCGTCACCCCGCCGGAGGGGGTGCCGTCGGGCAGGAAGTTCATCTCGTAGGTATAGCCCTCCTTGTGCTCCTGCCGGAAGGAGTAGCCCGCAAAGCGCTCCACGATGGTCTCGCCGGTGGTGATGACGCTGTGCTCATAGCCCATGTTGCGCCGCCGGTCGGCGTCCCGCCACATCAGGTTGGAGCCGGGGCTGGAGCCGCAGTAGGGCCCGTTGACCCCGTCCAGGGCGGTGACGTTCCAGGCGCGGATCTTCTCATAGGCGTCGGGGCTGCCGCCGGCGTGGATGTAGACCGCGTCGTGGCCCAGGGCCAGCTCCAGATAGTAGGGCCGGGAGGAGCGGATGGAGCCGATGGCCCCCGCCTGACTGAGGTCCTGATAGACCCCCAGCATCCGGGTGATGCCGCCCTCGGCCAGGCACTCATAGATGATGTCGGCGTCGGAGACCCCCACCTGGGGAAGGGCCTGCTTGAGGTTGTTGAGCATGATGGCCACCGGGCGGCGGTTCGCATACTCCTCGGCGATGGGCAGTCCCGTGAGGGGATTCACCGGGCCGGTATACTCCGGCTCGGGGGTAGGCGTGGGAATGGGCTCGGGCGTCCGGACCGGGAGGGAGTGCTCCGGCGCGGGGGAGACCTGGGCCGTGGGCTTCCCGCAGGCGCTCAGGCCCAGCAGCAGAGCGAGACAGAGTGGGGCGAGCTTCTTGGTCAGCATGGAAGAAAGCCTCTCTTTCCTGGTAATTCCGGGATAATTTTATGATACCCTCCCGGCCGAACTCTGTCAAGAAAGACAAAAACGGCGGGAAATATGGGACCGCGGGGCGGCGGAGGAGGGAAAGCCCGCCACGCTCTTGCCAAGCCGGAAAAAATACCGTATAATGACTTTAACTGAGCAGTACAGAGAAAAGACTGCAAACGCAGAAAGGTGGTCCCTTCCATGAGCCGTTTTGGTTTCATCCACGACAAAATGGAGATCAAGTTCCTGGTCCTCTACATTATGGCCCGGGTGGCCTCACCCATCGACTTTCCCACGCTGACCGAGCTGACCATGTGCGACGAGGGCGTGGACTATTTCGATTTTGCCGAGGCGGTGGCCGAGCTGGTGGAGACCGGGCATATGACCCTGGAGGATGGGCTCTATGCCATCACCGACAAGGGCCGCCAGAACGGCGAGGCCTGCGAGAGCAGCCTGCCCTACTCGGTCAAGCACAAGTGCAACGCCAACCTGGCCAAGGTCAACGGCATCCTGCGGCGCAACGCCCAGGTCCGCACCGAGGTGCTGCCCCGGCCGGACGGGAGCCTCACCGCCCGCATGACCCTGGACGACGAGGGGGGCAACATCATGACCATCGAGCTGCTGTGCGTCAACCGGGACCAGGCCGCCCGCCTGTCCGAGGGGTTCCAGGCCAAGCCCGAGCGGGTCTACAACGAGGTGCTGGCCGCCCTGCTGGACAAAGAGGACAGCAAGGACGAATAAGGATACCGCCCCCGGGGATGGAGTGTTCCGTTCCGCGGGGGCGGACTTGTGCCGGGCGGAAAAAGCGGATATAATAGAAGGAATCAGATTCGGGACGGAGGCATCCTATGAAAAAACTCATGGCCATTGACGGCAACTCCATCATCAACCGGGCCTTTTACGGCATCCGGCCCCTCACCACCAAGGACGGCACCCCTACCAACGCCGTCTACGGCTTTGTGACCATCCTGCTCAAGCTGCTGGAGGAGGAGAAGCCAGACGCCCTCTGCGTGACCTTTGACCGGAAGGCCCCCACCTTCCGCCACCTGGCCTATGAGGGCTACAAGGCCCAGCGCAAGGGTATGCCCGAGGAGCTGGCCGCCCAGATGCCCATTCTGAAGGACGTGCTGGACGCCATGAACATCCCCCGCTATGAGCTGGACGGCTGGGAGGCCGACGACCTCTTGGGGACCATCGCCGCCCGGGACACCGCGGCCGGGTGGGAGACCGTCATCGTCACCGGCGACAAGGACTCCCTCCAGCTGGTGAGCGACCACGCCACCGTCAAGCTGGTGACCACCCGCATGGGCCAGACCACCACCCGCAACATGACCCCGGCGGTCTTCCGGGAGGAGTACGGCTTCGACCCCATCCACATTGTGGACCTGAAGGCCCTGATGGGGGACAGCAGCGACAACATCCCCGGCGTCAAGGGCATCGGGGAGAAGACCGCCATGGACCTCATCCAGCGCTACGGCTCGGTGGAGGCCATCTACCAGGGCCTGGACACTCTGGAGGCCAAGCCCGCCGTGCTGAAAAAGCTGCGGGAGGGGGAGGAGGGCGCCCGGCTCTCCTATGACCTGGCCACCATCCGGTGCGAGGCCCCCATTCCGTTTGCCCCCGAGGACAACCTCCGGCAGGAGAGCCACACCGCCGCCCTCTACGACCTCTTCCTCAAGCTGGAGTTCCAGAAGCTCATCGACAAGCTGGGCCTCAAGGCCCCCCAGGGGGAGACCCCGCAGGAGGAGCAGTTTACCGGCACCTGCACCAGCGAGGTGGTGGAGGACCGGGCCCGGGCCGAGGAGCTGCTGGCGCTCTGGCGCGGGCAGGAGAGCGTGAACGTGCTGGCCCTGCCGGGGCTGAACGTGGTGGCGGTGGAGCACCGGGTGAACGAGAGGGAGTGTCACGCCGCCGTCCTCCGCGCCGACAAGCTGGAGGGGTACAACGACCTCTTAAAGGCCCTCTTCGCCGGGGACATCAAAAAGAACACCCACGACGTGAAGAGCCTCCTCTCCCGGTTGCTGGAGGAGGGCATCGAGGGGGATGGCTTTGTCTTCGACACCGCCCTGGCCGCCTACCTCCTGGCCCCCACCGACGGCAGCTATGACCTGGAAAAGCTGGGTATGAGCTGGTTCAACCACGAATACCCCAAGGCCAAGGAGACCTACCTGGCCCCCGACGCCTTCTCCCCCCTGGGGGACGAGGGGACGGTGCTGGGCGCCCTCCTGTCCCACTGCGCCCTCATCGGGGCGCTGAAGGAGGCCATGGCCCCCCGGCTCACCGAGCTGGGGATGGACAAGCTCTATTATGAGGTAGAGCTCCCCCTGTGCGCCGTGCTCAGCCGCATGGAGCGGGAGGGCTTCCTGGTGGACCGGAAGGCCCTGGGGGAATTCGGAGAGATGCTGGAGGGGCGCATCCAGGCCGTCCAGCAGCGCATCTATGAGGAGGCGGGGGAGACCTTCAACATCCTCTCGCCCAAGCAGCTGGGGCACATCCTCTTTGACAAGCTGGGGCTGCCCCCCGTGAAAAAGACCAAGACCGGCTACTCCACCAACGCCGAGGTGCTGGAAAAGCTCCGGGGACAGGCCCCCATCGTGGACGCCGTGCTGGAGTACCGGCAGTACACCAAGCTCTCCTCCACCTATGTGGAGGGGCTGACCAAGGTCATTGCCCCGGACGGGCGCATCCACACCTCCTTCCAGAACACGGTGACCGCTACGGGGCGGCTCTCCTCCACCGAGCCCAACCTCCAGAACATCCCCATCCGCACCGAGCTGGGGGCCGAGCTGCGCAAGATGTTCGTGGCCGGGCCGGGGAACGTGCTGGTGGACGCCGACTACTCCCAGATCGAGCTGCGGCTGCTGGCCCACATCGCCGGGGACGAGCACATGATCTCCGCCTTCCGCAGCGGGGAGGACATCCACACCATCACCGCCGGACAGGTCTTCGGCGTGCCCCCCGAGATGGTGACCCGGCAGATGCGCTCGGCGGCCAAGGCGGTGAACTTCGGCATCGTGTACGGGATTTCGGACTTCTCCCTCTCCCAGGACATCGGCGTCACCCGGAAAGAGGCCAAGGCCTACATGGAGCGCTACTTTGAACGGTATTCCGGCGTCCACGCCTATATGACCGATATTGTGGAGCGGGCCCGGAAAGACGGCTTTGTCTCCACCCTGATGGGCCGCCGCCGCTGGCTGCCCGAGCTCAAATCCTCCAACTTCAATATGCGCTCCTTCGGGGAGCGGGTGGCCCTCAACATGCCCATCCAGGGCACGGCGGCCGACATCATCAAGCTGGCCATGATCCGGGTGGATGCCCGGCTGCGGGCCGAGGGCCTGAAGGCCCGGCTGGTCCTCCAGGTCCACGACGAGCTCATCGTGGAGTGCCCCGAGGAAGAGGCCGAGACCGTGAAGAAGCTGCTCACGGAGGAGATGGAGGGGGTCGTCTCCCTGGCGGTCCCCCTGACGGCGGACGCCCACGTGGGCAAGAGCTGGGCCGAGGCCCACTGAGCAACGAGAAAAAGGAGCGGATCACCATGAATTACCAACTGGTCCCCATGGACCGGAGCCATCTGGAGGGCATCGCGGAGCTGGAGCGGACCTGTTTTTCCCACCCCTGGAGCGTGGATATGCTGGCCGAGGAGCTCTACAACGAGACGGCCTCCTTCCTGGTGGCCGAGGGGGAGGACGGCAGCGTCCTGGGCTACGCGGGGCTCCATGTGGTGCTGGACGAGGGCTATATCGACAATGTGGCGGTGGACCCGGCCTACCGGCGGCAGGGGATCGCCGACGCCCTCATCGACACCTTTGTCCGGTTCGGCGCGGCCAAGCTGGCCTTCCTCACCCTGGAGGTGCGGGCGGGCAATGCCCCCGCCATCGCCCTCTACGAGAAGCACGGCTTCTACGAGGTGGGCCGCCGGAAGGACTACTACGACGACCCGAAGGAGGACGCCATCCTCATGACCCGGGAGTGGGACCGGGCATGATGGAGCTGGACATGCGCGTCCTCTCCCGGCAGCAGATGCGGCGCATCTACCGCTGGGAGATGCAGGAGGCCTTTCCCCGGGTGGAATTGAAGCCCCTGTGGACTATCCTGCGCCTGATGGAGCGGGGCGAGTACGACGCCCTGGGCTTCTACCGGGGGGAGGAGCTGGTGGGATACGCCCTCCTGCGCCTGGGGGAGCGCTTTGTGCTCCTGGACTATCTGGCCGCCTGCCAGGGAAAGCGGGGCGGGGGCGTGGGAAGCGCCATGCTGGGGCAGCTCCAGCGGCGCTACGCCGCCACGGGGGGCCTATTGGCCGAAGTGGAGGCCCTGGAGGAAGATCTCTCCCCGGAGGAGGGGGAGAAGCGCCGCCGCCGTCTGGCCTTCTATACCCGAAACGGCTTTTTTGACCTCAACTACCAGTCCGACATCTTCCGGGTGCGGTATGCCATGCTGGGCTGGTCGGCCTCCGGGTCCATGGACACCGGGGAGGCCATGGAGGCCCACCGGGCCCTCTACCGCCTGGGGACGCTGCTGCCCCTCTACCGGCGCTATGTACACATCCCCATCCAAGAGAAAGAAGGAACGAAACCATGATTATTCTGGCTGTGGAGTCCTCCTGTGACGAGACCGCCGTGGCCGTGGTGCGGGACGGGCGGACGGTGCTCTCCGACGCCATCGCCTCCCAGGCCGATATGCACGCCACCTACGGGGGCGTGGTCCCGGAGATCGCCTCCCGCAAGCATGTGGAGGCCATCGCCGCCCTGGCCGACCGGGCCCTGCGGGAGGCCGGGATCGGAAAGCAGGACATCGACGCGGTGGCGGTCACCTACGCCCCCGGCCTCATCGGCGCGGTGCTGGTGGGGGTGAACTTTGCCAAGTCGGTGGCCTACGCCCTGAAAAAGCCCCTCATCGGGGTACACCACGTGCGGGGCCACATTGCGGCCAACTACATCACCCATCCCGATCTGGAGCCCCCCTTTGTGTGCCTGTGCGTCTCCGGGGGCAACACCATGATCGTGGACGTGAAGAGCTATACCGAGATGGAAATTTTGGGGGCCACCCGGGACGACGCGGCGGGGGAGTGCTTTGACAAGGCGGCCCGGGTCCTGGGGATCGGCTACCCCGGCGGGGCCCCCATGGACAAGCTGGCCCAGGGGGGAGACGATACCCGCTACGACCTGCCCCGGGCCCATGTGGCGGGGGCCGAGCTGGACATGTCCTTCTCCGGGCTCAAGACGGCGGTGGTCAACCTGGTCCACAACGCCAACCAGAAGGGGGAGGCGCTGGACCTGCCCGGCCTGGCGGCCTCCTTCGGCGCGGCGGTGAGCGACACCCTGGTCCCCCGCACCATGGCGGCCGCCCGGAAGTGCGGCTACGGCAAGATCGCCATTGCCGGCGGCGTGGCGGCCAACTCCCGGCTGCGGGCCGACCTGGAGCGGGCCTGCGCCAAGAGCGGGGACAAGCTCTATCTCCCGGCCCTCTCCCTGTGCGGGGACAACGGGGCCATGATCGGCTGCCAGGGCTACTATGAGTATCTGGCCGGAAAGCGGGACAGGATGGACCTGAACGCCTACGCCACCCGGGATATCAGCCGCGGGTAACTGCGTGCCGACCGCACGCGTCTTAAAATACAGTTTGGCATGTAAAAAAGAGGGCCGGTTCCCATTATGGGAGCCGGTCCTCTCAGTCTGTCGATAAAGTGTATTTCTGCGATTTGTGCTGCAAGAGCCTCGCAGAGTTCCGCCGTCCGCAGACGGCGGAATCAAATCCAGTCGTGTTTTCCGGCGGCGTGTACGTCGGAAAACACTCCTCTCAGGCCGCAAGTGTGCGAGCGCCAGCGAGTGCGCGCAGCGGACTGCATCCCTCTCGAAAAAATGCTTGCATTTTTGAGAAGCGTGTCGAATTTTTTCGACACGCTGAAAGGGGCGGGGTCATTGGACGGCATTTTTGATGCCGTCGCCCACATCCCGGGCGGCGTTGCTCACTCCGTTGCCCACGTCCCGGGCCGCGTCGCCCACGCCGTCGGCCGCGCCCCGGACCACATCGCCCGCGCCGTCCAGCACACCCTTGGCCGCGTCCCCGGCGCCGTCGATGGCGTCCTGGACCGGGTGGTCGGAGTTGGTGGGCGCCATGGTGGGCGTAGGCGTGGGGGAGGACATGGGCTCCGTGCCGGAACAGCCCGCCAGCCCCATACCGATCACAAGGGTAAGCGCAAGGATACAGAAAATCCGTTTCATGGGATAGCCTCCTCAATGGTTTCAAATACTTGAGATGTGCATCTGACGCTAGTCTGCGCAAAACCGGGGACATTCATACCGGAAGTTTTTCAAAATTAGGGCTTGCCAAACGGCGCAACATCTGCTATATTAATAACAGTAATAATTACTGATTTAAAGAAAGGAGACGGTCGATGAAAGGAAAACGCTATTCCAGACAGCGTGAACTGATCTATGAGGCCCTGATGGGGAGCACCGAGCATCCCACCGCCGAGATGATCTATCAGTGGCTGAAACCGGAAAATCCAAACCTGAGCCTGGGGACCGTCTACCGGAATCTGAATCTGATGGCAGATGAGGGAAGGATCACCCGCATGGCCTTCCCCGTGGAGCGATATGACGCAAATACCAAGTCCCATCCCCATTTTCAGTGCGACCGGTGCGGAGGGGTCTATGACATGGACCTGCCCTACCGGGCGGATCTGGACGAGGAGGCCCTGGCCCACAGTGAGCACCAGGTCACAAGACATGATCTGCTCTTCCACGGGATCTGCGCCCAGTGCAAGACCCTCCACTGAGTCCCCGTATCCCTTGCATTTTGCCCGTTAAAATGTTACAATTGGAGAAGCTGAGAGAAAACATTTGACTATTTTATAAGGAGGATTTTATCATGGAAATGAAGCTGTACCGCTGCGCCCACTGCGGCAACATCGTGTTCAAGGTCGTCGACAAGGGCGTGCCCGTGGTCTGCTGCGGCGAGCCCATGCAGGAGCTGGTCCCCAACACCACCGACGGCGCTCTGGAGAAGCACGTCCCCGTGGTGGAGAAAACCGCCCACGGCAGCGGCTATTCCGTCACCGTGAAGGTGGGCTCCGTGACCCATCCCATGCTGCCGGAGCACTATATCAATCTGATCGCGGCCGTGTCCGGCGACACCGTGACCTTCCGCTTCCCCCAGCCCGGGGACGAGCCCGAGCTCAAGACCTTCACCCGGAACGAGAAGGTGGAGGCCTATGAGTACTGCAACCTGCACGGCTTCTGGAAGGGCGAAGGCTAACGCCCAGCGGGCCGAACCCGTTCGGCCCGCTTCTCAAAAATGCAGGCTTTGACCGCCTGTGATTGGATCTAAATTTTGAATCAAAGAATAGAAAGGAAGGACAGAACGATGGAACTGAAGGGCAGCAAGACAGAGGCCAATCTGTGGAAGGCGTTTGCCGGAGAGAGCATGGCCCGCAACAAGTATACCTACTTTGCCAGCAAGGCCAAGAAAGAGGGCTTTGAGCAGATCGCAGCCATCTTTGAAGAGACCGCCGGCAATGAGAAGGAGCATGCCAAGCTCTGGTTCAAGGAGCTGGGCGAGCTGGGCGATACGGCCGCCAACCTGAAGTCCGCCGCCGCCGGCGAGAACGAGGAATGGACCCAGATGTACCGTGAGATGGCCGAGACCGCCAAGGAAGAGGGTTTCGAGCGCCTGGCCTTCCTGTTCGAGGGCGTGGGCAAGATCGAGAAGGAGCACGAGGAGCGCTACCTGGCTCTCCTGAAGAACCTGGAAGAGGGCGCCGTGTTCCAGAAGGGCGACGTCTACGTCTGGAAGTGCCGCAACTGCGGCCACCTGCACGTGAGCAAGGAGGCCCCCGAGGTCTGCCCCGTGTGCGCCCATCCCCGCGCCTATTTCGAGCTCCAGTGCAAGAATTACTAATCGCTTGAATCAGCAAAAAGCCTCCCGAACCATGTTCGGGAGGCTTTTTTATGTCAGTGGGTGGATGCGGGTGCAAAGCCGCTCCAGCAGGAGGGTGTTGTGGCTGACGATGACCAGCCCCAGCTCTCTCTGCCGGGCCTCTTCCAGGAGGAAATCCCAGATCTGGGCCTGGGTGATGAGATCCAGCATGGCGGTGATCTCGTCGCACAGGAGGTAGCGCACCCCTTCCCGCAGGGCCCGGGCGATGCAGAAGCGCTGAAGCTCCCCGCCGGAGAGCTCCAGGGGATAGCGCTCCAGCCAGGCGGGCTGGATGTGCAGGGCATCCAGCAGGCGGTCCTCCACCGGACCCGCCTCATAGAGGGTCTCGCCCAGGCGGAGGAGGGGGTCCACCGCCGTCTCCGGGTGCTGCCAGATCATCTGCACCGGGCAGAAGCCCTTGTAGGAGGAGAGGGGGCGGCCGTCCAGCAGGACCTCCCCCCGGTCGGGCCGCTCATAGCCGGAGAGGAGCTTGCACAGGGTGGTCTTGCCCCGGCCGCTGGGGGCGGAGAGCCCTACACGCTCGCCGGGCTCCACCGCGAGGGAGACCCCCTCCAGCACGCTCCCCCGGCTCCGGCGGGGATAGCGGAAGGTGAGATCTTTGGCCTCCAGACTCATTCCATCACCTCCCCGGGGAACGTACAGCGGACCATGCCGCCCCGGAAGGAGCGGTAGGCCGGATGGGTCTCCTGACAGTCCTCCCGGCAGCGGGGACAGCGGGGGGCGAAGCGGCACCCGGTTGGTATCTCGCCGGGGGCGGGCTGGCTGCCCGGGATGGGCCGGAAGCCGTTCTGGGGGAGGGCCGCCCAGAGCGAGCGGGTATAGGGGTGGCGCAGGCCCCCCGGCGTGGTGAAGTCTGCGGCGGCGGCCTCCTCCACCGTCTCGCCGGCGTAGAGGACGGCCACCCGGTCGGCGATGGTGAGGGCCAGCTCCAGATCGTGGGTGATGAGGAGGACCCCGGCCCCGCCGTCGGCCAGCTCCCGGAAGTGGCCCAGGATGCGCCCGGCGGCCCGGGCGTCCAGGCCGGGGGTGGGCTCGTCGGCGATGACCAGGCGGGGGGACTCCATCACGGCGGTGGAGATGAGCACCCGCCGGGCCATGCCGCCCGAGAGCTCAAAGGGATAGCGCTCCTCCGTGTCGGGGGGGAGGCCGTAGCGGGCGAGGACGGCCCGGCAGGCTTCCCGGACGCGCCCCTCCCGCCGCCCCTTGCAGATCTGGGGCCCCACCTTCATCAGGGGGTCCAGATAGGTCACGCCCTGGGGGACCAGCACGATCTCCGTCCCTCGCAGGGCGGCGGTCCGGGCGGGGGTGAGGGGCTCCCCCCGGTAGCGGATGACCCCCTCCCGGGCGCTGTTGGCGGGGAGGATGTCCAGAAGGGCGTGGGCCAGCAGGCTCTTGCCCGAGCCGCTGGAGCCCACCACGGCCACCACCTGCCCCGGCGCGATGGACAGGGACAGGTCGTGGATCACCGGGAGGGTGCGCTGGTGGGCGCCCCGGTCGTATTGCCGGAAGGAGATGGAGAGTCCTTCCACGTCCAGAATTGGTTCCATGGCGGAACCTCCTTTCCTCATTGATGGGCGCTGGCGGGGTGGAGCAGGCGGCGCACACCCTCCCCCAGCGCGGCGAAGAGCAGCACCACCAGCACCAGGGACAGCCCCGGGAAGAGGGCCAGCCACCATTTCCCGGTGGTGAGGTAGCGCATGCTCTCGGACAGGATCACCCCGATGGCGGGCTGCTCCGGCGAGAGGCCGAACCCCAGGAAGGTCACGCTGGCCTCGTGGAGGATGGCGTGGGGGAACTGGAGGATGAGCCCGGTGAGGAACTGGGGCAGCAGGTGGGGGAGCATGTGCCGCCGGATGATCCGGCCCCGGGGCACGCCCAGGCGCTCGGCGGCGCGGACATAGGTGGTCTGGCGCAGCTGGAGGACCTCCCCCCGGATGACCCGGGCCAGGGAGGGCCAGTGGCTCAGGGAGACACCGGCCACCACCCCCACAAAGCCCCGGCCGAAGGCCAGGGAGATGAGCATGACCAGCAGGATATGGGGGATGCCCAGAAAGAGGTCGATGCACCAGGAGATCACGGCGTCGGCCCGGCGGCCCAGGGCGGCGGTCACCCCCAGCAGGACCGAGAGGAGGGCGCTCACCACTGCGGTGAGAAGGCCGATGCGGATGCTCAGGGAGAGGCCGGTGAGGGTGCGGGCCAGCATGTCCCGGCCCATCCAGTCGGTGCCGAACCAGTGGCCGGGAGCGGGGGCGAGCTGTTTGTTTGCAAAGTCGGTCTCCATGGCCAGGGGCTGGAACAGGAGCCCGGCCACGGTGACGGCGCACAGGAGAAGGGCGGCGCAGCCCAGCAGGGCCAGGGTGCGCTTGCGCTGATTCCAACGGCTCATGAGTGACGGGCCACCCCCCTTCGGATGCGGGGGTCCACCGCGCCGTAGAGGAGGTCTGCGCTCAGACTCCCCAGAAAGACGATGGCGGCGGTGACCACGGTGATGCCCAGCAGGAGGGGCAGATCGCTCCCCAGGCCCGCCGTGACGGCGGCCTGCCCCAGACCGGGGTAGGAGAAGACCTGCTCCACCAGCACCGAGCCCCCGATGATCTCACTGATGGAGGTGAACTGGAGGGTGATGGCGGGCAGCAGGATGTTGCGCAGGCCGTGGCGCAGCAGGATGGCCCGTCCCGACTCCCCCCGGGCCCGGGCGAAGAGGACATAGTCGGACTCCAGCACGTCCACCACCTTCTCCCGGGTGTGCAGGGCGATGTTGGCCACCCCCGTGATGCTCAGGGTCACGGCGGGGAGGATGGCGTGGGAGAGCAGGTCCTGCCAGGTGACCTGGGAGGCCTCCATCCCGATGGGAACGGCCAGCCCGATGGGGAGCCAGCCCAGCCACACCGAAAAGATCATCAGCAGCAGCAGGGCCAGCCAGAAGGCGGGGGTGCTGGAGATGATGAGGCAGTACCCCCGGATGAGCCGGTCGGGGAGCCTTCCCCGGGTGGCCCCGGCCAGCAGGCCCAGGGTTACCCCCAGGACGCCGGACAGGACCCAGGCCGTGACCATCAGGCCCAGGGAGCTCACAAGGCGCTGTCCGATGACCTCCATGACGGGCTGGCGGTAGAGCAGGGAGGTGCCGAAGTCCAGCCGGAGGGCGTCGGACAGCCAGCCCAGATAGCGCTGGGGGAGGGGCTCGTTGACCCCCCAGTACTCCTCGAGGCGCTGGATCTGCTCCTCACTCATGGAGCCCAGGGCGGCCTGGCCCACGTTGGTCTGGAGGGGGTCCAGGGGGGAGAGGGACATGAGCAGAAAGGCCACCAGGCTCACGCCCAGCAGGAGCAGCGCCATGCGCAGGAGTTTTTTGCCCGCAAATTGCAGACGGTGTTTCACAGAAAGGCCTCCTCTTGCAGCGGCAGAACGCCGGGGATCAGGACCAGCTCCACTGGTCCACGTTGTTCACGATGGACCAGCCGTGGCCGTGGGGGTGGATCTTCTGCTCGGCCACCTGGAGCCCCTCCCGAACCCAGTAGAGGTGATCCACGTTGACCAGCCACACCCAGGGGGTGTCGCCCTCCTGGGTGACGCCGGTGGAGCCGTCCCACTGGGCCTTCTGCCAGAGCTCGTAGGAGGTCTCCAGGTCGGTGCACTGGAGGGCCTGGTCCATGTAGGAGTCCACGGCGGCGTTGGCGTAGGGGGAGTACCCGGCAAGGCCGGTGTCCGCCGACGTGTGGTAGATGTTGTAGAGCTCCATGGGGGTGTGGGCGCCCCAGCCCCAGATGAGGGGCTCGGACTGGGCCCGGTCATAGGCGGTGTCCCAGCCCACCCCCTCGATGGAGGTGGAGATGCCCAGCTCCTGGAGCTGCTGGGCGAAGTCGGCGCACAGGGCCTGGCGGACCGAGTCGCTGCTGGGATAGAGCAGATGGAGCTCGGCCTTCACGCCGCTCCGTTCCCGGATGCCGTCGCTGCCCAGGGTCCAGCCGGCCTCGTCCAGCAGGGCGGCGGCCGCCTCGGGGTCGTACTCCACCTGGGAGGCGGGGTTGTACCAGGGGAGCTGGTCACACACGCTGTACGCCGGGGTGCCGTAGCCGTTGAGGACGTTCTCGATCATCTCCTCCCGGTCGATGCCGATGTTGATGGCCCGCCGGACGAGGACGTCAGAGGTGAAGTCGTTGCCGATGGCCTGGCCCTGGGCGTTGGTCCCGGCGGGGACGGCGGGGAGGTTGAAGCCCCGGTTGTCCACGGTGCGGTAGGCCGTGAGGGAATACCCCGCCACACTCTGGTCGGAGTAGGTGGCCGAGGTGTAGGCCAGGTCCACCTGTCCGGCCTGGACGGCCAGGAAGGCGGCGTCCTCCTCCAGGAAGAGGATGGTGAAGCGGCGGATGGCGGGGGCCTCGCCGTAGTAGTCGGGGTTGGCCTCCAGGATGATCTGCTGGCCCTTGTCCCACTGCTTGAGGACGTAGCGGCCCGAGCCGATGGGATTCTGGCCGTAGGTGGCGCTGTCATAGGCGTGCTCCGGCACGATGCCCACCACCGCCATGGTGTAGGGCCAGATGGAGAAGGGGGTGTTCATGTGGAAGGCCACGGTGGTCTCGTCCACCGCCTCGGCCCGGTCCAGCATGGTGAAGTCGTTGACCGAGCTGGACTCCTTCACGGTGTTGTAGGTGAAGGCCACGTCCTCGGCGGTGAGGGCCTCCCCGTCGGTGAAGCGGGCGTCGTCCCGGATGGTGACCGTCCAGGTGAGGCCGTCATCGCTGACCGAGTAGCCGGTGGCCAGGTCGTAGCCGATGGTGAGGTCGGGCTTGGTGACGGTGAGGGTGCTCTGGATGAGGGGTTCATGGACGTGCTCCCCGGCGCCCCAGCCGAAGGCGGGGTCGAAGCCGGCGGCCGGCTCGGAGTTGGTGTCCATGGCGATGACCACCGAGTCCTTCCCGGCGGACGAGGCGGGCGTGGGGGAGGGGGAAGCCGTCCCCTGGCAGCCCGTGAGGATGCCCGCCCCCAGGGCGGCGGTGAGGAGCAGGGAGAGAAGGGATTTCTTGGACATAAGGACCTCCTGGATCAGACGTGGCGGAGGATGTCCCGGGCCATCTCCTCCAGGGAGACGCCGCGGCTGCGGGCCAGGGCGGCCACATCCTCATATTCGGGCTTCACGTGGGTCACGCCATATCCCTGGGCGGTCTTGACCCGGACCGCGCCCCAGGGGGTCTCCGCCTCCCGGACCGAGGGGGTGAGGAAGTACTTCCCGCACCGGCGGGCGCGCAGGCCGTTGGTGGTGGTGAGGGAGAGGATGTGCCGGGCCAGGTCGCCCTCCTGCTCGGGGGCGCACAGGACGGTGAGCACCTGGCCGCTGCGGCCCTTCTTCATGGTCCCGGGCAGGGTGTACACGTCCAGGGCGCCCAGCTCCAGCAGGCGGGCGCAGGCGAAGGAGAGGGACTCGGCGGTCATGTCGTCGATGTTGCACACCAGCTCCACGATCTCGCCGTTGGCCTCCTCGGCGCTCTCGCCCCAGAAGGCCCGGACGCAGTTGGCCTGCTCAAAGACCTTGGTGCCGATGCCGTAGCCCACCTTCTGGGTGCACATCACGGGCATGGGGCCGAAGGAGTCGGCAAAATGGGCCAGAAGGGCGGCCCCGGTGGGGGTGCACAGCTCGCCCTGGACCGCCCCGCCGTAGGTGGGGACCCCGGCAAGAAGGGCGGCGGTGGCGGGCGCGGGGACGGGCATGATGCCGTGGGCGCAGCGGACGGTACCGCTGCCCACGTGGATGGGGGAGACCACAATGCGCTCGGGCCGGAGCAGGTGGAGGGCGTAGCACACGCCTGTCACATCGGCCACGGCGTCCAGCGCGCCCACCTCGTGGTAGTGGACGTCGCCCACCGGGCAGCCGTGGGCCTGGGCCTCGGCCCGGGCGATGGCGTCATAGACCCCGCGGGCGTGGTCCTTCACCTCCTGGGGGAGGGGCAGATGGTCGATGAGATGGGCAATGGCGCCGGGGGTGGCGTGGTGGTGATCGTGGCCGTGGTCATGGTCATGGTGATGGCCGTGCTCGTGGTCGTGGTCATGATGATGCTCATGACCGTGCTCGTGCTCATGGTCGTGGTGATGGTCATGCTCATGGTCATGCTCATGGTCATGGTCATGCTCATGGTCGTGGTGGTGGTCATGCTCATGATCATGGTGATGATCGTGACCATCGGTCCCCTCCTCGACGCCGTGGACGGTCACATGCATGTGGGTGCCCGCGATGCCCGAGGTGACGCCCCGCTCGGCCTCCAGGTGCACGCCGGGGAGGGGCAGGTGGTTCATGGTGTCCAGGAAGGCCTCTTTGTCCTCCAGGAGCTCATAGAGGGCGGAGAGCAGCATATCGCCGGCCGCGCCCATATTGCATTCCAGATACAGTGTTTTCATCTCAGGATTCCTCCAAACCTTCCATTTGATTGATCATACTGGCCAGATACCCGGCCCCGAAGCCGTTGTCGATGTTGACCACGCTGGTGCCCGACGCGCAGGAGTTGAGCATGGAGAGCAGGGCGGAGAGTCCCCCGAAGCTGGCCCCATACCCCACGCTGGTGGG
Organism: Pseudoflavonifractor hominis; assembly: GCF_014288125.1. Taxonomy (NCBI): domain Bacteria; kingdom Bacillati; phylum Bacillota; class Clostridia; order Eubacteriales; family Oscillospiraceae; genus Pseudoflavonifractor; species Pseudoflavonifractor hominis. Next base: position 115,358 of record NZ_JACOPR010000004.1, on the reverse strand, counting down.
GACGGCGATGACGGGGCAGTCCACCAGACCGCCCACCACGGAGGCGAGGGCCCCCTCCATCCCGGCCACGGCCACCACGCAGCGGGCGCTCATGAGCACGTCCAGGCGGGAGAGCAGGCGGTGGAGCCCCGCCACCCCCACGTCGTAGAGCCGGGTGACCTGGTTGCCCATGGCCTCGGCGGTGAGGGCGGCCTCCTCAGCTACCGGCATGTCGCTGGTGCCGCCGGTGGCCACCACGATGTTGCCCAGAGAGGTCCGGGGACCGGGGAAGGCGATGCCCAGCCGGGGAGAGGGGTGGTACTCCAGGGGGAGGGCGTCGGCCACCTGCCGGGCGGCGTCGGCCTCCATGCGGGTGATGAGGATGTTGCGGCAGCCCCGCTCTCCCATGGCGGAGGCGATGCCGATGATCTGCTCCGGCGTCTTGCCGGCGCCGTAGAGGACCTCAGCCGCCCCCTGGCGGATATTGCGGTGGAAGTCCACCTTGGCATACCCCAGGTCCTCAAAGGGGGACTGCTTGAATTCCAGCAGGGCCTGCTCCGGGGAGGTGTCCCCGGAGGCTACCGAGCGCAGGAGCTGTAAGATCTCATGCTTGTTGTCCATAAAAACTCCTTTCTCAGCGGGAGGGGGTGCGTGCGTCCAGATCCAGCAGCACCGCGGAGAAGTGGGGGGCGAGCTGCTTCAAAATCTCCTCCCGGCGCTTGAGGAGGCCATCCATCTGCCCGGCCGGGATCTGAATACGGGCGGCATCCCCCGCCAGACGTACCCGGAAGTCGGAGAAGCCCAGGGCGAAGAGGGCGTCCTCTGCACGCTCCACCCGCTCCAGATCGGCGGCGGTGATGGGGGTGCCGGTGGGAATGCGGGTGGCCAGACAGGCATAGGCGGGCTTGTCCCAGGTGAAGAGCCCGGCCTCCCGGGAGCGGGCGCGGACCTCTTCCTTGGTCAGGCCGCACTCCCGCAGGGGGGAGCGGACCTCCAGCTCCCGCAGGGCCCGCATGCCGGGCCGGTCCCCGGCGTCGTCCGAGGCGTTGGTGCCGTCCAGGAGCAGGGTGTGGCCGTCGGCGCGGGCTCGCTGCCAGAGCAGGGAGAAGAGGGCCCGCTTGCAGTGGTAGCAGCGGTCGGGGCCGTTGGCCGCGGCCTCGGGGACGGCGAGGACGTCGGTCTCGATGACCGTCATGGGCACGCCCAGCTCCTGGGCCAGCCGGCGGGCGTCCTCCCGCTCAAAGGCGGGCTGGAAGGCGGTGCTCACATAGTAGGCGTGCACGTCGCAGCCGTAGGCCCGGGCGGCCCAGAGCAGAAAGGCGGAGTCCACGCCGCCCGAGAAGGCGATGGCGGCTCTGGGGTGGTCGTGGAAGAATTGTTCCAGTGTCATAGAGTCTCCTTTCATAGAAAAAGAAGGTATCTGTCCTCCTGCCGGGGGACAGATACCTTCCTGGTATCGACAATCGTAGAATACGCGGGGACGGAGGTCCGGGAGGGCTGCGGCGGCTTCTGCCGATCTGCCCGGCTTCCTGCCGGGGCGCGCAGCTTCGTTCTGCGGACTTCTATTTAGTATACCGAAAAAATTGCGCTTTGGCAAGAGCCATCGTGGGACGGCGGGGGAAATTCTTAACAATTCATTTACAGACGGAACCGTCTATTTATGCTATACTGAAAAACAGACGAACTCGTCTATAATTGAAAAAGGAGAAGACTGCTATGGACCTCTTGTTTTCTGTGCTGCGGCTGCTGGTCTCCATCTTCCTGGCGTTTGCTGCGGGCAAGCTGATCTCGAAACTGAAATTGCCGGCCATTCTGGGCTGGCTGATCGCCGGCATGGTGATCGGGCCCCACGGGCTGGACCTGCTGAACGAGGCCGTCCTGGAGTCCGGGTGGTTCGATGTGACCGAGCGCATACTGGAGAGCGTGTTCGGCCTGATGATCGGCACCGAGCTGATCTGGAGGCAGATGAAAAAGGCCGGGCCCAGGATCCTGGTCACCACCATCACCGAGTCCCTGGGGACCTTTGTGGTGGTGAGTCTGGTCTTTGGCGTGCTCTTTGCCTGCACGGGGGTGCCGGTCTATCTGGCCTTTGTCTTCGGGGGGATCGCGCTGGCCACCGCGCCGGCCCCCTCGCTGTCGGTGGTGCGGGACCTGAAGACCGACGGCCCGGTGACCAAGACACTGATTCCCATGGCCGCCCTGGACGATCTGGTGGGGGCGCTGGTGTTCTTTGTGGTCATGGGCCTGGTCTCGGCCCAGGTGTCCGCCGTGGGCATCCCTCTGCCGGCGGTGATGCTGCTGGTCTTCCTGCCGGTGGTGCTGGGGGGCGTGACCGGTGCGGCGGCCGGGCTTCTGATGCGCCGCGTCCGCAGCCGGGCGGGCGTGCTGGCGGTGATGGGGTCCATGCTGCTCCTCACGGCGGGGCTGGGCTTTTTCATCAACAGCCTGCTGCCCGTTCCGGTGCTGAACTTCATGCTCATCGGCATGGCCTACTCCACCGCCTTCTCCAATCTCATTGACACGGAGAAGCTATATGGTATGATGGAGGTAGTGAACCCGGCCATCGGCTTTGCCATGATCGTGGTCATTCTGAACCTGGGCGCGCCGCTGGACTACCACCTTATTTTTGGCGCGGGGATCTATACGGCGGTCTACATCCTGGCGCGGGCGGTGGGGAAGTACAGCGGCGCCTATCTGGGCGCGGCGGTCACCCATGCGCCGGCGACGGTGCGGCGCTATCTGGGCTTGACGCTGCTGCCCCACTCGGGCGTGTCGCTGGTGTTCACCGGCATCGCCGTGTCGGTGCTGCAGAACGCGGCGCCCGAGTCTGCGTCCATGCTCCAGGGGACCATCGCGGCCGCGGCGGTGATCAACGAGGTGATCGCCGTATTTGCGGCCAAGAAGGGCTTTGAATGGGCCGGGGAGCTGCACAAGGCAGAAGGAGGTCTGACCGCATGACACAAAAGGAGCGGCAGGAACACAGCAGACAGGGGATCTTGCGGGCGGCCCTGGAGGAGTTCGGGCGCCGGGACTATGATGCCGTCAATATGGAGCAGATCTGCAAAAACCACGGCATTTCCAAGGGCATGATGTACCACTACTACTCCGGCAAGGACGAGCTGTTCCTGCTGTGCGTCCGGGACACCTTTGAGCGGCTGACCGCCCATGTGGAGGCGGGGATGGCCCAGCTGGGAGAGGGGGACGCCCTGGGGAGTATCCAGCGCTTTTTCCTGCTGCGGGAGTCCTATTTCCAGGACCACCCGGAGCGCAAGCGGATCTTTGAAAACGCCATGCTCCGCCCCCCGGAGCACCTGCGGGAGGAGATCTGGAGGCTGTGGGAGCCCCTGCGCCGGATGAACCGGGCCTTTCTGGAGCGGATGGTGCGCACTATGCCTCTCCGCCCGGGGCTGGAGCCCGAGCGTGTGATCCGGTATCTGGAGAGCACGGAGGCCTCCTTCCGCAGCCTGCTGCTCCACGATCAGGAGGAGAGCGAGGGCAAAGACCTCCACACTGTGCTGGGCGTGGGGGCGGAGATGCTGGACCTGATCCTCTTCGGCGTCCTGCGGCAGTCTGCCGATCAAGTATAGTTTTGTGACTTAGGGAAAAGAGCCTCTTTGAGACACATGTCGAACGTGCTCCTCATGCGAAACGCCCCCGGAAGCCATGGCTTCCGGGGGCGTGTGTTCTGTTGGGGGAGGAAATTACAGCATACCGTCCCGCAGGATGTTGTGGTCCCGCAGCAGCTTTTCCACCACGGTACCCTGCACGGCCTTGAGCAGGGGCTTTTTCAGCAGGTTCAGGGGGCCGGGCAGCTCGATCTCCAGGGGAGAGCGGCCGTCCATCAGGCACACGGAGCTGTCCAGCAGGGCGCGCACATCGTAGACGCTGCCCCACACCTCGGGCACGCCGCGGTCCACGCCCAGCAGGCCGTAGACGGCCTCCATGGCGGTGCGCACGGAGTACTCGGTGGTGAACACGGTGTCCCGGGGGGTGTCGGCGAACTGGCCCAGGAAAGCGAAGTTCACGCAGCCGTCGGGGATCACGTCGGGGCGGTCCCCTTTGGTCCGGGGCATGAAGAAGGCGGTGATATAGGGCATCATGGTGGGCACGCACACCGCGCTCTCATCGGCCAGCCGGGGGATTTGGTCCACCGGCACGCCGATGTGGTAGAGCCACTCCTGGGTGATCTCCCGGCCGGTACACTCCCGCATAGGCTTTTTCACATAGTCGCCCGGCACGTCGGTGAACAGGCCGTAGACCCAGACGCAGACCTGCTCGGGGTCCTGCTCCTTGAACTGGCCCTGGCGGTTGATGGTCCAGCTGAGCAGCCACTTGGAGTCCCGGCAGCTGACGATGCCGCCGGTGACCACCTTTCCGGTCCGGGGGTCCCGCTTGCAGATGTTGGTGATATAGGGCAGGATCTTGTCATCCAGGGTGGTGATGGTGGCCGACTCCCAGTTGGTCTTGGAGATGTCCGAGCAGAACTTCTCCGGACGGCCGAAGCTGGGGTCCTGCCTGGCGATGTTCTTCCACAGGTTCCAGCAGCCGCTGGTGCGCATCTCGGCGTCCCCGTTGGGGGCGTGGTCCTGGTCGCCGTAGATGGTGCCCTCGGTGCAGGAGCCGTTGGTCACAAAGACCAGGTCGTTCTCGGTGAGGACGATGCCCTGCTCCACGCCGTTGACCTTGCACTCGATGGCGGTGGCCGTCTTTTTGCCGCCCTGGATGGTGAAGAGCACGTTGGTCACTTCCGTGCCGAAGCGGAAGTCCACCCCGGCCTCCTCCAGATAGCGCTGCATGGGGAGGATGAGGGACTCGTACTGGTTGTAGCGGGTGAATTTCAGGGCGCTGAAGTCGGGTAAGCCCGCGATGTGGTGGATGAAGCGCTGGAAGTAGAGCTTCATCTCCAGGGCGGAGTGCCAGTTCTCAAAGGCGAACATGGTGCGCCAGTACAGCCAGAAGGTGGAGTCAAAGACCTCCTCGTCAAAGACGTCCTCGATGGTCTTGTCGTAGAGGTCCTCGTCCGGGGTCATGAAGAGCTTGACGATCTCCATGCAGGCCTTCTGGCTCAGGTCGAACTTGCCGTCGGTGTGGGCGTCCTGGCCCCGGTTCACGGTGGCCCGGCACAGGGAGTAGTTGGGGTCATGCTTGTTGAGCCAGTAGAACTCATCCAGCACGGAGGCCCCGGGCTTCTCCAGCGAGGGGATGGAGCGGAACAGATCCCACAGGCACTCGAAATGGTTCTCCATCTCCCGGCCGCCCCGCATGATGTAGCCCCGTCCGGGATCGTAGATGCCGTCGCAGGCGCCGCCGGCCACGTCCATGGACTCCAGAATGTGGATGTGGGAGCCGGGCATCTGTCCGTCCCGCACCAGGAAGCAGGCGGCGGCCAGGGAGGCCAGGCCGCTGCCCACCAGGTAGGCGTGCTTTTCCTCCACGCCGGCGGGCTTCTCGGGGCGGGCAAAGGCCTCGTAGTTTCCGTTGGAGTAGTAGATGCCCTTGCTGTTTTTCGCCTGCCGGCCCAGCTCGGTGTTCCGGTACTCTGCGTGGGCCTCGGCGGAGGCTCCCTCCGGGGTGGTGCGGCTCTGGGCCGCCTTTTTTGCCAGGACGACTGCCGCGCCCGCGCCCGCGAGACCGGCGGCTGCCGCAGTCCATTTTCCGATGTGTTTTGCCATAGATGATCCGCCTTTCATGGGGCTCCGCAGGGCGGAGCTCGTTTGGAATGTGTCTGTATCTTACCCGTTCCGGGCGGGAAATACCATGTACAAACGGGGCCGGATGATCGGTTTTTAATCATCCGGCCCCGTTTGTACAAAAATCACCGCTGTGCGGTAAAGTTTTCAATGGCGTTTGCGATGGTTCCGTGCATGGTGGCGCTGACCTTGCGCACGATGGTCTGGTAGTCCTCGCTCATGCCCTGGCGGATCCAGTCCAGCAGGATACCCACGAAGCTGTACTTGTAGAACTCGGCGATAAAGGCCTTGTCCTCCTCCGAGATGGGTTTGCCCTGGCTCTTCTCGTCCACCACGCCCCGGATCAGTCCGTAGGTCAGGTGGAAGAGGAAGCGCTCCATCTGGTCCCGGCTGATGCAGCGGAAGGCGTTGAGGACAAAGGGCTTGTTCTCCAGCACCGCCTCAAAGATCTGGGCAAGCCCCTCCTGCCAGGTGTCGTAGGTCTTTTTGCCCTGGAGGGCCCGGGATGCGTCCTCCACGCACACCCACTCCACCAGGTCGTAGATGTCTTTAAAGTGGTAGTAAAAGGTCATGCGGCTGATGCCGCACGCCTCGGTGATGTCGCGGATGGTGATCTTGTCCAGAGGCTTTTTCAGCATCATCTGCTTGAGGGACGCCTCCAGCGCCTGTTTGGTAATGGTTGACATAGTAGAAATGCGCCTCCCCGCTGGGTCCGGTCGAAAAGAGAGGAAACCTCAGCCCTGCCGCCCCTCCAGCATGGCCTCCACCTCGGGGGGGGAACAGCGCAGGTCGGCCTCCCCCTCCCGGCGGTAGGTGCCGTGGTAGGGGTCCCGGCCCACATAGACCGGGCGGAGGGCGTCCTCGGCCCAGGGCACCTCGATGACGATGATGTCCCCGTGGGGGGTGGACTCCACCCGGGCCCGCTCCTCCGACACCAGGTCGGCGCTGACGGTCTGGGGGTCCTGCACCCGGGTGAGGAATTCCTCCAGCATCTCCTGGGCGTCCAGCAGGCCCTGGATGCGCAGGGAGTGGTCGCTCCGCTCCTCCACCCCCAGCAGGATGACGCCCCCGTAGGAGTTGGCAAAGGCGGAGTAGGTCTCCCAGAGGCTCTCGGGCAGCCCACCGGTGGCCAGCTTGGCCTCCAGACGGGCGTTTTCCCGGTAGGTCTCGATCCGATCCAGAGAAAACATGGAAATCCCCTTCTTTCCAAACGGTGTGGTCTTACTCTGCACTCAGTATACAGGAGCGGAGGGGGGAGGACAAGGGTCAGGAAAATTTTTTAAAAACTTGAAAAAAGACCATTGACAAATGCTGCATGGGAAGCTATAATAAACAAGCGTTCTGAAGAGGACAGCACAACATGCGGATGTGCTGGAACTGGTAGACAGGCACGTTTGAGGTGCGTGTGTCCATGACGTACGGGTTCAAGTCCCGTCATCCGCACCACGTCGGAGCAAGCTTTCATCGCTTGCTCCGATTTTTTTATCATTCTGAAAACGTGACAAAGGAGGGCTTTGCCGTGCGGATCATCCTTTCCCCGGCCAAGCAGATGCGGGAAGAGGGGGACACCCTGGCCCCCGCCGGTCTGCCCCAGTATCTGGCCGAGGCCGGACAGCTGGCGGACTACCTGCGCGGCCTCTCCCTGGAGGAGCTGCGCGCGCTCATGGGCTGCAACGAGAAGATCGCGGCCCTCAACTGGGCGCGCTATCAGCAGATGGATCTGGAGCGGGCATCCACCCCGGCTCTGCTGGCCTATGACGGCATCCAATATCAGTATATGGCCCCCCGGGTCTTTGAAGGGGCCTACTATACCTATGTGCAGGAGCATCTGCGCATCCTGTCCGGGCTGTACGGCGTGCTGCGCCCTCTGGACGCGGTGACCCCCTACCGCCTGGAGATGGGGGCCCGGCTCAAGACCCCCTTCTGCCGGGATCTGTATGACTTCTGGGGGGACAAGCTGGCCCGGGCCGCCCTGGAGGGGGAGCGGGTGCTGCTGGATCTCTCCTCCTGGGAGTATGGCAAGGGAGTGGCCCGCCACCTGCCCGAGGGCGTGCGGGTGGTCAAATGCGTCTTTGGCGAGCGGGCAGGGGAGAAGATCGTGGAAAAGAGCGTCCACGTAAAGATGGCCCGGGGCGAGATGGTCCGCTTCCTGGCCGAGCGGGGGGCCGAGTCCCCGGAGGAGGCCAAGGCGTTTGACCGGCTCTCCTACCATTACTCCCCCCAGGATTCCACGGAAAACCGGCTGGTCTTCCTGCGGGAGGAGCCCGGGCAGGAAAAGAAGAAAAAATAAGAAAAAAGTAGTTGACAAGCGAAAAGCGGTGTGGTAATATATTACCTGCGCTGAGCGGTGCACAGCGCAGAGACGCACGAGTGGTGGAATTGGCAGACTCGCTAGATTCAGGTTCTAGTGTGCATTACGCACGTGCGGGTTCAAGTCCCGCCTCGTGCACCAAAACAAAAGGACATCCGAAGGGTTAAGCCCCATAGGTACACACGTGAACCTATGGGGCTTAACGCCGTGTATGGGGAAGATTAGGGCTTGTGGAACACCACAAGCTCTAATTTCTTATTGAGCAGATAACTACTGGCTCTCGCAAAAGTGGTAAGTTTTCTAACCACGGACAGCGGTGTATGGTCTGCAAAACCAATGATAAGGAATTTATTGAAATACAAATATTCCAGTGGCTTTTCACGCTAACTTGTGGTATGTTGTCTTGCTGCAAGGAGGTAGAGCATATGAACAACGCCCTGAAAAAATTCTACTACAGATTTTACACGCCACTGCCTATGGCAGAGTCTGAGCAGGAAATTGAAACTTGCCACCAACAACTCATTGAGAGATTGGAAAAGCCAGAGAGAAAGCTGGTGTTGCGGATCATGGACGCACAGAACCTCATTGCAGAGGAACGCTCTATGCACAGTTTCCTTTGCGGATTCCAATTGGCATGGGAATTGGCATACGAGTTGAATCACTTTGAGACAGACAGGCATCCCTTTCCGGCAGAAGCGGAGAGGGATGCCTGATTCGTATAAAACAACTGTGCAGAACTTTAAGATATAGACATACAGTGATTGGGCGTTTAGTCGGCCATGCCGATTTGCCCAATGGCATAGCGCAGGGCTTTCACGCTGATGGGCGACTGGGGCAGGATTTTCCCGTCCGGCACCAGCAGCTTGTTGGTAATGGAAAATGCAACGGCATCCCGAGCCCAGGGGGAGATCTGACTGGCATCCTTGTACGAATCCAGAACACCCGCATCTGTCACCTTGGGGCTTCCGAACAGTCGATAGATCATCACCATGGCCTGTTCTACGCTCATCATATCCTCCGGCCCAAAGAAACCATTACCGTAGTCGCCCAGATAACCGTTTTGCTCTGCCCAGGCAACTGCCTCAGCGTAAGGAGCATCCCAGGCCACATCCGTAAAGGTGGGGGGTCCCACGGCTTCGTCCCACCGATGGGCATGATCGAACAGCATCTTGACTGCGTCGCCCCGGGTGATGGAGACCGTGGCTGTATCGGCCCAACTGACGGAAATATCATCCAGATAGTAGGAGGTCACCCCTTCAAAGCCGGAGTCGGTGCCGATCACCAGATACGCCGTTCCCGCTTCATCTGTCCGGGCAATTACCTTGGTCTCGATCTCGTTGAACTCATATTCACCGGGGCGGTTGATTTCCTCTTTGGCAAGGTTGCCGACCACGATCATGTCCGATCCGCTGGTGCTCTGACTGCCCTTGTCGATGTTCAGGCAGAAGTGGTTCAGGGAGTCCAGGCTGTTTTCCGGCTCCTTAGAGGCAACACCGCACTTGACGAAGACCGATTCTCCGGGAGCGCCGCCGATGCCGATCATATCATTTTCCACATTGGTGGCCAGCTGAAAGCGGACGGTGAAATGATACTCCGTCTCGGGAACAAGGCCGCTCAGATCCTTGTAATACCCCATAAAGAGATCGTCGCTGTGATTATTGCCGGAGAGGAAAAGGCCCTTTCCGGCCTCTGCAATGGGAACCTCCTCATGGCCGGAGCGAAGCTCATAAAATTCCTCCACCCCCTGCTCGTTGGGGTAGTCGGAAAAAATGGGGGTAAACCCGCCGTCATTCTGGTTAAAGTCAAAGGTAAGTCCTGCTGTCGTCTCCTTTGCGGCAGCAGTCCCCGCCAGAATACTCATGCCAATGGCCGCAGCCACACCCAGTGAACAGAATCTTTTGAACCGCATTTGTAATCCTCCTTCGATGTTTTGGCGTTTGCCTGTTCATCTAGTTAGATGCGATGAGGATTTCGCTTTGTTGGGATTCTGTCGGAAAATTTGAAAAAAAGAATTCCGGCTACAATGGAGACGATCAGCAGGGTCAACCACACTGTAAACCAGGGAGACAGGGACGGCTCCGTGGAAGGAATGCTGCTGATCCCAAAATCGCCGCCGGGCTCCTGGGAAGGTGTACGGAAATACTGGATTGCCTGGTACGTAAGACCACCGGCAGAAACGATTGCCACGCTGGCCAGAGCGGTGAGGGTCCGCCGCAGGCTTTGCATAACCCTTACCTTGATGCTGCTTGTCAATCAGCAGGCGGTCAAACCAAAGTCTTGTATAGGCGGGCTCCAGGATCATTCCGTACATGGTAAAACCGATCATGGTGTCGTTGTCATAGATGCACATGGGATGCTACGCCGCCAGTTGATCCGCCTCTTTCATACATTCCGCAACGCTTTCGATAAAACCTGTCTGGTGTGGAAATACCTCCAACTCCTCAGCAGCTCTGCGATTTTTGCTGGTAACAGGTATTAAAGACAGATTACTCATGCTCACCTCTATGTTCCTGCTTTTCTGTATTCTGCGGCTCTGCCAGGCAAACCAACGCCATCACCACTTGATGGTTTCGGATCTCGGTGACCCGGATCACCAGGCCGGCGGTTTCCACTTCAATGGTGGCTCCATCCTCGGGAATGGTGGCCACGGCCCCAAAGACCAGTCCGTTAAAGGTATCGAAGTCGTCACAGGGCAGCGTGACACCAAGTGTTTGGGCAACCTCCTCCAGAGGCGCCTCTCCACGGATCTTCCAGGTGCCAGAGTCCACAGCCTCGATCAGGGGAAGGGCGTTTCGGCATACATCCTCCTCGCCCAGATCTCCCACCAGCTGCTCCACAAGATCGTTGATGGTAACAATGCCCGTCATGCCGCCGTATTCGTCCAGCACCACCGCCAAAGGATGGCAGCCGCCCTTCATGTTACGGAACAGCACATCCGCCTTGACGCTGTCCGGTACCAAATAGGGAGTCTCCACCGCCTGTTCCAGTACGGTCTCACGGCTCCGGTCCGTCAGGCGGAAGTAATCTTTTGCATTGAGGATACCCACCACATCGTCCGCGGATTCTCCGCACACAGGATACCGGGTGTGGCGGCTGTTGTGGATGGTGGCGGCCCACTCCTCCATGCTCTCCTCCAGCCACAGAATGGTCAGGTCGGTTCGGTGGGTGGCAATCTCCCCGGCGGTCAAGTCGTCAAACTCAAAGACGTTTTGGATGAATTGCTTTTCTTCGTGGTCAATGGTACCTTTCTGGCTGCCCACGTCTACCATCATGCGGATCTCCTCCTCACTGACGGTCTCCTCCTCGGCGTTGGGGTCAATACCAAGCAGACGAAGGACAGCATTGGTGGAAGCGGTCAGGAACCACACAATAGGTGCAAACAGCTTGGCGATGGCGGAGATCAGGCCGGAGATACCCAGAGCCAGGGACTCTGCCTTACGCATGGCCACCCGCTTGGGAACCAACTCACCAAAGATCAGGGTAAAGTAGGACAAAACCAGCGTGATGATAACCACGGCGATGGCGTCCAGGGTAGCAGCGGGAATTCCCACACCCAGGCCTACCAGCCAACTGACCAGGCCGTCCGAGAAGTTCTCCGCCGCAAAGGCGCTGCCCAGGAATCCAGACAGAGTGATGGCCACCTGGATTGTGGCGAGAAAGCGGGCCGGTTGGCTGGTCAGGCGGGCCAGTCGTACGGCTCGTTTATCTCCCTCCGCCGCCATTCGGGCCAGCTTGGCATCGTTGATAGAAATTACCGCAATCTCCGCACTGGCAAAGACTGCGTTGAGCAGGATCAGAAATACCTGCAGCAAAATCATGAATAAAATAGAATTTTCCAATGTAAATACCTCCACAGATTAAAACAATTATAGGCAAAAGGACGCAAAAAGACATAGCCCGTCGTACTATTCTCGCAAGCACAGGCCATGTCTCATCCGATTCTGTTCATAATTGTACGAGGGAGGCTTGGTAGAGGCGTTACTGTCACCGTCATCCATAAGTTGCAGACCTTCTCCTTTCATTGTAATGTTCCATATCTTATCAGACAATCTCCCGTTCGTCAACTTGTGAAGTGACTATTATACATACAGATTCTGTTCAGATCATGTCCCTGTCCCAAGTCATGTGGTAGTAAATATTTCTTTTTTGACCCGTCATGCATAACCGGACGAAAGGACGAAGATAGCTGGAATTATGGCTTCAGGTTATGGCAAGCCAAAAATACAACATCTTATACGGAAGACTCAGTCAGGAGGATGAGCGGCAGAGGGATGACCGGCAGAAAGAGTCCAATTCCATCCACAATCAGAAACTCTTCCTGGAGCAGTACGCGGCGGATCATGGATTTGAAAACACACTGTTCCTGGCGGACGATGGCTACTCCGGTACAAACTTTGACCGTCCGGCCTGGAAGAAAATCATAGAAATGGTAGAACGGGACGAGGTGGAGACCATCATCGTCAAGGATCTCAGCCGCCTGGGACGAGAATACCTTCAGGTGGGACAGTACACGGAGATCTACTTTCCGGAAAAGGGTGTCCGCTTTATCGCGGTCAATGATGGCGTGGATTCCCTGGTGGAGAGCAGCAACGACTTCAACCCCATCCGAAACTGGGCCAACGAACTCCACGCCAAGGACACCAGCAAGAAGGTGCGTGCTATCAAGAAAATGCAGGCGGAGCGCGGAGAACGACTGGGCGGCAAACCGCCTTATGGCTACAAGAAGAAGGACAAGGACTCCAAGGAGATCATTCCCGATGAGGAAACCGCTCCCATCGTGCGTTGGATCTTTGACCTGTGCGCTGCGGGGAAAGGACCGAACCAGATCGCCAGAATTTTGACCAGAGAGCAGGTACTGAATCCCACCAACCAGTACTACCAGGCCACCGGCACTGCCTGCACCAATCTGGATACCACCCGTCCCTACACCTGGTCCGGCAGAACCGTGGCTAAAATCCTGGAAAACAAGGTTTACATCGGGCACACGCTTAACATGAGGAAAACAACGCTCTCCTATAAAAACAAAAAGCAGATCCAGAAACCGGAGAGCGAGCAGATCCTTGTGGAGAACACCCATGAGCCACTCATCTCAATGGAAATCTGGGAGATCGTGCAGGATGTGCGGGAGCACAAGCGGCGACCGCCCAAGCACATGGAGGAACCCAATCTGTTCTCTGGATTGGTCTACTGTGCTGACTGTGGCAAATACATGGTGCTCTGCCGGACTGAGAAGATGCGGGAGGATCAGTACTATTTCCGGTGCTCTACTTACAGCAAGCGAGGGAAAAACGCCTGCTCACCTCATCAGATCCGTGAGGCGGACCTGAAAGCCATTGTGCTGGATGACCTGCGCAGGGTCACGCACTTCGCACGGATGAAGGAGCGGCAGTTTGCCCAGTACATCAACCAGAGGAACACCGCAGAACTGCGCCGGGAGATCAACCGTCTGCAGAAGGATCTGGATTCCATGCATCGGAGGTACGATGAGTTGTCCGCACTGTTCAAGCGTCTCTACGAAGACAATGTTCTGGGGCGAGTGAGCGATGAACAGTTCCGCATGCTGTCCGCAGACTACAACGCCGAGCAAAAAAATCTGTCTGTCGCCATTCCAGCCAAGGAGGAACAGTTGGAGAAACTGAAAGCCTCAGCCGCCAATGTGGACGCCTTCATTGAGAAAGCCAAACGGTACACTACCATCGACGAACTGACGCCGGAGCTGCTGCGGCTCTTCATCCAGCGGATCGAGGTGGGAGAGCGGAGCCAAAAGTATTCCCGCTCTGCGGGACAGAGCGTCAGGATCGTATACAGGGACATCGGCAGAGTGGACAGCCCTATGCAGGAGGGAGAGCACATACCGTATATCACAAAGCAGATCACAGATATTGAAGAAATCAAGCGATTGCTGGCATAAAACACAACAGGCGGACAGCTTCCGCTGTCCGCCTGTGTGCCTGACAATTCAGTGGGTTCAAAAAGTGTACCTGTGGGAACTATCCGAAAGGATGTCCTTTTGTTTTGGGTTTCGCCGCCTCCGGGGCGGCTCCACCCTCCGGAGATGGAAATGCGCGGGCCCGTCGCAGAATGGAACGATTCTGTGACGGGCCCTTTTTGCGTGTTGTTAGAGAAGAAACTCCACCTTGACCACCTTGCCCAGCACCTGGATGCGGGTGCGGTGCAGGTCGTAGATCTGGGGCTGGTGGATGGGATTGGTGGACTGGGGCATGAGGGTGACCGTGCTGTCGGTGGCGTAGAAGCGCTTGACCGTGGCGTTCTCGTCTCCCACCAGGACCACCGCCACCTCGCCGTTTTCCACGCTCTCCTGGCGGCGGACGATGATGAGGTAGCCGTCGTTGATCCCGATGGCGTTCATGCTGTCCCCGGACACCCGGAGGGCAAAGTACTCCGCGCCGCCGTTCAGGTCGGTGACGGTGTAGCCCTCGATGTTCTGCTCGGCATAGATGGGCATGCCGGCGGAGATCCGGCCCAGGATGGGGATGCGCTGGGTGGGATGATAGGGGAGGGCCCCCTCGGGGAGGGAGGGGGTGTCCAGACCCAGCAGGTAGGCGGGGGTGGTGTGCAGGGCGGCGGCGAGCTTCTCGATGGTGGCCTGCTTGAGGTTGACGACCAGACCGCTCTCATATTTGTGGATGGCGGCCTTTTTGACCCCTACCTGGAGGCCCAGCTCCTCCTGGGAGAGGCCTGCGGCTTTGCGGAGGTCACGGATGCGCTGGCCCATGGTCATGGTGGATCATCCTTTCTCTGAAAGTATCTTGATTATACATTTTCCAAACAGAGATGGCAAGAGAGAATCTTAAAAAGAATCAGGAGGGGGACTGCGTCAGGATGACCCGCACTTTGGCGTCGGTTCCCAGGGTGCCGCTGTAATAGACGGTAAAGGTATCGGTGTAGGCCTTGGCCTGGGCGAGGGTGATCCACTGCCCGTTGTCCGTGTTATACACCTGCACTTCGTCGCTGATGGGGACCGCCGCGCCGGACAGGGTCACCGTGTCGGTGCCGTCAAAGGCGGAGCGGGAGACGTCCTCCACCTCCTCCAGGACCAGAAGTCCGGCCACCCGGCCGTCGCTGGAGGGGACCAGTCCGCCCACCTGGCCGTCGGGGACCGCCGTGCCGGTCAGGCACTCCTGGGAGAGACCGGCGCTGTTCTCCACGGCCACCGTGCGGTTGGTCACCTGCATGGTTCCGTTGCCCTCGGTCTTGGTGCCGGAGGAGAAGATGCCGTAGGTATAGGCGTCTCCCGTCACGTCGTCCAGTACCAGCACGTCGATCTCCCCGGCGGAGTTGGCTGCCGTGTAGAGGATGTCGGAGGCGGGGACGGAGTCCACCGGCAGGTCTTCCAGAGTGATCTGGACGGCGTGGGTCTTGCCCACCCGGTCATAGAGCACCACGTCCTCGGCCAGCGGGGTGCTCCCCAGGGTCCGCTCCGCCACCTGAAGGGCGGCGGAGGAGGTGCCGGCCGAGACCTGGGAGAGGGAGAGGGTCCCCAGGCTGGAGGCGCTCACCCGCACCAGGTCACCCACCGCAAAGGTGGTGTCGGAGCAGCTCCCGGAGGCGGTGAGTCCGTTGGAGAGGGCCACGGAACAGGAGTTCCCGGTCTCGGTCACCAGACCGATCATGACGGCGCTGCGCTCAGAGGGAGAGCAGGCGTCCACGATCTCACCGGAGCCGTTGAAGGAGACGGTGATCCGGTCCCCCACCCGGAACTGGGCCAGGGCGCTCACCCCCTCCTCGGCCACCGGGTAGGTCTCCCCCAGCAGGGTGATCGAGGTGGGGTTGGAGGCATTGGGGAGGACGTTTTCGTAGTAGCCGGTGAGCACGGCCCCGTCATACCGCTTGGTCTCGGAGGCGGTGACCAGATTGACGCTGCCGGAGGCGCTGTAATAGAGGGTGACGGTCTCCCGGCCGTCCAGCTCATACCAGGCCTCGCCGTAGGTGGTGACGGTGTCGTCCAGGACCAGCGTCACCGCGCTGGACAGGGTGTAGTTGGCGCCGCTCTCATCCACGAGCCGGTCGGCCTTGGCCTCGGCCAGGGAGAGGGTGCGCACCGTGCTCTCATCCGGGAGGAAGCCGGAGACCGCGCCGCTCTCGTTCAGCAGAAGGGTCCCCCGGCGGTTGAGCAGGGTATCGGGGAGGGCGGTGTCCTGGGTGTACCAGGTCAGGCCGCTGTTTCCGGCATAGACCTGGGCGGTGTGGACCTCACCGGAGGGAGAGGTGTCGTCGTTCTGGAGGAGGACCGCGTCGGAGACGGTGGTATGGGCCAGCTTCTCCACATAGGACGCTCCGTCCTTGCAGTTGCTCTGGAGCATGACATAGAGCAGGAGGGCGGCCTCGCCCCGGGTCATGGCGGCATCCGCCTGGGTGCGCACGCCCTCCAGGAGCCCCAGATCGGTCCCCTTGCTCAGATAGTCCTGGGGCCAGAAGGGGCCCACGTCCTCCTCCCCGTAGCCCATCAGGCGCAGGACGATGGTGACGGCCTGCCCAATGGTGACCGGGTCATCCGGCCCGAAGCGGCCGTTGCCGTAGCCGCTGATGAGCCCCTCGCTCTGGGCCAGATTCACCTAGGGGGCGGCCCAGTGGGAGGCGGGCAGGTCGGAGAAGAGGGTGCGGTATGCGCTCTCGGCCACCTGATCGCCGTGCCCCTCGGCGAGGACGGCGAGGGTGGCGAACTGGGCGCGGGTCAGGGTCTCGGAGGGGCGGAAGGTCCCGTCGGAGTAGCCCGAGACAATGCCCAGGCTGGACAGGACGGATACCGCCTCGGAGACGTCGGCGTCCCCGATGTCGGAGAAGCCGGCGGCCTGTGCGGGGAGGGAGAGACCCACCACGCCGATGATACCCAGGCACAGGGCGGCCGCCAGAACGGCGGAGAGGATTCGCTGTTTCATTGGATACACCTCTTAGTTTGTTAGTCGGCCCGCAGCGCGTCCACGGGCTGGAGGTTGGAGGCCTTGACGGCCGGATAGATGCCGAAGAGGATGCCGATGGCCACCGAGAAGGAGAAGGCCCCCAGGGTGACCGGCAGGCTGGGGAGGAGGATGAGGTCATACATGGCCTTCCCCAGGATCAGGGACAGGCCGAAGCCCAGGGCGATGCCGATGAGCCCGCCCAGGCCGCTGAGGATGCCGGCCTCCACCAGGAACTGGGTGATGATCTCGCCCCGGGGGGCGCCGATGGACTTTTTGATGCCGATCTCCCGGGTGCGCTCGGTGACGGTGACCAGCATGATGTTCATGATGCCGATGCCGCCCACCAGGAGGGCGATGGAGGCGATGCCGCCCAGCACCACACTCATGGAGGTGGTCTCCTCCGAGCTCTCCGACATGGCGGAGTTTCCATTTTCCAGGGTGTACTCCCCCACGCTGGAGGAGATCTGCTGGGCCAGATAGACCTCCAGCCGGGCCAGCACGGTCTCCACATGCTGGGAGGTGTCCACCTTGACCGTGATGGAGGTGACGTCGGCGCTCTGGAGGAGCTCCCAGTTGAGGGTATAGGGCACGGCGAGCATGTCGTCCATGGAGTCCTCCGTGCCACCGTCCTTCTGGTAGTAGGTGCCCACCACGGTGAAGGGGATGCCGGAGAGATAGACGGTCTCCCCGATGGGGTCGGTGTAGGGGAAGAGGGCGGACGCCACATAGGAGCCCAGGACGCACACCTTGCTGCGCTGCTCCAGATCCCACTCATTCAGGTCCCGCCCGTCCTCCAGTGTGTAGTTGTTGCAGATGGAGAACTGGTCGCTGCCCAGGTAGATGGTGCTCTCCTCCAGCGTGGTGGAGCGGTATTTTACCGGCAGCTGGGTGGAGGAGGAGGGGGAGACCCCCTCCACCATGTCCCCCAGCGTGTCGTTGGCGTAGGTGTAGACCAGGCTGTACACATCGCTGGCCCGGGTGCGGTCATACCAGGTCAGGCTGAGATTGACCTTGTTGACGCCCAGCTTTTCATAGTAGGCGGTGATGTCGGCGTTATAGCCGGAGACCAGGGCCACCAGGACCAGCACGGCGGTGACGCCGATGATGATGCCCAGCATGGTGAGGAAGGAGCGGCCCTTCTTTTCCCGGATCGAGTCCAGAGCCATCAAAAGCGCGTTCATGCTCTCGCTCCTCCCGCGGGCTGGGCCAGGAGGACCCCGTCCCAGAGGCTGTCGTGGATGATGTGTCCGTCCTTGACCTGGACGGTGCGGCGGGCCTGGGCGGCGATGGCCCGCGCGATGGCTACCCGCTGCTGCTGGCCGCCCGAGAGCTGGGTGGGGCGGTTCTCGGCCTTGGCGGAGATCTCCACCTGCTCCAGGGCCTCCATGGCCCGCGCCTTCCGCTCGGCCAGGGGGACCTTCTGGTAGAGCATGGGCAGGGCCACATTCTGCCAGACGTTCAGAGAGGGGATCAGGTTGTACCCCTGAAAGATGAAGCTGATCTGACGGGAGCGGATGAGCTCCAGTTCCCGCCGCGACTTCTGGCGGATGGAGACGCCGTCCAGGTAGTATTCTCCGCTGGTGGGCACATCCAGGCAGCCGAGAATGTCCATCATGGTGGACTTGCCCGACCCGGAAGTGCCGATGATGGCCACGAATTCCCCCGTGTCGATCTCCAGAGAGACGTCATCCAGGGCGTTGACCTGATTTTCCTGGCCCTGGGCGTAGATCTTGGATACGTGCTGCAATTGGATCAGGGACATGCGTATCAGCCTCCCATCCGTCCGCCGCCGGGCATGCCGCCGCCTCCGCCGGAGAAGCCGCCGGAGAAGTCGCCGCCCGGTGCGGCGGGCATCATCTGCATCTCGCCGCCGGGGAAGGCCTGCTCCTGGGACTCCTCACCCTGGCTGGTGGTGTCGCCGTTGGCCGGGGCGCTCTGCTGGTAGCGGGTAAAGACCACGTCGCCCTCCTCCGCGCCCGAGAGGATGCGCACATACTGGCTGTTGGAGTCGCCCACCTCCACGGGTACGGCATAGAAGCCGTCGGGCACGCCCTCGGCCTCCACGGTCTGCTCGGGCGGGGTGTCGGACTGGATGTACAGGCAGGTCTCCCCGTCGGTGGAGCGCTTCAGAGCGGAGATGGGGGCCAGAAGGCCCTCCGAGGTGTCTCCCACCTGGATGGAGTAGGAGACGTTCACACCGGCCGAGAGCTCCCCGCCGCTGGGGATCTGAATGGTCACCGGGAAATAGGCCACGCCGTTGGAGTTGGTGGCCTCATAGCTCACGGCGGTGACGGTGCCGTAGGCCACCGGGGTCACCTGGGTCAGCTCGCCGGAGGCCTCAGCGGTGAGGGTCTCACTGTCCTTGTACTCCAAGGTGCCCGAGTTGGCGGCGTAGATGGGCTGCCCGGAGGAAGAGGAGATGGAGGACGCGCAGGACATGCCCTGGGTGAGGGCGCCGGGGTTATCCACGGTGATGGTGACGGCAAAGCACTTGGTGCCCTCGGTGGTGTAGCGGGAGACCTTCTGCACATCGGTGACGGTGCCGTCCAGGTTGAGCATGAGGCTGGCGATGGAGACCTGGGCCTTGGAGCCCGCCCAGATCTCGGACTCATAGGCGTAGCTGTAATACTCGGTGAGGGTCATCTGGCTGTCATCCACCAGCTGGGCCAGTTTGGTACCGGCCTGCACGGAGTCGCCGGCCTCCACCTCCACCTCGGTGATGGTGCCGGAGAAGGGGGCGGTGACGGTCAGATGGGAGAGGGTCTCCTGGAGGTCGGAGAGCTGGGTCTGGGCCGTGGTGGGCTCATCCTGGAGATCGGCGATCTGGTCCTGGTAGGTGCCGATCTGCTCATCCAGCTCCGAGTCGTCCTGTTCATAGAGAAGATCGCCCGCCTGGACGATGTCGCCCGCGGCCACATAGACCTTGGTGATCTCCGCGGTGGAGGCCACGGTGGCGGTCTGGCTGTCGGCCGGGAGGGTCACACCGGTGCCCGTAATGGTGGTGGCAAGGCTCCCGGTGGTGAGGGTCTCGGTGAGCGGCGTGGAGGACTCCGAGGGGGAGAAGAGCTGGTAGAGGGCGAATCCCCCGGCGGCCAGCACCGCCAGCGCCGGAAGAAGGAGCAGGCGCTTTGGGAGCGTTCGGCGCTTCCTGGGGGTTTCAGAAGCGGACGGGGCGTCCGCAGGGAGGGTTGTGAGCTGCATACATTCAGCCTCCTGTTCTTTAATTCTTTCCTAGTATAAAGTGGGAAACTGAAATTACTCTGAAGAAGAGGGGGTCGAGTGTGAACGACGTGTAAATTTCCTTGTCAGTGCCGGTAAAATCTGCTATGATGATGCGTACCAGAACGGGGAGAAATGGGGGATTTCGGTGTTATTGGAGGAAGACCAGCGCTATCTGGAGCGGCTGGTGGGACTGTATTACAACTATGGCGAGGACGTGGGCTCCGCCGAGATGCAGCGCATCGCGGGCGGCATGCTGGAGCGGCTGCGGGGCAATGCGCTGGGAGAAGAGGACTACGCCTGGCTCCTGGCCCGGGTGCGCAACCAGATGGAGACCGTGGCGGGCATGGGCGATCCGGAGGACCCGGACCGCAAGGCCTTTCTGGACAAGTGCGGCGCCATCGCCGCTCGTCTGACCGCCGCCCTGGAAGGGCGCTGACGCCAAGAGAAGAGGGACCCTGAAGGGCATGGCTCCACCGGACAGGGTCTTTTTTTCTGCCCGGAGCCTGGGAAACCGGGGGAAATCGCCCGAACAACCGGGTGAGAGGCGCGATTTTGCATTGAGTATCCGGTGCGGGTATGTTATAATATCCCATGTATGCATATACTGAAACAAACGCGTAAGTCTGGAACAATGTCTAGAGGTGTATCTATGAATATAGTAGTGTTGGCGGGCGGACTGAGTCCGGAACGCAACGTGTCCTTCGCGTCGGGCGCCATGGTGGCGCAGGCTCTGCAGCGGAAAGGGCACCAGGTAGCCATGGTGGACCTGTATCTGGGACTGGAGGACTATGGGCATCCGCTCGCGGATCTGTTCCGGCTTCCGCCCCCGCTGCCCGATCTGAGCATCAAGGAGGAGGAGCCCGATCTGGAGGCGGTGAAGGCCGCGCGCAAGCTCCAGAGCGGGAGCATTTTCGGCCAGGGCGTGCTGGCGGCCTGCCAGATGGCCGACGTGGTGTTCAACGCCCTCCACGGCGAGAGCGGCGAGGACGGGCGCATCCAGGCTGCGTTCGACATGCTGGGCATCGCCTATACCGGCTCGGGCTATCTGGGCAGCGCCATCGCCATGGATAAGAACTACACCAAGCAGCTGGCGGCGGCCGAGGGCATCCTCACCCCCCAGTGGCGCACTGTCAAGCTCACCGACCGGGAGATCGAAGAGGTGGAGCGCAGCGAGCCCCTGCCCTGCGTGGTGAAGATCCACAACGGCGGCTCGTCGGTGGGCGTGTTCATCTGCCGCACCGGGGAGGAGCTCCACAAGGCCCTGCGGGAGTGCCGCCGCCTGGGCCGCCAGGTGCTGGTGGAGCAGTTCGTGGAGGGCCGGGATTTCTTCTGCGGCGTGCTGGACGGCGAGAGCCTGCCCCCCATCGAGGTCATCCCCAAGACGGGCTTTTACGACTATAAGAACAAGTATGTGGCCGGGGCCTCTCTGGAGGTCTGTCCCGCCCAGGTGGACGGGAAGGCAGAGGCCCAGATGCGCTCGGCCGCCCGGCGGATCCATGAGCTGCTGGGTCTCACGGCCTATTCCCGCAGCGACTTTGTGCTGGACAAGGACAATCGGCCCTGGTTCCTGGAGGTCAACACCCTGCCCGGTATGACGGACACCAGCCTCCTGCCCCAGGAGGCCGCGGCGGTGGGTGTGGACTACGACACCCTGTGCCAGAAGATCGTGGACGCCTCGCTGGAGGCCCGGAAAGAACAGAAATAAAAACGCGGGACCCAAGGTCCCCAGGAGGAGATTCGATGGAAGCCATCACCATACGCGAGATCATGGAGGTCGTGGGCGGGCACATGCTGGGCGAGTTTCACGACCTGGACCGGGAGATCACCCGGGTCGAGACCGACAGCCGGACCATCCATGAGGGGTCCCTCTTCGTGCCCCTGTCCGGCGAGCGCTTTGACGGTCACGCCTACATCAACGCCGCGCTGGAGGGGGGAGCCGCAGGCTGCTTCACCCAGCGGGAGCGGGAGAGCTATCTGCCCGGAAAGTTCTACATCAAGGTGGCCAACACCGGCCGGGCCCTGCGGGACCTTGCCAAGCACTATAAGAGCAAGTTCCACATCCCCTTTGTGGCCCTGACCGGCTCGGTGGGCAAGACCACCACCAAGGACATGGTGGCCGCCGTGCTGGGGGAGAAGTTCAAGGTCCTCAAGACCGAGGGCAACCTGAACAACGACATCGGCGTGCCCATGACCCTGCTGCGCCTGAACCGGGAGCATGAGATCGCCGTGCTGGAGCTGGGCATGAACCACGCCGGGGAGATCGACTATCTCTCCGACATTGTGGAGCCCGACGTGGCCCTCATCACCAACGTGGGCGACTCCCACATCGAGTTCTTCGGCACCCGGGAGAAGATTCTGGAGGCCAAGAGCGAGATCTTCCACCACGCCAAGAAGGACTGCTTCGTGGTCCTCAACGGCGACGATCCCCTCCTGCGCTCCCTGGAGCCCAAGCTGCCCTTTGAGACGGTCTGGTGCGGCGGGGGCGAGGGCCTGGACTACCGGGCCAGCGACATCGTCAGCGACGGCAAGAGCCACATGACCTGCCGGGTCAAGACCCCCCGCATGGAGGGAACGGTGGAGATCCCCGCCCTGGGCGAGCACATGATCTATCCCACCCTGATGGCTATGGCGGTGGGCGAGCACTTCGGCCTCACCGAGAAGGAGATCGTGGACGGCGTGCTCCACTTCGCCCCCACCAAGATGCGCATGAACATCATCCACCGGGCCGACGACATCACCATCCTCAACGACACCTACAACGCCAATCCCCAGTCCATGCGCGCGGCGGTGGAGGTCCTCTCCAACACCAAGGCCGAGCACAAGGTGGCCGTGCTGGGCGACATGTTCGAGCTGGGCCCCCTGGCCCCGGTGCTCCACGCCGGCGTGGGCGAGTACCTGGGCAAGGTGGGGATCGACTGCCTGGTGGCGGTGGGTGAGCTGGCCAAGCACATCTACGACGCGGCCAAGCTGAGCCCCCTGGAGGAGGTCTACTACTGCCCCGATAAGGAGAGCGCCCACAGCGTGCTGGACCAGGTGATCCGGCCCCATACCACCGTCCTGGTCAAGGCCTCCCGCGGTATGGCCTTCGAGGACCTGGTGGAGTACCTCAAGAGCAAGACAAAAGAGGCTGAGTAAATTCGGAGCCGCGGACTCCCCAAGGGGGCCCGCGGCCTTTTCCGCAACATAGGAGTACAACAATGATCGATATATCCGTATCCGGCCTCGTCAAGGAGTTCGAGGTCGGCACACGCATTCTGGACGGCCTGACCTTCCAGATCGACCAGGGAGAACGGGTGGGCCTGCTGGGCAAAAACGGCGCGGGCAAGACCACCTTTCTGAAGATCCTCACCGGGGAGCTGGACTATGACGAGGGAGAAGTGGTGGTGGCCCCGGGCAAGACCATGGGCCTCATCTCCCAGATCCCCGTCTACCCGGCGGAGTATACGGTGGACGATGTGCTGCGCACCGCCTTTGAGCGGCTCCACCGCATGGAGCGGGAGATGGCCGAGCTCACCGAGCGCATGGCCCACGACTCCGACCCCGCCATCCTGAGCCGCTATGACAAGCTGACCGCCGCCTTTGAGGCGGGGGGCGGCTACGACACCGAGACCGAGCTCAACAAGGTCTGCAACGGCCTGCTCATCTCCCAGGAGATGCGCCGGCAGCTCTTCTCCTCCCTCTCCGGCGGGGAAAAGACCCGGGTGAACCTGGGCCGGCTCATTCTGGAGGATACCGACATCCTCCTGCTGGACGAGCCCACCAACCACCTGGACCTGCGGGCCACCGAGTGGCTGGAGGAATATCTGGACCGCTTCAAGGGGACCGTGCTGGCCATCTCCCATGACCGCTGGTTCCTGGACCGGGTGGTCAAGCGGGTCATCGAGATCCAGGAGGGCAAGGCCGAGTTCTACGCGGGCAATTACAGCTTTTACGCCGAGGAGAAGGAGCGCCGCTACGAGGAGAAGCTCAAGCAGTACGAGAAGGAGCAGGCCAAGATCGAGCAGCTCCAGACCGCGGCGGACAAGCTCCACCTGTGGGCCTTCATGGGCAACGACAAGCTGCACAAGCGGGCCTTCTCCATGGAAAAGCGGATTGAGCGCCTGCGTAAGACCGACAAGCCCAAGAAAGAGCGCAAGCTGGACATGCGCTTCGGCGAGCGGGACTTTCAGGGGGACGAGGTGCTCCTCATCAAGGGCCTGGAGAAGGGCTTTGAGGGGCGCACCCTCTTCCACGATGTGGACCTCCTCATCGAGGGCGGGGAGCGCATCGCCCTGCTGGGGGACAACGGCACCGGCAAGTCCACCTTCCTCAAGCTCATCATGGGGGAGGAGCTCCCCGACGGGGGCAAGATCCGCCGGGGTCCCACGGTGAAGATCGGGTATCTCCCCCAGATCATCCACTTCGACCACCCCGAGCGCAACCTGGTGGACACCATGCTCTACGCCCAGAACTGCACCACCCAGACCGCCCGCAACCGGCTGGCCTCCTTCAACTTCCGGGGGGAGGACGTATTCAAGCCGGTCTCCGCCCTCTCGGGCGGGGAGCAGAGCCGGCTGCGGCTGTGCATGCTCATGGACGAGAACATCAACCTGCTCATCCTGGACGAGCCCACCAACCATCTGGACATCGCCTCCCGGGAGTGGATCGAGGAGGCGGTCACCGACTACGAGGGGACGCTGCTCTTTGTCTCCCACGACCGCTATTTCATCAACCAGTTTGCAAGCCGCATCTGGATGATCGAGGACGGACAGGTCACCGATTTCCGGGGGACCTTTGAGGAGTTCCGGGCCTTTCAGGAGCGGCGCAGGCAGCTGGAGCTCTCCGCCAAGGCCGCCCCGGCCAAGGGGCCCAAGGAGGAGAGCAAGCCCAAGCCCCCCAAGCGCAGCGGCGGCACCAAGATGCTGGAGAAGCAGGTGAGCGCCGCCGAGCGGGCGGTGGCCAAGGCCGAGGAGGCTCTGGAGGCCCTCAACGGCCAGATGGAGGAGGCCGCCACCGACTATGTGCGCCTGCAGGAGCTGTGCGCGGAGAAGGAGCGCATGGAGGGGGAGCTTGCCGCCCTCTATGAGCAGTGGGAAGAGCTCTCAGCCGCCCTGGAGGAGGCTCAGGGGTGAGCCGGGAGCGGTTCCCCCGCCGGGGGATCGGCCCCGTGGTCCCGGCGCTCTGCCTCTTCCTGGCGGCGGGCCTCACGCACCACTTCGCCTCGGGGGCCTACCGGTTTGTGGGACGGGTCCTTCTGGCCTTCGCGGTCCTGGCGCTCCTGTGGGGGCTGGGGGCCTATGGCTCCCCGGCCTGGAAGCGGGCTCTGCGGGGGAGCGCCATTGTGCTGGCCATCGCGGGCGCCATGTGCTTTGCGGTGCTGGAGGGCCTGGTGCTGGCCGGGGACCGGACGGAGATCCAGGAGGATCCCCAGGTGATGGTCATTCTGGGCGCCCAGGTAAAGCCCTGGGGGCCCTCCGTCCTCCTGAAGGACCGGCTGGACACGGCCCTGGACTACTGGCGGGAGCACCCGGAGCTGCCCCTGGTGGTCTCGGGCGGACAGGGGAGCGACGAGCCCATGTCCGAGGCCCAGTGTATGTATGACTATCTCACCGAACAGGGGGTCCCGGGGGAGCAGATCTGGATGGAGGAGAACTCCCGCAATACCGTCCAGAACTTCCGGG
Source organism: Pseudoflavonifractor hominis (assembly GCF_014288125.1). Taxonomy (NCBI): domain Bacteria; kingdom Bacillati; phylum Bacillota; class Clostridia; order Eubacteriales; family Oscillospiraceae; genus Pseudoflavonifractor; species Pseudoflavonifractor hominis. The sequence continues at coordinate 89,575 of NZ_JACOPR010000004.1, read as the reverse complement.
AGACCGCCCGGCTCCTGGAGGAGCGGGGCATGGAGCCGGAGGAGACCCACATCCTGGTGGTGTCCAATGGCTTTCATCTGACCCGGGCCAGGATGCTGGCCGACCGGAACGGGTTTGCCCATGTCTCCACCCTGGCGGCCCCCAGCAGCGATCTGCCCGCCCGGGTGAACAGCTACGTGCGGGAGGCCCCCGCCCTGCTCAAATCCTGGCTGCTGGACCGCTGACCGGAAACCAACGAAAAAGGAGTGCCTATGAACGATAAATTGGAGGCGCTGGACCTGCGCTATCAGGTGCTGGAGGCCCAGCTCAACGCCCCGGAGACTTACAACGACCCTGCGCTGGTGACCAAGCTCAACCGGGAACAGCGGGAGCTGGAGCCGGTGGTCACGGCCTACCGGAACCTGAACCGCCGCAAGAGTGACCTGGCCGACGCCGAGGAGCTGATGGGCGACCCGGAGATGGCCGAGATGGCCAAAGAGGAATTTGCCCAGGCCAAGAAGGACATCGAGGCCCTGGAGCAGGAGCTCAAGATCCTCCTGCTCCCCAAGGACCCCAACGACGGCAAGAACGTCATCGTGGAGATCCGGGCCGGCGTGGGCGGGGAGGAGGCGGCCCTCTTTGCCCACTCCCTCCACCGGATGTACTCCATGTACGCCGAGGCCCGGGGCTGGAAGGTGGACCTGGTGAACCTGAGCGAGACCGAGCTGGGGGGCGTCAAGGAGCTCTCCATGGTCATCGAGGGGGAGGGGGTCTACTCCCGGCTGAAGTTTGAGAGCGGCGTCCACCGGGTGCAGCGGGTCCCCGAGACCGAGAGCGGCGGACGCATCCACACCTCCACCGCCACCGTGGCCGTCCTCCCTGAGATGGAGGAGGTGGACGTGCAGATCAATCCCGCCGACATCGAGATGCAGGTCTTCCGCTCCTCGGGCGCGGGCGGCCAGCACGTGAACAAGACCTCCTCCGCCGTGCGCCTCATCCACAAGCCCACCGGCACGGTGGTGGAGTGCCAGCAGGAGCGCAGCCAGTTCCAGAACCGGGACAAGGCCATGCGCATTTTGGCCTCCAAGCTCTACGAGGCCGAGCAGGAGCGCCTGAGCAGCGAGTTCGAGAGCCAGCGCCGCAGCCAGGTGGGCTCGGGCATGCGCAACGAGCGCATCCGCACCTACAACTTCCCCCAGGGGCGGGTGACCGACCACCGCATCGGCCTGACGCTCTATAAGATCGACGCCGTGATGGACGGCGATCTGGACGAGCTCATCGACGCGCTGGTGACCGCCGACCAGGCCGAGCGCCTGAAGAGCGGGGAAGAGGCGTAAAGTTTAATTGATTTACAGTGTGGGCGGAGGAGCCGCGGGCCGTCCGCCCCCATACGAGCACAGAAAAGAGGAACAGTATGGAACTTCGCATCCACTATACCGCCCTCCCCCAGGGCATGGAGGAGGACCGGCTCAAGCTGGAGCTGGCCCAGGTCCTGGACGAGGAAGGCTGGCTCACCGGCTCTGGCACAAGCGATTCCGGGTTTTGGCTGGAGCTGGAGCTGGAGGACGAGCGGGCCAACCCCAAGTACGGCATCCTGGCCGTCAAGCACTACCTCCAGCGCAGCGGCTTTGCCCGGGATACCGCCATTGAGCTCTCCGGCATGCCGGTTGGAATCTACGAGTAACGAGCAGAAATCAGGTGTACAAACTGTGAAGACAAAACGCTTTACATCTCAGCAGACCCAAGAGGCGGCCCGCATTCTGGCCGAGGGCGGGCTTCTGGGCATCCCCACGGAGACCGTGTACGGTCTGGGCGCCAACGGCCTGGACGCCGACGCGGTGTCCCGCATCTTTGCGGCCAAGGGACGGCCCCAGGACAACCCCCTGATCCTGCACATCCCCACGGCGGACTGGCTGGAGCGGTACTGCACCGACATCCCGGCTACCGCCTATGCGCTGGCCGGGCGCTTCTGGCCGGGCCCGCTGACCATGATCCTGCGGCGCAAGCCCATGGTGCCCGACGTGGTGACGGCGGGACTGGACACGGTGGGGATGCGCTGTCCCTCCCATCCGGTGTGCCGGGCCATCCTCACCGCCGCAGACCTGCCGGTGGCGGCCCCCTCGGGGAACACCTCCGGCCGGCCCAGCCCCACCAACATGGCGGACATGCTGGAGGACATGGACGGGAAGATCGATGGCATCGTGGACGGGGGCCCCTGCTCCGTGGGGGTGGAGTCCACCATCGTGGACCTGACAGTACAGCCCCCCCGTCTCCTGCGGCCCGGCGGCGTGACGCTGGAGGAGCTGCGGGAGGTGCTGGGCGAGGTGGCGGTGGACGAGGCCGTCACCCGGCTCCTGAGCGCGGGGGAGAAGCCCCGGGCCCCCGGCATGAAGTACCGGCACTATGCCCCCAAGGCCCCGGTGACCGTGGTCCAGGGGGAGGCGGCCGAGAGCGCCCGCTACATCCGCCGCCACATCGGCGACCAGGACGGGGTCATCTGCTTTGCGGAGTTCACCCATCTCTTCGAGGGACACCCGGTGGAGTCCATCGGCCCCAAGGCCGACCAGGCCGAGCAGGCCCGGCGGGTCTTCGACGCTCTGCGGGCCTTTGACGGCACGGAGGTGGAGCAGATCTGGGCCCAGGGACCGGAGCCCTCCGGCATCGGTCTGGCGGTGTCCAACCGGCTGAACAAGGCGGCCGGCTTCCACATCGTGGAGGTCTGAGCAGACGGGGAGGAAGCGGCATGGCGATTTTGCTGGTCTATGCGGCAGTGGTGCTGCTGTTTGTGCTGGACCGGATGAAAAAGATCGAGCTGGGGCATCCGGTGTGGGTGCTCCTCACCGGGGCAGGGTATTTCTGTTCCACGCTCTGGACGGCGGCTCTCACGTTGCTGGCCCTGGTGCAGACGGTGGAGGGGGCGGGAATTTCATCCCTGCTGGCGTGGGGGCAGGCGGCCCTGTCCGCCCTGCCGGGGACCCTTCTGGGGCTCTACGTGGTGGGGAAGGCCAATTTCTTCCCCCTGGCCCGGGTCCCGGAGGCCACGCGGGTTCAGCGTGCCGTGCGGATTCTGGATGACGGCCTGGCGCTGGGCATCCCGCTCCAGGTGCTGCTCATCGGCGGCTATGGGTACGCGGCGGTCTCCCTCCACGGGGCCTTTCAGGGGCCGGTGTGGATGCTGCCCTTTTACCCTCTGGTGCTGGCGGCCCTCTGGCCCATGCTGCACCTGGTCTTTCACGTGGCCCTGGTGGCCATCGTTCTGGACCCCCTGATCCTTCTGGCCGCCTTTCTCATCGGTGTGCTGTGGACCGTGCAGGAGATCTTCCTCCTCCACGGTCTGGTCCGGGGGTGTGTTTTGCAGAAAAAGCGCCCCGGCGCGCTGGCCCTCCATATCCTGCTGGGCCTGGTGCCGGCGGTCAATCTGATCCTGGCCATCCGCCTGCGCCTTGCGCTGCGGGCGGGGGCGCGGGAGGAGGTATCCATATGAAGCGCATCGGCATCACCGGCCCCACCGGGGCGGGCAAGACCACGGCGCTGCACGCCCTCACCTCCCTGGGGGCGGCGGTCATCGACGCGGACGCCATGTACCACGATTTGCTCTCCTCCGACCAGGGGCTGAAAGAGGCCCTGACCGGACGGTTCGGCACGGGAATCCTGGACGAGGGGGGACAGATCGCCCGCAAACGGCTGGGGGAGATCGTCTTTAGCGATCATCAGGCCCTGGAGGACCTGAACGCCATCACCCACCGCTTCATTCTGGAAGAGCTGGAACGGCGGACCGAGGCGGCCCGGCGAGAGGGCCGGGAAGCGGTGGCGGTGGACGCCATCCGGCTCATCGAGAGCGGGATCGGCGCCTCCTGCGACGCGGTGGTGGGCATTCTGGCTCCGTCCGAGCTGCGCATCCGCCGTATCATGGCCCGGGAGGGGATCGGCGAGGCGTACGCCCGGAAGCGGGTGGAGTCCCAGCCCGGCGACGATTTTTACCGGGCGCACTGTTCTCATATCTTGGAAAACGGCCCGGAGGATACGCCCGAGACCTTCCAGCGCCGGGCCCTGGCCCTGTTCCGGTCCCTGCTGGGAGGGGAAAAAGAAATTCCCAGTTCATGACTGGAAAAAAAGATTCACTTGTGGTAGGATAGACAAGGACGCATTGAGGCGCGCCTCTTTGCTCCGGCGCGTCTGCCATTGTGATATAAGGAGGATCTTTCCTATGGAAGACAAGAAAAAGAGTGTGGGTGAGCTGCGCCGCGAAGCGCTCTGCTACGCCCCCAAGAATGGTTACGATCGTATTTCCGCCGATGAAGAGGCGGCCATGCGTGCTTACTGCGAGGAGTATAAGAAGTTCCTGGACGCCGGCAAGACCGAGCGGGAGTGTGTGGACGAGGCCATCCGTCAGGCCGAGGCCCGGGGCTTCAAGCCCTTTGTCCGGGGCATGGAGCTCAAGGCGGGCGACAAGGTCTACCGCTCCAACCGGGGCAAGGCCCTGATGCTGGCGGTGATCGGCAATCGCTCCCTGGCCGATGGCGTGAACATCGGCGCGGCCCACATCGACTCTCCCCGCCTGGACCTGAAGCCCAATCCTCTCTATGAGGACGGCGAGATGGCCTTCTTCAAGACCCACTACTACGGCGGCATCCGCAAGTACCAGTGGGTGACCATCCCCCTGGAGCTCCACGGCGTGATCGCCCTGAAGAACGGCACCGTTCTCAAGGTGGCCATCGGCACCGGCGCCGGCGATCCCCTCTTCACCGTGGACGATCTGCTGCCCCACCTGGGCGCGGAGCAGTCCAAGAAGCCTCTGGGCGAGGCCATCCCCGCCGAGAGCCTGAACATCCTGGTGGGCAGCCGTCCCTTCAAGGACGACGAGGGCGCCGACCGGGTCAAGCTGGCCATCCTGGACATCCTGAACCAGAAGTACGGCATCGTGGAGGAGGACTTCATCTCCGCCGAGCTGGAGGCCGTCCCCGCTTTCCGTGCCAGCGACATCGGCTTTGACCGCTCCCTCATCGGCGCCTACGGCCACGATGACCGGGTGTGCGCCTATGCGGAGTTTGCCGCCATCCTGGAGCTGGGCGTGCCCGAGCGCACCGCCGTGTGCATCCTGGCCGACAAGGAGGAGATCGGCTCCGAGGGCGTGTCCGGCATGCAGTCCGCCACCTTCGACACCTTCATGTCCGACCTGTGCGACACCCAGAAGGTGCCCCTGAAGGCCTGCTACGAGAAGTCCTTCTGCCTCTCCGCCGACGTGACCGCGGCCTACGACCCCAATTTCCCCGAGGTCTATGAGAAGCGCAACAGCGCCCGTGTCAACTACGGTATGGGCCTGTCCAAGTACACCGGAGCCCGGGGCAAGTCCGGCTCCTCCGACGCGGCCGCCGAGGTGGTGGCCTATGTCCGCCGCACCCTGGACGAGGCCGGCGTGCTCTGGCAGATGGCCGAGCTGGGCAAGGTGGACGCGGGCGGCGGCGGCACCGTGGCCTGCTTCATGGCCAACCGCGATATCGACACCATCGATGCCGGTGTGCCCGTGCTCTCCATGCACTCTCCCTTTGAGACGGTCTCCAAGCTGGACTGCTACATGACCTACAAGGGCATGAAGGCGGTCTACGAGGCCAAGTAAAAGACCCCATAGAACACCGAGGAGCCCCGGACATTTGTCCGGGGCTCCTTTTTGGATAGCGGGCAAAAAATCGGGCAACCTATCCTCAAACCAAGAGGGGGGAACCGACATGGAGCAAAACAAATCCGAGCAGATGGAAGAGGGGCGGGCCCAGATCGAAGAGCTGGGCTCCTCCGTGATCCGCACCCGGCGGGGCGCCATCCATACCCTGACCATTGTGGGCCAGATCGAGGGACACCAGGTTCTGGACCCGTCCACCAAGACCACCAAATACGAGCATGTGCTGCCGCTGCTGGCCGCGGTGGAGGAGAGCGACGACATCGACGGCCTTCTGGTCCTCCTCAACACCGTGGGCGGGGACATCGAGGCGGGGCTGGCCATCGCGGAGCTCATCTCCGGGATGAAGAAGCCCACGGTATCCCTGGTGCTGGGAGGCGGGCACTCCATCGGCGTGCCGCTGGCGGTGTCCGCGCAGACCTCCTTCATCGCGCCCTCGGCCGCCATGACCATCCATCCGGTGCGCATGTCGGGAACGGTCATCGGCGTGTCCCAGACCTTCCACTATTTCAGCCGCATCCAGGAGCGGATTCTGGACTTTGTCACCCGCCACAGCAGGATCCAGCGGGATACCTTTACCGAGCTGATGCTCCAGACCGGGGAGCTGGCCGCCGACGTGGGCAGCGTGGTCCACGGGGAAGAGGCGGTGGCCATTGGACTCATCGACCATGTGGGCGGCCTCTCCGACGCGCTGGAGTGCCTGCACCAGATGATGGACCGCAGAGAGAGCGAGCGGACAAGAGGATAAAACAGAGAGGAATGGAGTTTGCTCCATTCCTTTTTTGTTGACATAACGGCAAGAAAAAACGTGGAAATCTGCGGGAAAGTATGGTATCATATTCCTGTATGTCATGCATACCGTCTGCACGCCGCCCCGCAGAGAGAATCGAGAAGGGGCGGTGAAGGAGAATGGAGGGATCCGGGTTGAATCTGATACAATCCATACTGATGGGCGTGATCCAGGGCATTGCGGAATTTCTTCCCATTTCCAGCTCTGGCCACCTGGTGCTGTTTGAGACCTTTTTCGGGATGAAAGAGACCGAATCCATGCTCTTTTCGGTGCTCCTTCATCTGGGAACACTGATCTCGGTTTGTATCTACTACCGCAAGGACGTGTGGGAGATGCTGCGGGCCTTCGGCGCGTGGGTGACTGCCCTGGTCAAGCGGGACCCTAAGGGGATGGGACGTCCCACACCGGCCGGGCGCATGATCATCCTGCTGGTGACGGCCACCCTGCCGCTCGTTGTCCTCCTGCCCATCCACAAGTGGCTGGAGCGGACCTTCTCCCACAATATCTCGGTCTCCATCGCCATGCTCCTGACCGGATTCCTGCTCTTCTTCTCGGACCGGCGGGCCAAGGGACATAAGAACGCCAAGAGCGCCACGCTGGTGGATGCCCTTCTGGTGGGCGCGGCCCAGGCCGTGGGCACCATACCCGGGATCTCCCGCTCCGGTATCACCATCTCCACCGGGCTCTTCCGGGGCTTTGACCGGAAGTTCGCGGTGCGCTTCTCCTTCCTGATGAGCCTGCCCGCCGTACTGGGGGCCAATCTGCTCAAGATCGGGGAGGCGGCCGCCGAGGGAGTGGACCCCGCCCTCATCCCCGGATACATCGCCGGCGTCATCGTGGCGGCGGTGGTGGGCTATTTCGCCATCCGGCTGGTGAACCTCCTCTCGGACAAGGGACGCTTCGGCATGTTCGCCTATTACTGCTGGGTCGTGGGCCTGGGCTCTCTCATCGCCGGGATCATTGTGCCCTTCTTCAGCAAGTAATGAAACTTTACAACCATTGAAACTCTAGGGAATGAGGCATGGTGACCATGCCTCATTCTGCGCAGAAAGGATGAACTCCATGGCCACAGCACAAAAGAAGTCATCCGGGGGAAAGCGAGCCGCTCCCCGCTCCGGGACCAAGCGGAGCGGCGGGACGAGCCGCGCCTCCTCCGGTGCAGGGAAGTCCCGCGCCTCCGGCGGGAGCCGGAAAAAGAGCGGCGCTTCCGCCCCCAAGCCCATCCGGCGGGGGGTAGGCGCGCTGATCTGCCTGCTTCTGGCCATCTTTGCCGCGCTGGGCTATTTCCAGGTCAAGGCCCTCTTCATCGACTTTTTCGTGGGCGGGGTCAAGGGCCTGATCGGCTACGGCTTCCTGCTGCTGCCCCCCATGCTGCTGGTGGCCAGCGGGATTCTGGCCTTCCACCGGGGACGTCCGGTCCAGCTGCGGGTCTGGTGTACCCTGCTGCTGCCGGTGGTCTTCGGCGCGCTGCTCCACCTGCTTCTGTCCAAGGGAACCTACGCCTGGGACCTCAAGCTCTTCCAGACCCTCTGGAAGGAGGGCGAAGCCCTTCAGAGCGGCGGCGTGGTCAGCGGCATTCTGGCCCTGTCCTTCGGGGCCATCTTCAGCAAGTTCGGCGCGGGCATCGTCTTCCTGCTCACCGGGGCCCTTCTGGTCATGGGGGCGGCGCGGGTGACCCTGGCCGATATCGTGGACTATATCCGGGACCGCCCGGCCTACGAGGAGGAAGAGCTCCCGCCCCGCAGAGAGAAGAAGCCGGCCCCCGCTCCTGCCCCCCGGGGTCGGGGAAGCGCGGAGATCGACATCCCGGTGGACGAGGGACCCCTGGTGGGGAAAGCGCCGGTGTCCAGCCCGCTCTTTACCAAGAAGGGCAAGTTCTTCAACCAGAAACCCTCGGTGCCCACGCCCGATGAGGTCCTGGCGGGGAGAGACCGGGTCCAGCCGCCCGAGCCCACGGTGCCTGTGCTGAGCAAGCCCGAGCCCGCCCCGGTCCAGCCGGAGGCGGAAGTGGAGGAGCCGGCGGCGGAGGTCCAGGCCCCGGTGCCCGAGCGGGTGGAGGAGCCGGTGGTCCAGCCCGCTCCCGAGCCCAAGCCCCCGCTGGGACTCTTCCGGCGGGAAAGTCCGCCGGAGCCCGCCCCTCTGCCCGTGGAGGAGTCCGAGCCGGTCCGTCCTCCCATGCCGCCCATGCCCGAGATCCAGCGGGAGCCCGCGGTGACCGCGCCCAAGGCGAAGGCGGAGGAGACCGCCCGGGCCGCCGCCGAGGTGAGCCGGGACATCACCCAGAGCCTGGAGCGGGAAGAGGTGGGGCCGGAGTATCAGTATCCCCCCATCGATCTGCTCCAGCAGAGCCGGGGGGTCTCGGCCAGCGACATGGCCGGGGAGCTCCAGGCCAACCAGCTCCGGCTGGCCGACACCATCCACTCCTTCGGCATCGACGCGGCCATTGTGGACGCGGTGCGGGGCCCCTCGGTCACCCGGTATGAGCTGGAGCTGGCCCAGGGCGTGCGGATGAACAAGCTCACCAACCTCACCGACGACATCGCGCTGGCCCTGGGCGCCACCGGAGTGCGCATCGCCCCCATTCCGGGCAAGATCTCCATGGTGGGCATCGAGGTGCCCAACAAGCTGGTGGCCCCGGTGGGCATCCGGGACGTGATCGACTCCCGGGAGTTCCGGGAGAGCCCGTCCAAGGTCTCCTTCGCGGTGGGCAAGGACATCAGCAACCGCTGCGTGGTGTGCAACATCGGAAAGCTGCCCCATCTGCTCATCGCAGGTACCACCGGCTCCGGTAAGTCGGTGTGTACCAACTCCCTCATCATCTCCCTGCTCTATAAGGCCACACCCGAGGAGGTCCGCCTCATCATGGTGGACCCCAAGATGGTGGAATTGGGCATCTATAACGGCATCCCCCATCTGCTCATCCCCGTGGTGACCGACCCCAAAAAGGCGGCCGGCGCCCTCCAGTGGGCGGTGACCGAGATGATGAAGCGGTACCGCTCCTTCGCCGAGGTGGGAGTGCGGGACCTGAAATCCTACAATGCCCTGGCCGAGCGCACCGAGGGAATGAAGAAAATGCCCTCGGTGGTGGTGGTCATCGACGAGCTGGCCGACCTGATGCTGGTGGCCGCAAAAGAGGTGGAAGAGTCCATCTGCCGTGTGGCCCAGATGGGCCGCGCCTCGGGTATGCACCTGATCATCGCCACCCAGCGTCCCTCGGCCGATGTCATCACCGGCCTCATGAAGGCCAACATCCCCAGCCGCATCGCCTTTGCGGTCCAGTCCTCTCTGGACTCCCGCATCATCTTGGACACCACCGGCGCGGAGAAGCTGGTGGGCCGGGGCGATATGCTCTACTTCCCCCTGGGCTCGGGCAAGCCCCAGCGGGTGCAGGGCTGCTTCATCTCGGACGAGGAAGTGGCCAGCGTGGTGGAGTTCGTCAAGCGCAGCGGCACCGCGGAGTACGACGAGGAGGTCCTCCACGAGATCGAGCAGAACGCCGCGGCCAAGGACAAGGGGAACAAGGGCGGCGGAGAGAGCGCCGTCGACAGCTCCGAGGACGATTACGACGAGCTCCTGCCCAATGCCATCGAGGTGGTGGTGGAAACCGGCATGGCATCGGTGTCCATGCTCCAGCGGCGTCTGAAGCTGGGCTATTCCCGGGCGGCCCGCCTGGTGGACCAGATGGAGGAGAAGGGCGTGGTGGGTCCCTTTGAGGGCTCCAAGCCCCGTCAGGTCCTCATCTCCAAGGCCCAGTGGCAGGAGATGCAGTATAAGCAGAACATGCCGGCCGGGGCCTCTCCCATGTCGGAGCCGGTGCCCGAAGAGCTGGAATTTGAGCGGGATGCCATCGAACAGGCGCCCCCCTTTGATCTGGACGACTGAGGAGGCAGCGAGTATGGAGTGGAGAGAGTGCACACAGCAGGATGAACAGGCGGTGCTGGAGGGCCTGCGTGCTTACAATCAGCCCTATATCGGCACGAGTACGGACCTCTCCCAGTGTGTGGAGGAGGACGGCCGGGTGGTAGCCGGGATTTTGGCCCGTCTGCTGGGGGACTGCATCTATGTGGAGATCCTCTGGGTGGACGAGTCCCTGCGGCACCGGGGCGTGGGGCGGGAGCTCCTCGCCCGGGTGGAGGAGGCGGGAAGGGCCCGGGGCGCCAAGCGCATCGAGCTGGACACCTTCTCCTTCCAGGCCCCGGAGTACTACCCCAAGCTGGGCTTCCGGGAGTTCGGCCGGGTGGAGCCCTACGCCGGCACCCATGGCCGGTACTACTTTATCAAGGAACTGGACTGAAAAAAGCCGCCTGCGGGCGGCTTTTTTGCGTGCCGCATCGGTTCGACACGCGAAGCGCCCGGGACCCAATCGGTCCCGGGCGCTGTGGTTATCGCAGTTATTAACGCTTGCGCACCGGCGCGGAGTGGAGGCTCTGGCCGAAGGCGGCCTCCACCGCCTCGCTGATTCCCTCGGCGAAGGTGGGATGGGGCCGGACGGGGGAGAGCATCTGCTCTGCGGTCAGCCCCAGGGTGACGGCGGTGTTGAGCTCACTGACGAGATCGGTGGCCCGGTGGCAGAGAAGCTGGGCCCCCAGCAGGACGTGGCTCTCCCCGTGGAAGACCACCTTGATGAAGGTGCGTCCGCCCCCCTCGATCACGGTGCGGCCGTTGCCGCCCATCACGTACTTGCCCACCAGGGTGGGGATGCCCTGGGCCTTGCACTCGTCGGCGGTCAGGCCGGTCTGGGCGATCTCCGGGGAGGTGTAGACGCAGGAGGGGATGGGGGAGGACACACGCTCGGGCACATGGCCGTAGAGGAGCTCCACGGCGCGGACGCCCTCGGCTTCGGCCTTGTGGGCCAGCTGGATGCCGCCGATGGCGTCGCCAATGGCCAGAATGCTGGGCACGGAGGTCTCATAGCGGTCGTTGACCACCAGCATCCCCCGGTTGAGCTCCACCTCCACGCCGTCGAAGAGTCCGGCGGTGTTGGCCCGGCGGCCCATGGCAGCCAGCACCGTGACGCCGGAGGCCGCCTTCTCCTCTTCCTTGTGGGTGAAGTGGACGGTGAGACGGCCGTCCTCCTGGGTCAGCCGGGAGACCATAGCGGAGGTATAGATCTCCACGCCCTGCTTTTTCAGCTGCATGGAGACCGACTGGGAGATCTCCCGGTCCAGGTTGGCCAGAATGCGCTCCAACGCCTCCACGATGACCACCTTGGTGCCCATGGCGGCCCAGACGGTGGCCAGCTCCACGCCGATGACGCCGCCGCCGATGATGACCATGGAGTCCCGGGGAGAGATGTCGTCCAGCAGCTCGTCGCTGGTCACCACGCCAGGCAGGTCCAGTCCGGGGATGGGGGGACGGGAGGGGATGGAGCCGGCGGCGACCAGGATATGCGCGCCCTCATAGGTGCTCTCTCCGGCCCGGACGGTCTGGGGGCCGGTGATGACGGCGTGCTCGGCGATCAGATCGATCTTGTTGCCCTTGATGAGGGAGGCCATTCCGTCCCGCAGGGTGGAGACCACCTCGTTTTTCCGGGCGGCCAGCCCGGCCCAGTCGGGCTGTACGTCGCCCAGGGCGATGCCGGGGATGCCCTCCTTCAGCTCCTGATAGCGCTGGGAGGTGTGCATCAGGGCCTTGGTGGGGATGCAGCCCCGGTTGAGACAGGTGCCGCCGGGCTCCCGCGCCTCAAAGAGGGCGACTTTCTTTCCCAGCTGGGCGGCCTTGACGGCAGCGGCAAAGCCGCCGGGCCCGCCGCCGATGATGAGCAGATCATATTGCATGGGTGATACCTCCAGTCATTCAATAAAAGCGGCGCCCGCCGGGAAGCGGACGCCGCCATGCGGTCAGATCAGGAATTGAAGTCGTAGCGCACCACAGGATGGCGGGCCGCCTTGGTCTCGTCGGGACGGCCGATGACCGTGTGGTGGGGCGCGGTGTGGCAGGCCTCGGGGTCCTCCTTGGCCGTCTTGAGGATCTCCGCCATGACGGCGCAGGCCTCGTCGATGGTCTCCCGGGACTCGGTCTCGGTGGGCTCGAACATGAGCGCCTCGTGGACGATGAGAGGGAAGTACATCGTGGGGGGATGGATCCCGTGGTCCAGCATGCTCTTGGCCACATCCAGCGCGGAGACGCCGGTCTCCTTCTTGAGCTGGGACAGGTCCAGCACGAACTCATGCATGCAGATGCCGGGATAGGCGCAGACATAGCCGGCCTCTTCCATCTTGGCCTTCATGTAGTTGGCGTTGAGGACCGCGGTCTGGGCGGCCTCCCGCACGCCGGAGTTGCCCAGGGTCATCAGATAGGCCAGGGCGCGCAGGACCACCAGGAAGTTGCCGAAGAACATCTTGACCTGGCCCACGGACTGCTCTCCGCCGCCTCCGCCGATGGCCGAGCCGGGCAGGAAGGGCTTGAGGATGTTCTTGCAGCCCACCGCGCCGGAGCCGGGGCCGCCGCCGCCGTGGGGGGTGGAGAAGGTCTTGTGCAGGTTCAGGTGGCACACGTCAAAGCCCATGTCGCCGGGACGGGCCACGCCCATCACCGCGTTCAGGTTGGCGCCGTCGTAGTAGCACAGGCCGCCTGCGTCGTGGACGATCTTGGTGATCTCCAGAATGTTCTTGTCGATCTTGCCGATGGTGTTGGGGTTGGTCAGCATCAGGGCCGCCGTGTCGGGACCGACCGCGGCGCGCAGGGCGTCCAGGTCCACCATGCCGTCGGGCGTGGAGGGGATGGAGCACACCTCGTAGCCGCACATGGCAGCCGTGGCGGGGTTGGTGCCGTGGGCCGAGTCGGGGACGATGACCTTTTTCCGGGCGTAGTCGCCGCGGGAGTCATGGTAGGCCTTGATGAGCAGGATACCAGTAAACTCACCGTGGGCGCCGGCGGCGGGCTGGAAGGTCATGGCATCCATGCCGGTGATGCCGCACAGGTACTTCTCAGCCAAGGCGTAGACCGTCTGGCAGCCGGAGACCGTGTGCTTGGGCTGGAGGGGATGGATGTCGGTGAACTTGAAGAGGTTGGCAATGACCTCGTTGATCTTGGGGTTGTACTTCATGGTACAGGAGCCCAGGGGATAGAAGCCGTCGCACACGCCGAAGGAGCGGCGGGCCAGGGCGTTATAGTGGCGGGAGAGATCGTTCTCGCTCACCTCGGGGAGACGGGGGGCCGAGCTCCGGCGGAAGGCGGCGGGGATCTCCACGGCGGGGACCTCCGCGGTGGGGTTGAGGTTCAGGGTGGTCTGATAGGGGGTGAGGACCTTGTTGCCGCGGCCGGGCTTGCTCAATTCAAAAATCAGTTTCATTTTCCGTACGCCTCCTTGATGACGGCCACAGCCTCGTCCAGGTCAGCCTTGGTGCAGTACTCGGTGACGCACCACAGCACGCCCTCCCGCAGGCGCAGGCCGCCCAGGATGCCCTTCTTCTCCAGCGCACAGAGGACCCGGTAGGTATCGGGCAGGGTGGTGACAAATTCATGGAAGAACTCGCCGGGGAACACCAGCTCGACGCCCTCGATCTTGCACAGCTCGGAGGCCAGATAGTGGGCCTTGGCGTAGCACTGGTTGCCCACCTCAGCCAGACCGGCGGGGCCCATCTCGGCCAGGTAGACCGAGGCGGTCAGGGCGCACAGGGCCTGGTTGGAGCAGATGTTGGAGCTGGCCTTCTCGCGGCGGATGTGCTGCTCGCGGGCCTGCATGGTGAGGACGAAGGCGCGCTCACCCTTGTCGTCGGTGGTCTCGCCCACGATCCGGCCGGGGAGCTTACGCATCATAGCGGTGGTGCAGGTCATGAAGCCCAGGTAGGGGCCGCCCCAGGAGAGGGGCATGCCCAGAGGCTGAGCCTCGCCCACGGCGATGTCGGCGCCGTACTCCCGGGGGCTCTTGAGCACGCCCAGGGTGGCGGGATTGACACCCATGATGTACTTGGCTCCGGCGGCGTGGACCGCCTCGCCCAGGGCGTCGCAGTCCTCCAGCATGCCGAAGAAGTTGGGCTGCTGCACGTAGAAGCAGGCGGAATCCTCACCCAGCAGGGACTTGAGGGCCTCCAGATCGGTGACGCCGTCCTTGGCGGGCACGGTGATCACCTCGGTGTTGGAGCCGTAGCAGTAGGTCTTGATGACGGCCAGCGCGTCGGGGTGGGTGGTCTCGGAGACCAGGACCTTGGTGCGCTTGCGTTCCTTGCACATGGCCACAGCCTCGGCGGCGGCGTTGCCGCCGTCGTAGACGGAGGCGTTGGACACGTCCATGCCGGTGAGCTCGCACATCATGGTCTGGAACTCAAAGATGGACTGGAGCACGCCCTGGCTGACCTCGGCCTGATAGGGGGTGTAGGCGGTGACAAAGATCTCATTGCTGGTGATGCGGGAGACGGCGGCGGGGATGTAGTGGCGCTCGGCGCCGGCGCCCCGCAGGATGGTATGGAAGCGGGTGTTGTGTTCCGCCAGAGACTCCATGGTCCGGCGGATGTCCAGCTCGGACTTGGGGGCGGGCAGGTTGAGGGGGCCCTTGATCATGACCTCCTCCGGCACATCCACGTAGAGGTCGTCCATGGACTTCATGCCCAGGACCTCCAGCATGGCCTGCCGCTCTTCCGGGGTAGAGCACAGATAACTCGACATAGATTACTCCTTTTCCGCGGCGCAGTGGGCCTCGTAGGCGGCGGCGTCCAGCAGCTCCTCCACATCACTGACATTCTCGACCTTGATGAACCAGGCGCCATAGGGATCGCTGTTGACCTTGGCGGGATCGTCCATCAGCTCCTCGTTGACGGCCACGACGGTGCCGGAGACGGGGGAGAGGACGTCGGAGACCGCCTTGACGGACTCCACGTCGGAGAAGGCCTCGCCGGCGGAGACGGCGTCGCCCTCCTGGGGCAGGTTGACAAAGACGATGTCGCCCAGCTCGTCCTGGGCAAAGTCGGTCAGGCCGATGACATAGGTGTCGCCCTCCTGGCGAACCCACTCGTGAGACTTGGCGTACTTCAGATCAGCAGGAAAGTTCATAATAATTTCTCCTTTATCGATATAATTTTTGATTTTTTATGTACATAGTTTTGGTTCAAAAGGGAAGAGGATCACTGGGCCCGCTTGTAGAAGGGAGTCTTGATGACCTCGCACTCCACCTTGCGGCCGCGCACGTCCACCAGCAGCTTGGTGCCGGGCTCCTTGTACTCCACGGGGACCATGGCCATGCCCACCGCGTAGCCCAGGTAGGGGCAGTGGGTGCCGGAGGAGACGAAGCCCACCTTTTCCTCGCCGGCGTATACGTCGCAGTGCTCCCGGATGATACCCCGTCCGGTGACCTTCAGGCCAACCTTGCGGCGGGAGACGGGACGGGCCTGCTCCAGAGCGGCCTTGCCGATGAAGTCGGGCTTATCCATCTTGACGAAGATGCCCAGCACCGCCTCGTAGGGGTTGATCTCGGCGGAGAGCTCGTGGCCGTAGAGAGGCATGCCGGCCTCCAGGCGCAGGGTGTCGCGGGCGCCCAGGCCGCAGGGGATGAGTCCCTCGTCCTTGCCGGCGGCCAGGAGCTTTTCCCACAGGGCGGGGGCATCGGCGGCGGCGCAGTAGATCTCAAAGCCGTCCTCGCCGGTGTAGCCGGTGCGGGAGACCAGGGCCTGGATGCCGTCCACCTCGCCCTGGGCGATGAAGGTATAGTTGCCGGCCGGGATGGTCTTGGAGAGCTTGGAGAGGACCGCCTCGGCCTTGGGACCCTGGAGGGCCACCTGGGCCACGGAGTCGGAGATGTTCTCCATGGTGCACTCGCCGGAGAGATGCTCGGAGATCCACTGGGCGTCCTTTTCGCAGTTGGCCGCGTTGACGACGATGAGATAGGCCTCGTCCGAACACTTGTAGACGATGAGGTCATCCACCACGCCGCCGCTCTCATAGCACATGAGGCTGTACCGGGCGTGGCCGGTCTGGAGGTCGGTGTAGTCGTTGGTCAGCAGGCGGTTGAGATTGGCCAGGGCGTCCTTGCCCCGGAGGACCAGCTCGCCCATGTGGGAGACGTCAAAGAGTCCGCAGGCCGTGCGCACCGCCATATGCTCGGCGACCACGCCGCTGTACTGGACCGGCAGCAGCCAGCCTGCAAAGGGGACAATTTTACCGCCTGCCGCCACGTGGCAGTCGTAAAGTGGGGTTTTTCGCTCCATGATCATGACCTCCTGTGATAATGTAAACTAGAAAAATTAGAAATTATACTGACGGTTACTGCATGGTATGAAAAAAGCGCATAGCAAATGCTATACGCTCTGTCATAACCTGAAAGTTTCCCTCACATAGATGAGGTTGCATCTTCGGTGCGAGGAAAAAACTTCCACGCTTTCCAGAGTCTCGTCAATGGCCGATCCGTTTGCCTGAGAGATTTTCTGATTCCCCTTCGGCGGCGATTGTATCGCACTCTCTCGGTCATGTCATCCGAACGATATAGAATTTTTCAATATAATGAGTTTAAACTATTGAGTTTTATTTTGTACTTATAAGTATAATACAAATCCAAGAAAAGTCAACCGTTTTTTTGAAATTCCCCCGGAGAAATCGGAAGGGGGGGCTCCGGCCGCCTGGAGCGGGGGGCAAAACGGCCCGATTTGCGCGGGGAAAAAGTTGTGGTATAATAGGAGGCAATCCCTTTGGATTCCGTTAAAAAGGAGGATGTCGCATTGCTTTTATCACAGCCGCAGGATCTGATCCATGCGTTTTTGACGCTGCCGGCCCGTTATCCCATGCTGGCAGCCTGGTTTACCTCGGTGGTCCGCTTTGTGTTCCCGGTGCTGGCGCTGGGGATTCTGGCCGGGGCCATCCGCTCCCTGTTAAAGGTTCCCCATCTGCCGGAGGTGTGGGCCTACCTGACCCTGCCCAACGGGGCGGAGGAGCCCCTGACCCACTGGGAGAACATTCTTGGGCGGGGAAAGTCCTCGGACGTAGTGCTCAACTACCCGGTGGTCTCCCGCCAGCACGCGGCGCTGATCCGTGCCGAGGATGACACCTGGACCGTCCACGACCTGGACTCCAAGGGCGGGGTACGGGTCAATGGAAAGCCGGTCCAGGGCAGCGCGCCGGTGACCTTTGGTGACGTGCTCAGCCTGGGCGGAGTGGAGACCGTGCTGCTGCCGGTCTCCCAGGAGGAGCAGGAGGAGCGGCGGCAGCGCCGCCGGAGGGTGGAGAAGCCCTCCTCGCCCTGGGGGCCGCTGGTGCTCCTGACGGTCTTTCAGGTTCTGGCCGCCCTCCAGCTGGTGGTAGCGGCGGGGGAGGAGGCCGAGGTCTCCCTGCCCTTGGCCTTCTTTACGCTGACCGCCCTGATGTGGATCTACTTCCTCACCCTGCGGGCGCTGCGGCGGGTGGGCTTTGAGATGGAGCTCATTGCCTTTTTCCTGTGTACCCTGTCCCTGTCGGTGACCGCGTCCTCCGCGCCCCACGCCCTCTTCAAGCAGCTGGCCGCCATGCTGCTGGGGCTGGTGCTCTTCCTGGTGCTGGGGATCTTTCTCCGGGACCTGGAGCGGGTGAAGAAGATCCGCTGGGTCATGGCAGTGGGGGCCATCTGCCTGCTGGGCCTGTCCCTGGTGGTGGGGCAGGTGAAATACGGCGCGGCCAACTGGATCAGCATCGGCGGCATCTCCTTCCAGCCCTCGGAGGTGGCCAAGATCTGCTACATCTTTGCCGGGGCCGCCACGCTGGAGCGCCTCTTCCGGAAGCGGAACCTGGGGCTGTTCATCGTCCTGACCGGAGCCTGTATGGGCTGCCTGGCGCTGATGAGCGACTTCGGCACCGCGGCCATCTTTTTCATCACCTTCCTGGTGATCGCCTATCTCCGCTCCGGAGACTGGGCCACCCTGGCCCTCATCTGCGGCGCGGCCGTCTTCGGCGGGTTCATGCTGCTCTCCCTCAAGCCCTACATCCTGCGGCGCTTTGCCACCTGGGGGCATGCCTGGCAGTACGCCTCGGACGGAGGCTTTCAGCAGACCCGCACCATGTCGGCGGCGGCCTCCGGCGGTCTGGTGGGCGTGGGACCAGGCCGGGGCTGGCTCTACCGGGTCCCGGCCGCCGACACCGATCTGGTGTTCGGCATGCTCTGCGAGGAGTGGGGCCTCGTCATCGCCGTCCTGGCGGTGTGCTGTATCCTGACCCTGGCGGTCTTTGCGGTGCGGGCCTGCCGGGCGGGGCGGTCCAGCTTTTATATCATTGCCGCCTGTGCGGCCACCTCCATGATGGTGTTCCAGACGGCGCTGAACGTGCTGGGCGCGGTGGACATCCTGCCGCTGACCGGCGTGACCTTCCCGTTCGTGTCCAACGGCGGCTCCTCCATGCTCTCGTCCTGGGGCCTGCTGGCCTTCCTGAAGGCTACCGACACCCGGCAGAACGCCAGCTTTGCCATCCGCCTGCCCGGGCGGAGAAAGGGCCCTGAGCGGCAGGAGCACCTGGCCCGCCGCTCCACCCGGGGCCGGAGCGGAGTGATCCCCACCGGAGAGGACGAGGATCTGGTGGACTTTGATTTTGACTTTGGGCCCGGATACGGCGGATACGGAGCGGAGGCGGACGATGAAGAAGATTGAAAAACGGGCGGTAGTCTGCCTTCTGCTGGCCCTGGCCATGCTGCTGGGCCTGGGACTGTTCTGCGTGCGCTTTGTGCTCAGCGGCGGACGCTGGGCGGGCTTCGCCGCCAACCGCCATCTCTACAACAGCCAGGGACAGCTGGCCGTGGGGCGGGTCCTGGACCGGGACGGCGACGTGCTCTCCTGGGTGGACGAGGCGGGGAACCGCCGCTATTACGACAATGCCACCGTGCGGGAGGCCACCCTCCATGCGGTGGGCGACCCGTCGGGCAACATCGGCACCGGCGCGCTGGTGGCCTTTGCGGATAAGCTCTCGGGCTACAATCTGCTCACCGGCGCGTACAGCCCCCTGGGCGAGGGGAACGACCTCTACCTCACCCTGGACGCCCGCTACAACTACATCGCCTACCAGGCCCTGGGCGGCAAAAAGGGGACGGTGGGCGTCTACAACTACAAGACCGGAGAGATCGTGTGCATGGTCTCCTCGCCCAGCTTTGACCCGGCCAATCCGCCGGTGATTGAGGAGGGGGACGAGCGCTATGACGGGGTCTACCTGAACCGTTTTCTCTCGGGGACCTTTACGCCGGGCTCCATTTTCAAGACGGTGACCCTGACAGCCGCCATTGAGGAGATCCCCGATCTGTTCAGCCGGACCTTTACCTGTACAGGCTCCACCCAGGTGGGGGGCGAGGTCATCACCTGTCCCCACGCACATGGGGAGATGGACATCTACGGGGCCTTTGCCAATTCCTGCAACGGGGTGTTCGGCCAGCTGGCCGCCGAATTGGGCGCGGAGACCATGGAGCGCTATGTGACCCAGGCCGGACTGACCAGCCAGTACAAGGTAAACGGGATCCCCACGGCGGCAGGCCGCTTTGACGTGGGGACCACCCCCAACCAGCTGGGCTGGGCCGGTGTGGGACAGTATAACGACCTGGTCAACCCCTGCGCCATGATGGTGTGGATGGGAGCAGTGGCAAACGGCGGGAAGGCTGCCGTCCCCCAGCTCATCCAGAAGACGGAGACCCCGCTGGGTACCCCCGCGTCCTTCTACCTGAAAAAACAGACCGCCTCTCTGGTGGACCGGGACACCGCCAGCCGTCTGGCGGATATGATGGCCAACAATGTGGCCCAGACCTATGGCAGCAGCCGTTTCCCCAACATGGACATCTGCGCCAAGTCGGGCACAGGGGAGGTGGGTGGCGGCAAGGCCCCCAACACCTGGTTTGCGGGTTTTCTCCGCAACGAGGACGCCCCCTATGCCTTCGTGGTCCTGGTGGAGGAGGGAAGCAGCGGCTCCGACACCGCCGGAGCTGTGGCCTCCAAAGTGCTGGATGCCATCGTCAACGGATATTGAAAAGAGCCGGTCCGGAGTTTTCTCCGGACCGGCTCAGGCTGTCGATCAAGTGCATTTTTGAGAAGCGTGTCGAAGTTTTTCGACACGCTGGGCTGGTCCGGAAATATTCCGGACCGGCTTTTTGTATTTGGGCGCTCAGCCCGCGAAAAAGGCGCGGTTGCGCAGGACCGCCGGGTCGTCCGGCCGGAACGCCCCGGCCCGCTCGTTCCAGGCCACAGCCTGCTCCCGCTCCCCCAGGCGGTGGTAACAGACGCAAAGCTGCATGGCGGGGAGATAACCGTAACAGTCCGGCCGGACAAAGGCGCCCGAGCGGTCGTCCCGGGTACAGGAGAGGGCCTGCTCATACCAGCGGATGGCGGAGCGGTAATCCTCCCGCTCCAGAAAGAAATTGCCCAGGTCGCAGCAGATCTCGGCCCGGGGCGCGTCAAAGGCCAGGGACTCCAGCAGGGCGCGCAGGGCACAGCGGGGGCGGTGCAGGGCGCTGTAACAGGCCGATAGGACCCGGCAGGCCTCCAGATTGTTCTCCCGCCAGCCCCAGCCTACGGTCAGAAAGAGCTCCAGCTCCTGTACGGCGTCCTCATAGCGGCCGTGCTCGTAGAGCTCCCGGCCATAGTAGAACTGTTCCCGGGGGGAGAGGTTGCGCCCGGAGGCGCGCAGCCCCTCCAGAATGCGCAGGTTCCGGTCCGGATCGCCGGGGCGCTCCTTCCGGTGGGTGACGGCCGCCTCGATGTATACCACGCGGCCCAGCGGTGGGATGGCCTCGTGGACCGCGCCGCTCCAGCGCAGCCAGGGCACGTTGCGCACGATGCGCTCCCGGTAATAGGAGAGGACGGGGGCCCCGTCTGCGTCCAGAGTCTGATAGCGGGCCATGACCACATCGGCCTCGGGCAGGTCCTGTTCCTTCACGGCGAGAAAGGCGTCCCGGTCCTCCGGGAGCAGCACGTCGTCTGCGTCCAGCCACATACAGTAGGAGCCGGAGGCCCGTTCAAAGGAAGCATTGCGTGCGGCAGAGAAATCGTCCTGCCAGGGGAAGGAGAGGACCTGGTCGGTAAAGCGGGCGGCGATCTCCCGCGTCCGGTCCTGGGAACCGGTGTCTACCACGATCAGCTCGTCCCAGATCCCCCGGGCGCTGTTCAGACAGCGTTCCAGTACGGCCTCCTCATTTTTTACGATCATACACAGCGAGATGGTCTCCATCGGCGCGGCCTCCCATCCTGATTTACTCTATCCTATGCCGGGATGGGCGGATAAAACACAGCCCCGTCCGGTTCTTCAGAATCGGACGGGGCTAATATGCTTGGAACTAGAAGAGGATCACGCTGCGGGAGGGATGGATTCCTCCACGGCAGGCGTTTCGCTGGGCTGGGGAAGGGCGGGAACGGCGGAGGGCACCACGGGGACGGCAGCGCCGTCGCCCCTGCGGTCCAGCGTGACCGAGGAGCCGCTCAGAATGTCGGAGGCGCCCTCCCGGGTCTCGTGCTGGATGGTGACCGTATCGCCCACGTTGAGGATCACAGCGGTGGGATTCTGGGCAGCCGACACGGTGTAGAAGGTCTCATCGCCCTCCAGACGGAGGAAATAGTAGGTATTTCCGTCCAGGACCGCCGAGCGGATCTCCGCGATCACGCCGCTGACCTGGGTCTGGGGCAGCTCCTCCTCTGAGGTGACCCCCTTCTGGGCCAGGAGCTGGATATACTGCTGCTCACAGGCCGTGACCGAGCTGCCGGTGGCCACAATGTCATACCGGGCCACGTTGACCATGGCATAGCTCTTGACCAGGTTGGCGGCGTCCTTGAGGGGGATGAAATAGGTGGGCTCATCGGCGATGTTGAGGAGCAGGGGGAAGGTGGCCGTGTAGCCCAGGTCCTGCACCACGCCCTGGGCGGAGGCCTTGGCCGCCTCCTCGGTGGCGCCGGGGGCCTTGTAGAACTTGGTCTCCTTGGTGCGCTGGTTGGAGAGCAGGAAGCCCAGGTTGGACTGGTCGGAGTTGATGGAGGTGACGCCGGTGTACATGTACACGTCGTCGTTGAGGGCGATGTAGTTGTAGCCCTGGGTGACCACCGTCACATCCCGCTGACCGAAGATGGAGTTGATGAAGCCGTTGACCAGCGTTCCGTGGTAGTTATACTGCTCCATGATGAGGTTGGGGTTGCAGACATTGTCCACCCAGGAGGGGACCTCCTCATAGTACTGACACTCGCCGGTGATGGCGTTCATCAGCACTGCACCCTTGGTGTCGGTGCCGCCGAAGAGACCGATGGTCTTGATGATCCGGGGGGCGATCCAGTAGGGCGTGCCCTCCTCGTCGATCTCAAAGCGGGGGGTATCGAACATGTAGGTGGGATAGGAGAAGCGCAGGTGGCGCATGACGTTGCGGTTGAGGGGCTCGGAGAAGGAGTACTTCATCCCCTCGGAGAGGCGCACCACCTTGGCCTCCTGGGTCACCATGTCCACCACCACATAGGCGGGCAGGCCCTGGGTGCGGTTGGTGAACCACTTGATGAGGTCGGCGTAGGCGATGGGGGCCACGCGGACCGGGCGGCCCTGGTAGTTGATCTGGGTGGACTCGTTGGAGTAGTCAAACTGGCTGACCATGTCGCTGAGGGTACCCATCTGCCGGTCACCCAGGTAATTGGCCGAGTCCTTGTCCAGGGTGGGGATCTCGTCGAAGGAGATCTGGGTGATCTCCTTGGCGAAGTCGCCGGTCTCCACGGTCAGCAGATCCCGGTAGGCCCCCGCCCGGAAGATGGGCATGGAGATGACCTGGCCCACCAGGGCCACGGCGATCAGGGCCAGGAACAGCACGCCGATGGGGAGACACTGCTGCTTGATGAAGCGGAAATACTCCTTGAAGTGCTCCTTGGGCATGGCGGCCTGGTCCAGACCCGACGAGAAGCCGGAGGTGATCAGGGCCGAGATGACATAGGTGATGCACAGCAGGCCGATGAAGCTGTAAAAATCACCGGACTGGGGGTTGAGGGCGGGCAGGGACACGTAGAAATAGACCAGACCCACCACCAGGGTGACCACCAGATTCAAGAGGATCTTTCCCGCTTTACTGCGGGGGGAACGACGTTTTTTGCCGTTTGCTGACTGATTCAAAATACATTCTCCTTCTGTTGTACCAAAAAGTTCCGGTGCGAATACTCCTTAGTATAGCCGTTCCATGGGGAAAAAGCAACAGAGGGAGGGCGGAAGAAAGATTAAAATTTGGTGAAAGTTCAGAGCTCCACCGGCGGACGGCCGGGCAGCAGGGCGTCGATCTCGGCCCGGCCGTAGGTGTAGGCCGCCAGGTCCTCCCGGCCGCAGGCCTGGAAGGAGCGGGAGGCGGCGGTGCCGGCCAAAATCTGCTCGCTCAGGGTGAGCATGTCCCGGAGATAGGGGAGGCCCAGCCGAGGATTGCGGGGGGAGCGGGGATCGATCCCGGGGACGGGAAGGAGCTGCTGCTGGTAGCGGTGCCCGGGCAGGAGGAGCAGATCCTCCTGCTCCCCCAGAAGCGCCAGGGTCCGGCGCAGCGTGTCCCGGTAGACCTCCACAGCGTCGGGGAGGAAGAGGAGCCAGACATAGCTGGAGCCGAAGGCGTCCCCAGTGAAGAGCCAGCCCTGCTCCGGCTCGTAGAAGGCGAGGCTCCCCCGGGTGTGTCCCGGAACCGCCAGGACCTGAAAGTGATAGGGGGGCAGGGCGATAGACTCGCCCCCGGTGAGAAGGCGGGATGGGGCGGCCGTCTGGATGGGATCGCGTTGGGGCAGATGGTGGAGGCAGTCCTCAAACTGGCGCAGAGCGCCGATGTGGTCGAAGTGGTTGTGGGTGATGGCCACCTGGATGGCGCGCCCCCCGGCGATCCGGTCCACCAGGGCGCGCAGGGCCTGCCCCGGGTAGGGCGGCCCCAGATCAACGACCATGACCTGGCTGGGGGTCTCCACCACATAGACGCTGGAGGGGCTGTGAAAGCTCCCGTCCGGCTGCGTCCCGGGCGGATGGTCGGCCGTGGCGTCCTGGATGTGCCACAGCCCCGGGCACAGCCGCTGGGCCGTATAGGGCGGATACTCCAGCGGCGCGGGGATCACAGCGCGGCACACTGGGCTTCGATGGCGGCCTCTCCGGCCTTCATGGCCTGGAGGGTGCGGTCCAGCAGGGTATCCAGCTCCCAGCCCAGCAGCTCCGCGCCCTGCCGGATCACGTCCCGGGAGCAGCCGGCGGCGAACTTCTTGTCCTTGAACTTCTTCTTCAGGCTGGAGAGCTCCATATCCTGCACCGACTTGGAGGGGCGCATGAGGGCGGCCGCACCGATGAGCCCGGTGAGCTCGTCGCAGGCGAAGAGCACCCGCTCCATCTCGTGCTCCGGCTTGACCTGCGCGCCGGTCATCCCCCAGCCGTGGCACACCACCGCGTGGATGAGAGCGGGAGAGGCCCCTGCCTCCTCCAGCAGCGCGGGGGCCTTCACACAGTGCTCCTCGGGCCAGCGCTCAAAGTCGATGTCGTGCAGCAGGCCGGCCATCGCCCAGAAGGGGGCCTCCTCTGCATAGCCCAGGGTGCGGGCGTACCAGTCCATCACGGCCTCCACCGTAAAGGCGTGGCGCAGGTGGAAGGGCTCCTGATTGTAGGTGCGCAGCAGAGCCAGGCCCTGCTCTCGTGTCAGTTCCATCGTTGTCTCTCCTTTGTATCGTTTGATCCATGCTGCCGGGGGCAGTTCCCCTCCATCATAGTACGACCGCGCACAAACCGCAAGCCCCGATTGCCGGGGCTTGCGGTCAGGAGGGGATCAGGTATCTTCTTCTGTGTCGGGAGCGGTCAGCAGCTGCTCCTGGGTCAGCCCCATCAGCACATCGATGGAGGAGGCAGAGAGGCGCTGTATGGCGCGGGAGTCATTGAGGAGGGCAAAGCGGTAAGTGCCGTCCCCGTCCATCTGGCCCACGGAGAGGGTGAAGCTCTGGCCGTCGTCATAGGACACCGTCAGCACCAGCGCGGGTTCCGTCAGCCCGCAGGAGGCGAGGACGCTCTCCTCCGCGTCATAGTCGTAGCAGGAGGAGAAGCCCAGGAAGGAGAGCTCATCCAGCAGGAGGGAGAGGGTCTCGCCGTCTGTCCCAAGGAAGGAGAAGGAGGACGGATCGGAGAACGCGGTAACCGAAATGGTGTCGGTGGCCGGAGGATGGCTGCTGTTCCACATCCGCAGGGCCAGATAGGCCCCGGCGCAGAGGGCCAGCAGGCCCAACAGGACGGCCAGGGTGGTTTTCTGACGGTTCATCACTGTCTCCTCCGTTTCCACCAGACGATCAATCCCGTCACCAGAATGACCAGGGGCAGGACCACCAGGTACAGGGCGCTCCAGAGTCCGGGATTTGGAATGGTATTGTAGGTGACGGCCAAACTTTTGGCCGGGATGGAGAGATTGGAGCCGTCCTCGAACCCGGCGGTCAGCAGGTTGAGGAACAGCGTCTCGTTGACCAGATTGGGATAGGAGGAGAGAATGTCCCCGTCGATCAGGGAGTTGGAGCCCAGCACGGTGAGCCGTCCGGTGGCGCCGCCCGTGCCGGCGCGCTCCGATACGGCGGCCAGCAGATAGGTGCCGGGGACCTCCTGGCCGTCCAGCGTGACGGCAGAGGCATGGGAAGAGGTGGTGAGGACCGGGGTGATCACGGCATCGGTGTCCTCCTGCTGGGTAAAGCCGCGGCTGTTGGTGAGCAGGGTCAGGTCCTGCTCGCTCATGCCCTGGGTCACCTCGGTCCCGGTGGAGATGGCCCCGGCGATGGCAAACAGGGAGCCGAACTGGGGATAATACCGCTCCTCATCGGCGATATACCCGTCCACCAGGGTCAGGCCGTAGCTCTCCAGCAGGGCGCTCCAGTTGGGGAAGTTCTCCTCGCTGTCCGAGCAGAGGAAGACCATCTGTCCGCCCCCGGAGAGATAGTCCTCCAGCAGCGTATACTCCTCCTGGGAGAGATCTGCGGTGGGCCCGTTGACCAGCAGCAGGTCGCAGTCCTCCGGTATGGTCCCCGTCAGGAGGGGGGTGACCGTCGCCATCGTGAATCCGGCCTTTTCCATGGCCTGGGAGATGGGGGCGGAGAGCTCGCTCTCCCCGTGGCCGGAGAGGGTGTAGAGATACTTCTCACTGCCGCCGGTCACAGAGCGGATGGCGGAGGTGAGCTGTCCCTCCGCGTCAAAGGAGTCTTCCGTGGAGGAGAACATGCTGTACGATTTGTAAATCTTCTGTGAAAGCCGGAAAGAGCGGAGAAAAGATCGTGGGCCGCAGCCAGTTCCGGCTGCGGCCCGCGGTGTAAGGTATGGAAATCAGCACCACTTCCAGCGCTTTGGGTCCAGGGAGCCCAGGACACTGCCCCAGTGGGTCAGATCGTCGGGGGAGGAGAGGGTGATGGAGCGTGCAGAGTTGTTGATGGGGATGAGTCTGCAAATCCCGCTTCGGATAGACAGATAGCGGATGTAGCAGTCGCCGTGGACGGAAAAGAGCCCCAGCTGCCCGTTGGACACCCTGCCGTACTGCAAGAGAAGGATGTGGCCCGGGTGGAAGGCGGGCTCCAGGGAGGTGTCGGACAGCAGCAGAGCAAAATCGGCCGCGGCGGCCAGGGAGTGGGCGTCGGCCTGGACCAGCTTGGTCTGGAACTGGTGCCCCATGGACCCGCTCCCGGGGTTGGAGACGGGGAGATAGCAGGGGAGGAGGCGCTGGGACAGAACGGGGCCGGAGGGGACGACCGGCTGGCTGAACTGCTCCAGCGCGGAGATCAGCGCCTTGCGGTCGCAGGGCGCCAGGCTCCGGTAGCGCTGAAACAGGATGGACTCCTCCCGGTTCAGAAAGAGAAAGCCGTCCTCCTCGCTGTAAACCCCGGTATCGCACTCCAGAGGGATGGTGTCGTCCATCAGATAGCGGGTGGAGACCTGGAAGCACGCGGCCAGGGCGCGCAGGGCGGGCAGAGAGGGGCTCTTGGTCTGGCCGTTGAGGATCTTATTCAAGGTGCCGATCGGAATGCCGGAGCGGGCGGCCACGGTCTCCGAGGTGATCCCGTCCCGCTTTTTCAAATAGGCTAATTTTTTCACCATAGACATGATGGCATCCTCCGCATTTCAATTGTGTGCGGGTATGTTTTGCTGGAATTAACCGGAAGTGGTAAAAAAAGCGTGTATTAAAACCAAATTTTGGACGGCTCATTGACATCGGATCGGAAATACAGCATATTGAATAAAGCAAAAGAACAAAGCAGAATTTAAATGGTAAAATATAACAATTTAAAAGCAGGGAGGGATGTGCAGGCTGTTTGCACCGGGCAACGCACACCGGGACTTCCATAAATCGGTTCTCTCCATACATCGGTATGGCGGCAGCGCAGGTCCAGGAGACCGGCCGGGTCACAAGCATATTATACCGTGTGAAACAGAAAACGGATAGAGGGAAATCACAAGAAGCAGTTCGTGGACATGGAGAGAGCGGCCTGCGCTCAGGCCGCGAAAAAGAAAATAGGAAAGAGGATTTATGATGGAAACATGTTGTGTCAATTACCGTGTGGTTGCAGATCAGAGCAGGATCCCCGCGATGTACGGGATCGAGGGAGAAGGGGTGCCGGTGATCCAGTGGCTGTCCACCAAGTGTCAGGCGGTGGAGCACCTGGTGCGGGTGTGCAACCGGCTGGGGCTGTCCTACCTCCATATGGGAGATGTGGCCGAGGATTTTCGAAACGGCGGGCTGATTGAGGGTTGACCATCCCAGGCAGATGCGCTAAACTAAACGTACATGATGCATGATTCCACGGAAAGCCATCCTTCGGGGTGGCTTTCCGTATGTGCGTATCTGGAACAAGAAGAGGAGAGAGAAACATGTTGCAAAGATTGCGTCTGTGGGTCAAGCGGGAGCCGGTGCTGGCCATCTCGGCGGCCTGTGCGGTGCTGTCCATGGCCCTTACGCCCCCGTCTGCGGCCTATCTGGGCTATATCGACACCCGGGTTTTGATCCTGCTGTTCGGACTGATGGCGGTGGTGGCGGGGTTTCAGGACTGCGGGGTCTTTGAGGTGCTGGCCCAGCGCCTGCTCTCCGGCCGCCACCGGATGCGCACTCTCACGCTGCTGCTGGTCCTGATGCCCTTTTTTGTCTCCATGCTGGTGACCAACGATGTGGCCCTCATCGCCTTTGTGCCCTTCGCCATTCTGGTGCTGGAGCGGGTGGGGCGGCTGGAGCGCCTGATCCCCGTGGTGGTGCTCCAGACCCTGGCCGCCAACCTGGGCAGCATGGCGACGCCCGTGGGCAATCCCCAGAATCTCTACCTCTATAATCAGTTCCAGCTGGGCGCGGGTGAGTTCTTCGGCGTGGTGGGCCCCCTGACCGCGGTCAGCGGCCTGGTGCTGGCGGCGGCGTGCCTCTTCTGGGGCAAGCAGGAGACCATCCAGGTCACCTTCCCCGAGCGGGTGACCCTGCGCAAGCGGGGGCGGCTGGTGCTGCTGTGCGTGCTCTTTGCGCTGTGCCTGCTGTGTGTGTTCCATGTGATCCCGGCTCCCGTGCTGCTGGCGGTGGTCCTGGTGAGCCTGCTGCTGGCCGGACGGGACCTGCTGCCCCGGGTGGACTACGGCCTGCTGCTGACCTTTGTGTGCTTTTTCATCTTTGCCGGGAACATCGGGGCCAATCCCCAGCTGCGCGCGGTCCTCACCGCCGCGCTGGAGGGGAACACCGCCCTGGTCTCCGGTCTGGCCAGCCAGATCATCAGCAATGTGCCGGCGGCCGTGCTCTTCTCCGGGTTTACCCAGGACTGGCGGGGGCTGCTGATCGGCACCGACATCGGCGGACTGGGCACACCGGTGGCCTCCCTGGCCAGCCTGATCTCCATGCGGCTGTATCTGCGCACGCCGGGGGCCGAGCTGGGCCGGTATATGCGCTTCTTTTTGGCAGCGAATGCCATTGGACTGGTGCTGTTAGCGGGTGCTGCCGCGATTTTTGCCGCTTTTTGAGGGAATAGGGTTGCAATAGTACAAAAAAGAAGGTAAAATAAGAAGCTACTCTGTATAGGAAACAACTTTGGGAAAAGAAAGCGACGGTAGTTCGGCTATGAATCGTACTTTGGAGCATATCCTGCCCCGCGTGCAGAAGCCTGCGCGCTATACGGGCGGAGAATATAATGCGGTGGTCAAGGATCGGGATCAGGTGGATACCCGTGTGGCCCTCTGCTTCCCGGATACCTATGAGATCGGCATGTCCAACCTGGGCGTGCGCATTCTCTACGGCGTGATGAACGAGATGAAGGGTGTCTGGTGCGAGCGGGTCTTTGCCCCCTGGGGGGATATGGAGGAGGAGATGCGCCGGGAGGGCATCCCCCTCTACGGACTGGAGAGCGGAGACTCCATTGCCGACTTTGACATCATCGGCTTCTCCCTGGGCTATGAGATGGCCTACACCAATGTGCTCAACATGCTGGACCTAGCCGGGCTGCCCCTGCGCAGCGCCGACCGGGATGAGTTTGCCCCCCTCATCATCGCCGGGGGCACCTGCGCCTTCAACGCCGAGCCGCTGGCTCCCTTTATCGACATCTTCTCCCTGGGCGAGGGCGAGGATGTGACGGTGGAGCTCATCGAGCTCTACCGGAAGGCCCGGGAGGAGTGCTGGACCAAGGAGGAGCTGCTGGTGGCTGCCGCCCAGATCCCCGGTCTCTATGTCCCCTCCCTCTATGAGGTGGAATACAACGAGGACGGCACGGTCAAGTCCATCACCCCCACCAAGGGGGCCCCTGCCACCGTGACCAAGCGGATCGTGCAGGACCTGAACCGCTCCTATTTCCCCACCAAGACCATCGTGCCCTCCACCGAGATCGTGCACGACCGGGTCATGCTGGAGGTCTTCCGGGGCTGCATCCGCGGCTGCCGCTTCTGCCAGGCGGGATACGCCTACCGCCCGGTGCGCGCCAAGGACCCCGCCCTTCTGGTGCAGCAGGGGATCGAGTCCTGCAAGAACTCGGGCTATCAGGAGATGACCCTCTCGTCCCTCTCCACCAGCGATTACCGCCGCCTGCTGGACCTGTGCGACGGCCTTCAGGAGTGGTGCGATCCCAACGGGGTGAGCCTGTCCCTGCCCTCCCTGCGGGCGGACAACTTCTCCTGGAATCTGATGGAGCGGCTCCAGCACGGCCGCAAGACCGGTTTGACCTTCGCGCCCGAGGCGGGTACCCAGCGCCTGCGGGACGTCATCAACAAGAACGTCACGGAGGAGGACATCCTCAACTTCTGCCGCACGGCCTTTGCGGGGGGCTGGTCCACCGTAAAGCTCTACTTCATGCTGGGCCTGCCCACCGAGACCGACGAGGACGTGCTGGGCATCGCCGACCTGGCGGAAAAGGTCTACCACACCTGGCGGGAGGTCACCCCCAACCGGAGCCGGGGCGTGAAGATCACGGTCTCCACCGCGTTCTTTGTGCCCAAGCCCCATACGGCCTTCCAGTGGGAGGCCCAGATCAGCCGGGAGGAGTATGAGCGCCGGGTCAAGCTCCTGCGGGATCACATGCGGGGACGCTCCATCGCCTACCACTGGCACGACCCGGAGACCAGCGTGCTGGAGGCGGTGCTGGCCCGGGGCGACCGCCGTCTGGCCGACCTGCTGGAGACGGTGTGGCGCAAGGGCGCTAAGTTCGACACCTGGGACGAGTATTTCAACTACGACCGCTGGATGGAGGCCTTTGCCGAGTGCGGCATCGACCCGGCCTTCTATGCCAACCGGGTCCGGGACAAGGACGAGCTCCTGCCCTGGAGCACCACCTCGGTGGGGGTGAGCAGCCGCTTCCTCTGGCGGGAGCGGGAGCAGGCCTACCGCGGGGTCATCACCCCCGACTGCCGGAAGCAGTGCACCGGCTGCGGCGCGGACAAGCTCTACCCCGGAGGCGTGTGCGACGCCGAGTGTTAATTTCGGAATAAAGGAGTGGATCGGCCTATGACGACCCATAGACTGGCCTTTTCCAAATTGGATACAGCCAAATTTATCTCCCATCTGGACCTGATGCGCACCTTCCAGCGGGCCTTCCTCCGGGCGGATATTCCCATCAAGCATACGGAGGGATTCCATCCCCACGCGTTCGTGTCCATCCCGCTGCCCCTGTCGGTGGGCTACTCCAGCGTGTGCGAGGTGCTGGAGTGCCAGATTCTGGGAGAAAATCCCGACCTGGAGCGGGTCCCTGAGCGGATGAACGCCGTCCTGCCCGCGGGAATCGAGGTCAAGCGCTGCTACGAGGCCCAGCGGGCTGTAAAGGAACTGGCCTATGTCAACTATATCGTGACGCTGGAGTATGAGGCGGGGGCCCCCTTCGGCGCGGACACCGCCATTCAGGAGCTCCTCTCCCGGGAGAGCCTGGTGGTGCGCAAGCGCTCCAAGAAGGCCAAGAGCGGCTTTACCGAGGTGGACCTCATCCCCCTGATTCACAAGGCCACTGTGGAGGAGCGCCGGGACAGCGTGACACTGGACCTGATCCTCCGGGCCCAGAACCCGGGCCTCAACCCGGAGCTCATCGTGTCCGCCATCCGCAGCGAGTGCCCCGAGGCGGCGCCGGATTTTGCCCTCTTCCACCGGCGCAGCGTGCTGGATGAAGGGATGCAGGTCTGGGAATAACACCCTAGTCAATTGTCAACAGGCGGTCGAAGAAGGTTCTTGCCAAGAGGTCCTCTTCTTTTTGAGCGGGGAAAAGCCCTCGGCAAGAGTTTCGCCGCCCGCAGGCGGCGAAAGAAGGTTGAAATCGTGTTTTCCGGCGGCGCGCACGTCGGAAAACACACTTCTCAGACCGCAAGTGTGCGAGCGCCAGCGAGTGCGCGCAGCGGGCTGCCTCCCCTCGAAAAAATGCCTGCATTTTTGAGAAGCGTGTCGAAATTTTTCGACACGCTTCAAAAGACTTCCTCTCCGTGGAGAGGAAGTCTTTTTTCATCGAAAGAGGTCAAATGGGCAGTTTCTTCTTGTCTAACGAGGAAAAGTAAGATACAATAAAACAAATGGATATTCTTACCTTTCCATAGATCCGGTTTGCCGGATGGAAGAAAAGGGCGTGAGTGAGTTGCGGGAGAGAACAACGGTTCTGCTGGTGGATGACTGTGCGGAGCATCGTGTGGCACTGCGTAAGGTACTTGCTTCAGCATATGAGGTCATTGAGGCCGCCGATGGAAACGAAGCCCTCCAGATGACAGAGACCTATTTTACACAGCTGGCAGCCATTCTCCTGGATGAGGGAATGCCCGGGATCGATGGGCTGGATGTACTGCAGATCATGCAGAGTAAGGGCTGGCTGAACAATATTCCGGTCTTCCTGGTGACCGAGGAGGAGTCGGACGAGACCATGGCCCGGGGCTATGAGCTGGGTGTGGCGGATATTCTGGTCCGTCCCCTCAAGCCCGAGGTGGTCAAGCGCCGGGTGGCCAATATGGTGGAGCTCTACCGCCACCGGTTTGAGCTGGAGCGCGTGGTGCTGGAGCAGACCGCCCGCATCCGGGAGCAGGAGGAGCGGCTGCGCCAGACCAACAAATCCATCATGGAGGCCCTGAGCGCGGCCATTGAGTTTCGCAACTGCGACTCGGGCTTCCATGTCCGCCGCATCCGGCAGGTCACCCGGCTGCTGCTTCTGGATGTGATGGAGCACTATCCCGAATATGGACTGACCCAGGAGCAGACGGATGCCATATCCGAGCTCTCGATTATGCACGACATCGGCAAGATCGCCGTGCCCGAAAACATTCTGACCAAGGACGGGCGGCTGACGGCGGACGAGTTTGAGCGCATGAAGGCCCACACGATCTACGGCGGGGAGCTGGTGCGGCACATCACCTTCCCCCAGGGTGAGCGGGTGCAGCGGTATTTTTATGAGATCTGCCGGCACCACCATGAGCGGTGGGACGGCGAGGGCTATCCGGACGGGCTCAAGGGGGAGGAGATCCCCATCTGGGTCCAGGCGGTGTCCATTGCGGACGTCTACGAGGCGCTGGTGAGCCGGCGGGTCTATAAGCCGGCCTACGCCGCGGAGGAGGCCGTCCGGATGATCCTGGAAGGGGAGTGCGGCGCTTTCAACCCCAAGATCCTGGCCTCCCTGCGCCGGGTGGCTGTCCGGCTGATCGCGGAGGTGAGCGGGGAGGCGGCCGAGGAGCCGCCGGAGGAGCGCCCCAAGGCCCATGTGGCCGCCCCGGCGGAGCCCGCTGCGGCAAGCCCTGTGCAGGAGGAGAAGGAGAGCGCCCAGCGCAGCGAGGCCCAGACCCTCTTCCTGCTGGAGCAGGAGAAGTACCGCATCATTGCCGAGCTCTCCGAGGACATGGTCTTTACCTACAATCAGCTCTTCGACTCCATGGAGTTCAGCGAAAAATTCTGCCGTGTCTTCCAGGTGCCCGCTTACATCAGCGAGTACAGCAAATACCGCCCCTCGGCCCGCACCTTCTACCCGGAGGAGTATGAGGCCCTCATTCAGTGCCGGAACCGGCTGACCTGGGCGGTGCCGGAGATGGAGATGGACCTGCGCCTGCCCCTGCCGGACGGGACGCGGCCCTGGTTCCACCTGGTCCTCCATGTGATTCTGGACCACCGGGACCGGACCCGGGAGCTGGGCTATGTGGGGAAGCTGACCAACATCAACCGCATCAAGCGGGAGGCCACCGAGTGGCAGAAGCGGGCCAATACGGACGCCCTGACCCAGCTCTACAACCGGGCGGGCGCCCATATCCTCTTTGAGGAGCTGCTGCTGGAGGGGAAGAACACCCACACGCCGCTGACCGTGGCCTTTATGGACATTGATCACTTCAAGAGCCTCAACGACACCATGGGGCATGAGGCGGGAGACCAGATCCTCACTGCCTTCGGGCAGAGCATCCGCCGCCTGTTCCGGCCGGACGACATCGTGTCCCGGTTTGGCGGGGATGAGTTCCTGGTGGTAATGAAGAATATGGGAGATCCCACCTTTGTCCGGGAAAAGCTCAAGCAGCTCTGCCGCCAGCACCTTCAAATCGCCTGCGCGCAGGAGCCGCTGGAGATCAGCTGCAGCATCGGCGTGGTCTTCTACCCGAAAGACGGCCAGGAGTTTGACGATCTGCTGCGCAAGGCGGACCAGGCCCTCTATCAGTCCAAGCGCTCCGGGCGCGGACAGGTGAGCTTCTACGCCCCGCCGGAGAAACTGTCATAGCAGAACAAATCACCCCGAACCCGGGCAGACGCGCCGGATTCGGGGTGATTTTTTTGTGGGGGATAGGGGATAGCTTACTCCAGATCAATGGGGTCCACTTCGATGGGGAGGGTCTCCCGCAAGGCCTTCGTCAGCCGGGAGAGCTTCCAGATGGACCACAGATCGGCAAGGCCCAGGAAGAGGAACACGGCGCCGATGAGCATGGCCACCGCCTCCGCCGCCACAAAGGGCCGCCACAGGAGGACCGCACCCAGGACGACGCCCAGGATCGTCAGCAGGAGAGAGACCCACCAGTAGGGATATTCCATCCGATAGAGGGCGCGGACCCGGTTCAGGGCCACCAGACTGTCAATGATCACATACACGCCCATGACCATGGAGAGGATGGAAAAGACGGCCAGCGGCTGGAGAAGAAAGAAGAGTCCGGTGGCGGCGGCGATGATGCCGAAGAGGAGCTCCAGACGGAAGCCGCCCATCTCCCGGTCCCGGAGGAGGAACCCGACGATGGTCACCAGCCCGTAGAGGAGCAAGGCGGCGCCCAGAAGGCGGCACAGGGCCACGCCGCCCACACCCGGCCAGATCAAAAGGACCAGACCGAGGATCACATAGAGGACGGAGGCCAGGAGAAAACTGACTCTGGCCCGTTTCAGCGTATCAACCATGGTACGACATCCTTTCATGCATCCGTAAAACCAGCGAAGGGGTTGCGGTTAGTATGTGTCAAAAGGCGGGATACTCCGCGCTCACTCGGTGGGAGCGCCCTCCCAATTTTTGCACAGATCCACCCAGCCCGCGCTGTGGGCGTACTCGGCCAGCTCCTCGCAGGTCAGCTGGATGGCGGAATTGGCGCTGCCCGCGGCGGGATAGACCGTCTCAAACCGCTGGAGGGAGCGGTCCAGGTACGTGGTGACATCGGGGTTGGTAATGCCGAAGGGGCACACGCCGCCCACCGCGTGGCCGGTGAAGGCCTCCACCTGCTCCGGGGTGAGCATTTTGGCTTTGGTGTGGAACTGGGCTTTGAACTTGGTGTTATCCACCTTGGCGTCACCGGCACAGACCAGGAGCACGCACTTACCGTCCACCAGGAAGGAGAGAGTCTTGGCGATCCGGGCGGGCGCCACGCCCACCGCCTGGGCGGCCAGCTCCACCGTGGCACTGGAGACGTCAAATTCCAGAATGTCCTCCTCACGGCCCAGGGTGCGGAAGAACGCGCGGCACTGCTGAATGGACATGGTCAGTTCCCTCCCCGGCTCTGGGCCTTGGCGAGAAAGCGCTCATTCATGATGAGGAACCGCTCATGGGTCCCGCCGCCGATGGGGCCTGCCTCGTCATAGGCGCGGACGGAAAAGGTGAGCTTCCGGCCATCAATGGCGGTGAGCTCGGCCTCGGCGTAGACCTTCTGGCCGATGGGGGTGGCGGCGTCATGGGTAATGTTCAGGCAGGTGCCCACGCTGCCCTGGCCCTCTTCCAGACCGCCCTCACAGGCGTTGACCGCGGCATTTTCCATCAGCGCCACCATGGAGGGAGTGGCAAAGACGGGGAGGAGGCCGCTGCCCACGGCGGCGGCGGTGTTCTCCATGGTGACAACGGTCTCGGCACGGCCCTTACAGCCGATTTGAAGCGACATAAAACATCACACTCCTTATCATTACCAAATATTGTACACGGTTTCGCCACCCTTTGCAAGGCGCGAGGAAAGAAAAAGCCGCCGTCTCCCGCAAAGAGGAGACGGCGGCTTTCAGCGGGAAGGAGAGGGCGATCAGATGCCCAGCTCATTCCACAGGTCGTTATACAGGGTGCGGGTCTCTTCGGGGAGGCCCAGGTAGGACTCACACTTGTCCAGGATCTCCTGGGGCGCGGCCATGACCTCGTACAGGGCGGGGTCCAGAGGCTCGCCATTCTGCTTCTCATAGTAGGCGGGATACTGCTCCAGCGCCTCCTTGTTGGGAGTGGCGTACCAGATGAAGTCCATGTTCGCCAGAGAGGCCTCGGTGGAGGTGATGAAGTTGATCCAGGCCTCGGCCTCCTCCTTGTGCTCGGCGTCCTTCAGCACGCACATGGCGTCCACGAACCAGTTGGAGCCATTCTCGGGCACGGCCCAGCGCAGGCTGGGGTTGTTCTCATACATGACCAGATAGTCGCCGGCGTAGTAGGTGCACACGGAGGTCTCGCCGCCCTCCATCTTGTCATAGATCTCGTCCATGAAGAAGCCCTGGTACACGCCGTTGTTCTTGGCATCGGCGATGAGCTGATAGGCCTCCCGGATCTCGTTCTCATCCGTGGTGTTAATGGAGTAGCCCAGCTTCATCAGCGCGATGCCCAGAGCGTCCCGGGGATTGTTGATCATCGCGGTCTGACCGGCATAGGCGGGATCAAACATGATGTCCCAGCTGGTCACGTCCTCTTTCACCACATCAGAGTTATAGATAATACCCAGAGTGCCCCAGGTGTAGGGGACGGTGTACTTGTTCTCCGGGTCATAACTCAGATTCTTGAACCGGTCATCCACGAGAGAGAAGTTGGGAATGTTGTCGAAGTTGAGTTCGGCCAGCATATCCTCTTCGATCATCTGGGAGATCATGTAGTCCGAGGGAACGATGACGTCATAGTTGGCGCCGCCGTTCTTGATGAGGGCGTACATGGCCTCGTTGCTCTCAGCGGTCTGATAGTTGACCTTGATACCGGTCGCTTCTTCGAACTGGTCGATCAGTTCGGGCTCGATATTCTCGCCCCAGCCGCACACATTGACCACCCGGGCGTCTGCGGAGTTCCCGCCGCCGGAGCATCCGGCCAGCAGGGCGGTGGTTACAGTGAGGGTCAGCGTCAAGGCAAGCTTCTTTTTCAATTGATCATTCCTCCAGTGTGGGTAGATTTATCTCAGGGCCATACCGCGGCCGGGAGAACGGGGAAATCAGGACCGGGCGGCATTCTTGGCCTTGGCCTGGTGCGCCTCGCGCACATTGACGATCACCAGCAGGATCAGCACGGTCACAAAGAGCAGGGTGGACACGGCGTTGATCTTGGGGCTGATGCGCTTTTTGGTCATGCCGTAGATGGTCATGGCCAGGGTGGAAGTCGAGGAGCCGGCTGTGAAGTAGCTGATGACAAAGTCATCCACGCTCATGGTAAAGGCGATGAGCATACCGTTGACGATGCCGGGCTTGATCTCGGGGATAATGACCTTCCAGAAGGCCTGGCGCCAGGTGCAACCCAGGTCCTGAGCGGCCTCCACCAGGTGCTTGTCCATCTGCTGGAGCTTGGGCATCACCGCCAGCACCACATAGGGGGTATTGAAGGTGATGTGGGCAATCAGCAGGGTGGGGAAGCCCAGATAATACCGGGTGGGGAGGTTGGTGCCCAGGGTGTTGTTGAGCCACTGGGCCGCCGTACCGAAGAGGCCGAAGGCGGCCACGAAGAAGAGGCACAGGGACACGCCCATCACGATCTCCGCACTCATCATGGGGATGTTGTTGATGGTGATGAGGGGATTGCGCCAACGCCGGCGCATGTTGTAGAAGCCGATGGCGGCAAAGGTACCGGCCACCGTGGCCACCACCGTGGCGATCACCGAGACCAGCAGGGTGGTGTAGATGGAGCTCATGATGGCGCTGTCCTGAAAGAGCTCCACGTACCAGTCCAGGGTGAAGCCCTGCCACACAGTCCGGCTCTTGGAGTCGTTGAAGGAGAAGATGATGAGCAGGAAGATGGGGGCGTACAGGAAGAAGAAGACCAGGCCCATGAACAGGCGGTCCAGGATGGAGCTGCGCTGTTTCATAGCATCACCGCCTGTTCCTCGCCCTCACCGAAGCGATTCATCACATACATACAGATCAGTACCACCAGCATCATGACCAGGGAGATGGCGGAGCCCAGCTGGGCGTTGTAGGCGGAACCCAGGAACTGCCGCTCGATGAGGTCACCCAGCAGCAGCTCGTTGCCGCCGCCCAGCAGGCGGGAGATGGCAAAGGTGGACACCGAGGGTACGAACACCATCGTGATGCCGGAGAGCACACCGGGCAGGCTGAGGGGGAAGATGACCTTCCGGAAGACCCGGCCGGTGCTGGCGCCCAGGTCCCGGGCGGCCTCCAGCAGGGAGTGGTCCAGCTTCATGATGACCGAGTAGATGGGGAGGACCATGAAGGGCAGATAGTTGTACACCATGCCCAGCACCACCGCCCCGGAGGTGTTGATCATCTTGAAGTATTCCATGTTGGTGTCCCGGGCGGTGTTGAGGGAGAGACCCAGAAGGTCGTTGAGCCCGGCACAAAGATTGTTGAGCCAGCCGTTGATCAGATTGCCCAGATCGATGATGCCCACCGCCTGGAAGAACTGATTGAGGAGACCCGTATTCTCCAGGATGGACATCCAGGCGTAGGTGCGCAGCAGGAAGTTCATCCACATGGGGAGCATGATGAGGACCATGGCGATCCGCTGAAAGCCGGGGCCCTCCTTGGCCATGATGTAGGCCAGGGGGTAGCCGATGAGCAGGCAGATAAAGGTGGCGATGAGCGCCAGCTCGAAGGAGCGGACGAAGACCACCCAGTAGGTGCTCATCTTGGTGAAGTTATCCAGGGTAAAGCCGCCTCCCGCGCTGGAGAAGGCATAAATGACCACCAGGAAAATGGGGGCGACCACGAAGAGGGCCATCCACACCACATAGGGGCCGGCCAGAAGGGAGAGCCTATTCTTCATCGCCTTCCTCCTGCTCCTCCTCGGCGTCAGGATCATAGTCCGCGTCGCTGATCTCCTCGTACTCCTCACTGTAAGAGCTGTAATCGCCGAACATGCCGGAGTACTGACTCTTCTTCATGACATGGATGCCGTCGGGATCGATCTTGATTCCGATCACGGCGCCCACCGGGCAGAAATCGGTGGTCTGGATGAGCCACTTGAACCCGTAGAAATCCACGATGATGTCGTAGTGGACGCCCTTGAAGGTCACGTTGGTCACGGTGCCGCGGAGCTGGCCCTCGCTCTCGGGGACGATGTCGATGTCCTCGGGGCGGATAACCACATCCACCGGCTCGTCCTTTGCAAAGCCCTTGTCCAGGCACTGGAACTTCCGGTTGAAGATCTCCACCACACCGTCGGCGCGCATGATGCCGTCGATGATGTTGGACTCGCCGATGAAGTCGGCCACAAAGGCGTTTTTGGGCTCGTTATAGATGTCCTCGGGGGTGCCGATCTGCTGGATCTTGCCGCCGTCCATGACCACCACGGTGTCGGACATGGCGAGAGCCTCTTCCTGATCGTGGGTGACATAGATAAAGGTGATGCCCATCTGCTGCTGGATGCGCTTGAGCTCGTTCTGCATGTCCTTGCGCAGGCGCAGGTCCAGGGCGCCCAGAGGCTCGTCCAGGAGGAGGACCTTGGGCTGGTTGACCAGGGCGCGGGCGATGGAAACGCGCTGCTGCTGGCCGCCGGAAAGGGAGGCAATGGAGCGTTTCTCGAATCCCTTGAGGTTGACCACCTCGAGCATCTCCATGACACGGCGCTGGATCTCTTCCTCGGACAGCTTAATCTTCCGCTGCTTCTTTCCGTCCGATTCGGTTTTGGGGATGCGCAGGCCGAACGCGATATTTTCAAAGACGTTCAGGTGCGGGAAGAGGGCGTACTTCTGGAACACCGTGTTGACCGCCCGCTTGTGGGGGGGCACATCATTGATTTTGGCACCGTCAAAAAGCACCTCTCCGGAAGTGGGTTTCAAAAACCCGCCGATGAGGCGCAGGGTCGTCGTTTTGCCGCAGCCGCTGGGACCCAGCAGTGTCAAAAATTCTTTGTCATTGATGTAGAGATTGATGTGATCCAAGATGATGTCGTCGTCAAACTGGACAAAGCAGTCGGACAGGCGGATCAGCTCCTTAGCCATGTATCCTCCCCCATTTCAGTCGAAATAGAGGCGTACCCATACGGCGAATGGGTACGCCCCTTTGTGTCGAGACAACTATATCTGTTTCTGTGGGAAATGTCAATATGAATCGACATTTTTTTCAGAGTCTTTACCTGGGGCGGAAGCTGGTGGAACAGAATGGATAAAGTGTGTTCACTTGTCTCCAAAGTACTCGTCCACAAAGTCCACGTGCTCCACCTGGAAGGAGCGGCCGTTGAGATACTCCAGAAGCCCCCCGTCGGTGGTGAAGTCAAAGGAGAGCCGGTAGGAGTAGAGAGCCTGGAAGGAGCGCCCGTACTGCTTGTTGTCCCGCTCCCGGCCGTACTTGCCGTCCCCCAGGAGGGGGTGGCCAGCGGCGGCGAACTGGGCGCGGATCTGGTGGGTCCGGCCGGTGAGCAGGTCGCACTCCACCAGGGAGAGCCCTCCCTTCACCTTTAATGTCTTGTAGACCGTGGCGGCCGTCTTTCCGCCCGGGATGGGGTGGTCAAAGACCCGGACCTGCTTCTTGCTCTCGTCCTTGAGGATAAATCCCTCCAGCTTGCCGCTGGGCGGGTTCATCCTGCCGTGGATAATGGCCAGATAGTACTTGGAGAGCTCCCGGTCCTTGATCTTCTGGTTCATGATGCGCAGGGTCTCGGCGTTTTTGGCGGCAATGACGATGCCGCCGGTGTTCCGGTCAATGCGGTTGCACAGGGCGGGGGCGAAGGAGTTTTCCCAATAGGGGCTCCACTCCTTCTTTTGATAAAGGTAGGCCTGGATGTGGGTGATGAGGGTGTTGACCCGCTCATGCTCATCCGGGTGGACCACCAGGCCGGGACGCTTGTTGACCAGAAGAAGGTTTTCGTCCTCATAGACCAGGTCCAGATGGGGCTTGAACACCGAGAGAAAGGCATTCTCCGGCGTGGGGGCGTCAAAGAACTCGTCATTGATATATAGTTGAAGGAGATCCCCCACCTGGAGACGGACATCCCGCTTGGAGCCCTTTCCGTTGACCTTCACCCGCTTGAGGCGGATGTACTTCTGGGCCAGGGGCGCGGGGAGGAGGGGAAGGGTTTTGGCCAGCCAGCGGTCCAGCCGCTGACCCGCGTCATTCTTGCCGATGGTAAACTCTTTCATAGGTGATCCTCACAGTAGCGGGCCGGAGAGGGGCCCGGTGGTCTTGCAATTGGTACGAGTATAGCATAAAATCCCCCTGAGCGCAAAGGTTCTTCGTACACCTTTGGGGGTTGCATTCTCCCAAAAGAATGTGCTATGATATACGGGACGGCGGGCGTAAAGTAGTACAGCTTACCGTCCTATGAAAAAATACGGATTTTTTGCGAAAAAGTATTTGACAATATCCGTAGTATTCGTTATAATGTCTGCTGTGACATTGTGAGAGGTGTGCCATGCGACTGAATCTCCGCGACATCATCCATCAGCCGGGCGCCAGCGTGCCCTTCTCCTTCCAATTGGAGCTCTCTGAGCTGGACTTTTTCGGAAGCAAGCCCTTCGCCCATCCGGTGGAGGTCTCCGGCCAGGTCCGCAATCAGGCCGGGGCTCTGGTGCTGGAGGGGGAGGCCCATACCACGCTGGAAGTGGTCTGTGACCGCTGCCTCAAGCCCTTCTCGGAGGAACTGGTCCTCCCGGTGGAGCATCTGCTGGCTGAGACGCTGGAGGATGAGGAGAACGATGACATCCTGCTGCTGGACGGCGGAGAGCTGGACCTGGAAGAGGTCTTCACCACCGATCTGGTCCTCGCAATGGAACCCAAGCACGTCTGTTCGGAGGAGTGCAAGGGGCTGTGCCCCAAGTGCGGCGCCAATCTGAACGACGGCCCCTGCCAGTGCAGGGCTGAAGTTGATCCACGTTTTGCTGTCCTCGCACAGCTGTTGGATAAAGAGTCTGATGACTGAGAAATATTGCCCGGCCAGGGCATTGACCTAAGGAGGTGTCATAAATGGCAGTCCCTAAGAGTAAAGTGTCCAAGCAGCGCCGTAACAAGCGCCGTAGCTCCGTTTGGAAGCTGGAGACCCCCGGCATCACCACCTGCCCCAAGTGCGGTGCGTTCCGGCTCCCGCATCGGATGTGCAAGTCCTGCCTGAGCTACAACGGCCATGAGTTCGGCAAGACCGAGGCTGTGGCC
Organism: Pseudoflavonifractor hominis; assembly: GCF_014288125.1. Classification (NCBI taxonomy): domain Bacteria; kingdom Bacillati; phylum Bacillota; class Clostridia; order Eubacteriales; family Oscillospiraceae; genus Pseudoflavonifractor; species Pseudoflavonifractor hominis. The sequence continues at coordinate 47,098 of NZ_JACOPR010000004.1, read as the reverse complement.
GAGGCGAAGTAAATAGCCTGAAAAGAGGAGAGGGGAAGTGTCCCCTCTTTCTTTTTGCCCGGAAATGGAAGATCACACCAGAGAGTACTTGCGGCTTTTCCGGGTCTGTATTACAATGTATCTATATATGTCCCCTTCACCGTTGGGCCGCTGGGCGGTCCGGCGGCGGGGGAGAGTGAGGGAGCGCTATGAGCCTGACAAAGATCCAGAGCATCGATCCGGGCAGTCCGGCCCACCGGGCGGGCCTGCGCCCGGGTGAGACGGTCACGCAGGTAAACGGACACGCCATCGTGGATGTGCTGGACTACAAATTCTATACCTATGACCCCAGCCTGGAGCTGGTGCTCCGGGCGGCGGACGGAACGGAGCGGACGGTCTCCCTGGAGAAGAACGTGGGCGAGGATCTGGGGCTCAATTTTGAGACCTATCTGATGGATAAGGCCCGCTCCTGCGCCAACAACTGTATCTTCTGCTTTGTGGACCAGATGCCCCCCAACATGCGCGAGACGCTGTATTTTAAGGATGACGACGCCCGGCTCTCCTTCCTGATGGGGAATTATATCACGCTGACCAACCTGTCCGAGCGGGAGATCCAGCGCATCATCGACCTGCGGGTCAGCCCCATCAACATCTCGGTCCACGCCACCGACCCGGAGCTGCGCCGGCAGCTGCTGAAAAACCGCCGGGCCGGGGAGTGTCTGGACATCATGCGGCGCTTTGCCGGGGCGGGCATCACCATGAACTGTCAGGTAGTGGCCTGCCCGGGCATCAATGACGGCCCTGCCCTCCAGCAGACCATGGAGGAGCTCTCCGCCCTCTGGCCGGGCGTGAACAGCGTGGCAGTGGTGCCGGTTGGCCTGACCAAGTTCCGGGAGGGCCTGTGTCAGCTGGAGCCCTATACGCCCGAGGGCGCGGCCGCGGTCATTGACCAGGTGGAGGCCTTTGCCGCCCGCTCTCTGGCCGAGCGGGGGACCCGGATGGTCTGGTGCTCCGACGAGTTCTATCTGAAGGCGGGCCGTCCCCTCCCCGACGAGGAGAGTTTTGAGCGCTTTGTCCAGCTGGAAAACGGCGTGGGCATGCTGCGCCTGCTGGAGAGTGAGTTCCGTGCCGCCCTTCTCAGCGTGGAGGGGGACGAGGAGCCCTCCTCCTTTACCATCGCCACCGGACTGGCGGCCGCCCCCACCATTGAGAAACTGGTGGAGGAGGCCTGCGGGAAATGCCCCGGCCTCCAGGGCCAGGTGGTCCCCATCGTAAACCACTTCTTTGGAGAGAATATCAATGTGGCCGGACTGGTGACCGGACGGGACCTGATCGAACAGCTCCGGGACCGGACCCTGGGAGAGCGGCTGCTCATCCCGGTGAACATGCTCCGCCATGAGGAGAACGTGTTCCTGGACGACACCACCATCGAGGCGGTGGAGGAGGCCCTGCACGTGACGGTGGTCCCCGTGGAGCAGGACGGCGGCGCGCTGCTGGATGCTCTCTTTGACGTGGACTGGGACGACGGCGGCGCCGTGGAGTGGGTCTCCTGCGAGGACGAGGAAGACGAGGACTCCTGGGACGACGCCTATGAGGAAACCGACGGGGAGGGGGATGCCTTCCCGACCGATACGGAAGACTATTACCGCTATAACCCGCCGCGCAGACGGCGGACGGAAGAGGAGTGTGAGCCGAAATGAAACCGTTAGTCGCCATCGTGGGCCGGCCCAACGTGGGCAAGTCCATGCTGTTCAATAAGCTGTGCGGACAGCGGCTGTCCATTGTGGAGGATACCCCCGGCGTCACCCGGGACCGGCTGTACGCCGAGTGTGAGTGGCGCAACCGCAAATTCAATATCGTGGACACCGGCGGTATCGAGCCGGGCACCGACAATGAGATCCTGGCCTTCATGCGCGCCCAGGCGGAGATCGCCATCCAGAACGCCACGGTCATCATCTTCGTGTGCGACATCAAGACCGGACTCACCGCCTCCGACCACGAGGTGGCCAAGATGCTCCTGAAGTCGGGCAAGCCGGTGGTCCTGGCCATCAACAAGATGGACCAGGTGGGCCACACCAACCCGGACATCTATGAGTTCTACAACCTGGGTCTGGGCGATCCCATCCCGGTCTCGGCCGTCCACGGCCACGGGACCGGCGATCTGCTGGACGCCTGCTTTGAGTACTTCCCCCCCGAGGAGGAAGAGGAGCTGGACGACGACGTCATCAAGGTGGCCATCATCGGCAAGCCCAACGTGGGCAAATCCAGCCTGGTGAACCGCATCCTGGGGGAGCAGCGGGTCATCGTCTCCAACATGGCGGGCACCACCCGGGACGCGGTGGACAGCTACTTTGAGAATGACAAGGGCAAGTACCTGCTCATCGACACCGCCGGTATGCGGAAGAAGTCCAAGGTGGACGATCCCATCGAGAAGTTCTCCGTCCTGCGGGCCACCATGGCCATTGAGCGCAGCGACGTGTGCCTCATCCTGATCGACGCCAACGAGGGCGTCACCGAGCAGGACACCAAGGTGGCGGGTCTGGCCCACGAGGCGGGCAAGGCCTGCATCATCGTGGTCAACAAGTGGGACGCCGTGGAGAAGGACGACAAGACCATGGACCATATGCGGGAGGAGGTCCGCCGGGATCTCTCCTACATGCCCTACGCGCCCATCCTCTTTATCTCGGCCCTGACCGGCCAGCGGGTCCCCCGCCTCTTTGAGCTCATCAACTATGTCAACGACCAGGCGGCCATGCGCATCACCACCGGTATGCTCAACACCCTCCTGGCCGACGCTACCGCCCGGGTGCAGCCCCCCAGCGACAAGGGCCGCCGTCTGAAGGTCTTCTATATGACCCAGGTGGGGGTGCGTCCGCCCCACTTTGTCTGCTTCTGCAACGACGCAAAGCTCTTCCACTTCTCCTACCAGCGCTATCTGGAGAACCAGATCCGCAACACGTTCGGCCTGGAGGGAACGCCCGTGCGTCTCACCATCCGGCAGAAGAGCGACAAGGAGGGGTAAGGGATGCTGGACTCCTTTCGCGCGCTGGTCAACGGCGGGCCGGACTGGGCCATGAACGCTTTGCCCAACCCCATCCTGCTGGCCGTTCTGGCGGTGGTCATCGCGGTGTTCTCCTACTTCCTGGGCTGCTCCAACGGAGCGATCATCGTGTCCAAGTATATCCTGCACAACGACGTGCGAAATCACGGCAGCGGCAACGCGGGCCTGACCAATTTCCACCGGGTCTTTGGCGGAAAGCTGACGCTGGTGGTCATCCTCTCCGATGTGGTGAAGGCCATCGTGGCCATCTGCCTGGCCCTCTTCGCCGTGTGGCTGGTGGGCTGGCCGGGCCTGTCGGTGGGGGCCAAGTACTGGGCGGGCCTGTGGTGCCTGCTGGGACACATGTTCCCCTGTATGTTTGGGTTCAAAGGGGGAAAGGGCATCCTCTCCGGCGGCGCCATCGCCATCATGATGGACTGGCGCATCGCGCTGGTGGTCTGGGGGGGATTCCTGATCCTGGCCATCCTCACCAAGTATGTGTCCCTGGGCTCCTGCTGGGCGGGGGCCAGCTTCCCCTTCGCCACCTGGTTTGTGTACCACAGTGTGGCGCTCACCCTGCTGGCCGCGCTGATCGGCGGCCTGATCCTCTGGAAGCACCGGGGGAACATCCAGCGTCTGATCCAGGGAAATGAGTCCAAATTCAGCCTGCATAAAAAGAAGGAGGGGTCCCAATGAAGACGGCGGTATTGGGCAGCGGCGGCTGGGGCACGGCTCTGGCCATGGTGCTGCTGGAAAACGGAAATGAGGTCACGCTCTGGTCCTATCAGGAGGCCGAGTCCCGGGTCCTGCGGGAGACAGGTGAGAATCCCATGCTCAAGGGCGTGCCTCTGCCCCGGGAGCTGGCGCTGACCAGCGACCTGAACTGCGTCCGCGGATGCGCCATGGTGGTTCTTGCCACCCCGTCCTTTGCGGTGCGGACCACCGCCCGGAGCCTGAAGGGCGTCCTGGACCCCGGAACCGTGGTGGTATCGGTCTCCAAGGGCATTGAGAAGGACACCTCCCTGACTCTCACCGACGCCATCGAGCAGGAGCTGGGGCCGGACCATCCGGTGGTGGCTCTGTGCGGTCCCTCCCACGCGGAGGAGGTGGGGCGGAAGGTGCCCACGGCGGTGGTATCCGCCTCCCGGAACCAGAAGGCCGCCGAGCTGGTGCAGGATCTCTTCATGAACGAGCGCTTCCGGGTCTATACCTCTCCCGACATCGTGGGCGTGGAGCTGGGCGCCGCCCTCAAGAACATCATCGCCCTGTGCGCCGGCTGCTGCGACGGCATGGGCTTCGGCGACAACACCAAGGCGGCCCTGATGACCCGGGGACTTACCGAGATCGCCCGCCTGGGCGTGGCCATGGGCGGCCGGAAGGAGACCTTTGCGGGCCTCACCGGCGTGGGCGACCTGATCGTCACCTGTACCTCCATGCACTCCCGCAACCGCCGCTGCGGCATTCTGATCGGGCAGGGCGTCCCGGTGCAGGAGGCCATTCAGCAGATCGGCGCGGTGGTGGAGGGCTACTACGCCACCGCCACCGGAAAGGAGCTGGCCGAGAAGATGGGGGTGGAGATGCCCATTACCGAGGCGGCCTACTCCGTTCTCTATGAGGGGAAGGATCCCCGTAAAGTCATTACCGAGCTGATGACCCGAGCCAAAAAGCATGAGATTGAGGACAGCTGGCTGTAACGGTCATCGAAAAAGCCCTCGGCAGAGTTTTGCCGCCCGCAGGCGGCAAAAGAAGGTCCAAATCCGTTTTTTCCGAGGACATGTGCCTCGGAAAAAACACTTCTCAGCCCACAAGCGTGCGCGCTTTGCGCGTGCGACGCAGGGGGCTGTATCCCCTCGAAAAAATGCTTGCATTTTTGAGAAGCGTGTCGAAGTTTTTCGACACGCATAAAAAGGCAGACAGCCTGTGGCTGTCTGCCTTTTTGATCCTCGCGTTTTGATTACTTGCGCAGGGCGATCTCGTGGCGCTTGGGGCCGGTGGAGACGATGGAGATGGGGTAGCCGATGTGGCGCTCCAGGAAGTCCACATAGTCCTTGGCGGCCTGGGGGAACTGGCTGTAATCGGTGATGCCCCGCATGTCGCACTTCCAGCCGGGCAGAGTCTCGTACACGGGCTTAGCCTTCTCCAGCAGAGCGGGCACGGGGAAATCCGTGGTGACCTTGCCGTCGATCTCATAGCCGGTGCAGACCTTGATCTCATCCAGGTAGCCCAGGCAGTCGATGGCGGTCAGGACCACCTGGGTGGCACCCTGGACCATGCAGCCGTACTTGGTGGCCACGGCGTCAAACCAGCCCACCCGGCGGGGACGGCCGGTGGTGGCGCCGTACTCGCCGGCATCGCCGCCCCGGCGGCGCATCTCCTCGGCCTCCTCGCCGAAGATCTCGCTGACGAAAGCGCCCGCGCCCACGGAGGAGGAGTAGGCCTTGGTGACCACCACCACGTCGCGGATGGCCGTGGGAGGCACCGCGCCGCCCACTGTGCCGAAGCCGGCCAGGGTGTGGGAGGAGGTGGTCATGGGGCAGATGCCCAGGTTGGGGTCCTTCATGGAGCCCAGCTGGCCCTCCAGCAGGATCTCCTTGCCCTCGGCCAGGGCCTGGTGGACATAGGTCACCGCGTCGCCCACATAGGGCTTGAGGCCATCCCGATAGCCCATCAGCTCTTCAAAGAGGGCGTTGGGATCCAGGAGGGGCTTGTGATAGAGGTGCTCCATGAGCACGTTTTTCAGGGTGCAGATGTGCTCCAGCTGCTCCTTCAGGCGGGCCTCGTCGTAGAGATCGGCCACCTGAATGCCGATCTTGGCATATTTGTCCGAGTAGAAGGGAGCAATACCGGACTTGGTGGAGCCAAAGGCCTTTCCGGCCAGGCGCTCCTCCTCATAGGTGTCCAGCAGAATGTGGTAGGACATGAGCAGCTGGGTGCGCTGATCCACGATCACGTGGGGAGCGGGGACGCCGCCGTCCTCCAGGGTCTTGAGCTCCTTGAGAAACGCGGGGACATTCAGCGCCACGCCGTTTCCGATGATGTTGGTGGTGTGGGGGTAAAAGACGCCCGAGGGGAGCTGATGCAGGGCGAATTTACCGTAGTCGCAGATGATGGTGTGGCCGGCGTTGGCACCGCCCTGAAAGCGGATGACCACGTCGGACTTTTCGGCAAAGAGGTCGGTGATTTTTCCCTTACCCTCGTCGCCCCAGTTTGCGCCAACAATTGCTTTGACCATAATGAGCCTCCTGCCGCGGGGATTCGCGCATTGGCCTTTTCCCGCGCGCAAACGTCGCTGCCTGCGGATGTTGTCCCCAAAACAGCGGTGATATTATATCGCGTTTTTTCTGGGATGACAAGGCGTAAAAGTCGAAAAAATCACCTTATTTTTTCGTGACAGCAGCAGAAAAGGAAAAGCGCGGGGCGCCGGCCGAGGGGGCCGCGAGGGTGTCCGGTGCGAACCAGACGGTCACTCCTTCCGAGGTAAGAAAGAACTGCTCCGGCTGAAAATACCGGCGCAGCATGGCTGCGGAATCGGGGCGGAAGGGCTCACCCGAGGCGGTCCGGGCGGCCATTTGGTTCGAAATCTCTTCCAGCAGCCGATGCTTCCAGCGGCGTCCCCCTGGCAGGAAGCCGCGCAGGGGAAGGGGGGACCCATCCAGGAGGGACCAGGTATCCCCGTGCTGCTGGGCGCGTTGGACCCCGGACCGCTTCTCCTCCACCTGCCAGGTCAGACTGAGAACCTCCGGGGTTTGCAGGGTGAGGGTATAGTCCAATGTGGCCTCCCACGGGGAAAAGGAGGCTCCCTCCGCCAGGGCGGCCTTCTGGGCGGCGCAGGCCCGGGTATAGAGGACGCCGGTCCAGCGGCTTCGCCAGGCGTCGGAGAGCTGGCGGTAGTAGCGGTTGATCCTGCGCGCGCCCCGGCTGTCGCTCACCAGGCGGGGCAGACAGCAGGAGATGCGCAGGACGGGCGCGCCATTCAGCTTCAGCTGCTGCACAAAGCGGCTGGGCTGTATGGGGATCTGTCCGCCGTGGATGGATATGGAAGTCATGGGTCAGGCCCCCTTTTCTCATTCAAACAAACTCTGTACGCAGTATATGGGAGGAGATGTTAAAAGGTGTTTCTGTGAAAAAAATCGGAAAACCTGTTTACTTTGCCGATTCACTTTGGTAAAATACATATGGCCCTGTTGTTGAGCCGATCCGGTACGGGGCAAGCTTAAAAAAGCGGGAGGTAACCGTTTTGCCTAAAAACATGAAAAAGGAGCAGGGAGACCTGCTTTATGAGACCATTTTGTCTCTCAAGGATCTGGATGAATGCAAAAAGTTCTTCTCCGACCTGTGCACCATGGCGGAGCTGCGCGCCATGGAGCAGCGCTTTGAAGTGGCGCTGCTTCTCAGCGATGGAATGATCTACAACGACATTCTGGAGCGCACCGGCGCCAGCAGCGCCACCATCAGCCGTGTGAACCGCTCGCTCCAGTATGGCGCGGACGGCTATCAGACTGTTCTTCCCCGCGTCAAGGAGAAGCTGAAAGCCAATGGCCAGCTATGAGTTTTTGGCCGGGTGCTATGACGAGCTGACCACCGATGTGAAATACGCCCAGTGGGCTGACTATCTGGAGAAGCATTTTGCCCGTGCCGGGATCGGGATCCATACGGTATTGGATCTGGCCTGCGGCACGGGCAGTCTCACCTGGGAGCTTGCCCGCCGGGGCTATGAGATGATCGGCGTGGATCTCTCGGAGGAGATGCTGGCCCAGGCCAATGAAAAGGGCGTGGAGCAGGAAGTGGCCGAGCGGCCCATTTTCCTCCATCAGTCCATGGACCGGCTGGACCTCTACGGGACCATCGACGCCTGCGTGTGCTGCCTGGACAGCGTGAACTATGTCACCCGTCCGGCGCTGCTGCGCAAGGCCTTTGAGCGGGTCCATCTCTTCCTGATGCCGGGGGGCATGTTCATCTTTGACATCAACACGCCCGAGAAGCTGCGTGGACTGGACGGACAGGTCTTTCTGGACGAGACGGAGGACACCTACTGCGTCTGGCGGGCGGAGTACTCCAAGCGGAGAAGGATCTGCACCTACGCCATGGATCTCTTCTGCCGGACGGAGGACGGCCTCTGGGAGCGGGGCGAAGAGCTCCACGAGGAATATGCCTATGAGCCCGACGAGCTGGAGGAGATGCTCCGTGCCGCCGGGTTCCGGAAGATCACACGCTATGGAGAGCGGATCATGCGCCGGCCCCGGGCAGGGGAAGAGCGGATCTTCTTTGTGGCACGAAAGGAATTATAAGGAATATGTCAGATCAAATTGTACGGGTGCTGGCCAAAGATGCACCGATCAAGGCCAGTGCCATTTCAGCGCGGGACCTGGTGGAGCGCTCCCGACAGATCCATAAGACCCTGCCGGTGGCGACCGCTGCCCTGGGCCGGGCGCTGATGGGCTGCTCCATGATGGGCAATCAGCTTAAGGAGGAGCATGGCACCGTCACCTTGCAGATCAAGGGCGGCGGACCGCTGGGCTCCATCACGGTCACGTCGGACAGCGAGGGAAATGTCCGTGGCTATGTCCAGAACGGTGAAGTGGAGCTGATGGAGAAGGTCCCGGGCAAGCTGGACGTGGGCCAGGCGGTGGGCGTGGACGGCACGCTGACCGTCATCAAGGATATCGGCCTGAAAGAGCCCTATGTGGGCAGCATCGGCCTGCTGTCGGGGGAGATCGCGGACGACATCACCGCCTATTTCGCGGAGAGCGAGCAGATCCCCTCGGCCTGCGCCTTGGGCGTGCTGGTGGACACCGACCAGAGCGTGCTGTGCGCGGGCGGATATCTGATCCAGCTCCTGCCCGGCGCGGATGACGAGGTCATCAGCAAGATCGAGCGGGGCGTCCATGCGGTGGGGCCGGTCACCACGGCGCTGAAGGAGGGCATCTCCGCGCTGGAGCTGGTCCGCCGGGTCCTGAGCGATTTCGAGCTGGAGGTCCTGGAGGAGTCTCCGGTGGAGTACCGCTGCTATTGCAGCCGGGAGCGGGTCAGCCGCGCCCTGATCAGCATGGGGCGGGAGGAGCTGACCGCCCTGCTGGAGGAGCAGGGGAGTGCGGAGCTCACCTGCCAGTTCTGCGATGCGGTCTATCATTACAGCCGGGAGGACCTGGAGAAACTGCTCTCTGAGATCTGACCGGACAGGCCGCCGGACGGGATTTTTACCCGGCCCGGCGGCCTGTAAAAAGGCCTTAAAAAAATATGAAAAAAGTGGTTGACATCTCGGGGAAAGCCTGCTATAATAACATCCGTCGTGTGAGGCACGACAGTGAAAGAGAATGAATGAGGGAGCATAGCTCAGCTGGGAGAGCGCATGCCTTACAAGCATGATGTCACAGGTTCGAGCCCTGTTGTTCCCACCAGTATGGCGCGGTAGTTCAGTTGGTTAGAACGCCGGCCTGTCACGCCGGAGGTCGAGGGTTCAAGTCCCTTCCGCGTCGCCATATGCCTCTGTAGCTCAGTTGGTAGAGCAGGGGACTGAAAATCCCCGTGTCGCTGGTTCGATTCCGGCCGGAGGCACCAAAACCCTCTGAGATACATATCGTATCTCAGAGGGTCCCGAAAGGGTCTGCACGATGCAGGTGTAGCTCATCTGGTAGAGCGCCACCTTGCCAAGGTGGAGGTAGCGAGTTCGAGCCTCGTCACCTGCTCCATGTACGAAAGTACATACAAAAGAGAACAGTTACACTGTTCTCCATATGGCGCCATAGCCAAGCGGTAAGGCAGAGCTCTGCAAAAGCTTTATTCCCCAGTTCGATTCTGGGTGGCGCCTCCAAAGAAACACCAGCCAATCGGCTGGTGTTTCTTTTTGTACCTGGGAATTTTAAAATGTTCGTTTAGCCAAAACGTTTATAAGGGGCATCGGTCTGCTGACCGGTGTCCCTTGCTGTATTTTGGTGATTTGTTCCGGGCGGAAAGTCCCATGTAAAGCGGAGTGAATCAGAAGCTGCACCCAGTTCCAGCTCTGTTTTCAAACCATGCCTTTTATTTACAGTGCGATCGAAATTGCCATTCTGAAAAATAGAAGAAAACTAAGCGGAAAAGCTGGACAAACGACATAAAATGCGGGGGAATGCAATTCTGCGGCGGAATATGCGCCACGGCGCTGATTTTACAGGTGTTTTGCATAAGATGCGTTGTACAGTTTACACGGAGTTTTTAGAATAGTAGATGGACCGAGCCACGGGCGAGATCTCCCGGTTGGAGCGGTAATCTATAAAAAGGGATGGATAGAGACATGCACTGGAAACGCAATTTTTCTGGTATGCTGGCTGCGACTTTGCTGATCGGCACGATGCCTGCGGCGATGGCCTGGGAGGCCCCCGCGGTGGACGGCTGGCAGGAGGCCGGAAGAGAGGGCGTCGCCGCGCGCTTTTTTGTGGGCAGCGATACGCACATCGGCCGGGGCGGCGCGGATGAGAAGGTCGCCAATGCGCTGGATGTGTTTTATCAGGTAGACCCCCAGGCCGACGGAGTGCTCTTTGTGGGCGACCTGACCGACAGCGGCTCGGAGGCGCAGTATGACCGGCTCATGAGCATCATCAACGAGAGCGACCTGGGCGCGGCCGGAAAAGTCGTTCTCTCCATGGGCAACCACGACATGGGCGGGGGCATTGACCGCTTTGAGTCCAAGACCGGGCAGGAGTCCAGCGAAGTGCTGGACCTGGGCGGGATCACCGTCATCAAGATGACGCCGGTGGGCGGAAGCAATTACACCGGAGACTATGACATGGTCAAGGCGGCGCTGGAGCAGGCCGATCCCGATGAGCCGGTCATCGTCATGGGCCACCACGGCATCCGCGATACCGCATATGTGACCAACGAGTGGTACGGCAACTACGGAGAGGGCACGGACCGGGACCTGACCCAGCTCTTTGAGCAGTATCCCCAGGTGATCCACATCTCCGGCCACTCCCACTCCACGCTGGAGGACGCCCGCTCCATCTATCAGGATGACGGCTATACCGCCATTCAGGACAGCACCATCGGCGCCTATTTTGAAAATGAGAGCGGCAAGGTGGACCCGGTCACCGGGCAGGCCTCTACCTATCCCTACGATGCGGATTACTCCTCGCAGGCCCTGCGGGTGGATGTGATGGAAGACGGCACGGTGGAGATCTACCGGATGGACCTGACCGAAGGGACGTATATGTACGAGTCTGAGCCCTGGGTCTTTGACGGCGGAAACGATGGTGAGCGTCCCTACACCGAGGAGCGCACGTCTTCCGCGGCGCCCTCCTTTGCGGAGGGGTCTGTGGTGACCGTCAGCGATGTGACCGGCGACTCCATGGTGGTGCATTTCCCCACTGCCGCGGAGGCGACCGGGGACAATGCAGACATGATCCATGAGTACTGGATCACGCTGACCAACACCGCCGATCAGAGCAAGGTGGTCCGCAAGGTGTTTTCCGACTACTATAAAGAGGACCGCCAGAGCGAGATGTCCGTGAAGATCACCGATCTGAATGGCAACACCACCTATTCTATCCAGGTGGAGGCGGTGACCTCCTTTGATGCCATCAGCAATCCCATCGTGGCCGAGGAGGACGTGACCACCGGCGCTGGTTATGTGCCCACCTATCCCGCCGAGGCTATCTTTGACGTGGACTTTGCAGAAAAGGACAATGGCGCCGATGCCGCCGGCCACACCCAGACCGTGTTTGGCGAGCCCTCCTACCGCGTGGATGAGGAGCTCAACCGCACCGTGGCTGTGTTCGACGGCCAGAACGACGGCCTGCGCTACTCCATGACCAGCGAGGACTACGCCAAGCTCACCAAGAACTACACGGTGGAGCTCTTCTACAAGCCTCTGGACAACAAGAACAACAACCCCATGGGCAATACGCAGGTCTCCGGCTTCTGCTTCGAGCAGAAGGGCGGCACCAACACCCTTCAGTTCTGGTCCCATATCGGCGGCAGCTACAAGACCCCCGAGGTGGATGTGGCGGCCAATGAATGGAACCACATCGTGGGTACCTATGACGGAGAGAACGTCAAGATCTATCTCAACGGCGAGCTGAAGGACTCCGTTCCCGCCTCCGGCAGCATGAAGGAGCCCCCTCACTACCTCTTCCTGGGCGGCGACACCACCTCCGGCGGCGAGCTGGAGTACCAGGCAAACTGTGAGATCGCGCTGGCCCGGGTGTACACCGGCACGATGACGGCGGAAGACGTGCAGAAGGCCTATGAGGCCGCCGTGACCCCCGTGGAAGAGCCCGAGGAGACCGCTGTGACCGTCTCGGTCAGCGGCCCGGAGAAGGCGGGCCAGAACGCCCGCGTGTCCTACACCTTCGCACTCAACGGCGATGTGACCGGGCTCAAGACCGTGCATCTGACCTTTGACATCCAGGGACAGGGCATGTTCACCGACACCCAGGCCCTGGAGGCCGCCGAGGGCTTCCAGCTGCTGGGCCAGAAGAAGACCGCTCTGGAGGATGGCGTCCGGTATGACGTGGTTCTCAGCTACGGCCTGTCCGATGCGGAGGCCATGGCGGAGCTGAAGGAGATGCTGGAGCTGTATGTCCGCACCACGGAGCAGAGCGGGGAGGTGCAGGTCACCCTGCGCAATGTTCTGGTCAACGACGGCGTTCAGGCTCAGGTGGATGAGGCTGCGTCCGCAGTACACACGGCGGTGAGCGACCTGTTCGATGTGGACGGCGACGGCGATCTGGATCTCAACGACATCGCGGCGGCTCAGGACTACTACCAGGCCAAGGAGGGCGATGCCAACTGGACCGAGGCCCAGAAGGCGGACGTCAACCAGGACGGCGCAGTCAACCTGCAGGACCTGGTGGAGCTGGCCAAGGCCTACCTGGACGTGGTGTAAGGCCTGCTTATCTCCAAGAGAACGCATAAAAGATTCCCCCTGCCGCAGTCAAGCGGCAGGGGGAATTCGTTTATGGGGCGGAGGACTGCATCTCCTCCAAAGTCTGGCAGGAGCGCTCGGCCAGGATTTGCAGGGTGTGGAGCAGCTGCTCCTGGGTCTCGGGGGGGAGTTCCCGGGTCAGGGAGTCGGTCCAGTGGTCCCGCAGACGGTAGACCCGTTCGATCAGGGGACGGGCCTGCTCTGTGACATACAGATGGCGTACCCGCCGGTCGTGGGGGTCGGGCTCCAGATAGACATAGCCCTGCTCACTGAGCTTCTGCACGGCCTTGGTGACCGTGCCCTTGTCGAAATGCCCCAGCTTGGCCAGGTCATACATGGTAATGCCCTCGTGCTCCGCGATGCGCAGGAGAAAAAACTGCTGCCCGCTGCCGATTTGATTGGGCTCCAGGGTGAGATCAAAATACCGGTTGGTATTGCGCTGCAAGATGGAGATATACCGCAGGATGGTAATAGACTCGTGTTTCATGGATTTGCCTCGTATGGATGGAGCGTCACGGCCTGCTCAGAGGGAGTAGAGGCCGTCCCCACAGCAGGTAAAGGGACGCTGGTAGAAGGCACGGACCGCGGCGGTCATGTGGGCGATATCCTTGGTGCCGGCCGTCTCCACGGCGGAGTGCATGGCCAGCTGGGCCAGGCCGATGTCCAGCATGGGGGAGGAGACGCTGTGGCCCTGGAGATTGCCCAGGGTGGAGCCGCCGGGCATATCGGCCCGGTTGGCAAAGCGCTGGACGGGGATCTGGGCCTCCCGGCAGATCTGCTCAAAGAGGGCGGCGCTGACGGCGTCCGTGGTATATTTCTGGGAGGCGTTGACCTTGATGACCACGCCGCCGTTCATGCGGGGCGCATTCTGGGGATCGGACTTTTCCGGATGATTGGGGTGGATGGCGTGTCCGTTGTCCGCCGAGAGGATGAGGGAGTTGGCGGCGATCTGCCAGGCGTCCTGGGCATCCTGTCCCAGACAGTGCAGGATGCGGTGAAGGGTGTCGGACAGGAAGGTCCCCTCCGCGCCCTGGCGGCTGGAGGAGCCCACCTCCTCGTTGTCCAGCATGCCCCACACACCGGCAACAGCGGGCTGGGGCTCACTCCCCAGGAAACCCAGAAGGGTGGTGGCGGCGCACTCCAGATCATCGATCCGGGGACTCATGAAAAAGGCCCCGTCCGGTCCGATCCGGGTGGCCTTCTGCCGCACGGCCAGGCAGAGATCCCAGGTCAGGATGTCGGCGGGCGCGACGCCGGCCTCTTGAGCGATCAGCTCCAGCAGGGCCAGACAGCCGGCCTCGCCGTAAAGGGGCTGGAGATCCACCTGGGGATCCCATTTGCGCCCGTCGTTGACGCCCCGATCAAAGTGGATGGCGACGCTGGGGATGGTGAGGAGATCCCGGTCCAGATAGACCAGGCGGCTGGCCAGGCCCTCCGCTGTGCGGACCACCACCCGTCCGGCCAGGGTGAGGGGACGGTCCAGCCAGGTGCCCATCAGCATACCGCCGTAGCCCTCGGTCTCCAGCTTGGTGTACCCGGCCTGCTCCACACAGGTGTTCTTGACCCGCCAGGTGGGGGCGTCGCTGTGGGAGAGGGCAAGGCGCCAGCCGCGGATGGGCTGGACGGGGAGCCGGAAGGCCAGCACGGCCGAGCCGTTTCGGGTGACATAGTAGGAGCCGCCCGGCGCGAGGGCCCAGGGAGCGGATTCCTCCAGCCGGAGAAAACCCGCCTCCTCCAGGCGGCGGACGGATTCCGCCGCCGCGTGCCAGGGGCTGACGCCTGCATCCAAAAAGGAAAATACAGAGGAGATATGATCCATCAGTTCCAGATCCTTTCTAACAGAGAAGGTGATATCCGCTTGGGAGCGGCCCTGGAGAGGGCCGCTTGTTCTATTATACAGGGGATACTTGGAAAGAGCAACGTGTGGGCAGGGAACGGAGGATAAAACAAAAGAGAGACATGACTCACGTCACATCTCTCTTTTGGTACGGCTGAAGGGATTCGAACCCCCGACCTTTTGGTTCGTAGCCAAACACTCTATCCAGCTGAGCTACAGCCGCATACCGTTTCGCGATTACTTATCGCTGACAGCTCAATTATATTAGCACATCATTTGGAAAAATACAAGCCTTTTTTGCAAAAAAATAAAAAAAGAAAAAGCACGTACTCCGACGTGCCCGCTGAGATGGTCTGCCCCTGCGGCGGGGAACCGCTGCTCCCCGCCGCAGGACAGTGTGAATAGAAAAGAGAGGGAAGAGAGAGGAGGAGTTTTTTCTGTGTCATTTGCTTCCTGACGAGGATATCATACCAGCTTTGCGCGGGAAATGGATGGACAGTTTGCAAACGGTATATGAACTTTCTGTGAACGTCAATCAGACCAATGTAATGAAATCGGAACTGGCCCATCCCACCATCCCGTCAAACCGGACGGAATACCAGTCCTGCCACTGCCCCAGAACGGTGAGAGGCGCGCCGTCGTAGGCCTTGGCCAGGACGGAGGAGGCGGTGTCCGGGCGGTCCCGGATGTTGAGATAGCCCCAGTTCACATCCACCACCGCCGGTCTGGGGGGCTGTGGCTCCAGGAAGGGGAGGGAGAAGTACTCGGTCAGAGCCAGCACGATGCTGCGGGCGATGGCGTCCAGATTGCCCTTGACCCAAGCCGCGTCGTCGGGGTTGTCGTGATATCCAAGCTCCAGAAATACAGAGGGGGCCCGGACCCGCCGCACCTCGCCGATGGAGGTGGTGGGCTCCGCCCGGACCTTGTTGGGGAGGGGGTAGACCGTCTTCAGGTTATCGGCAATCAGATTGGCGGCCTCCTGGCCCTGGATGCTGCCGGGGAAGTAAAAGACCAGCACACCCCGGACCTGTCCATAGCGCCCCTCCGGCGCCGCGTTGGAGTGGAGGGCCAGGTGCAGGTCATAGGTCCCGGCGTTGGAAGCGCGAATGGAGGAGAGGGCGGTCATATCCGGCGTATTGCGGACATAGCGGATGCCGCTGGCCGAGAGGTAGGGGACCATAGCGTCGGCCAGACGGTTCATCCACTCCTCTTCGGTGCCCCCGGTGACATACAGGTTGTTCTCCTGGGTGGAGGGGGAGAGATAAATGATGGGCATAGGAACAGACCTCCTTTTAGCCCATCCTATGAATCGGGGGAGAAAGCGGTGCTAACGGGCGGGATCGATGCGCTCTGGGCAGGCGTAGAGGTTCATCCGCTCCCCGCGGATGAAGCCCGCCAGAGTGATCCCGTGGGCACGGGCCAGCTGGATGGCCCGGTCGGTGGGGGCCCCCTTGGAGAGCACGATGGGGATGGCGGCCCGGGCGGCCTTTTCCATCATATCGGCGGAGAGCCGCCCGCTGACCGCCAGAACACAGCGGCACAGGGAAACATGGTGGAGCAGGGCGTGCCCGATGATCTTGTCCACGGCGTTGTGGCGGGCCAGATCCTCCCGGGAGATGAGAGAACCGTCCGGGAGGGAGAGGGACACGCAGTGTACCCCGCCGGTGCGCTGGAAGAGAGCGGAGGCACTCAGGTTCCGTCCCATGATGGCGTAGGCCGCCGAGGCGGGCAGGCGGATGTCCTCCGGACGGTCCGGGGCTGAGGGCACGGCCGCGGGGGTACGCGTCACATAGGCGGTGTGCCGGTCAGGGGAGAAGGAGAGGGTATGCAGCTCCCCGGCCGACGACAGATATCTCCGGCAGAAGAGGTTCCCGGTCACCAGCTCCTCCAGGTGGGCGGGGGAACAGGAGAGCAGGAGGGAGTCGGTCCCGTCGATCTCCACCCGGAGGGGATGCTCGACCACCACCTCGTCCTGTCCGGGGGTGTCGGTGGAGCGGGAGATGTGGACCACGTCGCACAAAACAGAGAGAGCGTCAGTCATACAAAATCCTCGTAGAAAAAAGGGGCGGCCATGGGAACTCCCGTGGCCACCCACAGACGGTCAAAAGGTGTACTGCTGCGATCGGTGCTGCAAGAGCCTCGCAGAGTTCCGCCGTCCGCAGACGGCGGAAGAGAGTCAAATCGTGTTTTCCGGCGGCGTGTACGTCGGAAAACACTCTGCTCAGGCCACAAGTGTACGAGCGTCAGCGAGTGCATGCGGTGGCCTGTATCCCCAGGGTGGGTTGGTGGTTATGCCTTTGTGATCTGGATGGCGCAGACCTTGTACTCGGGGGCCCGCGCGATACGGTCCAGCGCCGCGTTGGTCAGCCAGTTGCAGTTCCCCTCCAGGTAGTGGAAGGGCATCCAGCACTCGCCCGGGGAGGTCTTGCCGCTGACCCGGGCCGTGGTCTCGATGGTACCCCGGCGGGAGGAGACCCGGATGGTGTCGCCGTCGGCGATGCCCAGGCGCGCGGCGTCCTGGTCGTTGAGCTCCAGGAAGGAGCCGCCGGCGATCTCCACGATCTCGGGCGTCTTGTCCGTCATGGCACAGGCGTTGTAGTGGTAGAGGATGCGTCCCGTCATCAGGAGGAAGGGATAGCTCTCATCGGGCAGCTCCATGGAGGGGACGTAGGCGTAGGGGGCGAAGAGGCCCCGTCCGCGGCTGAACTGTCCCACGTGGAGGATGGGGGTGCCGGGATGCTCCGGCGAGGGGCAGGGCCACTGGAGACCCTGGCCGTGGAGCTCCTCGCTGTCCAGCCGGGCGTGGCTGATGCCGCCGTAGCTGGGCGTGAGGGAGGAAATCTCCTCCATGATCTGAGCGGGGGTGAGGTGGGGCTGGGGATATCCCATCCGGTTCATGAGCTCGGTGAAGATCCAGGTGTCGGGCTTGGCATTCCCCGGGCTGGGAACCGCCTTGCGGACCCGCTGGACCCGCCGCTCGGTGTTGGTGAAGGTGCCTTCCTTCTCGGCGTAGCTGATGCCGGGCAGGACCACGTCGGCCAGCTTGGCGGTCTCGGTGAGGAAGAGCTCATCCACCACCAGGAAGTCCAGCGCACTCAGGGCGCGGCGGACGTGGTTGGTGTCGGGATCGGTGCGCATGGGGTCCTCACCGAAGATGAACAGGCCACGGATGGTCCCCTCCAGCATGGCGGGGAAGCAGTCGGTGGCGAACATGCCCGGCTCGGCGGGGAGGGAGACCCCCCAGGCCTGCTCGAATTTGGCCCGCACCTCGGGGTTGGTCACCTTCTGATAGCCGGGGAAGTCGGTGGGGGAGGCGCCCATGTCGCAGGCGCCCTGGACGTTGTTCTGTCCGCGGATGGGATTGACGCCGCAGCCGGGGCGGCCCAGCTTGCCCACCAGCATGGCCAGGTTGGACAGGGACATTACGCCCTCAGTGCCGCTGGAGTGCTCGGTCACGCCCAGGCAGTAGAGGATGGGGGCACGGTCAGCCTTGGCGTAGAGCCGGGCAGCGGTGCGCAGATCCTCGGGATCGATGTGGCAGATCTCGGCCACCCGCTCGGGGGTGTAGTCCTTGACCAGATCCCGCAGGGCCTCGAAGCCCTCGGTGCGCGACTCGATGAAGGACCGGTCCTCCAGGCCCTCCTCCAGAATGACGTGCATCATTCCGTTGGCGAAGGCCACGTTGGTGCCGGGCTTGAGTTTTAGATGGACGGCGGCCTGCTTGGACAGACCGATGTTGCGGGGATCGACGACGATCAGCTTGGCGCCGCGCTGAAGCGCCTGGCGGATCTGCATACCGAAGACGGGGTGAGCCTCCTCGGGATTGGAGCCGACGAGCAGAATCACGTCGGACTCACGGGTCACATCGGCGATGGTGTTGGTCATCGCGCCGGACCCCAAAGTGGTTGCCAGACCGGCAACTGTGGGGGCGTGTCACACACGTGCGCAGTTGTCGGTATTGTGATTACCGAAACAAGTGCGCACCATCTTCTGAAGCATGTAGATGTCTTCGTTGGTGGAGCGGGAACAGGCAAAGCCGGCCAGCGCGCCGTTGCCGTACTCCCGCTTGATGGCCTGGAACTTGGAGGCCACCAGGTCCAGCGCCTCCTCCCAGGAGGCTTTGCGGAATTCTCCGGTGGAGCGATCCTTGATGAGGGGATCGGTCAGACGTCCGTTGGAGTGGATGAAGTCATAGGAGCCGTAGCGGCCCTTGACGCAGAGGGTGTTGTGGTTGGAGGGGCCGTCCGCGGCCTCCACGCCCACGACCTTGTTGTCCTTGACCATCAGATAGTACTGACAGCCCACCGCGCAGTGGGGACAGGTGGTGAGCACTTTCTTCTCCACCTGCCAGGGGCGGTAGTTCTGCTTGCGCTTGGAGGTGAGAGCGCCGGTGGGACAGGCGGCCACGCAGTTGCCGCAGGACTCACAGTTGCTCTCCCGCCAGGGCATGCCGAAGGCCGGGCTGATGACCGACTCAAAGCCGCGCTCCATGGTGTCGATGGCGCCGCAGCCCACGATCTTGTGGCAGGTGTTGACGCACCGGTGGCACAGGATGCACAGGTTGGGGTCGTAGGTAAAGAAGGGGTTGGAGTCGTCCACAGGACGGTTGCTCATCTCGCCGGGGCAGGAGGTCTCCTTCACTCCGTACTCATAGCACAGGTCCTGAAGCTTGCACTCGCCGTTGGAGGGGCAGGAGAAACAGTTGGTGGGGTGGTTGGAGAGGAGCATGTCCAGAATGCCCCGCCGGGCTTTCACCACGGCCTCGCTCCGGGTCAGGATGGCATCCCCCTCGGAGCAGTGGGCGGAACAGGCGGTGTCCATTTTGGACCGGCCCCGGTTCTGGATCTCCACCGTACAGATCCGGCAGGAGCCGTCGGGCATGAGACCCTTGATGTGGCAGAGGGTGGGGATCTTGACCCCGACCCGCTCGGCCGCCTCCAGGATGGTCGTGCCCTTTTCTACCTCGACGGGGATGCCGTCGATGGTAACGTGCAGCAAACTCATAGCAGTGATTTCCTCCCTTAATCCACGTAGATCGCACCCACCGGACAGCCGGACAGACAGGTGCCGCATTTGATGCACTTGTCCGGGTCGATGGCGTGGGGCTGTTTGACCGTACCGGAAATGGCCTCCACCGGACAGTTGCGGGCGCACTTGGTGCAGCCGATGCACTTGTCCGGGTCTACCTTGTATTGCTTGAGGGCCTCGCAGACGTGGGCGGCACACTTGTGGTCCACGATGTGCTCTTCATACTCTTTGCGGAAGCGCTTGAGGGTACTGATGACGGGCAGGGGTGCGCTCTTGCCCAGGCCGCAGAGGGAATTCTTGCGGACGAACTCGGCGATCTCCTCCAGCTTGTCCAGGTCCTCCAGCGTACCCTTTCCGGCCACGATGCGCTCCAGAATCTCCAGCATCCGCTTGGTGCCGATGCGGCAGGGGGAGCATTTTCCGCAGCTCTCCCGCTGGGTGAAGCTCATGAAGAAGCGGGCCACTTCCACCATGCAGGTGTGCTCGTCCATGACCACCAGGCCGCCGGAGCCCACGATGGCGTCGTATTTTTTCACCGTGTCGAAGTCCAGGCCCACGTCCAGGTGCTCCCGGGTGAGGCAGCCGCCCGAGGGACCGCCGATCTGGACCGCCTTGAAATCGCCGCCGCCCTTGATGCCGCCGCCGATGTCATAGATGATCTCCCGGAGGGTGGTGCCCATGGGCACTTCGATCAGGCCGGTGTTGGCGATGGAGCCGGTGATGGAGAAGGTCTTGGTGCCGGGGCTGTTGTCCGAGCCGATGGTGCGGAACCAGTCAGCCCCCCGGAGGACGATGTTGGGGACATTTGCGTAGGTCTCCACGTTGTTGAGCACGGTGGGCTGCTCCCAGAGGCCGTGGTCCACGGTGCGGGGCGGCTTGGTCCGGGGCATGCCCCGGTTGCCCTCGATGGAGGCGGTCAGAGCGCTGCCTTCGCCGCAGACAAAGGCCCCGGCGCCCCGGTTCACATGGAGGTGGAAGGTGACGCCGCTGCCCAGGATGTTCTCACCCAGCAGACCGGCTTCCTCCGCCTGGGCAATGGCATAGTGCAGGCGGGAGACCGAGTTGGGGTACTCGGCCCGGACGTAGATATAGCCCTCCGTGGCCCCCACCGCATAGCCTGCGATGGTCAGGCCCTCAATGAGCTTATAGGGATCGCCCTCCATGACCGAGCCGTCCATGAAGGCACCCGGATCGCCCTCGTCGCCGTTGCAGACCACGTATTTGACGGGGGCCTCCGTGTGGGCGGCCACCTGCTTCCACTTGGTGCCGGTGGGGAAGCCGCCGCCGCCGCGGCCCCGCAGGCCGGAGCGGTCCACCTCCTGGATGACCTGATCGGGGGTCATATCGAAGAGGGCCTTGCTCAGGGCGTCGTATCCGCCCACGGCGATGTACTCGTCCAGGGAGACGGCGTCGATGTTGCCGCAGTGCTCCAGCACCACCCGGGTCTGTCCCGCCATGAAGGGGATGTCCTCGGGCTTGGGGCAGGTCTTGCCGTTCTGGCTCTCGTAGAAGAGGCGCTCCACCGGCTCGCCCCGGCAGACGGTCTTTTCCACGATCTCGGCGCAGTCCTCGGGCTTCACCTTGACGTACTGATAGTGATAGGGCTCGATCCGCACCAGGGGACCCAGCTCACAGATGCCCTGACAGCCGGTGTTGGCGATGCCGATGTGGGGCACGTGTCCGCAGCACTCCACCTCCACATTGGGCAGATCCTGACAGAGCTTCCGCATGGTCTCGGCGATGACCTGGGAGCCGGAGGCGATACAGCCGGTGCCGGCACAGACCAGGATGCGGCAGCGATAGGCGCTCAGGGCCTGCTGGGCCGTCTCCCGGCGCTCCAGAAGGGAATTGCGATCTTCCATCCTCATTGGGCTTCACCTCTCAGTTCCTGCAGCAGGGCCACCGCTTTTTCGGGCGTCATTTTGGGATGTACTTCGTCGTTGACGGTTAGCGTGGGAGCCAGGCCGCAGGCGCCCAGGCAGGAGACCGTCTCCACCGTAAAGAGCATGTCGTCTGTGGTGTGCTTCTGGGCGCTCAGGCCCAGTTCCTTCTGCATAGCGGCCAGAATGGGCGCGGAGTGCCGGACGTGGCAGGCGGTCCCATCACAGACCTTGATGACGTACTTTCCCTTGGGCTCAAAGGAAAAGTTCTTGTAGAACGTGGCGATACTGTATGCCTTGGATTCTTTGATCCCCAGCGCGTCGGCCACATAGGTCAGAAGCTCACGGGGAATATAGCGATAGGCTTCCTGAATGTCCTCCAAGACCGGAATGATCGCGCTTGGCTGCCTGCCGTAGCGGGCAATGAGCTCGTCGGCCTTGGCAAAATAGGACTGCTCTAACATAGACGCTCCTCCTTGCTTCCGGGCGGCCCCGCTGGTTGGACCATGGAACGCCGGGAAGTCAGATTTCTCTACCCTTATACCATACAACATTTTGACGGAATTGACAACTAAAATTTAACCTCATTAGTTTAAAATAAATGGTTTAACAAAAGGCCCGCCATATGATCCATATGGCGGGCCAGGTCAATTATTTCAGCCGCGCTTCCAGGGCATCCAGTTCCTGGGCGAGTACCGGGGGGAGCTTATCGCCGAATTTGGCGTAGAAGGAGCGGATGGCCGCCACGTCCTCCAGCCACAGGTCCCGGTCCACCGAGAGCAGGCCCCGAAGGGTCTCCAGATCGACGCCCGAGTCCTCCAGATCGATGTCCTCGGGCCGGGGCTCATAGCCCAGGGGGGTCTCGTCGGCGTCCACCTCATCGAAGCAGCGCTTCATGATCCACTCCAGCACCCGCAGGTTGTCGCCGAAGCCGGGCCAGAGGAAATGACCCTCGTCATCGGTGCGGAACCAGTTGACATTGAAGATCTTGGGGAGCTTGGCGGCGTCGGTGCACTGCTCCATATCCAGCCAGTGCTGCCAGTAGTCCCCCATGTGATAGCCGCAGAAGGGGAACATGGCCATGGGGTCCCGGCGGACCACGCCCACGGCACCGGCGGCGGCCGCCGTCGTCTCAGAGGCCATGATGGAGCCCACAAACACGCCGTGCTCCCAATCCCGGGCCTGGTAGACCAGGGGAGCGGTCCGGGCTCTGCGTCCGCCAAAGACGATGGCGGAGAGGGGCACGCCGTGGGGATTCTCAAACTCAGGGGAGATGCAGGGGCAGTTCCGGGCGGGCGCGGTGAAGCGGCTGTTGGGGTGGGCGCCCTTCTCCGAGGAGGTCTTGCCGTTCCAGGGATTTCCCTTCCAGTCCACCGCGTGCTCGGGCGGGTTCTTGTCCAGGCCCTCCCACCACACGGTGTTGTTGTCCAGGTTATGTACCACGTTGGTGAAGATGGTGCCCCGCTGGGTGGTGTGCAGGGCGTTGGGGTTGGACTTCTCGTTGGTGCCGGGCGCCACGCCGAAGAAGCCGTTCTCCGGGTTCATGGCCCACAGGCGGCCATCCTCGCCCACGCGGATCCAGGCGATGTCGTCGCCCACACACCAGACCTTCCAGCCCGCTTTCCGGTAATGCTCGGGCGGGATGAGCATGGCCAGGTTGGTCTTGCCGCAGGCGGAGGGGAAGGCGGCGGCCAGGTAGCGGACCTCGCCCGCCGGATTCTGCACGCCCAGGATGAGCATGTGCTCGGCCATCCAGCCCTGCTTCCGGCCCAGGTAGGAGGCGATGCGCAGGGCGAAGCACTTCTTGCCCAGGAGCACGTTCCCGCCGTAGCCGGAGTTGACCGACATGATGGTGTTGTCCTCGGGGAAGTGGACGATGTAGCGGTTTTCCGGGTCCAGGTCCGCCTTGGCGTGGAGTCCCTTGACATAGTCGGGGGAGTCGCCCAGCGCCTCCAGAACGGCGTTGCCCACCCGGGTCATGATGCACATATTGAGCACCACATAGATGGAGTCGGTCAGCTCGATGCCGTACTGGGCAAAGGGAGAGCCCACCACGCCCATGGAGTAGGGGATGATGTACATGGTGCGCCCCTTCATGGCGCCGGTATAGAGGCGGCGGAGCTTGGCATACATCTCATCGGGCGCCATCCAGTGGTTGGTGGGGCCCGCGTCCTCTTCCCGGCGGGAACAGATAAAGGTGCGGTCCTCCACGCGGGCCACATCGTTAACTGCGGTGCGGTGCAGGTAGCAGTCGGGCAAAAGTTCCTCGTTCAGCTTTTCCAGCTCGCCCGTAGCGCAGGCCTGGGCCCGTAGCGCGTCGATCTGTTCCTGACTGCCGTCGATCCAGACCATCTGATCGGGCTGGGTCATTGCGGCCATATCAGCGATCCAGTCCAGGACCGCACGATTCTTCGTAGGTGCCATAGAGAATACCCCCTCGAAAATGCTTTGGTTTTATTTTACAGGATTGGGGGAGAAAAAACAAGCTCTTTTTCTCTACCGCACTAAAGAGAGTGAAAAGGGGTAGATGGAGCAACTTAAATAGTAAAAATAGATACTAAGAATTATCTTAAGACTGTTTGGAATTGCTTTGCAGGCGGAAAGCTAGCTCCGCAAAGGCGTCAATTCCAAGGCGTTCGCCTCGGATGGTCTCTTCCAGCCCGCATTCCGCCAAAACAGAGCGTAAGATATCCTTAGAGTATCCTCCACTGCTGTTTAAGCTGTTCAGTAAGGTCTTTCTGCGCTGGGCAAAGGCGGCCTTGACCACCCGGAAGAAAGTCTTATCGTCCACCAGCGTCTGGGGAGGGGCCTTCCGGGGTACCAGACGCACCACGGCGGAGGTCACCTTGGGCGCGGGGAGGAAGCACTCCGGGGGCACGTCAAAGAGGAGCTCGGTCTCAGCGTAGTACTGACAGAACACGGAGAACGCGCCGTAGTCGGAGGAGCCGGGGGCGGCGCAGATCCGCCGGGCCACCTCCCGCTGGATCATGACGGTGATGGCGGAGAAGCACCCCGCCTCCAGGAAGGAGGTGATCACCGGTGTGGTGATGTTGTAGGGGAGGTTGGCGCACACCATGGGGGTGAGCCCCGCCAGATGGGATTCCGCCAGGGCGCGCAGGTCCAGCTTCATCACATCCCCGGGGATGACCTCCGCATTTGGGAAGTCGGCCAGAGTCTCCGACAGGATGGGGAGGAGGCTCTTGTCCAGCTCAACGGCGGCCACCTTGTCGGCGCGCTGGGCCAGCTGGACGGTGAGGGGGCCGATGCCGGGGCCAATCTCGATCACGCCCACCCCCGGGCCCGCACCGGAGGCCTCGGCGATCTGCTGGGGCACCCAGCTCTCGATGAGAAAGTTCTGTCCCATGGATTTGGAGAAGTGAAAGCCGTGCCGTGCCAGCAGGGCCTTGATGTCTTTCAGATTACAGAGATCCATTTGCTACCACCTTAAATTTCATTACAAACTTGCGAAAATGAGTAAGAACAGTATACCTGAGGGGAAAAGCGCCGTCAAGGCGGGGGGGGGAAGACAGAACAGAGCCCGCCGCCTGCTCCGGTGAGCAGACAGCGGGCCCTGCGGGCATGTTTTTCTTTCGATCAGCGGTAGGAGAGGAGGGTCTCCACATCCTTGCGCTTGGGGGCGACGGCCTCGCCGTCGGGATGACCGATGGCGATCAGGGCCATCAGCTCCTGGTCCTCCGGGATCTGGAGGAATTCCTCCAGCCCCTTGCGGTCAAAGATACCCATGATCACGGTGCCGAGGCCCAGGTCATGGGCGGCCAGGCACAGGGTCTGGGCGGCGATGCCGCAGTCATAGTACTGCCAGCCCCCCTCCCGGTCGGTGGAGAAGGAGCCGTCCCGCTCAAAGCCGGAGCGGTTTTTCACAAAGGTCTGGGCGATCAGGGTCTTGCATCCGCCGATGATGCGGCCGTTGAAAGCGGCATATTTCTCACAGATCGTCTGGAGGGCCGCCGGGTCCTCAATGGCGATGTAGCGGCTGATCTGCGTGTTTTTCCAAGACGGCGCCCAGGCCGCCAGAGAAATGACCTGCTCCAACAGGGCATGGCTGACCGGCTCATCGGTGAATTTCCGCACGCTGCGGCGGGTTCGGATACAGTCCTGAAGTTCCATCTGTAAAAACCTCCCGGAAAAAGTTGGTGATACTATCGTACCGTCTGTGTTTGGAAAAGTCAAGTCCCCGCCCGGGAGAAAAAGAGAGCGGGCCGCTCTGTCCCGTTCCGACAGAGCAGCCCGCTGACCGGCTGATCAATAGGCGGCCACAATGCCGCCGTCATTGGCGTAGACCGTGGAGATTCCACCGGTCTCGCAGATAAGGATTTCACCGAATTTGCAGCTCTTCAGCGCCATCTCCTTGAGCTGGAAGGCGCGCTCCAGACAGTTGCAGTGGGTGATGCAGAGGGTCCGCCCGCTGTGGGCCGGGTCCTTGGCCATGAGTTCCACCATCTTGGAGAGGGCCTGCTTCATGGACAGGGCCTGCCCGCGCTTGCAGATCTCGCCCTCCGGCGTGGCGCCCATGAGCAGCTTGATCTTCAGTGTCCCGGTGACCAGGCTCTGAAGACGGGTCAGGCGCCCGTTTTTCCGCAAGTTATCCAGGGTCTCCAGCACGAACAGGGTCTCCATCTCGTTGATGAAGCGGGAGGTCTGCTGGACCACGGCGTTGAAGTCCAGACCGGACTGGGCCAGCTCCAGCACCTTGAGGGCCACCAGCACCTCGCCGGAAGAAGCGGAGCAGGAGTTGAAGATGTGGATGCGCACCCCGGGATGATCCTCCAGGAACATGAGCCGGGCCTGCGCCGCGCTGTTGTGGGAGCCGGAGAGAAGGGCGGAGAGGGTGACCACATAGATGTCGTCCGCCCCGCAGTCAAAGGCCTCAAGATAGGCAGCGGGGGAGGGGCAGGAGGTCTTGGGGGCCTCCTCGCTCTCCTTCATCCGCCAGAGCAGGTTGGCCTGATCGAAGGTGTCGTCATCCACAAAGGTATGGGGCCCGACCTGAATCGTAAGGGGAACCTTACAGAAGGCGGAATTGTGCAGCAGCGCGGGGGTGAGGTCGCAGCAGCTGTCAACAATGATTTTAAAACTCATGTGAACCATTCCTTGATATCATTTTGAAAATTATATTTCGGAGTATGGAGCCATTGTATCATGCCGGGCGGAAAAAGTAAAGGGAAAGGAGCCGAGATCGGGCACGCTACGCCTGGGAATCGGGCTCCGCCGGGTCTGAAGCGGTCTCCAGACGCTGGCGCTCCTCCTCGGCGATCTCCCGGAGCAGCTTCTGGTCGGCCTTGGAGCTCAGATCCAGCTTGGCGTAGAGATCGGGGCGCCGGTCCCGGGTGCGGAGGATGGACTGCTTGCGCCGCCACTTTGCGATGTTGGCATGGTGCCCGGAGAGGAGGATGGACGGAACCTTGCGGCCGTGCCACTCCTCGGGACGGGAGTACTGGGGGTACTCCAGCATGCCGTTCCAGTGGCTCTCATCCTCAAAGCACTCGGGGTCGGCCAGCACGCCGGGGACCAGGCGGGCCACTGCGTCGGCCACGCACATGGCGGGCAGCTCGCCGCCGGTGAGAACGAAATCGCCCAGGCTGATCTCCTCGTCCACGCACTCCTCGATGAAGCGCTCGTCGATGCCCTCGTAGTGGCCGCAGACCAGGATCAGGTGGTTGTACTCCTCCTTAAGCCGGCGGGCGTCAGCCTCGGTAAAGGTCTTGCCGCAGGGGGAGAGGTAGATGGTGCGCACCGGCCCCTCACCCAGGGCCTTGGCGTGCTCCCAGCAGCGGAAGAGAGGATCGGCCTGCATGACCGCCCCCCGGCCGCCCCCGTAGGGGTAGTTGTCCACTTGCTTTTGCTTGTTGAGGGTGTAGTCCCGGATCTGGTGGGCCTCGATGCGGATGAGGTCCCGCTCCTGGGCCCGGCCCAGGATGGACTCGTTCATCATGTCGCCCACGGTCTGATCAAACAGGGTCAGGATATCGATGCGGTACATTTAGCCCTCCATCCCTTCGATCAGGTGGACCCGGACCCAGCCCTCGTCCACGTTGGTGCCCCGGAGGAAGGCGTCCACCGCCGGGATCATATAGGTCTTGCCCTCGCCCTTGACCACATAGACCTCGTGGGCAGGCGGGGTGAGGACTTCATCAATGACGCCGATGGAGGCCCCGGTGTCGTCGTCGATCACGGTGAGCCCGATGAGGTCGGCGATGAAGTGGCGGCCCTCGGGCAGCACGATCCCGGAGCGGTCGATCTCCACGATCTTGCTTTTCAGGCGCATGGCGGCGTTCACATCCTCCACGCCCTCCAGCCGGGCCAGGACATTGCCCTTGTGGGCCCGGGCGGCGCGGACCTTCACCGGCGCGCCGTCAATATAAAAGGTATCAAAGCCGCAGAGAAACTCGGGGGAGTCGCACCAGGGGACGATCTTCACCTCGCCCTGGATGCCGTGGGTGTTCACGATCTGTCCGGCTTCGAGAAACTGGCTTTTCATGGTGGTTTTCCTCCTTGCGTTTGGATACAAAAAAACAGCGGGGGAGTCCCCGCCGTTTTTGTTAGTCGACGATCTCAACCGAGACCTTGCCGCCCTGACGCTGGGCCACCGAACGCATCAGCGTGCGGATTTCTTTGGCGATGCGGCCCTGACGGCCGATTACCTTACCCATGTCTTCCGGAGCGACCCGGAGTTCCAGGATGGTCTCGCCATCGCCCTCGTGCTCGGAGACCGCCACCGCGTCGGGGTGATCCACCAGATTACGGGCGATATAAGTGAGCAGTTCCTTCATGCGGCCAAGGACCTCCATTAAAGGGCGCCGGCTTTTTTCAGCAGGGCCTTAACGGTCTCAGTGGGCTGAGCGCCGGTCTTGATCCAAGCCTGAGCGCGCTCGGCGTCCACCTTCAGCTCGGCGGGAGCGGTCAGGGGGTTGTAGGTACCGATCTCCTCGATGAAACGGCCATCACGGGGATAGCGGGAGTCGGCGACCACGATGCGGTAGAAGGGAGCCTTCTTGGCGCCCATACGACGCAGACGGATTTTAACCATGGTAGATTCACCTCCAACATATTCTACATCTCTATATGGTCAGCGCATGTGCGCGTACCAAACGGGGATCAGAAGGGGAATTTCATCCCTTTCATCTTGCCGAACAGTCCGGCCTTGCGCTTCATGCGTCCGCCGGAGAACTGCTTGGTCACCTGCTGCATCATCTCAAACTGCTTGAGCAGACGGTTGATGTCCACCACCTGGGTGCCGGAGCCGGCGGCGATGCGCTTTTTCCGGCTGTTGTTCAGCAGGGAGGGGTTTTCCCGCTCGGCGGGGGTCATGGAGAGGATGATGGCCTCGGTCCGGGCCAGGGCACGCTCGTCCACATTGGCGCCCTCCAGCGCTTTGGCGTTGACGCCGGGCAGCATGCCGGCAATGTCGGCCAGAGAGCCCATATTTTTGATCTGAGCCAATTGCTCATAGAAATCAGCAAGGGTAAATTTGTTCTTGCGCAGCTTCTGCTCCAGCTCGGCGGCCTTCTGCATGTCGAAATTCTGCTGCGCCTTCTCGATCAGGGAGAGGACATCGCCCATACCCAGGATGCGGGAGGCCATACGGTCGGGGTGGAAGACCTCGATCTGGTCCAGCTTCTCGCCCACACCCACAAACTTAATGGGCTTTCCGGTGACCGCCTTGATGGAGAGGGCTGCACCGCCCCGGGCGTCGCCGTCCAGCTTGGTGAGCATGACGCCGGTGATGTCCAGCGCCTCGTCAAAGGTCTTAGCTGCGTTGACGGCGTCCTGACCGATCATGGCGTCCACGATGAGCAGGATCTCGTCGGGGGAGATGGCGGCCTTCATGTCCTTGAGCTGCTCCATGAGCTCTTCGTCCACGTGGAGCCGGCCGGCGGTATCGATGAATACAATGTCGTTGCCGTGCTTGCGGGCGTGTTCGATGCCCGCCTTGGCGATGTCGATGGGATCGATCTGCCCCATCTGGAAGACGGGGACGTCCAGCTGACCGCCCACCACTTCCAACTGGGTGATGGCCGCCGGGCGGAAGGTGTCGCAGGCCACCAGAAGGGGACGCTTGCCGTGCTGCTTTTTCATGTAGCCGGCCAGCTTGGCGCCGTTGGTGGTCTTACCCGCGCCGTTGAGACCCACCAGCATGACCACAGTGGGGGGCTTGGGGGAGATATTGAGCTTGGCAGTCTCGCTGCCCATCAGGTTGGTGAGTTCCTCGTTGACGATCTTGACGATCATCTGGGCGGGGGTGAGGCTCTCCAGTACGTCGGAGCCCACCGCGCGCTCGGTGACCGTGGCGACGAACTGCTTGACGATCTTGAAGTTGACGTCGGCCTCCAGCAGGGCAACCCGGATCTCGCGCATGGCCTCCTTGACGTCGGCCTCGGTGAGGCGGCCCTTGCCGCGCAGCTTCTTGAACGCCGCGGATAGTTTTTCGGTGAGTCCTTCAAAAGCCATAGATTACTCCTGCCTGAGCTGGTCCAGGATGGACTGGATGTCGTTGCAGCTGCCCTCAATCCCGTTATCGTAATAGCGGCGCTCCTCGTTGATCTGCCGGATGCGGTCCACGGCGGTCTGAATGTCGGTGAACTGCTCCTGCATCTTGTGGAAGCGCCGGATGATCCCGGTCTTGTCCTCCAGTTCGGTCAGAATGGCCTCGGCCCGGACGATCACGTCCCGGACGCCCTGGCGGGTGATGCCGTAGTTCTCGGCGATCTCGGCCAGGGAGAGGTCTTCATTGTAATAGAGGTCATAGAATTCCTTCTGGCGGTCCGTGAGCATGTCGCCGTAAAAATCGAACAGCATCGCCATGCGGTACGCCTGGTTTTTCATTCCGTGACCTCCTTCTGAGAACCGGTTTGTAAAGGTTGGGCACTTTGTAAAGTTCGTGAGCTTTACAACACAAAAGATGATACCTGATTTTGCCCCTCTTGTCAAGGGAAATTCCAACATCCGCAATATAATTTCCGGGTGCTCCGGGATGGGTTTTCGTGCGGAATGCCGAAAGGGGGGAGGGAAGGTCAGCGCTTCCAGCCCCACCAGTCGGGGATTAGCTCTTCCAGGCGCACCGTGCGGCGGCTGGCATAGTCCACGAGGATCTCGGCGTCTCGATTTTGCGGATTGAGCTGCATCAGAAATTCCCGGCAGGCCCCGCAGGGCATCCCGCTGCCCTCTGTGGGGGGTGCCTCCCGGAAGGCGAGGACCCGCCGGATCAGCGTCTGCCCGCTGCTCAGGTACATGTGGAGTGCGGCGGTCCGTTCCGCGCACAGGTCCATGACGCCGCAGGCGCTCTCGATGCAGAAGCCGGTATAGATGCGTCCGTCTCCGCTCTCCACGGCGGCCGCCACATGGTGGGCGTAGAGGAAGGGGGAGAGCTGGGTGGGGTGATACTGCTCCCGTGCGGCCAGATACATGCGTTCCCAGATATCCATAGGGAATGGCTCCTTTCCAAGTGGTATGGACTTCTATTTTAGGATATATGGGTGGACCTGTAAACAGGGGTGTAAATTTATTCTATCCGCCGGCGGGATGATAAAAAGGCCTGCCAGAGCACCCGGGTTCTGCCGGGCCCTCTGGCAGGCTTGCAAAAAAGAGAGGGGAGGGGATCAGTCGGCGCGCTTGTAGAGGATGGGTTCATCATACCCGAAGGTCTTTTTGCCGTTGACCTCCATGCTCTCACTGACCTCCAGGCACTGAGACGAGAAGCGCTCGAACAGGGTGAATTTCAGCACGGGGGAGAACATGCTGACGCTGCCGCCCTCCCATACACCGTCCTTCTCCACATACAGGGCGGGGGTGAATTTTTCCGACTGCTTCAGATCCCGGAAGTCGATCTCCTGGAGATTCTGATAGGTAAAGGTGTTTTTGTCATAGCCGGCGGGGATCTCGTAAGAGGTCAGCCGGATGCCGCCCTCCTCCTCGGTGAAGAGGAACAGGTGCGGGGTGGCGTGGGTGTTCCCCTTAGCGGTGTAGTAGCTCTCCTCCAGCAGGAAGGCCCCCTGGAAATCGGCCGGCAGGTGGGAGATCTTGTCGTTGCAGACGGT
This sequence comes from Pseudoflavonifractor hominis, assembly GCF_014288125.1. NCBI lineage: Bacteria > Bacillati > Bacillota > Clostridia > Eubacteriales > Oscillospiraceae > Pseudoflavonifractor > Pseudoflavonifractor hominis. Next base: position 15,378 of record NZ_JACOPR010000004.1, on the reverse strand, counting down.
GTTCACATGCCGGGCGTAGGGAAAGTCGGGCTGGTCCGCTTTTTTGGCTTCAAACTGCTCCGCATTGTCAAAGTTTCCGGACAGGAGCGCAAGAAAGGCATTGAGTTTATTCATGATTTGATTCCTCCATGTGGTGATTCATAGAAAATGTGATCTGCTTCAAAAGGTCGATCAGCAGGTGTCGGCTGTTTTCGTCCAGGGGAGAGAGGACCTGTTCATCCCACTCGGCAAAGAGGGAGCGGCTGGCCGCGAAGACCGTGCTGCCGCGCTCGGTCAGGCATACGATATTGGCTCTCTGGTCCATGGGGTTCTTGCGCTGGTCCACAAAGCCGTGCTCGATCAGCTTGGAGAGGGTCCGGTTCAGTTGCCCGGCGTCCAGCTTGAGGGATTCGGAGATCTCTTTTGGCGAGCACTGCCGCCGCTTGCCGATATAGATGAGGATGAAGAGCTGACTGTAGGTGACGCCCAGCTCCGCCATTCTCTCGGAGCAGTAGGCGACAAAGTGCTTTCGTAGTACGGAGATAGAAAAGGCAAAGGAGTCGCTGTACAAGGAATCACCTCCATTTATTTGACAAAATCAAGTATAGGACATATACTTGATAAAGTCAAGTATAAAATTCAAACAAGAAAGGGGATTCTTCGCCCCTCCGATCAAACGACAAAGCCCCCCGTCCTGTGCCACCGGCGGACCGGCACAGGATGGGGGGCTTCTCTTTTATTTGGGGCAGTGGGGCCCAGTTTGCCGGCGAAGCCATTGGCTGGCCTCCGCTCGGCGGCGGAACACAAAGACCGTCTTTCCCGCCTGGTACCGTTCCAGAAGGGCGTAGATCTGCGGCAGCTGCGTCTGTGGGAAGTCCTCGATGCACTGCCGGAACTCCGGGTCAAAGGTCTCCTCCACCCAGGGGAGATCTTCACGGGGCATGCCGATGCGGGATGCGGCTCCCCTCAGGCAGACCGAAGGGGGATAATCCAGCAGGAATACCGTGTCGCAGTGCCGCAGCCGGAGCTCCAGCGTGCGCAGATAGTTGCCGTCCACGATCCAGCGTTCCTGGCGTAGGATTTCGGACAGACGCGCGTCAAATGCGGAAGGGGAGATCTGCGTCCCATCCGGCCGGTGCCAGATCTGGTCCAGGTAGTAGAGAGGCAGGCCGGTCAGATCCCGCAGGGCCCGGGCAAAGGTGCTCTTTCCCGCCCCCGGGCAGCCAATCACCAGAATCCGCTCCATCACCTCACCGCTTCCTCATCTCCGGCCTTGAAGTTGTAGATGGGGCGGATGATCTTTACCACATCCGCGGTGGGGCCGATGTTGTCCAGAATGTCCTGCATCCCCTTGTAGGCCATGGGGCACTCGTCCAGGGTGGCCTTGCTCACCGAGGTGGTGTAGACCTCTGCCATCTGCTTTTTGAACTCGGACACGGTAAAGGACTGCTTGGCGTCCGCCCGGCTCATCAGGCGGCCTGCCCCGTGGGGGGCGGAGCAGTTCCAGTCCTCGTTGCCCTTGCCGACACAGAGGAGGCTCCCGTCCCGCATGTTGATGGGGATGAGCAGCGGTTCCCCTGCCTTGGCGGAGACGGCCCCCTTCCGCAGGATCATGGCGTCGGTGTCGATATAGTTGTGGATGGTAGTGAATTGCTCCTCCACGTGGAGCTTCATGCCCTTGATGATCTCGTCCATGATGGCCTGCCGGTTGAGCATGGCAAAGTGCTGGACGAGCTTCATATCGTGGATGTACTGCTCAAACAGCGCCCCGGACACATAGGCCAGGGCCTTGGGAATACTGGTCTGCTTGAGATTCTTACGCTTTTTCAGCTCTTTCTGAATCTCCTTCTCCCGGCCCTCCGCCTTCATCTGGGCGACCAGGGCCTGGAGAGAGGCGTCGTCCGTGTGGTTGAGGACCTTGTAGCCCTCTTCCTGGTAGTAGCTGGCCACCTCCACGCCCAGATGACGGCTGCCCGAATGGACCACGAGATAGAGGTTTCCCTCGTCATCCCGGTCCACCTCGATAAAGTGGTTCCCGCCGCCCAGAGTGCCGATGCTCTTTTCCGCCCGCAGAAGGTCCACGTGGCGGGCACAGCACAGCTCACCCAGGTCGATCTCACTGCAATAGCGGTGGGCCTTGTCCCGGATGGAGAAGCCGGAGGGGATCTTCTCATAGATCAGCTTGTCCAGCTTTTGGAGCTCCAGCCGGCGTTCCCGGATGCGCACGGTCTCCATGCCGCAGCCGATGTCCACCCCCACCAGATTGGGCACCACCTTGTCGGTGATGGTCATGGTGGTGCCGATGGTGCACCCCGCGCCGGCGTGGATGTCGGGCATGAGCCGGATGCGTCTGCCCGCCGCAAATTCCTGATTGCACAGCTCCTGGACCTGTGCGATGGAGGCGCTGTCCACCACGTCGGTGAAGATCTTGGCCTCGTTGTATTTTCCTTTGATTTCGATCATGATAACCTCGCTGAATGGTGTTCGTTGTGATTCGATCGGTACCGCAGAGCTTGTCTGCGGCATGCGTCAACCCCGGCGGATCTGCCCTCACAGCGTCAGCAGACAGCGCCAGAGGCTGGACACGATCAGCACGATCCCCAACAGGAAAAAGATCGCCCGCCGGGAGCCGCGGCTATAGCGATGGGATTCGGGCTTGCCGGTGGGATCGCAGAGCCAATTCCAATTCAGAATGGCGCCGAGCAGCAGCAGTATGCCAATCGCCAGGGAAATCAAGTACCAATGCTCCCGCAGTATGGCTGGAAACTTCGCTCCTTCCATTTGGCGTTCCTCCTTACGCAAACAACACTCCAGGTGCAGCAGCCAGGGCAAAGGGCATTTCTCTTGGCGAGTGGAGAAAGCCCCCCTGCCACACGGCCGGGCAGATTTCGTTTTTTCATGACATGGGGAGGGGAATCGGAGATCCTGCTTCAAATCCATCATACATAATTTTATGGAAACCATCAACTGAAAGTTTTGTTCCTGCACCCCTGTGCTGGCAGAAAAGAGAACAGAGAGGGGGCTGATGCACCGCACCAGCCCCCATTCCAATCTTTTATGTTCTTATCCTTGCGCCGCCGGTACGCTGCGTTTGACTTGCAGAAGCAGCAGCACCAGACTGACGCCCAGCAGGATATGGCCGATCCCGGCCATGCCGGAGATGGCCGCGTTCACGCCGGAGGAAAGGGTGTTTCCCAGCACCTGGATCACACCCCGGACGGCCAGCATCACAGCGGTCAGATTCAGACCCACGTGATAGACGGCCAGTACCCGCCCGGTGGCGGCTCCTGTGAAGGAAAAGTTCTTCTCCAGCACAAGCAGCAGCAGGAAAAATACCATGCCCAGCAGGAAGTAGTGGGTATGTACCATGGAGAGGGTCGTTCTGGCCGTAAAGCCGTTGAACTTGGTAAACTCCCGGTAAAATACACCGCCCACCATGGCGAGGATGGCGTACACCAAAGCCGTGTTGCTATATCGTTTCATACCGGATTCTCCTTTATTTGCACTCCTGCTTCATGGCAAAGTACCCGATGAGCACCGTCCAGACATAGGCGCAGGTCTTGGGGATCATCAGCATCCCGATCATGGGGATGGCGTCTGCCCACAGCACTACCGGGATGTAAAAGCCGAAGCTCAGCACGATGGTCAGCCACATCCAGCGGAAGGCCCGGTCCCCCTGAGCCTTGGCGCTGCGGTAGAAGAGCACGATCACCAGAAGGCCCAGCAGGGCAAAGGGAATGTTGCGGTAGATGCCCCAGGAGAGGGGCGCGTCGGCGCTGAGCCACTGGTTCTGGGGCATCATGCAAAGGAAAATTCTCAGCCCCGCCAGGACATACACCGCGGCGGTGAGGCCACTCTGTCCCTGCACGCGGTACCGCTGCCGCCACACATAGTAGAGCAGGACATAGAAGATGGTCATGGTGACCGAGGTGATCCATTTGCCCAGCCCCAGCGGAACGGTATAGTGTTCCAGGCCCGTGGTGCACAGAGCCACCGCACGGGGGATCAGATGGAAGGCGTCGCCCGCGCCCAACACCACCGCCATGAGACCGAACAGCCGGAATTGACGATTTCCCTTGCTGCCCTGGATCATCCGGACCCCGATGGTAATGACGGAGATCAGATAGACGGCATCAAACAGTGTTTCCATAATTGCCTGCATGGTTTACTCTCCTTTTTGCTCCATATTGTTTTGTGCAGAGGATGCGGCAAAGACCGCCTTGCCGAAGTTTCGGCCGAACAGCAGCCCGGCCAGCAGAAGGGCCGCGCCCAGTCCGGTATAGAAGACGGCGATAAACCGCTCCGGGGCCAACCCGCTCACGCGCAGGCCGATGCCGCCGGTCATCATCACCGCCATGATGGCGAAGGCCTTTCCGTCAAAGAATTTCAGGAAGAAGTGCCGCTCCTCCAGGTAGGAAATGATCCTGGCCGTGTGCTTTTTCACCAGCTTTCCGAAGATAAACCGCTGGAACACGACAAAAACCAGCACAGACAGCAGATAATTCACCACCGTAAGATAGGGCGGATAGGCCATCAGACCGATGCGGAGAATATTGAAGCCCGCCGCGCTCCACACCAGACAGGCGAGCAGCAGCGTATTCCGTTTTACTTTCATTTGGGTCCTCCTTTTGGTGAACGATGTTCAATTTCGTGGATATAAAATTCCCACGGCAGAGTGGGAATTTTAATAGAGGGTCCTGCGGACGATCTCCAGTACCGGCGCAGGGTCGTAATCCTGCCGCAGCAGGGCGGACAGCATCAGAGAGAACAGGAGGTCCGCAAATTTCTCCGCCGTAAAGGCCGCGGTAAAGGCGTCCGGCCGGACTTTGCGATCCCGCCTCAGGACGGAACACAGCCCCTCTAAAATATGCTGCCAAGTCTGCTGCATCCGCCGCTTTCCATCCGATTTGTCCTCGCCCAGGAAGCCCAGGGAGTGGAGGGTGAAAAAACCAGGATACTCGTTGCAGCCGTATTCCATCCGCCCATACAGCCAGGTAATGCAGGCCTGGGTGTCCTGAAACACGGCCCCGTCCTCCGGACGGTGGAAGATCTCACACCAGACGCTCTCCACCGTGGCGCCCATCAGGGCGGCCTTGGAATCGAAATAGTTGTAAATGGATCCAACCGATACTCCGCAGGCCGCTGCCACCGAGCGGATGCTGATCGCCGACCAGCCCTCCCGGCGGATCAGCTCCCGGCTGGTCTTCAGGATCTCCTCTTTGGATGTGACAATGGTATTCATCCGATCACCTCAATATGAACACTGTTCATTATAGCGGTTTGGGCGCTCTTGTCAAGGATTTTCCGTTCCGGCGCTGTCTGGGGATGTTGACGGTGGAGAAGCAGGGGTATACAATGGAGAAAAACAAGGAGGGATATTCCATGGAAGAAGTCTACAAATTCCTGAAAACCTGCGGCACTTATTATCTGGCTACCATGGACGGAGATCAGCCTCGGGTACGCCCCTTCGGCACCGTGGATCTGTACCAGGGCCAGCTCACCATCCAGACTGGACGGAAAAAGGATATTGCGCGGCAGATGCTGGAAAATCCGAAGGTGGAGATCTGCGCCTTTGATGGACAGCGTTGGTTGCGTTTGGCGGCTAAGGCTGTGGAAGTGCCCGAAGTGGCGGCTCAGGAACATATGCTGGATGCCTATCCCGATCTCCGTGCCATGTATGCCCCGGGTGACGGGAACACCATGATTTTTGCCCTGACGGAAGCCACTGCGACCTTCTCTTCCTTTACCGAGCCCAGCCGCACGGTTACCTTCTGATCATTCTCACCATCCAGCCGGCACTGCGAGTTGCAGTGCCGGTTTTTATACTGTCCGAGGGCCAGAACCAATCTGGTTGTCAGGGGTAAGTGCGTATGGTATGATGAAAGCACAAAATGGAGGGAGGTATTTTTATGCCCCGCACCGATGTAACACAGATGCCCTTTTCCAAGCTCTATCCGCTCCTGGTCAATAAGGCCGGGAAGAAGGGCCGCAGCAGGGAAGAGGTGGACCAGGTGACCGCTTGGCTCACCGGATACACGGCCGAGGAGATTGCCCGGCTGGAGGAGTCCGACACCAGCTATGGGGACTTTTTCCGCAACGCCCCCGCTCTGAACCCCAACCGCACCCTCATCACCGGCAAGGTGTGCGGCGTCCGGGTGGAGGAGATCGAGGACCCCCTGATGCGGGAGATCCGGTACCTGGACAAGCTGGTGGACGAGCTGGCCAAGGGAAAATCCATGGAGCAGATTTTGAGAGCATGATGGTTTGACGGGCGATGCCGAACCATCCGCACAGGAGTGTACAAGAATGAAAGAAATCAGAAAAAAACGGGCGGTTGCCACCCCAGGATGCCGGAGGAAGGATGTGATCGAAACATAAGAAAGGATGACAGGCATGCATCAGATACCAGACCCCAATCAGGTCTTTCCAAACGAATATAAGACCTCCTGCTTTATCAAAAATGTGGTCAAGGCCCCCAATATCTCCATCGGGGACTACACTTATTACGACGATTCGGAAGACCCAACCGGATTTGAACGGAACAATGTGCTCTTTAACTACCCGGAGTTTGGGGACCATCTCATCATCGGGAAGTTCTGCGCCATCGCCTCGGGCACAAAGTTCATCATGGGGCCGGCCAACCACCGCATCAGCAGCGTTACGACCTATCCGTTCCATGTGTTCGGCGGAGCTTGGCAGGAGAACACCCCGCCCCACCTGGATCAGCTCCCCCGAAAAGGGGATACCGTGCTGGGCAATGACGTCTGGATCGGGCGGGAGTGCGTCATCATGCCGGGTGTCCGGATCGGCGACGGCGCGATCGTGGCCGCCTGTTCCGTGGTGGTCCGGGACATCCCGCCCTACACGGTGTTTGGGGGCAATCCGGCGAAGTTCATCAAGAACCGGTTTGACGAGGAGTTGACCGGCCTGCTGCTGCAATTCCGGTGGTGGGATCTGGAGCCGGAGGAGTTGGTGGAGGTCCTGCCCCTGCTGTGCGATCCGGATCTGGAGAAGGTCAAGCGAGAGATCCGCGCAAGAGTTCGCACGAAGTAACATGAAATAAGCCTGCGGGCGAGCCATCAAACAAGAGACTCCCTCCATCCTGTGACAGCCTATGGGCCGCACAGAATGGGGGAAGTGTATTTTTCACATCTGGCCCTTCCACACCCGGGCCAGAATGTCCTTGAGCACCAGTAAGGCGTCGGTGTGATTGTAGCCGTAGTCCACCCGCAGCTGGGTGAGCATCTCCCGCAGAGCGGGGGCATAGTCGTTGATGCGCACCCTCTGATGGTAGGTGGAGAGCACCGGGTACTTCTTGCTCCATACCTTGTTCCAGTCGATCCGGGCCTGGGCCTCGTCGCTGACGCTGTCGATCATCTGCTGGGCCTGCTGCTCGTCAAAGTCGTACTCGATCAGCTCGTCCAGGGTCATGTGGTAGAGCATGGCCAGCCCCTTGGACTGGCGGATGTCGGGCAGGGTCTCATTAGTCTCCCACTTGGAGATGGTCTGGCGGCTCACCCCCAGTTTTTCAGCCACATTTTCCTGCGACAGCCCGCTCTTTTTCCGGGCGTGATATAAGCTGCTTCCCAAACTCATGGTATGTTCCTCCTGCGTTCCGGTTTCTGCATTTCAGTATACCGTCCGGGCGGCCAAAAATCTACCAGGGAAAGCGGTCACTTTCGCCCGGATTCCTGACATTTTTTCCGACTATGTGCTATACTGAAGAAAAGCAGATCGGGAGGGATGTGTATGACAGACGAGGCATATCAGGCCGCTGCCCGCTATTGGGAGGAAAAGGACGCGGTCAGCGTCCGGCTGGAGCAGGATAAACTGCGGGCCATGGTGGAGGAGTATATCCAGTCCAACAACACCTGTGCCCTGGCCACCGGGACCGGGGACTATGTACGCTGTACCCCCATCGAATACAGCTGGCACGACGGCGCTTTCTGGATGTTCAGCGAGGGAGGGAAAAAGTTCATCGGCCTTCAGAGCAACCCCCATGTGTGCCTGGCCATTTATGACCGGTATGAGGGCTTTGGAAAGCTCCATGGGATGCAGGTGATGGGCCTGGCCGAGCTGGTGGAGCCGTTCAGCGAAGCCTACAACGCCCACGCCACATGGAAAAAGCTCTCCCTGGAATTTCTGCGCAGGCTGGAGAGCCCCATGCACCTGCTCCGTGTCCGTCCTACCCGCATCGAGTGCCTGTTCTCCGACTTCAAGGAGCTCGGGTGCGCCCCGCGGCAGACGCTGCTGCTGGAGGGGACGATCCTGGAATGAAAATAGAGCGCCCGGAGTTTTCAAGCTCCGGGCGCTTTTTGCGTGGTCAAATGGGATTTGTCATTTCACTTCATGGGGAATGATGACCTTTTCCACCTGAATCTTCCCGTCCGTCAGCTCCGCCATCATCATGGTGATCTCCTGATGGAACCGCCGGGGACCGCAGGAGCCGGGATTGAGCCAGAGGATACCGTCCCGCTCCTCCTGCACATACTTGTGGGAGTGGCCAAAGACTACCACATCCACGCCGGAAAGGTCCGCCGGGACCTCTTTTTTGTTGTGGACCATGGCAAAGGTCACGCCGTCCAGGGTCACGGTGAGGTCGTGGGGGATGTGCTCGGCCCACTCCTTGTCGTTGTTGCCCCGGACGATGTAGAGAGGGGCGTATTGCCGCAGCTCGTCCACGATACTGGGCTTGTTGATGTCGCCGCCGTGGAGAATGGCGTCGGCGGTTTTCAGATGTTCCACCACCTCAGGCCGCAGCAGGCCATGGGTGTCGGATAGAATGGCAAGTTTCATGCGCTGTCCTCCCATCACGGCTCGATGCGGCGGATCTGCGCGAGATCACCGCTGCACAGGGCCTCCAGGTTCCGGAAGATTTTTTCCGCATCCCAGTCCCACCAGCGGAGTTTCCGCAGGTAGTCGGTCAGCTCCGGGTCAAAGCGGGGGCGGATCACCCGGCAGGGGTTTCCGGCCGCGATGGTATAGGGCGGGATGTCGCCGGCCACCACGGAATTGGCCCCGATGATGGCCCCGTCGCCGATGTGGACGCCGGGCAGTACAGTGACATTCTGTCCCATCCACACGTCGTTGCCCACCACGGTATCCCCTTTGAAGGGCAGCTCGTCCAGGGTGGGGGTGCACTTCTCCCACCCGTGGGCGAAGATGTTGAAGGGGTAGGTGGTGACCGAGGCCATGCGGTGGTTGGCCCCGTTCATCACAAACTCCACCCCCTTGCCGATGGCACAGAACTTTCCGATGATCAGCTTGTCCCCGATGAAGTCATAGTGGTGGGTCACATGGGCCTCGAAGTCCTCGCCTCCGGTGGACGCGTCGTCATAATAGGTGTAGTCGCCCACCTGGATATTGGAGCGGGTGATGACATTCTTGATATAGCAGACGCTGGGAATATATTCGTTGGGGTGGACAGCGTCCGGGTTCGGTCCAAACATCGTATGACCTCCTTTAGTCTGCATCCTCGTCCAAGGCCTCCACCAGGAAGCTCACCGGACGGAAGCCATCGTTGCAGGAGAGCATGGCGGACTTGGGGTTCTTCATCCAGCCATCGTAAAAGTTTTCCGCGCCGTGGCTCAGGGCCAGCACAAACGGGGAGAGGGTATCCCAGGCGCTGGGACAAAAGCCCTCCGGTTTCTCCCAGCCGTTGGCGACGAAGGTCTGCCCCACCGCCATGTCACAGGCGTGGGAGATGGGGTTTTCATATTGGGCCATCAGGTCCTCATAGCGGACGATGCGCATGACGGTGATTTTACACTTTTTCATATGAGGATGCCCTCGCAGTGGTCGATCTCGTGCTGGATGATCTGGGCCGTCCAGCCGGTAAAGGTTTTCAGCCGCTCCTGGAACTTCTCATTCTGCCAGCGCACCTTGATGGACTTCCAGCGCTTGGCCGGGCGGGTGCCGGTGAGAGAGAGGCAGGCCTCCTCCGCATCGTAGGGACCGGATTGTTTGACGATCTCCGGGTTGAACATGACCATATAGGTGCCCTCGTTGTCGAAGGCGATGATGCGCTTGTTCACGCCGATCATATTGGCCGCCATGCCCACGCAGCCCGCTTTGTGGTGCTCCAGGGTCTCCAGCAGGTCGGCGGCGACGGGCAGGTCCGCTGGCGTGGCAGGTTCCGCCTTTTGGGCCAGAAAGGTTTCATCCTTGCAGATATCTCGAATCATACTTGCTGCTCCTTCTTTGCCTTATTGCAGAAATTATAGCACAGCAGGCGGGGAAATGCCATGAGGAAGGATGTGTTTGCCCCGCAGGAAGAATTCGATGGCGGCTTATGTACGCAGCCGGAAGGTCTGCGGAGCGAATTTGTAGACCAGGATACAGGCGACCATGGAGTACAGTACGCAAAAGACGATGCAGGCCACGCCGAACACCAGCAGGGGCAGCCGGAGATCCATCATGAGATAGCACACCACATAGGTCAATACCATTGCGATGCGGTAGGTCCCGCTTTTCATCTCGGTTCCCGCTGTGTAGGGCTGTAGCAGGTAGTAGAGGGTCAGATAGTGGATGGAGAAGAAGAGGCTCATGGACAGAATGGAGGCCAGAAGCACCACATAGTTGAGGGGATTGTCCGTCCCACCGGAGGCGTAGAGGATCAGGACGAGCCCCACGCCGAGCACCAGGGCGGGAACTGCGTTGATCTTCATGATCTCCCGCAGGCGGATCTGAAAGAGTTTGAGGATCGATCCGGGCTGCTTGTAGAAGGAGTAGGTCAGCAGACTGTGGTCGCAGTTCATAAAGAGGGCCTGTGTAAAGCCGGTACCCCGGTTGATGAAATAGAGGATAAAGGCGAAGTAGGGCAGCCAGGTCATCCCGGACTGATGGATGTTGGTCTTGGCCTCTGGGAGCAGCTCCATGAGCAGCAGTACCCCGCAGCAGAGCACCGCGCAGATACCGGCGATGCGCAGAGAAGAGCGCCATAAAATCTTCCGGTGCCGCTGGATGAACAGCTCGTTGAGGTACTCAAAGCCCACTTTCTGGCTGGTGATGGAGGTATCCGTGGAGATGGCCTTCTCGCTGGCGGCTTTGGTGGCCTTCTTGGCCGAGTCCATCTGGGTGGGCACCTGGGAGAGAAGCTCCTGGTTGATCTCCCGGTAATACCGGAAGTTCACCACCTGGCGCAGGCTCACCAGGCCTGCCGGAATCCAGATCAGAAACAGTCCGGCGGAAACGGCCAGGGGCAGGACGAACCCGAGAGCGGGCGGCAGATAGGCCAGCACCAACAGCACTCCCGTCAGCAGCCAGACAAGTTTCTGAAGCTTATTTTCCTTGTGGACGGAGCCTTTTTTCTCATAATCCCGCAGGGAGTAAGCGGCCACGGACAGCTTGGCCCCTGCCACACAGAAGGGAAGCAGCAGGCACAGCCACAGGGGGACCCCACGCTCCAGCCCGAGCAGGAGGGTGAAGGGAAGGAAACCCACCACCGTCTTCAGGAGCGCATAGCCGTAATGGACCAGCGTGTAGGAGCGGGCGTTCATCCGCAGGAGGATCATGGCGTAATACTTGTCCCGGGTGGGCACAAAGAGACTGGTGTTCATATAGGAGCCAATCAGCGTCAGAAAGAGCAGAATGTGCAGAAAGGAGAGCGGGGACGGCACGTTCTGATAGAGAAGCCCCAGACCCCATACCATCGCCAGGAAGTAGAGGGCCTTAAAGAGAAAAATGGAGACCAGCTCCCAGAGCAGGGACAGGACATTGGCAAAGATCTTGAGTCCCCGGACCTGATACAGGGCGGCGGGGAGGAGGGATTTGAGCAGCGGGATCTGCCGCAGGGAATAGAGAATGTTGTTGACCCGATAGGTGTTTTTCAGAGAAAAGGACAGCCGCAGTGTGTTAAGCATAGGTTTCCTCTTTCAGCGCTGCAATGATTCGTTCTTTGAATTCCCGATCGTCCAGATTGGACTTCTCCACCACTTCCAGGGTTCCGTGACTGAGCAGCACGATCTCGTCACAGAGGTCCAGGGCCAGATCCAGAATGTGGGTGGAGAAAAGGGTGATCCGGCCGTCCTTCAGGGAGCGAAGCAGCTGCTTCATCTCCTCAGCCACCACCACATCCAGAGAGGTCAGCGGCTCGTCCAGCAGCAGGATCTTGGGCTGGGCGATGATGTTGACGAGCATCTGCATCTTGTTCTTCATGCCGTGGGAATAGTCCTTGAGGAGCTTATCCCGGTCCTCCGGCGCAATGCTCATCCAGTCAAAGTACTCATCCAGGGACTTGGGGCTTTGGATGGAGGCCCTGTTGATGTCCAGGAAGAACTTTAAAAACTCCCGCCCGGTCAGAAATTCGGGGACAGTAGGGGTGGAGAGCACATATCCGATGTCCTCCGCCGCCACATCCCGGCGCACCCCGTCCTCCTCCAGGTAAAAGGCGCCGCCGTCTGCTTTCATATCCCGGTTGAGACAATTGAAAAGGGTTGTCTTGCCGGCGCCGTTCCGCCCCAGCAGGCCGTAGATCTTCCCCTCCTGAAAGGTAAAATCAATATCTCTCAAAACCGTTTTTAGCTCAAAGCGCTTTGAGAGGTGTTCAATGACAAAGTTCATGGATCTCTCCTCGTTCTATAGTATTCCGATCAACGGACCGATTCACTGGATACGAAAACCGCTGGCCCCTTTCTGAAAGACATATTCCATCTTGTCTTTACGGGTGGCAAATTCCAAACGCTCATATCCCATTTCCTCGTGAAAGGATACGATGTGGTTTGTCCAGTCGATCCAGAGTACGTGAAGCTTCTGTGCTCCTGTGTCGTCGTCCATCGGGTTGTCGATCCTTCTTTCAAACTGTTTCATATGCGGTCCGCTCACATGGGCACGCTGTCTACCAGGCGTGTGATTTCCTGCTGGAGACTGTCCCGCTCTGCGGTGGCCTGGTCCATCAGAGTCTGTAAATGGCCCAGTACGCCGCAGATCTGATTTCTGGTATCCTGAATCTGGGCCTGGGATTGATGGATCTGATCCAGCACGGCCCAGTCGGCAAAGAGACCGTCAAAAAAGTAGTCGGCCATCCGCAGAAAGCCGTCGATACTGACCTGAAAATCGGCGGTGATGGTCACATCGGCCAGCTCCGTCTTGAAATGGCGCAGTCGAGACTGAAGAGATTCCACAGATGCCTGGGCCTTATCCAGATGGTCGTGCTTTGCCAGGTCGGCAAACAGGCCGCCGCCCACCAGATCCCAGGTGCCCCAGCTTTCCGCGCTCTGCAGGCTGTCGGCGATCTGGTCCGCAGTGACCAGCGCGGCCTGCCCGGCGGCACAGGCCTCTTCCAGTTCCCGCACCTGGCTCTCCAGATAGGCCGACCGCTCCTCCAGGGTCAGGATCTCTTCCGCCGTGCTGCCGCCGGCCGCTTTGACCGCCTGTGTTTTTTCCTGCCGCAGGGAGGCATAGCGCTGCTCGCAGTCCCGGAGGGAATCCAGCTCCTCCTCGGACCTGCGCAGATCGCACTTAACCCCGTCCAGCTCCCGGACGGCGGCGTCATATTTGACCCGGGCGGCGTAGGCCTCCCGCTTCTCCTGGGTCAATTTCTCATCCATTTTTCCGATGACTTGGTAGAAGAAGGCGGAAAGGCTCCGCCCTTCCAGGCGGTCCACATCCGCCTGTTCCTCCTGAAATTGCTGCTCCAGCTCCTGAGTCCGGGCGGTATACGTATCCCGCTGAGCACGCAGCTCTGCCACCGTGGCCTCCAGCTTCTTTTTCCGGGCGCACTGGGCCTGCAAAGCGCGCAGCTGTTCGTCATAAGGGCGCATACCCTCTGCCTCCTTTCCACGATACACACAGATCTCATCTCTCATTATCAAACCCTCCCAGCTTGCAAAAAAGGGCTTCACAGCACGGTGAGGCCCTCTGTTTGGAGATGGGAGTGGATAGAAGGTGGAAGCCGCTTTTTCAGGGCGGCTTCCACGCCCAAGGACTGCACATAGGCCGGATCGTTCCGGAGTCGCTCCATCAGACGGAGTGCCAGAATCCGCGCTTTTGTGTCCATTGGGATCACCTCGCTGTACATGGTCTCAGAGTGCTGCCCCTCTGCTTATGGGGATATTTTACCATTCCATCGGAGGAGCAACCAGGACAGATACAGCAAAATAGGAGCGCCTATTTCCACTGCGGCAGCAAAATGGTTCCGTTTAATTTTCCTCGGTTTCCAGCCGTTCCTTGCAGGCATGGTACTGCCTGGCATCAATGGCACCGGTGGCCAGCATCCGCTCCGCCCAGAGCTGCAGCGTCTCCACTGTGATGGAGATGCGCTCCAGTTCTTTCTGGATGAAGATGAAGTCTGTCAGCTCATCCTCGCTGATCATGCCGTCCGCCGTGATCTCAATGAGCCGCTCTTTGCGCTTGTTCATAGAGTTGAGAGAGGCCAGCATTTCCAGAACGATCTGGGACAGGTCCTTGATTTTTACTTCCGGCACATACTGCTGCCCGATGGGGCACTGGTTGGCACAGTAGTAGTTGCAGAGGCTGGGCTGTTTGTACTTATCCGCCATGACCAGCACTTCATCCGGGTGAGGCAGGCAGCGCTCGTTCTCGATCTTCTCGATGCGCTCGGGCGCAAGGGATTCCAAAAGTTCGCTGGCTGCTTCCCGGGTCAGGTGCAGCTCCTCCCGTGTTTTGTGGTAAATATTCTTATTCTCTTTCGTGGATACTCTCGCCATAACCGTCATCCCACCCTTATATATTCTCGTGGTCATTATACGGTTTTCCGACGAGAAAGGCAATTCCGGAAAAGTATCTTCTTGAAGAAAGCAGTCGGTTGCCCACGATGGGGAGCTGTGATAAAATCTACCTACCGCGGCCATCCAAACCTGATTTGACGAACAGAATGGAGAACCATATGAGAGAAGTAGACCCGAAGAGCACCTCCCGGGCACAGGCCTTTGCACTCTGGATGAAGGCGCCCCTGCCTATGGTGACTCTGATGAAAACCTTGGATGTAACCCCGCTGGTGCGCCTGAGCCGGAAACGGGGTTATAGGTTCAATATGCTCCTGTGCTGGTGCATTGGAAAGGCGGCGGCCGGAATGGAGGACTTTTACCTCCTTCCGGTGGGCGACAAGCTGATGCAGTACGACCGCCTGGCCGTCAACACGGTGGTGACCACCCGGGACGGCGGCATCGCTACCTGTGATATTCCCGTTTCCTCGGATCTGGAGCAATTCAACCGGGATTACCAGAAGCTTACCGGACAGGTCCACGAGAGCGGGGAGAGTTTTGAGCTGGGCGAGGAGTATATGGTCATCGGCACCTCCGCCCTGGCGAGGTATGAGATCCTTCAATTCGCAAAGTAACAGATAAAAAATTTTTTAGTGAAGGCCATGCGTAAGCGTGGCCTTCTTTTATTTCATCCAATCGGCATCATCTTCATCAATCAAACCCATAGCCGCTAGAC
>NZ_JACOPR010000003.1:0-501140 GCF_014288125.1 Pseudoflavonifractor hominis | reverse complement strand
GAACAAGAACGAGACCGCCCCCATCTTCGAGGTGGCCTCCTACGGCATCACCGGCGACCTCTTCAAGGTCACCCCCATGCTCATCGAGTCCATCAAGGCCCTGAAGGCCTCCAAGTAATTCGTTTTCCTTTCACAGCAGCATAAAATAGAAAGAAGCGGGAGCACAGAACCATCTGTGCTCCCGCTTCTTTTCTTGATAAGCAGATCAATATTTGGTGTCATACTCCCAGGGGGCGCCGCCGCACAGGCAGCCGCCGTCCACATGGTAGGCCTGACCAGTCATATAGCTGGAGGCGTCGGAGGCCAGCATAATGGCCATACCGACCAACTCGTCCGGACGGCCGGGGCGTCCCATGGCGATCCGGTCCTTCAGATAGACGGAACGGGTAGGATGATCCCAGGTTACCTGGGTCAGCTCGGTCAAAATATGGCCGGGGCTGATGGCGTTGGCGCGGATGCCATACTGGGCAAACTCCACCGCCATGGCACGGGTGAGGGCGATCACACCGCTCTTGGCCGCGCCATAGACCGAACAGCCGCCCAGCATCCCCTCGTCATTGTGGGAGCCAATGTTGATGATGTGTCCGCTCTTCCGCTTGTACATCTCCCGGGCAACGGCCTGACTCATGAAGAAAAGCCCCTTCAGGTTGGTGTCCATGATGCGATCGTAGGTCTCTTCCTCCACATCCAGGAGACCCTCGCGCTTGTTGATACCGGCCACATTGAAGAGCACATCGATCTTTCCATAGCGGGCGACCACTTCGTCCACACAGGACTGGATGCTGGAGCGGTCAGCCACATCCAGAAGGTGGGCCGACACGTGGCAGCCCTCCGCGCTCAGCTGGTTTACCAGCTCCTCACATTTGGAAAGCGTGCGGCCGCACAGGGCGACTTCCGCGCCGGCACGGGCCAGGCCGGCACTGATGGCAGCGCCGATTCCGCCGGCCGCGCCGGTCACCAGAATGGTTTTGCCCTCCAGAGAAAAGAGACTGTGGAGATATTCTGCCGTATTCATCAGCGGATCCCCTCCCGGTGGAAGAGGGCGCGGATCTGGGCGTCATCCTCAACGGTGGCATTGGGCATGGGGAAGGTGCTAGAGCTGGAGGCAGCAATGCCGCGCAGCTTCAGGGCCTCTTTCAGCACGGGCAGGAAGGGGCTGCGGACGGTGTAGAGATCCATCAGGCGGTTGATGGTCTGCTGGCCCTTGGCGATTCCGTCCAGATCGTTGTTGCGGAAGGCCTTGACCCAGGCGGCGCAGAGCTCAGGCACCACATTGGAGAGTGCACCGATGCATCCGTCACCGCCGGAGAGGACGTTGTGAGCAAAGTTATCGTCAAAGCCGGAGTAGATCTCAAAGTCAGGCAGTTCCGACTTGACTACCTTGATCAGCTCGCGGGTGTGGTCCATACCGGAGATGGTGTCCTTCATACCCACGATGTTGCTGTGCAGCTTAGCCAGCTTGACCACGGTATGGGGAGAGATGGTGTATCCGGTGTTGTCCGGGAAGTTGTAAATGTAGATGGGGCCGTCGATGGCGCTGGCCAGATGATCGTAATACTGAAGCAGAGCCTCATCGTCAAAGTGGAAGTAGTAGGGGGGAAGGATCATAACCGCGTCGGCCCCCTGCTCCAGGCAGTAGTTGGAGAAGGAGATGATCTCATCGGCCACCATGCTGGAGGTACCCACGATGAGCTTGACCCGATGGTCAATGGTATCGATGGCGAACTTTGCCATGGCGCGGCGCTGCTCCATATTCATGGCGAAAAACTCACTGCTGCTGCCCTCGACCAGAATGCCGTCCATGCCCTGTGCGATCAGGTTCTCATAGAGCTTCTTCTGGCTGTCCAGGTCCAGGCTGCCGTCGGCGTGGAACATGGTAATCGCGGGGGTCAAATAAGCTGCTTTCATTTTCATACCCTCTCTTTTCTGCGCGATGCGCATATTTTCCGTATCGTGAAATCATTTTCCGAATTGAAAATACAAAACCAAAACGCCTTCTGGAATTGTCCTTATGATAGCGCGCTTTTGGAACCTTGTCAAGGGCCCGGGACAAATCCCGACGGCAAAAGAATCCCCCCGTCCAGAAGACGGGGGGATGGGGATGGAACTTATTCCAGACCGGCGCCCTTCATAGCAGAGAGAGCATGGTCGGTATAGAGCTTGTAGAAGCCCTTGCGCTTCTCACGGGGCAGGATACCAGCCTTGGCACGCTCCTCCAGAACCTTGGTGGCCTCCTCCACGGTGCAGGGCTTGCCGTGGATACCGGTGAGGTTGATGGTGCGGTCCTTGACGCTGTAAGAGATGAGGTCGCCCTCCTCAATGAAGGCGATCGGACCGCCGGCAGCCGCCTCGGGAGAGACATGGCCAATGGCCGCGCCGCGGGTGGCGCCGGAGAAACGGCCGTCGGTGATGAGAGCCACCGAGCCGTTGATCCGCTCGTCGCACACGATGGCCTCGGTGGTCATGAGCATCTCAGGCATACCGCAGCCGCGGGGGCCCTCGTAGCGGATGATGACCACCTCGCCGGGATTGATCTGGTTGTTGACCACGGCGTCGTGGGCGTCCTCTTCGTGGTTGAAGACACGGGCCACGGCGTTGACCACCTCGCGCTGGTTCATGGCGCAGGCGGAGTACTTCAGGACGCTGCCCTCGGGGGCGATGTTGCCCTTGAGGATGGCCACAGAGCCCTTCTCGGGGGCCTTCTCCACGGGGAAGATGACCTGCTCGCGGGTCAGGCCGTAGTTGTGCAGGTAGCCCAGGTTGCGCTCAAACCAGTTGTCCTTGTGCAGATCCTCCAGGTTCTCACCCAGGGTCTTGCCGGTGACCGTCATCACATCCAGATCCAGCATGTCGCGCAGCATCCACTGGACCATGGGCACGCCGCCGGCGAACCAGAAGGACTCGGTCAGGTGCTGGCCGGAGGGATTGATGTTGCCCAGGTGGGGCACCTGATGGTTGATCTCGTCAAAGAGCTCGATGGGCAGGTCATAGCCCAGCTCACGGGCGATGGAGGGCAGGTGGATGGTGGCGTTGGTGGAGCCGCCGATGGCGCTGTGAACAATGATAGCGTTGCGGAAGGCGGCAGGGGTCATGATCTTGCTGGGAGTGATGTCCTTCTCCACCAGCTCCATGATCTTGCGGCCGGCATAGCGGGCGTACTGGATCACGTCACGCATGGTAGCGGGAGCCAGCGCGGCGCCGGGGAGGGTGAGACCCAGGGCCTCAGCCACACACTGCATGGTGGAGGCAGTACCCAGGAAGGTGCAGGCGCCCACCGAGGGACAGCCGGTCAGCTTGTAGTCCCGGACTTCCTGCTCGGTGATGGCGTCCTTGCGCTTCTGGCGCAGGGAGATATCGCCGGCCACCAGAGAAGTGGTCTGATTGGGGCCGGGGCGCATGGAGCCGCCGGGCATAAAGATGGTGGGGATGTCCATACGGGCGGCCGCCTTCAGATGGGCGGGGATGGACTTGTCGCAGCTGGAGGAGAGGATCATGCCGTCCCAGGGCACGGCGGAAGCGTGGACCTCCACCATGTTGGCCAGCGCCTCACGGGAGGCCAGAACGGCATTCATGCCGTCATGACCCTGGGCGCAGCCGTCACAGATATCGGTGGCATAGTACTTGGCAGGCTTGCCGCCCTTTTCGTACACGCCGTAGACGGCCTGCTCCACCAGCTGGTTCAGATGCCAGCTGCCGGGATGAGAGTCGCCGTAAGCGCTCTCCACCATGATCTGGGGCTTGTTGATATCAAGATCGTCCCAGCCGGTGCCCATCTCCAAAGCGTCGAACTGGGCCCACAGCATACGGTCGGCATGGCTTTTCTGATTCATAAATGCGTCCTCCTTTGGGCATAGAAAACAAATCGGAAATAAAAGAGGAGAAAATGGCCTGCCCCATGCTCGGTAAAGCAAGCAGCAGACCATTTCTCCTTTGGCAGGTTTTCTGGTGGGAGGAGAAAGGCTCCTCGCTTTTTCAAACGTGTTCGATTGGAAGAGTTTTACTTAGCAGGCGATCAGATGATTCCGATCATATTGCAGATCAGCAGCAGGATCATGCTGAAGACGCCAGCCACGGCATCGGGGATGGTGATGTACTTCAGGCCCTGAGTAATGGTGCCCAGGTTGAAGAAGCGGCTGACCACCCAGAAACCGCTGTTGCTCACGTGGTTGAAGCACAGGGTGCCGGCACCGATGGCCAGAGTGGCGGCCACGGGGCTCAGGCCCAGAGTGGCCATCATGGGGCCAACCACGCCCACGGCGGTGATGCCGGCAGTGGTCATGGAGCCAACGGCGGTCATCATGATAGCACCGCAGAAGAAGGGGATCAGGATGGCGGGGATGGGCAGCTTGTCGATCAGCTCAGTCAGCTCGCCGATGGCGGGGCAGGCCTTGATAACCTCGGAGAAGGCACCGCCCATAGCGGTGATGAGGAGAGCGGCCAGAGCCACTTCCAGACCACGGGCGATCCAGCTGTTGAGCACCACTTCGTTGAAGCCCTTGGGATCAGAACCGGTGGAATCCAGGTTGCTCGCACGGACGGACTTCTTGTGGAAGGTGGCCAGGATCATGGTGTAGATCACACCGGCGCCCAGAGCCACGACCTTGTCGCTCATGATGGCGGCCACAGTGCGGATCATGGCGTCTTCCGCCACGCTCTCAGGAATGGACATGTTGATGAAGGAGCCGCCGGCGATCAGGACCACCGGGATCAGGATGGTCAGGAAAGCGGCAAAGGTATTGGGCAGATCAGGCTCGTTGATGAGGATGTCGGAGACGCTGTTGGACTTGGTCTCCTCAATGCCCTCGACCACGGCGGGCACGGGCTCGATCCATTCCTTCTCACACCACTTCTTCAGGACCAGCCAGGTCAGGAAGAAGGCGATCGCAGTGATGACAATACCCCAGGTGATAACCATGCCCAGGTCGGCGCTCAGAGCGACAGACACAGCCAGGATGCCGGGCGTGGGGGGAACCATGGCGTGGGTCAGGTTCAGACCGGTCTGAGTGAAGGCAGCCATGGTGGACATGGAGATGTGCTTACGCTTGGAGAGCACGTTGGCGATGTTGGAGCACAGGATGGTGGTGATATCGCCAAACACGGGGATGGAGACCACATAGGCGGTCAGCGAGGGAGCCAGCTCCAGGTTCTTACCGTGGAACAGGCGGATGAAGAAGTTGGCAATGGACTTGGCGGCGCCGGTATCCTGTACGCCCATAGCCAGAATGGCACCCAGCATGATGGGGATACCCAGGCTGCCAAGGGTATTACCAAAGCCCTTGGTCAGAAGACCCATGGCTTCCATGAAGGGGAAGCCGTTGACCAGAGCCATACCCAGACCAACCAGGAACAATGCAAACGTGGGATGCAGCTTTACCTTCATAATCAGCACCACCAGAATGGCGATGGCGATTACGAGAGTAATGAGAAATAATACAGCAGACACTCAAAAAACTCCCTTTCCATAACAAACGCTTGCCCATCTGCAAAACCTTCTAAGAATGCAGACGGGACCGGGTCAGGATGCGCGGTTGCTCGACCAATCGATGGGATTACCGGAGGTACATAGGGTTCTGTATCCTCCTGTAGGGTTTCCGTACGTTTGAGACACTCCTCCTTCCTCTGTGCACAGTCGAAAACTGTGGACCTGCCGTGCATATCTCCATGTGATTCCGCTATGCGGAATCACATTTCGGGAGATGATGCTTAAAAAATGCGCTCCTTTTATGGATGCACATTTTAACATGATTATAATAATCGCTTTGGTTGGATTTGTCAAGATACAATAAAAAACGGAGTGAAAAGTAAAAAATTTAGAATAAAATGTTGTAAACTTGATGGTCTGAATCAAAAGAGATGAAACAATATGAAACTTATTTCTGCGATTTGGTCTGGATTTACTTTCTCCAATATAAAAATTAATAAGGTGACCGGATAAAAAGAGACAAAAAACGACTGAGAACAGAATGCAGAAAGTGGTTTGACACACCGGAAAAAGCTATGGTATAACAAAATCAAATCATAAAGCATAGATCAGAAAGCGGTGAAAGAAATCATGCGAGCGGACGATTTCTATAAGCATTCTTTTAAGTTGGAACACGGAGTCGGCTCGCTCTTTGTACAGAATACGGGCCGGCAGCAGTGTGTACCTGGGTACCGCTGGGGACCGGGCGTACGGGACCATTACCTCATCCACCACATCCTCGCCGGGCGGGGAGACTTTGTGGTGGATGAGCAACACTATACCCTCTCCGCAGGGGATACCTTTCTGGTCTATCCCAATACCAGCATTCTGTATTATGCCGATGAGCAGGAGCCGTGGGAGTATGTCTGGGTGGGATTCCAAGGACGGGAGGCCGGCGGACTGGTGGAGCAGACCCCGTTTGCTCCAGACCGCCCGGTACTGCGGGGATTTTATCCCGAAGAGATCAGCCGTTTGCTGCTGGAGCTCTATTCAGACTACGGAACGACTGCATGGAGCGGCTGCGCGCTTACCGGGAGGCTCTATCTCTTTCTGGCGTTTCTGGTTGACCATGGGCGTGGAGGAACAGCCGGGGAGCGGGACAGGGAGGACTGTGCGGAACAGGCCGCCCGCTATGTGATGAGTCACTATGAACAGCCCATCACGGTGGAGCAGCTGGCAGAGTTTGTCTCCACCAGCCAGAACAGTCTCTACCGCAGTTTTAAGGAACGGTTCCAGGTATCCCCCAAACATTTTATTGTGGAATACCGGATCGAACAGGCCTGCCGCCTCCTCTCCAGCGGGATGTACTCGGTACAGGAGATCTCCAATTCTGTGGGATTTGAGGATCCGCTCTACTTTTCCCGCGCATTCAAGCGGGTCAAGGGACTTTCCCCCAAAGCCTATGCGGAGCAGTGCCGGAAGAATGGAATATAATAGAGGGGAAGCTCCTCCGTTTTCAGGACTGAAAATGGAGGAGTTTTGTTATTTTTGACACAGAATGAGCTGTAAATAGAGAAATAAATTGGAGAAATGGCTGCGAGGCAGAAAGAAAAAAGAAACAAATGGTTACATTTTAATATAAAGCCTACCAAACCTATGTGTTTTATGTTACAATACGCCGGCTGAAATATTTCCCATCCGATTGGGGCAGGCAGAGAAGAGCTGCCCCCATAAGAAAAGAACAGGAAGATCAGGAAAGGAAGATATGTGGACATGAACTGGTATCGACGAGCGCTATCTGGACTGCTTGCAGGCGCCATGGGCGTATCCCTGCTGGGGACCGCTCCGGTGGCTGCGGCGGCGGAAACACGCGGCGCCGGCACTGTGCAGGACGCAGAGGGAGAAATTACGGTCACGCTGCGTCTGGACTACCCCTTGACCGTCTCCGGCTGGAAGGCAAGAGCCCCGAAAGTCACGCTCAAGCGGGATGGAGCGGCCCTGCTCCAGGCCGGCCTGGAGAAAGCGCAGACCCTCCCGGACGGCGGGAAGGGAAGCGTAGAGATCGCACTGCGCACCGAGGGAGAAGAGGTACGCTATGTGGATATGACCTTTGCCGGGCTCTCTGCCCGGGAGGGGGAGAATACCTATGCGCTCTCTCTGGAGGGAACCGGTTTTTGCCCCTATACCACCCCGGAGCTCACCCTGGACACTCACTCCAAAGGTGTGGTCCTGGGAACGGGAGACGCCACCTTTACGCTGGGTGATGTGACCGGCGACGGCCTGGCCGATCAGCGGGATGTAGCCCGGGTGCGGGATGCATTGGACACCGCGGACGCCGCATGTGACCTCAATGGGGACGGCGTGGTGGATATTTCCGATCTGGCCACCGTCACCATGGCCCAGGATGCCCAGGGCACGGCACAGATCTTCCAGACCGCGCTGATCCCCGCCAACACGCTGGATCTGGAGCGCATCCAGGAAGCCGTGACGGCGGCAGCTGTGGTAGAGGGAACCGTGTCCGACCTCTTTGCGGACAATGGCCAGAGCGTCAAGCTCTCCCCCAAGGGAGAGGAGAATACCATCACGCTGCCCATCCCGCTCACCGAGGAAGGAGTGGAGATGGAAGAGGTGGCCATTGTCAGCTCGGCGGCCTATCCGGTGGAAACCGGTGTTGTCGTGGCTGAGACAGCCAGCGGAGAGACGCTGGAGATCCCCTTCTCCCAGGCACTGCCTGAGGGAGTGTACGCCATTACCCGGACCGATGACGGGCGCAGAACGGTGACCATTTCCCTGGGGAACCGGGTGCCGGTCAAGAAGATCACCATCCGGGTGGAGACCAAGGGCGATGAGCCGGTGGTCGTGGAGCAGATCCGCTTCCTCCAGGACATCGTGCCCGAGGAGCCCGCGGTCCATAAGCCGAAGGTGGAGCAGCTGCGGGCAGAGGCCGGTGTGGAGTCGGTCACCCTGCGCTGGAAGGGCGTAGTCAATGTCACCGGCTACCGGGTGGACTATGGCACCAGCCCCGATGCGCTGAACCAGTCCGTGGAGAGCGGAGAGACCACCTGTGTGATCTCCAAGCTGGAGGCGCTTAAGCCCTACTATTTTGCCGTGACCCCCATCTCGGATGCCGGCGGGAGCCGGTGGGAGGGCGCGCGCTCGGAAGTGGTCACAGCCACACCCAAGGTGGAGAGCCGCCCGGACCGGCCCGACCGCCTTCAGGTGGAGCCGGGAGACAGCCTGCTCACCGTGAGCTGGCAGCCGGGCAAGCGTACCCAGTATGTGCGGGTTGAGTACCGCAAGAAGGGGGAGGCTGCTTTCCAGACGCTGTCCGGCTCCTTCCAGAACAACAGCGCCGTTATCGGCGGCCTGGAAAACGGAACGGAGTATGAGGTGAGAGTCTACGGCGTCAATGAGCTGGGACAGAGCCCCTATTCCGAGACGGTGCTGGGTACCCCCAAGGCCGCAGAGTTTGAGACCCCCGATCTGCCCACCGCAAACCGGCTGGATAATCAGAGTATCATCGCCTCGGCGGACTATCCGTCCGGCAACACCGACTGGACGGTGAGCAAGGGAACCCTGCCGGGATCCGTATACGATGGGGACTACCGCACCAGCTGGGTCGCCAGCACGTACAATCGGTCCAGGGCCTTTACCTTTACCTTTGATCAGGCCTATTCCATGGACTATCTCATCTATGTCCCCGACCTGGGCAACGAGCCCAGCGGACAAAAGCGTCCCTACCGCAACTTCTTTGACAAGTTCAATGTGAGCATCAACGGGCAGGCTGTACCGGAAGATCAGGTCTCCTTTGAGAAGGGGGAGAATAACACCTACTTTATCGTCAAGTTCCCCCGTTCGGACGTGAAAACCATTACGGTGGAGGGTTCTCAGTGGGCTGGCGCAGGCAACATCAGCCTGTCCGAGATCGCCTTCTATCAGTATGACGGACTGGCCGATGAGATCAACGCCCTCTTTGCCAACGAGAGCCATACCGAGCTGGCGCAGGGTGTGGAGGAAGGAACCATTGAGGCGCTCCGCACCCGGGCGAGCCGTGCCGAGGCCTACTATGTGGATCGGAAGATCCTCTTGGACGAGCTGGACAATGCCCAGCAGCTCCTGGAGGGCCGCCGGAATGAGCTGATGGTGTACTCCGGCCTTCAGAGCCGAAGCGCCGGAGCCGACCAGGCTGCCTTCGGCCAGAGTGCGTCGGCCCTTCAGCCCCTGGGCGTGTCCGCCCGCTCGGGCGCCTGGATCACCGTCTACGTCCAGGGCATCCAGCCCGGCGAGTCGGTCAAGCTGGTGCAGTGGCAGCAGTACTCTGAGACCAATGCCACCCGGGCGGAGTATGCGCTCCGGAACGGACGCAACCAGATCTGGCTCCAGGTCATCGGCAACAGCGGCCTGGGAGAGCGGGGCGGCTCCCTGTATGTGGAGTACGCCGGTTCCCACGGGGAAGACATTCAGCTCCAGATCCGGGATGTGTCGGAGAACAAAAACGTGATCTCTGTCATTCCCATGCTGGATCTGAGCGGAGCGGACTGGTATGGCCACAGCGAGCAGGAGCGCAAGGAACAGCTCAAACCCTATGTGGAGGCCCTCAAGACCTACGTGGCCGGGCTGAGCCTGAGCAATGACCAGGCGAAAAAGACCAGCATCCGCAATGTGACCGAGGTGGGAGGTCCCGGCATGCTCCTCTCCCTGCCCGCCACCCAGGTGCTGGCCGGTCTGGGCGGCGCCCAGGCCTCTGTGGAGGTCATGACGGACAAGCTCTATGACGCGCTGTGCGCGTGGGAGGAGCTGCTCTTCCTGGCCAATAAGACACAGGGAATCATAAGCGCAGATACTTCCTTTGCAGACTACCAGTATCCCATGAGCACGCGGCACAATATCCGCTTCTCCAGAATGTTCTCCGGTGCGTTCATGTTTGCCGCCGGCAGCTATGTGGGCATCGAGTTCAGCGAGACCAGCGGCATGGTGACCGGTGCTCCGCTGGCCGAGACCGGGACGGGCGCCAACGCCCTCTTCGGCTGGGGCATCGCCCATGAGATCGGCCACAACATGGACAAGATCGGAAAGGCCGAGATTACCAACAACATCTACTCTCTGGTGGCCCAGACCGCCGAGGAGACCGGCGAGCTGACCGGCCGTTCCCGCCTGGAGGAGAGCGGATTCTATTCGGACATCTTCCAGAAGACCGCCCTGGGCAAGCCCGGCGAGGCCGCCAACGTCTTTGTACAGCTGGGCATGTACTGGCAGCTCCACCTGGCCTACGATGAGGGCGGAAGCGTTCTGGAGGGGAGTGGTCCCCTGGATTTCTACAACCGCTTCTTTACCCTGTGGAAGTCGGACGCAGAGAAAAATGTCCCGGTTAACGACCGGATCGCCCGTCTGGCCAGTCAGGTCGCCGGGAAGGATCTCTCCGCCTTCTTCCAGCACTGGGGCATGGAGCTGAGCCAGGAGACCCTGGCGTATCTGGCCGCCCAGGGCGAACCCGAGGAGCGGGAGATCTGGTATCTGAGCGACGAGTCCCGCCGCCTGCGCCTGGATGGAGCCGAGCGGGCCCATGTGACCCCCACGCTGGAGAGCACCGCCTCCGGCGGAAAAACGGTGGAGCTGACCATCTCGGTGGACGACCCCGCTATGGTGCAGGGCTATGAGATCCTGCGCAATGGAACGCCGGTGGCCTTCCTGTGCGCGGACGGCACGGCCGTACAGACTTATACGGACCAGGTGGGTGCGGCCAATCACATGGTCTTTACCTACCAGGTGCGCGCCATCGACAAGCTGGGCTATGAGGCCGGCGTGTCCGAGGAGCAGCAGGTACGCATCTCCTACGAGAAGACCCTCTCTCCCGAGCTTTACGAGATCCGCCGGGACGAGATGGGACGGGTCCACATCACGGCCCAGGAGGGCCTGCTCTCCACGGCGGGACTGCTCCTCACCGGAGAAGCGATCCCGGCCGAGGGGAACGTGCAGGCCTGGGTCACCGATGACGCCGGGGCCCAGCCCCTGGAGGGCTGGACGCTGGCCCGGGAGACCAGCTTCCAGGGGGGAGAGACCTTCCTGTGCTACTTCCAGAAGCCGGGGGCCGACGCGGATGATACCCGGATCTGGATCTATGACGCGGCCCAGATCATCCTCACCGGAATCCCGGAGGAGATGGCGTTGGAGGACATCCAGCTGCTGGATTATCCGGGAGACAACATCGAGTTCACACTGGGAGCATCCATTGGCGTGCTGGAGAAGGAGTTTACCTATGACACCGAGGAGGGGAAGGAGAGCATCCCGGCCGGAACGGTGATCATCACCGGCAGCTACCGGGGAGATCCCCTGTACAACAAGGTGCGCATCCTGGGCAAATTCCAGGAGCGGAAACCTGCCTCCGACGAGGCCCCTGTGCTGCGGGAAGAGATTCTGGAGGGCGATGCCCTGCTCTTTGCCGAGATCCCCGAGGATGGAGCGGTGAGCGACATCAGCGACGGCTTCTTCCTCTTTGTGCCCCTGGATCAGGATCTCTTCAAGGCTGTCAATGAGGACCACGGAGAGAAGCCCAGCGCGGGTACTGCGGTGCTCATTGAGCTCAAAGCCCAGCTCTATCGCGGTGAGGACATCGAGGGGAACGGGGAACGCATGACCAGCGATACCCTGTTCATCAGCGTGCCGCGCTATGACAGTATGCCCGCCATCCGTTTTACGACGGAAGAGTGAGCGGGAGATCAGAAGGAGGAACCATTTCATGCATTCCTGGTTTCGTACCGGAATCTGCGCCCTCACGATGGGCGCCATGCTCCAGTTCCCCGCCCTGGCGGCGGGGGTGGAGCTGTCCTTTGACCGGGCGGGCGAGAACGCCGGCGTGACGCTGACGGAGGTGGCCTCCGAACGCTATGCCGCCCAGGTCACCCTCAGCGTGACACAGACCAAAGACATCCAGTTTACCGGCCGGGCGGAGAGCTATGCCATGACCGTCCGGGCCGACCAGGGGGAGATCACCCTGTATGCCGCCGACCGCAATCCGCTGAGCCGTGCAGATGGCCGGCTGGAGATGGGGACCCTGAAGGTGAGTTCGGGCACGGAGATCACCAAGGCCTCCCGTGCGGTGGTCCTGGACCGGAGCCTGGAGCGCACCGAGTGGGCCGACCTGGCCCTGGAGGTAAAGCGGGATACCGCATCCTCCTCCGAGGACGGGAGTGATGGGGAGAGCAGCTCTACCCCCAAAATCACCGTACAGGGAGAGGGCGGGCAGGTCCGGGCGGAGCGGGGCGGCCGGGTGGTCATCACGCCTGACTCCGGATACCGCATTGCCCGCATCCTGCTCAATGGCAAGGAGATCCAAGTGACCAACGTGCTGACCGGGCTGTCCGGAAAGGATCGGCTGGTGGTCTATTTCGAGCGGGAGGAGACAAAGCCCTCTACGCCCTCCTTCACCGACGTGCAGCCGGGAGACTGGTATGCCGGAGCGGTGGAGTTCGTGGTGGAGCGCGGGCTCTTCTACGGACAGTCGGAGACCCGGTTTGCGCCCCAGGCCAATATGAGCCGGGCCATGCTGGTGACCGTCCTCTACCGTTTGTCCGGCGAGAAGGCCCCTGATGCCGCAGGTGTCTTTACGGATGTGCCGGCCGACGCCTGGTACAGTGAAGCGGTGGCCTGGGCTTACGACCGGGGCGTGGCCATGGGGGTCCTGCCCGGGCAGTTTGCCCCGGATCAGAACGTCACCCGGGAGCAGACCGCTGCCCTTCTGAGCCGCTTCTGTGCGGTGCAGGGGACCCCTCTGCCGGAGGGAACGCTGGATTTCACCGATCAGGATGAGATCGGTTCCTATGCCCGGGATGCGGTGGCCTCGGTACAGGCAGCCGGACTGATGCGGGGACAGGGCGAGGGACGCTTTGCGCCCAAGGCGCCCATTACCCGCGCGGAGGTGGCGATGCTGCTGATGCAGTACATCCAGTGGAGCCAACCGGAGAACTGAGAAACGTTCTTTGCCCTACTCCCCTCTCCTGTTTTTGGAGAGGGGAGTAAAATTTTATAAAAAAAGACTTGCAAAGACTATAAGAGTGTGGCATAATGACCACAGAAGCTCTGGCGAAAATAAAATAGTCCCCGAGTGGGATAACGCAGTGGAGAGACGGGAGACCGCCTGATCCCTGCGCGGAGAACGCAGCCGTAACACTGGTAGAGATACCGTGTGGACGGCTGATTTTATTTTTTAGGAGGGTTTTTGAGATGATTACCAAGTACCACATGCCGGTGGATATCCACTTTGAGATCGGATGCCTGAAAGAGCTGGGCGGTTTTTTGAGCCCCTCGGACCGGGTGCTGCTGGTTACCGACCCGGGCCTTCGGGCGGTGGGCCTGGTGGAGCGGGTGGAGGGGGTCATCACCCCGACAGGGGCGGATCACCTGGTGTACGACGCGGTCTCCCCCAACCCGGACGCCCCGCTGGTGGAGCAGGCCATGGAGACCGTGCGGGACTACCGGCCCACCAAGGTGGTGGCCCTGGGCGGCGGCTCCTCCATTGATACGGCCAAGGTCCTGGCGGCTCTGGCTACCAATGAGGGACCGCTGGTGGATTACCAGTGGAACGGAAAACCCTTCTCCCAGGCGCCGCTGCCCCTGATCGCCATTCCCACCACGGCGGGAACCGGCAGTGAAGTGACCATGTGTGCCGTCATTGTGGACCGCAACTGCAAGAAGGGGATCAACAGCCCCGCCCTCTTCCCGGCGGTGGCTCTGGTGGATGCCGAGCTCATGGCCAGCCTGCCGCTCTACCTGACGGCGACCACCGGTATGGACGCCCTCTCCCACGCGGTGGAGGCCTATGTGGGCAAGGGAGCCAATCCCATCACGGACGCCATGGCACAG
Source organism: Pseudoflavonifractor hominis (assembly GCF_014288125.1). Lineage (NCBI taxonomy): Bacteria > Bacillati > Bacillota > Clostridia > Eubacteriales > Oscillospiraceae > Pseudoflavonifractor > Pseudoflavonifractor hominis. The sequence goes on along the minus strand of NZ_JACOPR010000003.1, from coordinate 486,880 downwards.
GAGGCCATCCGGCTGATCGGCGGGGCGCTCTGGCGGGTGTGTGCGGACGGAAAGGACCTGGAGGCCCGGCGGGACATGGCCATGGGCAGCGTGCTGGCTGGCGTGGCCATGGATCAGGCGGGGTTGGGCCTGGTCCACTCCCTCTCCAGCCCTCTGTGCACCTTCTTCCACATGGCCCACGGCGAGGCCAATGCCGTGCTACTGAAATACTGCATGGACTTCAACCTGATGGCACGGCCCGAACGTTTTGCACACATTGCCGCCCTTCTGGGGGAAAACACCACCGGAATGCACCCCTACCAGGCGGCGCAGGCCTCGGTACGCGCGGTGGAGCGCCTCTTCGACGAGACCGGCGTGCGGGTGCCCTTCGCCTCCTTCGGCATGAAGGAGAGCGACGCCGAACTGGTGGCAAGCAACCTCCCCGGCTTCCTGCTGGCCAACAACCCCCGCGCCATCAGCCAGAAGCAGTGTGAGAAGCTCTATCTGGAGATCCTGGCCGATCAGACCCGCTGAGAGATGAGAGGAGGACATTCGATGCAAGTGCGTACCTATCGGAACCTGGTGGACGGCGTTTGGCAGGAGGCTGCCGGCGGACAGACTATGGAGATCTTCTGCCCCTGTGATGGGGAACTGGTCTCCCGTGTACCGGCCTCGGAGCAGGTGGATGTGGACCGGGCGGTGGCGGCAGCCCGGCGAGCCTTTGAAGAGGAGAACTGGGCCTTCAATCCCCGGCTCCGCTCCCAGTGCCTGAGAGCGTGGGGCGCCGCCATGCGGGCCAATCTGGAGGAGCTGGCCACCCGGCTGGCGCTGGAGACCGGCAAGCCCATCAATGAGGCCCGCTTTGAACTCAACAGCTCCATCGGCTATGTGGAATACTATGCCGCCGCGGCCCGGACCCTCTATGGAACGAGCACCGCGGTGGAGCCGGGGCTGCTCTCGGTGCTGGCCCGGGAACCGGTGGGCGTGGTGGCAGTCATCACCCCCTGGAATTACCCGGTGACGTTACTTATGCGGGATATGGCCCCGGCGCTGGCGGCAGGCTGTACCTGTGTGCTCAAGCCCGCTGCCCAGACCACCGGATGCACTCTGGCGGTTCTGGAGCTGCTGGATCAGATCCCGGCCTTCCCGAAGGGCGTGGTCAACGCCGTGTCCGGCCGGGGCGGAACGGCCGGTCAGGCCCTGGCCGAGCATCCCGAGGTAGACATGATCTCCCTCACCGGCGGACTGGAGACCGGGCAGGCCATCATGCGCACGGCCGCCGACACCATGAAGAAGGTCTCCCTGGAGCTGGGCGGCAAGTCCCCCAACATCATCTTTGCCGACGCCGATCTGGATAAGGCCCTGCCCTTTGCCCTCAAGGCCATCTTCACCAATGCCGGTCAGCTGTGCACGGTGGGATCCCGCCTGGTGCTGGAGGAGTCGCTGGTGGATACCTTCCTGCCCCGACTGAAGGAGGAGGCCGAGAAGCTCCGTCCGGGCTACTGCATGGAGGAGAGTACCACTCTGGGGCCGGTCATCTCCCAGACCCAGCTGGATACCATCCTGGAATATATGGAGGAGGGCAAGGCCTGCTCCCAGCTGATCACCGGCGGGTACCGGCTGACGGAAGGGGGCCTGGACAAGGGGTTCTACCTGGCACCCACCATTTTCCTCAATCCGCCCATGGACGCCCGCGTGGTCCAGGAGGAGATCTTTGGGCCGGTACTGGTGGTGCAGACCTTTAAAACAAAAGAGGAGGCCCTTGCCATCGCCAACGGGACGGCCTATGGACTGGCCTCCGCCGTGTGGAGCCGGGACATCGACAAGGCCATGTGGGTGGCGCGCCGCCTGCGGGCGGGCTCGGCCTGGGTCAACTGCTACAATAAGCTCCTGCCCGAGTGCGAGACGGGCGGGTACAAACAGAGCGGCATGGACCGGGCGGGCGGTGCCGAGGGCATGCTGAAATATACAGAAGTGAAACACCTGTGCGTGGATTTTGGAATCTGAGAGCCATCAGCCGGCACGGAGAGAGCGGTATACCTGCAAAGAGCGGGTATACCGCTCTTTTTTTCTTTTTCTCCGGATTGGTGTACGCAAACGTGCAACATTTGGCCCTGGGGCTCCAAGGGTGAGAAGGAGGAGAGAACACAGATATGGAACGAGGACGGAAGGAGAAAAAGGAGGTCCTGGAGCAGATGCGCCGGATCGTGCGCAGCCGGCCCAATGACGCCGTCAAGCTGGCCTTTCTGGACAAAGAACAGGTGGAGGAGATCGACGGGATGGATCTCTTCCTGCTCTCGGAGCTGAAACGGAGCGGAAACGGCGGCGTGGAGGTCAAACTCAGCGACCCGCTGCAGACCATGGAACGGCTGCTGGCCGTCCTGCGGGAGGGAGAGACCAGTCCCGCCGAGTCCTTCTACCGGGCGCTGGAAAACGGAGCGGGAGGAAAGGATGCGCTTTGAGACCTTTTCCCCGAAGCAGCGGACCGTACTGACCTGGTGGTGCCCCTCCTCCCCGTGGGTGGAGAAGGAGGCCATCCTCTGTGACGGCGCGGTGCGCAGCGGAAAGACCCTGTGCTGCGGACTCTCCTTTTTCTGCTGGGCCATGGGCAGCTTTCACCAGAGACAGTTTGCCCTGTGCGGCAAGACGGTAGGATCCCTGCGCCGCAATCTGGTGCGGGAGCTGCTGCCGGTGCTGCGGGAGCTGGGCTTTCACTGTGAGGAGCGGGTGAGCCGCAACGAGATCACCGTGCGCTTTGGGGGAAGGGAGAACCGCTTCTCCCTCTTCGGAGGAAAGGACGAGGGGAGCGCTTCCCTCATCCAGGGGATTACCCTGGCGGGGGTGCTGCTGGACGAGGTGACCCTTATGCCGCGCTCCTTTGTGGAGCAGGCCTGCGCCCGCTGCTCCGTGGCCGGAAGCCGGCTGTGGTTCAACTGCAACCCGGAGGGGCCGGAGCACTGGTTCTACCGGGAGTGGATCTGCAGGGCTGAAGAGCGCAGGGCCCTCCACCTCCACTTCACCATGGCGGATAACCCCTCCCTCTCCCCGGAGATCCGGCAGCGCTATGAGCGGCTGTACAGCGGCACCTTCTACCGCCGCTTTGTTTTAGGGGAGTGGGCGGCCGCTGAGGGGCGGGTATACGACTTCTTTGACGAGAGCTATGTCCGCGCGCCCCCCGAGGGGGAGATGGAGGAGTGGCGCATCTCCTGCGACTACGGCACGGTTAACCCCGCCTCCTTCGGCCTGTGGGGCCGGAAGGATGGGGTGTGGTACCGGGTGGAGGAGTACTACTATGACTCCCGCCGGGAGGGACGGCAGAAAACCGACGGGGAGTATGCCCAGGACCTGGAGCGGCTGGCCGGAGGACGGGAGATCTCCTGCGTGGTGGTGGACCCCTCGGCAGCCAGCTTTCTGGAGACCCTGCGCCGCGCGGGCTGGCGGGTGGTCAAGGCGGAGAACGACGTGCTGTGGGGCATCCGCATCACCGCCGAGCTGCTGCGCAGCGGACGGCTGGTGATCACACCCGCCTGCCGGGACAGCATCCGGGAATTTTCCCTCTACTGCTGGGACCGGCGGGGGACGGAGGACAAGGTGCGCAAGGAATTTGACCACGCCATGGACGACATCCGCTATTTTGCCGCCCTGGTCAAGCGCCGGGAGCAGGCTGGATGCCTGAGCGGCGGCTTTGTGGAGCGGCGGGTATTTTGATGGACAGGAGGAATCAGCATGGGCTGGCTGGACAGGCGCCGAAAACCGGCGCAGGCTGTGCCGCAGATACAGCTGCGGCAGCCGGAAAAACATCCCTTCGGGGCGTGGGACGGGTATGTGCCGCTGCACAGCGGTGAGACTGCCCTGTACCGGAGCATCCGGGAGGCGGTCCCCATCGTGGACGCCGCTATTTTGAAGCTCATCCGCCTGGTGGGCGGCGTGGAGGTGGAGGCGGCAGACCCGGCGGCCCGGGCGGGCCTGCGGCGCTTTCTCAGCCAGGTCCCCACCGGGCGGGGACAGCGGGGACTGGAGTCCTTTCTGGACTGCTATCTGGACTCCCTTCTCACCTGCGGCCGGGCAGTGGGGGAGGTGGTGCTGGACCGGCGGCACAGAGAGGTGGCCGCTCTGCTGTGCGCCAACGTGGCCGACATCGAGATCCGGGAGGGGGAGAGTCCCTTGGATTTTGCCCTGTGCGCCCGGCAGAGTGGGGGAGAGCCGGTGGAGCTGCCCCGGCAGGATCTGCTTCTCTTCACCCCCTTTCAGCCGGAGACCGACAGCCCCTACGGGGTGTCCCTGCTGCGCTCCATGCCCTTCCTCACGGGCATTCTGCTCAAGATCTATCAGGCCATCGGCATGAACTGGGAGCGGATGGGCAATGTGCGCTTTGCCGTGGTCTACAAGCCCGGGAGCGACGGTATGGAGCGGGCCTATGCTCAGGAGCGGGGCATGCAGATCGCCCGGGAGTGGTCGGCCGCCATGCAGGAGGGCAAGCAGGGCAGCATCCGGGACTTCGTGGCTGTGGGCGATGTGGACATCAAAGTGATCGGCGCGGACAACCAGGTCCTGGACAGCGAGGTGCCCGTGCGGCAGATCCTGGAGGAGCTGGTGGCCCGCACCGGCATCCCGCCCTTTCTGCTGGGGCTGAGCTGGTCCTCCACCGAGCGGATGAGCACCCAGCAGGCCGATATGATGACCAGTGAGATCACCGCCATCCGCCGCTCCCTCACCCCGGTGGTGGAGCGGATCTGCGAGATCTGGCTGCGGGTCCACGGGTATGAGACCGGCGTGGAGGTCACATGGGACAACATCAACCTCCAGGATCTGGTGGAAGAGGCCCGGGCGGAGCTCTACCGGCAGCAGAGCGAGAAGCTCCGTCTGGAGATGGAACAGGCCGGTGCGCAAGACCGGCAGAGAAAGGAAGGAGAACCATGAAGCTATCCAAAAGGGCGCAGGTAAAGGAAGGGGTGGACCTCTCAGAAGAGGATCTGGCCCTCATCCATGCCCAGAGCCGCAGTCCGCTGACGGCAGAGGAGATCTACCCCTTCGCGGTGCGCCTGTGCGACAACCGGGTGGACCGGGACGGGGAGCGCTTCCCCCGGCAGACACTGGAGGAGCTGGCCCCCCTCTTCGTGGGCAAGTGCGGCATCTTTGACCACCGGTGGAGCGCCCGGGAACAGGTGGCCCGCATCTACCGCACCGAGGTGGTGGACGAGGAGGGCACGGCCGAGGGCGGCGAGGGCCGCTGCTACCTGAAGGGCTACGCCTACATGATGCGCACCGAGAGCAACAAGGATCTCATTGCCGAGATCGAGGGGGGCATCAAGCGGGAGGTGTCGGTGGGGTGCAGCGTGGCGCGCCGGGTGTGCTCCATCTGCGGCGCCGATCTGGAGGACCGGAGCCGCTGCACCCACGTGAAGGGAGAGGAGTACCACGGACAGCGCTGCTGGGCTGAGCTCCTCCAGGCCACCGACGCCTACGAGTGGTCCTTTGTGGCGGTGCCCGCCCAGGAGCGGGCGGGGGTCATCAAAGGCCTCTCTCCCACCCTGAAGGATCTGGTACAGTCCCATCCGGAGTGCCGCTCCGAGCTGGAGCGCCTGGAGGAGGAGGCTGCCCGGGGCCGGCGCTATCTCTCCTCCCTGCGGGAAGAGGTGGCCCGCCTGGGCGGAATGGCCGAGCCGGGCCTGCGGCAGAAAACCCTCCGCTCCATCGTGGAGCGGCTGGGGGAGGAGGAGCTGACCGCCCTCAAACGGCTCTATGAGGCCAGAGTGGAAGAGGCATACCCCGAGGGAAGTCAGCTGAGCTACGCCTCTTCCCGCACCGGGAGGGAAGGCAGCGACGAGGTATTCCGAATCTGAGCAGATATACCCCCGTTTGAGGGGCGGAGAAAGGAGAAAACGAGATGAAACAGGTATCCTTTGAGGGCATCGGCCAGGTGCTGGCCACCTTCCAGGCCGGCGAGGGTGTTGTGGAGGGCCACACCGTCTGGGTCAGCGGAAACGGAATGGTGGAGCCCTGCACCGATGGCGGCAGCGTGGACGGCGTGGCCGTGGTGGTGAAAAACGGCTGCGCCGCGGTTCAGGTGCGGGGCTTCGCCACGGTCAAGGCCACCGGCGTGACCGCCGGGCGGGTCAAGCTCTCGGCCGACGCAAGCGGCGGCATGAAGACGGATGAGGAGGGGGGCACCCCCTATCTGGTCGCCGAGGCAGACACCACAGCGGGCACCATTGCGGTGCTCCTCTAAGCAGAAAGAAAGGATGGGATGAATCATGGGTCGTCAGTATGACAATCTGAGACTGGAAAAGGGCATGTATCGGGAGGCTGGGCACTCCTTTGCCCAGGTGCTGGAGCAGGAGGACCCCTCCGAGCAGTACAAGGGCACCGCGCTGGAGGGCCTGGACGCCTACCAGCGGCAGCTCAAGCGCTTCGACATCAAGGTGAAGGGACCGGCCAGCGACGTGGTGGAGAAATTTTTTGCCACCTCCCAGTCGGCGGTGCTCTTCCCCGAGTACATCGCCCGCTCGGTACGGCAAGGCATGGAGGAGAGCAATCTCCTGCCCAGCATCACCGCGGCGGTCACCCGGTTTGATGGGATGGACTACCGCTCCATCGCCTCGGTCCCCCAGGAGAAGGACAAGGAGCTGCGCCATGTGGCCGAGGGCGCCGAGATTCCCCAGACCGAGGTGCGCACCCAGGAGAATCTGGTGCGCCTGCACAAGCGGGGCAGAATGCTGGTGGCCTCCTATGAGGCGGTGCGCTATCAGAAGCTGGACCTGTTTTCCGTGACCCTGCGCCAGATCGGCGCCCACATCAACCGGATGCATCTGGAGGACGCCATTGACGTGCTCCTCCACGGGGATGGAAACGACAATCCCGCCCAGTCCTTCACCGTGGGCACTTCGCCCATCGGCGGCTCCAAGGGCACCCTGACCTACGAGGATCTGGTGGATTTCTGGGCCCAGTTCGACCCCTATGAGATGAACACCCTGCTGGTCTCCAGCGATGTGATGCTCAAAATGCTCAAGCTGGAGGAGTTCCAGAATCCCCTGACCGGCCTCAACTTCCAGGGCACCGGCAAGCTGGTCAGCCCTCTGGGCGCCAACCTGCTGCGCACCTCCGCCCTGGGAAGCGGTCAGATCATCGGCCTGGATAAGAACTATGCCCTGGAGATGGTGCAGGGCAGCGATGTAATGGTGGAATACGACAAGCTCATCGACCGCCAGCTGGAGCGGGCCGCCATCACCAGCATCAGCGGCTTTGCCAAGCTCTTTGCCGACGCGGCCAAGGTGCTGAACGTATAAGAATCCGGAGAAGAGGGGGAGAGACGGGATGGAAGAGGAGATCTACCAGCTGGCCCGACAGTTGGGCGAGGTGAGCGAGGGAGAGGAGGAGGCCCTGCGCACCCTGTGTGCCGGGGCAGAGGAGGAACTGCGGCTGCGGCTGCGCTCCGGCTGTACCCCCGAGAGCTGCGGAAAATGCTTCCCGCTGGCGGCGGCATGGCTGGCGCTGGCGGGATTGGAGGGCCTGCGGGGCGGAGTGACCGACTTTTCCGCGGGAGATATGCGCATTTCCGCCCGAAGCGGCGAGGGGAGCGCCTGGTACTATGCCCAGGCCCAGCGCACCCTGAGCCCCTATCTGGAGGATGACGGGTTCTGTTTTCGAGGGGTGAGAGGATGAGAAGGAATGTTCTGCCGGGCCTCCTGCGGCGGTACGGACGACAGGTCGTCCTGGAGGACGGACGCACCGGCATGGCCTTTGTGCAGCCCATCCTGGAGCGCAGTGAGCGTTCCGACCAGGTCCTGCCCACCCCGCTGGGGCGCAGGCGGGCCGACCGCTTCCTCTACTTGGGGGCGGCCGAGCTCCCCCTGCGCTGGGGAGACCGCCTGCGGTGCGGAGAGGAGTACTACCGGGTCTGTTCTGCCCAGGCCATCTATGTGGGCGGAGCGGTCTCCCACTGGTGGGGGATGCTCCGGCCGGAGGAGTGAAGCAATGACAGCACTGGATACCATCCGGGAGACCATGGCCCGGTATCTGAATGAAAACGGCGTGGCCGCCATCACCGCCTGGCCCGAGGAGAACCGGGCACGCCCCCAGGGGGCGGTGGCGGCGGTCTCCCTCCGGGCATGCGAGGGAGAAAACGCGGGGTTTCAGAATTACCTGGGGGAGCGCTACAACCAGGAGAGCGGCCGTTGGGAGGAACTCTACGGACGGCGGGTCACCCTGACCTTCGGGCTGGACCTCTACGCCGGGACTGGCGGGACAGAGGGCGAGAAGCAGGTACGCGCTGCCTTTGACCGCATGGCCGAGGCCCTCCACCGGGGAGGACCGGACGGATTGAAGATCAAGAGTCTCTCCTGTGGAGAGACCGACTATGACAGGACGGCGGACCGCTACCGCTGCCCGGCGGAGGCGGTGTGTGAGGCCTTCCTCTATGCCGTGGCCGACGAGGGCGGGACCTTCCTGGAATTTGAGGTGAAAGGAGCGGCACAGTTTTGAACCAGATCACAAGCCATGAGCGCCCGGGAGTCTACTCCTCCTACGAGGCGTCCACACTGGTCAGCGCCAGCCGGAGAGGCGGCGTGGTAGGCATCGCGGCCAAGAGCGGCAGCGAGCACAAAAATACCCTCTACCGGCTCAGCCGGTATGAGGAGGCGGTGAGTACCTTTGGGGAGGGGGATACCCTGACAGGACTCATCCGCCTGCTCTTTCAGAACGGCGCGTCGGCAGTCTATGCCGTGGTGGCGGGAGAGGAGGGCTATGACACCGCCTTCTCCCTGCTGGAACAGGCCGAGGGACTGACCGCCGTGGTGTGCGACAGCACCGAGCTGAGCGTGCAGCAGGCCCTGCGGCAGAGTGTGCTGGAGGCCTCGGCCGCCCGGCGGGAGCGCATTGCCGTCGTCAGCGGCGGAGCGGAGGGCGTCAGTGAGCTCACCGAGCGGGCCCAAGCCCTCAACTGCGAACGGGTCGTACTGGTGGCCCCCGCGCTCTCCGAAGGAGAGGGCGCGGAGCTGGCCGCCGCCGTGGCAGGGGCCATTGCGGGGGAGACCGATCCCGCCGTGCCCCTGGGCGGCGCGGAGCTGACCGGAGTGGGCGGCCTGAGCGCCGCATATGGAGACAGTGAGATCGATCTGCTGGTCCGGGGCGGCGTGACCCCGGTGGAGGAGGTGGGGGGCATATGCTCCGTGGTACGCGGGGTCACCACCCGGACCACCACCGGAGAGGCCCCCGACAATACCTGGCGGGAGCTGACCACCATCCGGATTGTGGACGATGTGATCCCCGCCGTGCGCAACGCCCTGCGCGCTAAGTTCCGACGGGCCAAAAACACGGAGCAGAGCCGGGGGGCCATCCGCTCCCAGGTGGTGCTGGAACTGGAAAACAAGCGCAGCCGGGAGATTATCACCGACTACGGCGAGGTGCTGGCCCGGGCGGATGAGGAGAATCCCAACGTGTGTGTGGTGGAGTTCTCCTTTACCGTGGCCCACGGCCTCAACCAGATCTGGCTGAGCGCCCATATCACGGTGTAAGAGAGGAGGAAGGGCGATGAATGTAGCGGGATTTCCCACCAGCAGCGACATCTATCTGGAGGTGGACGGCAAAAAGGTGGCGGTGGTGCAGAGCTACGCCGCCAAGAGCAGCAAGACCAGCAAGAATGTGGAGGCCTTCGGTGAGGATCAGCCGGTGGCCGCCATCCCGGGCCAGCGCACCCATGTGATCGAGCTGACCCGGCTCTATGCCACCGACGAGGCCATCCGGGACGGCATCGATTTCCATTCCCTGGAGGATTTCAGCCTGGTCATCTGCAAGCCGGACCGGAAGATCCTCTATTCCGGCTGCCAGTGGAGCAGCATCCAGGAGAGCGGCGCGCTGGGCGCTATGGTGGTGGAGAAGATCACGGTGGTGGCCGCCAAGCGCATCGAGACTACCGTATGAGCGGGCTGTGGCAGATCCTGAGCGCCGGCGCCCGGCGGCTGGAGGCGGGGGAGGGGTATACCCTGCGCCTCCTCTCCGCCCGGGAGACCCTGGAGGCGGGGCGGGAGAGTGAAGAGCTGGCGCGCAATGGCCGGGAGAAGGCCCTTTGCGCCAACGCCTGCCTCCTGGCCCGGGCGCTGGAGAAGGACGGCGTTCCGGTTTTTCCAGACGGGGGCGCGGTGTTGGAGGGGTTGAGTGCCCGGCGCATCGGAGACCTGGCCCGCCGATGGGCCGAATTTGACCGGGCGGAAAATCCCTCCATCCGGGAGGAAGAGAGGGCCGCTGCCCTAAAAAAAGCCTGGAGCACACGCCGGAAGAACGGCTGCGCTGGCGTGTGCTCAAGACCTTCGGCGTGCTGCCCTGCGAGGAGCGGGCCGCAGCCATGCTGGAACGGGATTACCTCTGGTGCGCCCTCCACCTGATGCTGGACGACGAGGAGGAGCTGGCCCGGCTCTGTCCCACCTGCCGCAGCCAGGCCCAGGAGGGCCGCTGTCCCGTGTGCGGGGAGCCCACGGGCCTCTGGGAGGAGAGCCACAATGTGGCCTTTGATCCTGAGCGCTTTGCGGCGTTGAGCCGGGGGGTGAGGCCATGATCGACTATCTGGCGATGCTCCTGGAGGAACAGGTCTGGGAGGACGAGGAGGAGACCGCTTCCCTGGAACTTCCACCGGAGGGCGGCACGGTGTGGAAAAAAGGAAGGGCAGAGCGCGCTCCAGAGAGGGAAACGGTTGAACTGGAAGCGCCGGACTCCTTTCCGGCGTGGCTGGAGACAGAGAGAGCGGCGGTACAGCGGGAACCTATCTGGGAGGAAAAAGAGGAGCCCTCTGCCCAGGCGGAGGAAGCCCTTCCGGAGGGGGGAGCCTCCGGGGAGGAGAGCGTCCTGGAAGTGCTCCGGAGTGGAAGCACATCCCCATTTCCCCGTTGGGCTTCCCCCCGATACAGTTCAGGGACTGCTCACCGGGAGAGCGGGATCTATCCTCAGCTGAAGATGGGACAGGCGGCGGTGGCCTATGCCCGTCAGCGGGGAAGTGCAGGGGGGCTGCTGCTGAGCCGGACCGAGCCGGAGGAGGGGGCCGCCCCCCTCCCGGTGGGAGAGCTGGACCGGCTGGTGGAGCGGGACGCCCGGCGCTATGACGGGGCCCGTCCACTCTACTGAGCGGAGAGAAGGAGGATGGAGCATGCTGAGCGCCATGCGCTACAAAGAATTTACCTGGCCCCACAATCCCAGGACCTATACGATTGAATACCAGCGGAGTATGGCGGTGAACAAAGTGCCCTTCGGACGCTATCACCTCCAGGATCTGGGACCCACCCGGCGGGTGATGCGGGGAGAGGGGGAGTTCGTGGGGGAGGACGCCTATGCCCAGTTCCAAAAGCTGGCCTCTGTCTTTTACCGGGAGGGGCCGGGACTGCTGGTCCACCCGGTGTGGCAGTGTGCAAAGGCCTATTTTGTGGAGCTGTCTCTTCGGCAGGAGCCCCGCAGAGACTATGTGAGCTATACCTTTACCTTCTGGGAGACCTTTGAGGAGGAGAACAACGGCATCACCATGGCCGGGACGGGGAGTGCCTCTTCGAGCGGTCCGGGGAGCACCAATACCGGAACGGGGGAGACCTGGCACACGGTAGAGCGGGGCGAGAGCCTGTGGAGCATCGCCCAGGCCTACGGGATATCCCTCACGGACCTCATTACACGCAATCCCCAGATCAAAAACCCCAATTATATCCGGGTGGGAGAGAAGGTGCGGATTTCCTGATGGAGTGTTGGATCGAGACCTGGGACGGCCGGAAGGAGAGGCTGCCCCAGGCGCTGGAGTGGACCTTTTCTTACGGTGTGGGGACCCCCTGCGACAGCTTTACCCTCCAGTGCGCCTGGGGGGAGAGCCGCAGCGCGCTCTGGGGAGAGGGGGTCACCTTTTGGGCCGAGGAGGGAGGAGAACGACTTTTTACCGGGCGGCTGGACGAGGTGGAGACCAGCTGGGACGCCCGGGGCGGCCTCCTCACCCTCTGTGGACGGGGGATGGCGGCGCTGCTGCTGGACAATGAGACAGTGGGGGCCCAGTATCAGGCCGCCGTCTGGGAGGATATCCGGCGGGGGTATGTGGAGCCTTACGGCATCCGCTGCACCGGAGGAGAGAGCCTGCGGGCGGTGGAAGGATTCACGGTGGAAAATGGCGCCAGCGCCTGGACGGCGGTGGAGACCTTTGTCCATCGCTGCAACGGAGTGGAACCCTGGTTTGACCGGCAGGGGGTCCTCCACCTGGATGGATGGAGGAGCGGAACCGAGCGCACCCTGAGCGGGAAGATCCCCCTGATCTCCGCAGTTTGGCGGGAAAAGCGGTACGGGGTACTCTCCGAGGTGCTGGTGCGGGACCGGATGGGGACCGTGTCCCAGACGGTGCGGAACGAGTCCTTCGTGGCCCGGGGCGGGCGGTGCAGACAGGTCCTCACCCTGCCCGGAACGCGGGGCTATGAGGCCATGCGGTACAGCGGGTCCTATCAGATCGGAGAGTCTGCCCGGGAACAGGAGGTCCTCACCCTGCGTCTGGCCGGGACCGGGGCCGCCTGGGTGGGAGACCGCCTGAACCTGGATATGCTCCGCCCGCGGCTGACCGGGTGCTGGCGGGTACGCGCCTGTGAGACCGGTGTGGGCCGGGAGGGCGGCTTTACTGAGCTGAAGCTGATACGAGAGGAGTGATATGATGTGGCTGTCCCAGAAAAGGCCGGAACGGTGGGAGAGTCCCGCCCAGGTGGGTGTGGTCACCCTGGAGGGGGACCCGGCCGCCGTCTATCAGAGCAGTGAGCGGCGGGACCTGCCCGTCTTTGCCCCGGGCGGCTACTGCTGGCGGCCCGCCCTGGGCGCAGAGGTCCTGGTCCTCAAGACCGGCGCCCAGGGGGAGGGGGCCTGTGTGGCAGGTACCAGAATAACGGCCAATGTAGCGCCCGGAGAGGTGCGGATCCAGAGTGAGGGCGGCGCCTCCATCACCCTGGGAGCGGACGGCACCATCCGGCTGGAGGGTGACGTACTGGTCAACGGCGTCCCCCTGCCGGGGACGGGAGGGGGAGAGATATGGAGCTGATGATGCAGAACGGGGACTATGTATCCGACGGACGGGGCGGCGTAAAGCGGAGCGAGGGGGGCGAGGAGATCCTCCAGCGGGTCCTCTTCCAGCTCAGTGCCCGGCGGGGAGCCTTTCCCCTGCTGCCCCAGGTGGGGAGCGAGCTGTGGCGGCTTCCCCGGGCAAAAGAACAGCAGCGGGCGGCTCTGGCGGCGCAGTATGTGTCCCAGGCACTGGCCGGAGAGCGGGATCTGGAGATCGATGAGTGCGTACTGGAGGAGCGGGAGGGAACGCCCTGGCTCACCGTGCGCCTGACTTGGCAAGGGACGCCCCTGGAGGCGGAACTCGCGCTATGAGAGGGGAGAGGACATGAAAGAGATGGAGGAACTCTACCGCGAGATGCTCGCGGAGTTCCAGAGATTGACCGGGACGGCCATGACCGGGGAGAGCGATCTGGCGGTGCGTCTGTATGCGGTGGCGGCCCAGGTCCACGCCTTGTATGTACAGAGCGACTGGGTGACCCGGCAGTGCTTCCCCCAGACGGCCACAGGCGAATGGCTGGATCAGCACGCCCAGCTGCGTGGGGTGGAGCGGCGGGAGGCGGCCGCCGCAGAGGGGATCATCCGCTTTTTCCTGGCGGCTGCCGCCGAGACCGGTGTGCTCATCCCAGCCGGGACGGTGTGTATGACGGCGGGATTGATCCGTTTTGAGACGCTGGAGGACGCCACGGTCCCGGCAGGCTCCCTCCAGGTGGATGTGCCTGCCCGCGCGGTGGAGACCGGGAGCGGCGGCAATGTGGGTGCGGAGACGGTGACCATGATGGCCCTCCCGCCGGTGGGGGTGAGCCGGTGCAGCAATCCCCAGACCTTTACCGGGGGAAGCGCGGCCGAGACCGACGAGGAGCTCCGCGCCCGGGTGCTGGAGACCTTCCGGCGGATGCCAAATGGGGCCAACGCCGCCTTCTACGAGCAGGGGGCCATGTCCTTTGAGGAGGTGGCCGCCGCCGCCGTTCTTCCCCGGAGCCGGGGCGTGGGGACGGTGGACGTAGTGATTTCCACCCGGCAGGGACTGCCCGGAGAGGACCTGCTGGAAGAAGTGCGGGCCTATTTCCAGCTCCGGCGGGAGATCGCCGTGGATGTGCAGGTGAAGGCCCCGACGCCCAGAGAGGTGGCCGTGTCGGTCCAGGTGGCTCCCGCACAGGGCTATTCCATGGAGGAGGCCAAGGCGGGGGCCAAAGCGGCGGTGGAGAGCTGGTTTGACGGGACCCGGCTGGGCCAGAGCGTCCTGCGGGCTGAGCTGAGCGGACGGGTCTTCTCTGTCCCCGCCGTGGGCAACTGCACGGTGACAGCGCCCCAGGCCGACGTGGTCCTTCAGCCCCAGGAACTGCCGCGGCTGAGCGGCGTGACCGTGGAGGAGATGCCATGAGCTGTGCCCGCTATTTGAAAGAGATGCTGGCGCCCCTACGGGTCTACCGGCTGGAGGGGACCCTCAACGGCGCCGAGCTGGAGAGCATCGGCATGGCGCTGGACGGTCCTGCCGGGGCGCTGGAGGAGCTGGAACGGGAGATGCTCCTCACCACGGCGGAGAGCTGGGGACTGGACCAGATCGAGTCCCTTCTGCGCCGCCGCCCGGTGGCACAGACCTCCCAGGACCGGCGAGAGGCCCTGGCTGCCCTGCTGCGGATCGGCGGGGACAGCTTCACCCTGGCGGCCATCAACGACAACCTCCGGGGATGCGGCGTCAACGCGGTGGTCAGCGAGACAGATACCCCCGGGACCGTGGAGGTCCGCTTTCCCGATGTGCCGGGCATTCCGGATGGATTTGACGAGATCCGGGAGATTTTAGAGGACATCCTGCCCTGCCATCTGCTCATCCGATATGTGTACTGGTATATTACCTGGAAGATGTTGGAGGAACGGTTTTCCTGCTGGGGGGAGATCGAGGCAATGGGACTGAGCTGGGGAGAGCTGGAGAAACTGGTGAAGGAGGAGATCTGAGTGCGCGCAGAACAAGAGGGGCGGCATGTGATCCGCTATACCAAGGAAAAGAGCGACCGGGTGCAGGAGGCCATAGAGCGTCTGGCCCGCATCCGGGCTGCACAGCTGGATGACGGCATCGCCAGTACGGTAGCTGATCTGTTCGACGAGTGGAGCCCGGGGATGTACTACGCCAGAGGGGTGCGCATTGCCGACGGGGAGGGAAATCTCTACCGGGTGGAGCAGGACCACACCTCCCAGGCCGACTGGCCGATTTCCTCCACGCCCAGCCTCTACACCCCTCTGGGGGTGACCGAGGAGAACCCGGAGGCCATCCCCCTGTGGCGGCAGCCTCTGGGGGCCCACGATGCCTACCCCAAGGGGGCAAAGGTGGAGTATGAGGGCGCGGTCTATGTCTCTCTGGTGGACGGAAATGTGTGGCCGCCCGATACCCCGGGCATGTGGCAGGCGGACTCCACGCAGCGTTGATTGCGCCCGGGAGCGGCATAGGGTATACTGAGAGGGACGAGGAGGCGAGCAGCACATGGACTGTGAAAAGATCGGCGCCCTGATCCGGGCGGCCCGGCGGGAGCGGGGCATGACCCAGAGAGAGCTGGGGGAGGCCCTGCACATCAGCGACCGGACGGTGAGCAAGTGGGAGTGTGCCCAGGGGTGTCCCGATGTGTCCCTGCTGCCCGCCCTGTCGGCCCGGCTTGGAGTGGACCTGGAGCGGATGCTCTCGGGAGATCTGGAGCCCAGCCGGGAGAAGGGAGACAGTATGAAGCGAATTCGTTTTTTTGTCTGCCCCCACTGCGGCAATGTGGTGACAGCCACCGGGGAGGCCTCGGTCTCCTGCTGCGGTCGGAGGCTGGAGGCCCTTACGCCCCAGCGAGCGGAGGGTGTCCACCGGCTTCAAGCGGAGGCGGTGGAGGATGAGTGGTTCCTCACAGCGGAACACCCCATGGAGAAGGGGCATTTTCTCTCCTTTGTGGCCTTTGTGACGGGGGAGCGGTGCCTGCTCATCCGCACCTATCCGGAGTGGGAGATGCAGGTGCGCATTCCGCGCAGAGGCCATGGAAAGCTGCTCCACTACTGCACGGAGCACGGACTGTTCTACCAGCTGCTATAACAAAAGCCCTGATCCCGGACGTGAATATGTCCGGGATCAGGGCTTTTTACCATAAAAGCGATCAATCCTCGTTGGAGTAGGTGCAGAGAAGGGTACCGGCGGCATCGTAGGCCCGGCAGGTATAGGAGAGAGAACCGCTGTCCGGCATGGAGACATCGGTCTGGAGGAGCCAGATCCCGCTGTCCGGGGCGGTCTCGGTGAGGGAGAGGGTGGTGAGATGGTCCCCGTTTTGAGCTCCGCCCCGCCAGCCCACGGTGGCTTCTACCCGCTCCACCGCCGGGTCGGTGGTAAAAGCCAGGGCACAGATCTCGGAATACCAGGTCCAATCTGGCATGCCGTCCTTCCACCCCAGAGATTCGTTATACATGGAGTTTTCCAATATGGTCAGACAGAGCGGCTCGGAGAGGGGAAAGTTGGTATCCAGCCACGGAGTGGAGGTATCCCGCCAGAGCCCCAGGAAGTGCTGTAGTTTGAAAAGCCGGTATCCGTCCTCATACTGCCGGAGGACCCAGGTGAAGGAGCTGGGGGGATCGTCCGCCGGGAAGGCGTGTTCCATCCGGACACTGCCCCGGGCGACCGTAGTGCCCCGGGGAAGGATGGCCTGCTGTTCCAGACGGACCAGGGCCAGCTCCTGGGTGGGCATGGCAAAGCCGGTGCAGGCCCACAGGAAGAGCAGGGAGAAGACCAGAAACAGGAGGCTGGCCAGAAGGGGCCAGTAGGCCCGGAGCCAGAGAATCCGTCGTCTCATTTTGCACCCACCTCCTTATCCCAGGTCACGGTGAACGTGACTTGCTCGCCGTTCCAGGCCCGGAGGGACAGGGGGGCGGTGGGGGATGCGTCCTCCTCCAGGGAAAAGATCAGCTCCCCGCCGGTGGTCAGCAGCCGGGACCACTGGGGAGAAAAGCGGACGTTCAGCCGATAAGAGGAAGGCGAGAGCTCGGTGGCGTTGGCATACTCCAGCCCGTCGCCGGGGTGTTCCAGCCAGAACTGGGGGTGGGAGATGGTGACCGGGATATGGACCTCCCGCCGGGCATCCTCGTAGTCCGGCAGGACCAGAGAGGCGCTTCCCTCCGCGCGGATAGTGTAGACCCCCAGCCGCCCGGTGCCTCGGGCTGTGCCAGTGGAGAGGACAGGCTCCTCCGGCGGAGAGGGGTAATCTCCCGGAAAGAGAAACCGCTCCTCCAGTGGAAAGCCGTGGGAGAGGAGAAACGCGCCCAAGAGAAGAAAGAGAAGGGCCAGGGCGGTGAAGAGGATGGGGAGACGGCGGGGACAGTAGGGATAGAGCCGGTCCAGTGCGGCGCCCAGGGCGTAGGGGTCCCCCATGGCCTGCACGGCCCGTTCCCGGGCCACGTCGGGCGGGACGCCCCGGTCTTCCAGTGCGGCGGCATGGTCCTCCAGATGGGCGGTGAGCTCCTCGGTCACGGCGGCGCGGCCGTCCTTGGAACGGATGAGACGGCACACCTGCTCACAGTAGCGGGAAAAGGGATTCAGCATAGGAGCACCCCCGTTATGCCGGGGAGAGGGAGCCCTCCCCCTCGGCCACGATGGCATCCACCAGATGGCGGAAGGTGCGCCACTCCTCCCGCTTCTCGCCCAAAAGGGTGAGACCGGTCCGTGTGATGTGGTAATACCGGCGCTTGCGGCCCGAGGGGGCCTCCTTCTCATAGGCGGTGACCGCCCCCTCCCGCTCCAGACCGTGGAGGATGGGGTAGAGGGTGCCCTCCCGCAGGGTAAAGGTGTGGTCACTCTTCTCCTCCAGGGCGGCGATCATCTCATAGCCGTACTTGTCCCCCGAGGCGAGGAGGGAGAGGACCAGCAGGGTGGTGCTGCCCGAGAGCAGATTTTTGTCGGGTTTCATGTGGGACCTCCTTTCTCTGGATACCTTTCTTATCTAGGTATATTTTACCTAGATAATCGAGGTATGTCAAGGCGCGGCGGAAATTTTGGAATTGTATTTTTGGGCCGGAAATGGTATGGTAAAAGGGAACTATGTGACCGGAAATGGAGTGTCAACGATGCTGGAGAAGATCGAAGCAGTTTTGAATGAAAAGGTGCGCCCCAAGCTGGCCGAGCACGGCGGGGACCTGAAGGTGCTCAAGTACGAGGGGGGCGTGGTTCACATCCAGCTCCTGGGCCAGTGTTCCAACTGCCCCTCGGCCTACCTGACCACCGAGAGCGTTATCCAGGCCGAGCTCATGGAGGCCCTGCCCGAGATCAAGCAGGTGGTGGTGGACCAGACGGTCAGCGACGAGCTGTGGGAGCAGGCCAAGTCCATCCTCCGGGGCGACCCCAAGTGGAAGCGCTGAGAGAAGCATACCGAAAAGCTGAGCCCCGGCGGAGGTCCGCCGGGGCTTTTTGCTGTCTCGGGAAGAAAATTTTTGGTTGGGGGCAATGAAAGGGAGCCGGAACTGCGTCTAATGGGTGAAAGGGGGGAAGGGCTGTGAAGGAAGCGGAATACATCCGGCGGGCTGAGGTACTCAAGGTGCGGCTCTACCGGACGGCCCGGCTCTATCTGGGTGGGGAGCATGCCGCTCTGGACGCGGTGGACGAGGCGGTCTACAAGGGCCTGCTGGCCTGTGGAAAGCTGCGGGAGCCGGCCTACTTCGACACCTGGCTCACCCGCATCCTCATCAACGTGTGCAACAGCGAGCTGCGCCGCCGCAAGCGGGAGCGGACCATGGAGGAACTGCCCGAGACGGCGGTGGAGGCCTTTGACGCCCTTCCGCTGCGGGAGGCGGTGGAGCGACTCCCCCGGGAGCTGCGGGCGGTCATCGTGCTGCGCTATTTCTCCGGGTATACCCTGGCGGAGACCGCCCGGGCGCTGGAGCTGCCGGCGGGAACGGTATCCACCCGGCAGCGGCGGGCCCTGGAGCTGCTGCGGCTGGAACTGAGCGAACAGGAGGTGTGAGCATGGATCGGAGACAGGAATATGAAGCGCTCCTCCGGGCGCTGGAGGAGACCCCGCCCGCGCTGGAGTACACGGTGCAGCGCTCACTCGCCCGCCGGCGCCGCCGGCGCTGGGGGATGAGGCTGGGGATCCCGGCGGCCAGTCTGGCAGGCGTGTTCACCGCCTTTGTGGTGTTGGTGAACACCTCCATGCCCTTTGCCATGGCGTGCAGCGGCGTGCCGGGGCTGCGGGAGCTGATGGCGGCTGTGGCCCTCTCGCCCAGCCTGAAAGCAGCGGTGGAGCACGACTACGCCCAGTATATCGGCCAGAGCCAGACCGACAATGGCATTACCCTGCGTCTGGAATACCTGATCCTGGACCAGGGGCAGATCAGCTTTTTCATGGAGGTGGAGGGGCCCTATGAGAGCTACCTGGTGAAGGCCAAATGTTTGGATGGAGCGGGGAAGGAACTCCAGGGGGGACTGGGGATCTCCAGCGTCAGTTTTGCGGGAGATACCCTGGCCAATGCGGTGAGCCTGGTGGCCGACGACTCCTTCCAGTTCCCGGAGGAGATGCGGATGGAGTGTCGGGTGGAAGGGCAGCGCCAGACCGACGGAATCGCTCCGGAGGCAGCGCCCGGGACGGGGAGTGCGGATGGGGAAGAGCCGGAGGCCACCTTCGTCTTTACCTTCCCGATGGACACCCAAAGCCTGAACGACTGCCGTTCCCTCCCTGTGGGGGACTGGGTGGAGGTGGACGGACAGCGCCTGCGCTTTGGCCTGGACAGCTATCCCACCCACGGCCGCCTGACGGTGGAGGAGCACCCGGACAACACCGCCCGTCTGGCCGGGATGGACTTCTATCTGGAGGATGAGACCGGGCGGCGGTACGAGGACAACCCGGCCGGTTCGGTGGGAGCCATCGGCAACCGCCGGATGTGTGACACCACCTATTTTTCCGATCCCGCTCATCTGACGCTCTATATCACCCGCCTGGAATGGCTGGACCAGGGCCGGGAGCGCGTGACGGTGGATCTGGAGACCGGAGCGGTGGAGGGCGTGCTGCCCGAAAGGGTGAGTGTATATGCCCGCCGGGTCGGCGCAAAGGGAGGCGAGGTGGCCTTCCTGGCCCCCAATCCCCCGGAGAGCAGCGAGACAAACATCGTCTTGTACCAGGTGGCCCAAGAGGTGCGCTGGAAGGACGTCAGCGGCGCAGAGCAGACCGCCTGGAGCCACAGCAGCAGGAGCGGAGGGGAGATCTGGCCCGGGACACCCTGCCCGGAGGGCTATTTTGCGGAGATCTGGAATCTGGAGGACTGCCCGGACACCGTGGAGATCGACCTGCACTTCTCCCGGCGCAATATGCTGGAGCAGCCCATCGCGGTCACGCTGCAATAGCGGAGCAGAACGACAAAAGGGGCATGGCCTTTCGGCCATGCCCCACTTTTATGGACAAATTGATTTACTTGAGCTTGATGGTCATGAGCAGCTCGCCTGCCTTGACGGAGGAGCCCTCCTGGATGAGGACCTGGTCCACGGTGCCGGCCTTGCGGGCCACCACGCTGGTCTCCATCTTCATGGCCTCGATAACGGCCACCACCTGGTTCTCCTCCACGGTGTCGCCGGGCTTGACGCTCACCTTGGAGACCATGCCGGGGATGGACGCGCCGATCTGGCTCTTGTCCTCGGGGTCGGCCATGGTGACCGGACGCACCTGGGAGACCGCATGCTTATCGGGCACGGCCACCTCGCGGCGCATACCGTTGAGCTCGAACTGCACGTTGCGGGTGCCGTCCTCGTTCAGGTCGCCCAGGCCCAGGTACTTGATGACCAGGGTCTTGCCGTCCTCGATGTTGATCTTGTTGGTCTCGCCCAGGGCCAGACCGTTGAAGAACACATGGCTGCCCATGCGCATGATGTAGCCGTACTCCTTCCGGTGGCGGCAGAACTCCTCCACCACCTTGGGATACAGGCACCAGGAGATGACGGTGCGCTCGGAGGCCTCGGGGTAGAACTTCTGGACCTCTTCCCGGGCCTTGTCGAAGTCGATGGGCTCCAGCAGCTCGCCGGGGCGGCAGGTGATGGGCTCCTCGCCCTTGAGGACCACCTTCTGGAGATCCTCCGGGAAGCCCCAGGCGGGCTGGCCCATCATGCCCTTGAAGTAGGACACCACCGAGTCGGGGAAGGTGAGGGCCTCGCCCCGCTCCACGACGTTCTCGGGAGTGAGCTGGTTCTGCACCATGAAGATGGCCAGGTCGCCCACCATCTTGGAGGAGGGGGTCACCTTCACGATGTCGCCCAGCATGTGGTTGACCTTCACATACATCTCCTTGACGTCCTCGAACTGATGGCCCAGGCCCAGGCTCTCCACCTGGCTCTTGAGGTTGGTGTACTGGCCGCCAGGCATCTCGTAGCGGTAGATGTCGGTGGAGGGGTTCTTGATCCCGGCCTCAAAGTTCTCATAGCGCAGGCGCACGTCGGCCCAGTAGTCGGAGAGCTTCTGGAGCTTTTCGGGATCGAGACCGGTATCCCGCTCCTGACCCTGGAGGGCGGAGACCACCGCGTTCATGGAGGGCTGGCTGGTCATGGAGGACATGGAGTCGATGGCGCAGTCCACGATGTCCACGCCGGCCTCGGCGGCCATCAGGTAGGCGGCCACCTGGTTGCCCGAGGTGTCGTGGGTGTGCAGGTGGATGGGCAGGCCCACCTCATTCTTGAGGGTGGTGACCAGCTTCTTGGCGGCGTAGGGCTTCAGGAGGCCGGACATATCCTTGATGCAAAGCATGTGGGCGCCCCGGCGCTCCAGCTCCTTGGCCATCTTCACATAGTAATCCAGGGTGTATTTGTCCCGCTTGGGATCCAGGATGTCGCCGGTGTAGCAGAGGGTGGCCTCGCAGAGCTTGCCCTGCTTGAGGACCTCGTCCATGGCCACCTCCATACCGGGGATCCAGTTCAGGGAGTCAAAGACGCGGAACACGTCGATGCCGGTGCGGGCGGCCTCCCGGACGAAGGCCCGGATGAGGTTATCGGGATAGTTGGTATAGCCCACGGCGTTGGCGCCGCGCAGAAGCATCTGGAAGGGGATGTTGGGGATCTTCTCCCGCAGCATCTCCAGCCGCTCCCAGGGGGACTCATGGAGGAAGCGGTAGGCCACATCGAAGGTGGCGCCGCCCCACATCTCCAGGGAGAAGCAGTCGTTCAGGATCTCGGCGGTACCCTCGGCCCCCTTGAGCATATCCCGGGTGCGCACCCGGGTGGAGAGGAGGGACTGGTGGGCGTCGCGCATGGTGGTGTCGGTGATGAGGAGCTTCTTCTGATCCAGCACCCAGTCCCGCACGGCCTCGGGGCCCTTTGCGTCCAGAAGCTGCTTGAGGCCGGTGCACTTGGGCGGGGTGTGCTCGAAGGGCGGGAAGCGGGGGATGTCCCGCTGGACCCGCTCGGCGGAGGGGTTATCCACCTGGATCTGGGCGATGTACTTGAGCACCTTGGTGGCACGGTCCCGGCTGTTCTCAAACTCGAAGAGCTCGGGAGTCTCGTCGATGAACTTGGTGTGGCACTTGCCAGCCCGGAAGGTGGGGTGGTTCAGAATGTTGGTGACGAAGGGAATGTTGGTCTTGACGCCGCGGACATGCTCCTCGCTGATGGCGCGCAGGGCCTTGCGGCAGACCGCCTCAAAGGTGGAGTCCCAGGAGGTCACTTTGACCAGCAGGGAGTCATAGTAGGGGGAGATCACCGCGCCAGTGTAGGCGTTGCCGCCGTCCAGACGCACACCGAAGCCGCCGCCGGAGCGGTAGGAGGTGATCTTGCCGGTGTCGGGGGCAAAGTTGTTGGCCGGGTCCTCGGTGGTGACGCGGCACTGGATGGCGTAGCCGTTCATCTTCAGATCGCTCTGGCTGGCCATGCCGATCTCGGGGGTGGAGAGGGGCTTGCCCTCGGCGATGAGGATCTGGGCCCGGACCAGGTCGATGCCGGTGACCATCTCGGTGACCGTGTGCTCCACCTGGATGCGGGGGTTCATCTCGATGAAGTAGTGGTTGCCGTCCTTGTCCACCAGGAACTCCACCGTGCCGGCCGAGACATAGCCCACGTGCTTGGCCACCTTGACGGCGTCCTCATAGAGGGCCTGACGGGTCTTTTCGGGCACCGACCAGGCGGGGGCGAACTCCACCACCTTCTGGTAGCGGCGCTGGAGGGAACAGTCGCGCTCGCCCAGGTGGACCACATTGCCGTACTGGTCGCCCAGGATCTGCACCTCGATGTGCTTGGGCTCCACCAGATATTTCTCAATGAAGATGTCCTCGTTGCCGAAGGCCTTCTTGGCCTCGCTCTTGACCAGCTCGAAGGCGGGCTTGACTTCCTCGGGGCTGTCGCAGCGGCGCATGCCGCGGCCGCCGCCGCCGCCGGCCGCCTTGAGGATGATGGGGAAGCCGTAGGAGATGGCCTTCTCCAGCGCCTCGTCCCCGTCCTTCAGGGGCTGGGTGGAGCCGGGGATGGTGGGGACGTTGCAGGCGTGGGCGATGGCCTTGGCGGTGAGCTTGTCGCCCATCTGGCCCAGGATCTTGGAGGAGGGGCCGATGAAGGCGATCCCCGCCTCCTCACAGGCCCGGGCAAAGTCGGCGTTCTCGCTCAGGAAGCCGTAGCCGGGGTGGATGGCATCCACATTGCGCCGCTTGGCCAGGTCGATGATCGCGGGGATGTCCAGGTAAGCGCCCAGGGGGCTCTTGTTCTCCCCGATGAGATAGGCCTCGTCCGCACGGGTGCGGAAAAGGCTGTATGTATCCTCATTGGAATAGATGGCCACCGTGTGAAGTCCCAGGTCGTAGCAGGCGCGGAAGACGCGGATGGCGATCTCGCCGCGGTTTGCCACCAGGACTTTTCCGAAGGAGTGTTCTGCCATGGGGAATACCGTCCTTTCTTGCATTAATATGAAGGAATTCCTGCAATACCTTGCTGTGCATTCTTGGAACGCTTCGGTGAATTTGCCTTTATTTCCTTCAAAACAGCCATTTGTTTTACGAATATTATAAGTCTAGACTCTTGGTTTTGCAATCCTTTTATGTCAAAATTGCATTTTTGGCAGAAGAGACAGGATTCCGTGCCCGAAGGAAGAAACCCTTGGGAAAAACCACCAGAGTCTTCCGGCGGCGGGGACGGCCTTGCCGCTGTCCAATGATTTGTGGTAAACTAAAAGATATTGCCCGGGGAGAGGAGGGATCGGCATGGAACTGACCCTGGGCTCCGGCGTGCGGGAGCTGCCCGGGATCGGGGAGGCGCGGGCTGCCCGGCTGGAGAAGCTGGGCCTGGCCACCGTAGAGGATCTGCTGCGCTATTTCCCCCGGGACTATGAGGACCGGCGGAAGCACTATACCATCGCGGCGGCCCCGGTGGGGATCCCCGTGTGCGTGGCTGCCATGGTGGCCGAGCCGCCCCGCCGCTCCTACGTCCGCAAGGGGCTGGAGCTGACCAAGGTGCGGGTGGTGGACGCCCATGGCTCCATGGAGATCACCTTCTTCAACCAGGGCTATGTGAAAAACGCCCTGGTCCCCGGGGAGAGCTATATCTTCTACGGTATGGTGGAGGGCCTGCCTCCCCGCCGGAGGATGACCAACCCGGTCTTTGAGCCGGAGGACCGCCCCCGCTTCACCGGGCGGATCATGCCCATCTACCCCCTGACGGCGGGGATCTCCAACAACCTGCTCTCGGGGCTCACCCTCCGGTGCGCCCAGGACTGCGCCCAGGAGATGCCCGAGATCCTCCCCTTCCGGGTGCGGCAGGAGCACGCCCTGGCCGCCTGCGGCTACTCCTACCAGAACATCCACTTTCCGGCCTCCGAGGAGGCACTGGATCTGGCCCGGCGGCGGCTCATCTTTGAGGAGCTCTTCTACCTCTCCTGCGGTCTGGCCTTTCTCCGCTCCCGGCGGGAGGGGGCGTCCGGCCCTGCCTTCCGGCGGGAGAGCCTGGAGCCCTTTTTTGCGCTGCTCCCCTTCGCCCTCACCCAGGCCCAGCAGCGGGCCATCCGGGAGGCGGCGGAGGACTGCGCCTCGGGCCGCCCCATGAACCGGCTGGTCCAGGGCGATGTGGGCTCGGGCAAGACCATGGTGGCGGCGGCCTGCTGCTTCCTGGCCTGGAAGTCCGGGTGGCAGGCCGCCCTGATGGCCCCCACCGAGATTTTGGCCGAGCAGCACTTCCGCACCCTGTCGGGGGTGCTCGCCCCGGCGGGTCTGCGGGTGGGACTTCTCACCGGCTCCATGCGCGCCAGTGAGAAGAAGAAGGTCCGCGCCGCCCTGGCCGCCGGGGAGATCGACCTGCTGGTGGGCACCCACGCCATCCTCTCCGCGGGGGTGGACTTTGCCCGGCTGGGCCTGGTGATCACCGACGAGCAGCACCGCTTCGGCGTGGGGCAGCGCTCCGCCCTGGCGGCCAAGGGGGGCGGGCTCTCCCCCCATGTGCTGGTCATGTCGGCCACCCCCATCCCCCGTACCCTGGCCCTCATCATCTATGGGGATTTGGATGTGAGCGTCATCGACGAGCTCCCCCCGGGGCGCACCCCGGTGGAGACCTTCCTGGTGGGGGAGGACAAGCGGGCGCGTATGTATCAGTTCGTCCGGCGGCAGGTGGCCGAGGGGCGGCAGGTCTACATCGTCTGTCCCGCGGTGGAGGAGGCCCAGCCCTCCCCCGAGGGGGTGGAGCCGCCCCCCGGCTTTGCCGACCTGAAGGCGGTCACCGCCTACGCCAAGGACCTCCAGGAGGGGGTCTTTCCCGACCTGCGGGTGGGCTTTGTCCACGGCAGGCTCAAGCCCAGGGAGAAGGAGGCCGCCATGGCCGCCTTTGCGGGGGGCGCGCTGGATGTGCTGGTCTCCACCACCGTCATCGAGGTGGGGGTGGACGTGCCCAACGCCTCCCTCATCATTGTGGAGAACGCCGACCGGTTCGGCCTCTCCCAGCTCCACCAGCTCCGGGGCCGGGTAGGCCGGGGAAAGCACCAGTCCTACTGCGTGCTCATCACCTCCAACCGGAACCAGGAGACCCGTGCCCGGCTCAAAGTCCTCACCCAGACCACCGACGGTTTCCGCATCTCGGAGGAGGACCTGAAGCTCCGGGGGCCCGGCGACTTTTTCGGCAAGCGGCAGCACGGCCTGCCCCAGATGCGCATCGCCGACCTGGCCGGGGATACCCGCCTGCTCAAGGAGGCCCAGGAGGCCGCCCAGGCCCTGCTGGCCGAGGACCCCACCCTGGACCGGCCGGAGCACCAGCCCCTGAAGGAGCAGATCCGGCGGCTCTTCACCGAGCACGCCGACATCTTTAATTGATGGACCGAAAAACAACCCAAATCACGATCACACAGGAGGAAATCCATATGTTTGAGATCCGCGCCATGACCGCCGCCGACCACGATGTGGTTATGCCCATGGTCCAGGCCTTTTACCAGAGTCCCGCCGTGGACCACGACACCGACCCCGCCGTCCTGGAGCGCACCTTCCGGGACGCGGTGGACCCGGCTGAGCCCCTCCTCCGGGGCATGCTCCTGGTGGAGGACGGGCAGGCCGTGGGCTATGCCTACCTCACCGAGTGCTACTCCGGCGAGGTGGGAGGCCGCTGCGTCTTTTTTGAGGAGATGTACTTCACCCCCGCCTGCCGGGGCAAGGGCTACGGCACCGCCGTGTTCCGCTGGGTGAAGGAGCAGTACCCCAACTACCCCCGCATCCGTCTGGAGGTCACCGACGTGAACGAGGGGGCCATCCGGCTCTACCAGCGGCTGGGATTCCAGTTCCTGGACTACCGCCAGATGGTGCTGGAGGGCGACCTCCAGGCCTAAGCCAATTGTGAGAAAAGGAGAATCATTGTATGGATCGAATGGAAGCCTGCCGCGCGCTGCGGGGCGATACCAACGTACACTATAACTGCGCCCAGGCGGTGCTCCTGCCCTTTGCAGATCAGTGCGGCCTGGACGAGAAGGCCGCCTTCCAGCTGGGGGCCCACTTCGGTGCCGGGATGCGCCACGGTTCCACCTGCGGGGCCGTGACCGGCGCGCTCATGGTGCTGGGTATGGCCGGAAAGGGAGAGGCCGAGAGCCGGGAGCTGCTGCGCCGCTTCCGGGAGAAGAACCAGGTGCTGGACTGCGCGGGGCTCCTTCAGCGGGCCAAGGAGAACGGCGAGGAGCGCAAGCCCCACTGCGACCGGATGGTCTACGACGCGGTGGAGATCCTCCAGGACCTGCTGGAAGAGTAAATATCCCGCCTGCGCCATCAGGACGCATCATAGGGAGGAGGTCCCGTCATGGAAACGATTTTGAATTTTCTGCCCCTGACCGGGGAGGAGCGCGCGGCCTTTGCAGCGGCCGCGCCCGGCGTAGAACAGATCTTCCGCCCGGTGGCGGCCACCCGCTTTTCCCCCGAGGCCCCCGAGGAGGAGTATGCCCGGGCCACCGTCATTCTGGGCTGTGCCCCCACGGACCGGGTGGCAAAGGCCGGACAGCTCCGCTGGCTCCAGACCTGGAGCGCCGGGGTGGACCCCTATCTGAAGGAGGGGGTGCTGCGGGAGGGGGCCATGCTCACCTCTGCCGTGGGGGCCTACGGGCAGGCGGTGTCCGAGCATATGTTCGCCACCCTTCTGGCCCTGTGCAAGCGCCTGCACCAGTACCGGGACACCCAGAACCGGCACTGCTGGGCCCCGCTGGGAGAGGTCAAGACCCTGGCGGGAGCCACCGTACTGGTGGCGGGCACCGGGGACATCGGCTCCGCCTTTGCCCGGCTGGTCAAGGGGATGGGGGCACATACCGTGGGCCTGCGCCGCTCCCCCGAGCGGGGGGCGGAGGGCATCGACGAGATGCACCCCCTGTCCGCGCTGGACGAGTGGCTGCCCAAGGCGGACGTGGTGGCCCTGGTCCTCCCCCACAGCCCGGAGACCGACCGGCTCATGGACCGGGCCCGCATCGGGCGGATGAAGGAGGACGCCATCCTCCTCAACGCCGGACGGGGGAGCGCCGTGGACTGCGACGCCCTGGCCCAGGCCCTGGAGGAGGGACACCTCTGGGGGGCCGGCCTGGATGTGACTTCCCCGGAGCCCCTGCCCGAGGACCATCCCCTGTGGCGGGCCGAGCACTGCCTCATCACCCCCCACGTGGCGGGGGGCGATCACCTTCCCGCCATCCGGGACCGGCTGGTGGAAATCGCGCTGGACAACCTGCGCCGCTATCTGGCCGGAGAACCGCTCCGCAACCGGATGAAATAAAAATACCGCCCGTCTCCTCATGTGCAGCAGGAGACGGGCGGTTAGCGTGTCGAAAAACTTCGACACGCTTCTCAAAAATGCAAGCATTTTTTCGAGGGGATACAGGCCGCTGCGCGCACTCGCTTTCGCTCGCACACTTGTGGCCTGAGAAGTGTGTTTTCCGACGTACATGCCGCCGGAAAACACGATTTGACCTTCTTCCGCCGTCTGCGGACGGCGGAACTCTGCGAGGCGCTTGCAGCACAAAGCGCAGAAATACACGTTATCGACAGCCAGACCGCTCGTCTCTTCACAACAGGAGACGGGCGGTGTTTTTCTTTTTATCCACATCAGGAGGGCGTGGTGTGGACCGCGGGCTGGGCGTCCAGTCCGGCGATATGGACCCACTTTCCGCTGTGCCAGCGGTGGGTGCACAGGAAGCCCCGGAGGATCAGGTCCACGCTCATGGCAATCCACACGCCGGCCAGGCCCAGCTTGCCGTAGATCACCAGAATGGGGGCCAGGACGATGCGCACGCCCCACATGCAGATGAGCCCCACCACCATGGGATAGCGCACATCGTGGGCGCCCCGCAGGTTGCTGGAGAGCACGATGGACAGGGCGAAGAAGGGCTCGGCGAAGCAGACGATGCGCAGCATCAGGGCGGACTGCTCCACCACCTGGGGATCGGAGTTGAAGAGGGAGGCCAGGGCCGGGGCGAAGAGGAAGAGCAGGACGGCCAGGCCGGTGCAGAGCACCAGGGCCACCTTGGCTGAGAGGGAGCCGTAGGCCCGGGCGTTCTCCGCCGAGCGGGCCCCCACCGACTGGCCCACCAGGGCCACACTGGCGTAGGAGATACCGTAGGCCGGGAGATAGCACAGGCCCTCGGCGGTGGTGGCGATCTGGTTGGCCGCCAGGGCCACCGTGCCGATGGAGGCCACCAGGGCGGTCATGACGATCTGGCCCAGGTTGATGGTGGCACGCTCCAGGGCGGAGGGGAGGCCCAGGTGGAGGGCCATCTGGATGATGCTGCTGTCGGGCCGGAAGCCCTCCCGGAACCGGACCTGGAAGCGGGGGCCCTGGCGGATGCCCACGTAGAGCAGCATGGACCCGGCAAAGGCCCAGGCCACCGCCGAGGCAATGGCCGCTCCGGCCACCCCCAGTCCCGCACCGGGGACCGTGAGGGAGAATCCGCCCACGGTGACGGTGCGCGTCTCATAGATGAGGAAGAAGTTGAGAATCAGGTTGATGAGGTTGGCCGAGAAGTTGAAGATCAGCGGGGTCTTGGTGTTGCCCATGCAGCGCAGGATGGCCGAGAAAATGGCACTGGCCGCGGCGAAGGGCATACAGAGGGTGTACCAGCGCAGATAGGCGGTGGCGGTGGGACGGACAGAGGGCTCCGCGCCCAGCCAGACCGGAATGAAGGGGGCCAGCAGCTGGAAGAGAAGCAGGGCGGCCATACCACATACCACCGTGGCCAGGATGCCCTGCCGGATGATGCGCCGGGCCCGCGCGTCGTCCTCCGCGCCGATGGCGTTGGAGACCTGCACCGAATAGCCCACCCCGATCCCGGCCAGAATGCCGTTGATGAGCCAGATGGAGGAGGCGTTCACCGAGACCGAGGCGGTGGCCGCCGCGCCCAGCACGCCCACCATGGCGGTGTCCACATAGCTGACCATGGTGGCCAGCACCTGCTCGATGATGGCAGGCCAAGAGAGATGCCACATGACCTTCATACGCGGGTTGGAGCCGAAACGACTCAGGGCCATAAATTCACTCCTAACAGTTGAAAATAAAGTCGAATATACGAAACGTTTTCGGAAATTGCGGGAAAATCAGAGGGCAGGCTTCTCCACCCCGATGAGATCGAAGGAGGGGATGAAGGTACTCGCAGCGGAGGAGTCCTCCTGGGTAAAGCCCGAAAGACCCAGGGCATCCATGTACTGCCGGGCGCTGCGGGCCTCAGAGGGGCGCAGCTTCCGGTTGATCTCGGGGAACTCCGCCGCCCGGCCCCAGGGGATGTACTGACTCATGAGGGAGAAGAGGACCTGACCGGGTTCAAAGTGCTCGGCCACCCAGTCCATGACGGCCTTGGCCTCACTGAGCCGCCCCGGGAGGACCAGATGGCGGATGATGACCCCCCGCCGGAGCAGGCCCTCTTCGTCATAGACACAGGGGCCGGTCTGGCGGTACATCTCCAGAATGGCGGCACAGGCCACCTCCGGATAGTCGGGGGCGTCGGAGTAGCGCGCCGCCGTCTCGGGGCGGAGGTACTTGAGGTCGGGGAGGTAGATGTCCACCTTCCCCTCCAGGGCGCGGAGGGTCTCCGGCGCGTCATACCCCCCCGAGTTCCACACCACCGGCACGGGCAGGGGCTCCTCCAGGGCCTGGAGCACCGCGTGGGCAAAGTGGGTGGGATTCACCAGGTCGATGTTGTGGGCACCCTGGCCGATGAGCTCCTGAAAGATGGCGCGCAGCCGCTCCACCGAGATGGGGCGGCCGAAGTTCTCGTGGCTGATGGACTCGTTCTGGCAGAACACACACCCCAGCGGGCAGCCCGAGAAAAAGACGGTGCCCGCCCCACGGGTGCCCGAGAGGGGCGGCTCCTCCCACTGGTGGAGGGCGGCCCGGGCCACCACGGGAAGGGAGGGCATGCCGC
Source organism: Pseudoflavonifractor hominis (assembly GCF_014288125.1). Taxonomy (NCBI): domain Bacteria; kingdom Bacillati; phylum Bacillota; class Clostridia; order Eubacteriales; family Oscillospiraceae; genus Pseudoflavonifractor; species Pseudoflavonifractor hominis. The sequence goes on along the minus strand of NZ_JACOPR010000003.1, from coordinate 456,029 downwards.
AGCGTCCCTCCCCGCGGGTGTCGGTGCGCAGTGCGGCGCACTTCCGGGGACAGAGATTGCAGATCATGGCGGTCCTTCCTTTCTCATTCCTTCCAGACCTCCCGGCGCGGGGTGCGGCCCATCAGCCAGTCCACTGACACGCCGTAAAAATCCGCGATGTGGAGGAGGGTATCATATTTTGGCTTTCGGCCCAATTCCAGGTCCTGATATCCCCGCATGGAGAGGTGAACTTCCTCTGCCACTTCAGTCTGCGTCAGTCCCCGTTCCTGGCGGAGCTGACGAATCCGCTGTGAAAACATATGCGGCCTCCTTGACGCACAGTTAACTGTGTGTTAAAATCACAATACACAGTTGACTGTATATTGTGGAGGGATAAATATGTCGCTGATGATTAACTTACTCTACGACTATTTTGTGGGCTATCCCAAGCCGGAGCGCTGGCCGGAGGAGCTGCGGGACAACCCCGTGGCCGGACACAGCCGCTACGCCTTTGAAGAGGGATTCCGGCTGGGGGTACTCCTCATGCTGGAGAGCACCGCCGGGGAGTTACTTCGGCCCTAGATTGCCCTCTTTCCAGTGCTTGCGGCACAGGCCGATGTACCGGTCGTTGGCCCCCAGCACCACCTGTTCCCCCTCCTTGAGGACGTTGCCGTGCTCGTCAAAGCGGGCGTTGCAGGTGGCCTTTTTGCCGCACCAGCAGATGGTCTTGATCTCCTCGATGATGTCGGCGCAGGAGAGCAGCTCCTGAGAGCCGGGGAAGAGGTCCCCCTTGAAGTCGGCCCGCAGGCCGTAGCAGATGACCGGGATGTTCTGCTCATCCACCAGGTCGGTGAGGTAGCGCACCTCCTCCCGGGTGAGGAACTGGGCCTCGTCCACGATGATACAGGCGTAGGCCTTGAGCTCCTCCGGGGTCTTTTTCATCAGGTCGGTAAAATAGATGCACGGATGGCTCAGTCCCGCCCGGGAGGCCACGAAGCGGGCCCCGTCCCGCTGGTCCAGCTCAGGCTTGACCAGGAGGGCGTCCTGCCCCCGCTCCTCGTAATTATAGCGCACCATCAGGGCGTTGGCGGTCTTGCTGGACCCCATCACGCCGTAGCGAAAATACAGCTTTGCCATGGTCGTTCCATTCCCCCGTTTTTCTCTGTATAGGTTCTGATATGATCACATGAGTTTCTTGAGTGTGCTCAGGCTCTTGCCCTTGTGGGGCGGGTAGCGCACCGGAATGTCCAGTGAGAACTTGCGCAGGATGCCCTTCTCGTGGGAGAAGGTGCGGTAGCCCCACTCCCCGTGGCAGCGGCCCATGCCGCTCTCCCCGATGCCGCCGAAGGGCAGGTTGCCGTTGGCCAGGTGGACGATGGTATCGTTGACGCATCCGCCGCCGAAGGGGAGCAGGGCGCTGATGCGGTCCATCCGGTAGTGGTTGCGGGTGAAGAGGTACAGAGCCAGGGGCCGGGGTTTGCTCTGCAGGTGGAGGACGAGCGCGTCCAGATCCTCATAGGTGAGCACCGGCAGGATGGGGCCGAAGATCTCCTCCCCCATGACCGGCATGTCCTCGGTGACATCCACCAGGACGGTGGGCTCGATGCGCCGGGAAGAGGCGTCCCAGGCGCCGCCGCAGGCGGTGGTTCCCGACTTTAAGAGGCCCAGCAGACGCTCGAAGTGCTTGTCGTTGATGATGCGGGGAAGGTCGGGGCTCTCCAGGGGCCGCTCCCCGTAAAAGCGGGTGATACAGGTCTTGAGCTTCTCCACAAAAAAGTCCCTGGCCTCGGCGGGGACCCACACATGGTCGGGGGCCACACAGGTCTGGCCCGCGTTGAGGAACTTGCCCCACACGATGCGCCGGGCCGCCAGGTCCAGATCGGCGTCGTGGGCCAGAATGACGGGGGACTTGCCCCCCAGCTCCAGGGCCACGGGGGTCAGATGCCGGGCGGCGGCGGCCATGACGGTGCGCCCCACCTCGGTGCTGCCGGTGAAGAAGATGAAGTCGAAGTGCTCCTCCAGCAGGGCGGCGTTCTCGGCCCGGCCGCCCTGGACGCAGGCCACATAGCGCTCCTCAAAGACCTCCCCCAGCAGGTCGGCCACTGCCTGGGAGGTGGCGGGGGCATAGGCCGAGGGCTTCACCACCGCAGTGCACCCCGCTGCCAGGGCGGAGATGAGGGGGACCAGGGTGAGCTGGAGGGGGTAGTTCCAGGGCGAGAGGATGAGGGCCACCCCGAAGGGCTCACGGTAGACCCGGCTGACGGCGGGGAACTGGGAGAGGGGGGTGGGCACCCGGCAGGGGCGGGCCCATTTCTCCAGGTGCTTCCAGGCGTCCCGGAGCTCGGAGCGGACGATGCCCAGCTCGGTCTCGTAGGCCTCAAAGCGGGACTTGCCCAGGTCCTGCTCCAGAGCGGAGAGGAGGGCATCCTCATGTTTCTCCAGGCCTCGTTTCAGGCGCAGGAGCATTTCCCGGCGGAAGGAGATGCTCCGGGTCAGGCCCTCGTTGAAGTAGCGCCGCTGGGCGGCGATCAAGGCGGTAAAATTCATAGTCGCTCCTTTGGTGTGTGATGTCAGAGGGAGGAACGCAGCCGGGCGGATACGGTATCTGAGAAGGCCTGGAAGGCGTTGGGGATGGCATAGACCTCCTCCAGCTCCCGCCCGTCGGCCCAGACCCAGCCGTCGGGGAGGGTGTCGTCCGCCGTCTCGGCCAACAGGGCATGCATGTGCCACTCGATGTGGGAGAAGATGTGCTTTCCCGCGCCCCCCGCTTCCAGCGTGCGGGGAGTGATGCCCCAGGCCTCCAGGGCGGCGGGGCCGGCCTCCACCTCGTTGGGGTACTCCCAGAGTCCCGCCAGCAGGCCCCGCTTGGGGCGGCGGCGGAGGGCCACCCTGCCGCCGTGGAAAAGGAGAAACACGGTCCGTTTCTCTACCCGGCGGGCCTTCTTGGGGGCCTTGACCGGGAGCTCACCGGTGAGCCCCTCCTGATAGGCGGTGCAGAAGGAAGCGGCGGGGCACTGCTCGCACAGGGGCGCGCCGTTGGGCAGGCACACCAGGGCGCCCAGCTCCATGAGGGCCTGGTTGTAGGCCCCCGGGAACTGTTTGGGCATGGTCTCCAGCAGGGCGGCGCGCATCCGGGCCTTGGTAGCGGCGTTCAGAATGTCCCCCCGGTCACCGGTAATCCGGGCCACCACACGCAGGACGTTGCCGTCCACCGCGGGGACCGGGATGCCGAAGGCGATGGAGGAAATGGCCCCCGCCGTATACTCCCCCACCCCGGCCAGGGAGAGGATCTCCTCATAGGAGGCGGGAAAGACCCCGCCGAACTCCTCCATGATCTGCCGGGCGGCCTTCTGGAGGTTGCGGGCCCGGTTATAGTAGCCCAGTCCCTGCCAGAGCTTGAGAAGGGTATCCTCCTCCACGGCAGCCAGATGGGCCACGGTGGGGAGGGCGTCCAGAAAACGGCGGTAGTAGTCCAGCACCGCCGCCACCCGGGTCTGCTGGAGCATGATCTCCGAGATCCACACGTGGTAGGGGGTGGGATCGCTGCGCCAGGGGAGCACCCGGGCGTGCTCCTGAAACCACTGGAGCAGAGGGATGGGAAGCTGTTCAAGTTGATTCACGATTGTCCTCCGGGGAAAGAGTTTGCCCCTTATTCTATCATACCCGCTCCGGGCCTTCAAGAGAGGGAGAGAGGGAAGAAATCTCCAGCAGACGGAGCAGGTCCGGGGGCAGGGGGGCCGTCCGTTCCAGCACGTCCCCGGTGATGGGGTGGCGCAGGGAGAGAAGCCAGGAGTGGAGGGCGGGACGGGGGATGAGGTGGGGGTCCTCCCGGCCGTAGAGAAAGTCCCCCGTCAGCGGACAGCCCAGGTGGGCCATGTGGAGCCGGATCTGGTGGGTGCGCCCGGTCTCCAGCTCCAGGCGTACCAGACTCCGCCCCTCTCCCCGGGAGAGCACCTCATACCGGGTGCGGGCGGGGGCGCCGTCGGGGCGGACCTCCCGCCGGAGGAGGGAGTCCTCCGCCCGGCCGATGGGGGCATCCACCAGTCCCCGGTCGGATGGGGGGCACCCCTCGCATACAGCCAGGTAGACCCGGCGGAAAGCGGGAGTGTGGAGCTGCTCCTTGAGAAGCTCGTGGGCGTGGGCGTGCTTGGCCACGCACATGAGGCCGGAGGTCCCCCGGTCCAGCCGGTTGACCGGGCGAAACCGGGCGATCTGTCCCGACGTTTTGTAATAATAGGCCACAAAATTACCCAGCGTATGGTCAAAGTGGTCCGGGCTGGGGTGGACCGCCACCCCGGGGGCCTTGTTGAGGAGGAGGATGTCCGCATCCTCATAGCGGATGTCCAGGGGGCCGGGGGTGGGGACGAGGGTCTCATCCCCCTCGGTGTCCCCCACCAGGACGGAGAGCTGCTGCCCGGAGCGGGCCCGGACCGTGACAAAGACGGGCACGCCGTCCAGCTGGATGCCGCCGGGCACGCGCTTGGCCCGCTTCACCGAGGTGCCCGACAGGCCCAGAGTCCGCCGCAGCAGGGTGTCCACGGTGCTCCCCTCCTGGGCGGGGGAGACGGTGAGGGTGAGCCGCCGGGGAGAATGATCTTCCATGCCGATTCCTCCTGTGTGCAAAGGGCTCCCGGCCGGGCGGGAGCAGGTATATGAAGTATAGCAGGGGGGGCGGAAAAGTCAAGTCCGCCGCCCCGCCGGATACGGAAGAAGCTGGAAACGCTTTTCAACTGGGGAGAAACAGGGTATAATAAAAAAATATAGAAAATAGAAAGACCCTGATCGGAAGGTGTACCTGTATGGCTGGAAAACTCGGAATCTATATCCACATCCCCTTCTGCCGCAGCAAATGTGACTACTGCGACTTTTACTCCCTGGCCGGACGGGAGGGGCGGATGGACGACTATCAGAAGGCGCTGATTGCCCACATCCGGGAGACGGCCCCTCTGGCCCGAGGCCATCAGGTCGATACCATCTATTTTGGCGGAGGCACCCCCAGCTACTACGGCGAGAAGCGCCTGCGGGAGCTGCTGGGCGAGGTCTGCCGCCGGTTTGACGTGGCCCGGGACGCCGAGGTCACTGTGGAGTGCAATCCCGACAGCGTGGAGAAGAAGATGCTCTGCCGCCTGCGCCGGGCGGGGGTCAACCGCATCTCCCTGGGGGTGCAGTCCTGCTGCGACCGGGACTTGGAGGGGCTCCACCGGCCCCACACCTTTGCCCAGGCCAAGGCCGCGGTCCAGGCCGCCCGGGAGGCCAAGATCAAAAATGTGAGCCTGGATTTCATCTACGGCCTGCCCCACCAGAGCATGGAGGCCTGGAAGGAGAGCGTGGAGAGCGCCCTGGCCCTGGAGCCGGAGCACCTCTCCTGCTACGGCCTGAAGGTGGAGGAGGGGACACCCCTCTACACCCGGGTGGAGCGGGGGGAGATCCTCCCCGACGACGACATGCAGGCCGACATGTACCTGTGGATGGTGGAGCGGCTGGCCAAGGCCGGATACAAGCAGTATGAGATCTCCAATTTCGCCCGGCCCGGCTTCCAGTCCCGGCACAACCTGAAATACTGGATGGGACGGCCCTACATCGGCTTCGGGCCGGGGGCCCACTCCGACTTCGGAGGACGGCGCTACTCCTTCGTGCGCGACCTGGACGCCTATATCGAGGGGGTGCTCCACGGCGGGAACATCGTGGACGAGTCCGAGCTCATCCCCCAGCGGGAGCGGGGCGGGGAGTATCTGATGCTCCGCCTGCGCACCACCCGGGGCATTGAGGAGTGGGAGTACCGGCGGGAGTATTTTATGAACTTCGACCCCATCGAGCAGAAGCTGGAGGAGTACGAGCGCCGTGGCTGGGCCGCCCGGCAGGACCGGCGGTGGTACTTTACGCCCCAGGGGTTCCTGGTGTCCAACCAGCTCATCGGCGCCCTGCTGGAGATCCAGGAGAAGGCGGCCCTGGACACCCTGCTCCCCCGCCTGCGCCGGAACGTCCGGGACACGGAACCGGGCCAATCCTGAGAAAATCGGGGAGAAAGACGGCTTTCGGTTTACAAATGAGCGGCGATGTGTTAACATAACAAAGTATTGGCGCGCCCGGAGCGGTTTGCCCGGGCGCCTTTTCCTGGCCGGAGAGGGTCTCTCCGGCCGGTGAGGAATCGGGATTGGACCGGCTGTGAACAGCCAAGGAGGTTTTTTGTACATGAGCATTTGGAGCAAGCGCGCCGCCGCCGCGGCCATGGCCCTGGTCATGGTGGGGAGTACCGCGGCCTCTGCGTCGGTGGCGCTGGGACATGACATCCACAGCGGCAGCGTGGGACTCTCTCCCGGGACGGGCGTGGACTTCCAGATCTTCTGGAGCGACACCTATTCCGACCTGCGCACCGAGAACTATCTGACCTATACCCCCAACGCCGACGTGCGGCCCACCATGGCCTACGGCAAGAGCATCACCAGCCGGGAGACCCTCACCACCATGGCCAAGACCCTGGAGAGTCAGGGCAAACGGGTGGTCGGCGGCATCAACGGGGGCTACTACTCCTTCTCCACCGGAGCGCCCGAGGGGGTCATCATCACCGACGGCATCCTGCGCTCCACCCCGTCGGCCGACAGCTCCCAGGGGGGCGGCTCCTGGTACTACGGCATCGGCTTCCGGGAGGACGGGACGGCCTTCATCGGCCAGCCCAAGATCGCCGTCCGGGCCAACTTCGGGGGCCAGACCTACAACATCGCCGGCGGCCTCAATAAGGTGCGCAGCGATACGGGCGGGTATGTGCTCCTCAACAGTGATTTCGGCAGCACCACCAACAACACCAGCGCGGGCGTGGACGTGATCCTCACCCCGGTGCTGGACGGAGTGGGCGAGACCGTCACCCGGGAGGACGGAGCGGTCCTCACCCGGCGGGAGGCCCCCGCGGTCATGAGCCGCATGACCTTCACCGTGGACCAGGTGCTGGAATCCAACTCTTCCATCGCCATCCCCAGCGGGAAATATGTCCTGACGGTCAACAATAAGAGCGGCGAGGCGGCCACCGCCCCCCTCAAGGCCCTCAAGGCCGGAGACACGGTGGAGGTGGACTTTGCCACCAGCGACACCCGCTGGACCGAGGCGGTGGAGGCCACCGGCGCCCCCAGCCGCCTGGTGAATGCCGGACAGGTGGACTACGCCAGCTTCATCAACGACCCCAACGCCAAGACCCGCCGGGCCCGCACCGCCATCGGTCTGAAGGCAGACGGCAGCGTCGTCTTCTACACCATTGACGGGGACCAGTCCGGGTACAGCGTGGGCGCGACGCTGGAGCAGGTGGCCATGCGCCTGATCGAGCTGGGCTGCGTGGAGGCAGTGGCTCTGGACGGCGGCGGCTCCACCACCCTGGGCGCCACCTATCCCGGCGAGAGCACCCTGGGCGTGGTGAACAAGCCCTCGGGCGGCTCCCAGCGGGCCAACAGCACCGCCATTTTCCTCACCACCACCCTGACGGCCACCGGAGTCCTGGGCTCCTACTATGTGACCCCCAGCGACGCTATGCTCCTGGCGGGCAGCAGCATCCAGCTCTCCGCCCAGGCCCTGGACACCGCCTACTACCCCATGAGCGACACCACACCGGTGAGCTATTTCATCCAGAACGGGGACGGACTGGTCACCACAGACGGCCTCTTTACCGCCGGCAGTGAGAGCGGCACCACCCAGGTCACCGCCAGCGGCGGCGGGGCGGAGGGAAGCGCCACCATGACGGTGGTCAAGACCCCCGACTCCATCTCCCTGCGGAATGAGAGCAGCGGAAAGTCTGTGACCTCCCTCAATGTGGCGCCCAGAGAGCAGGTCAACCTGAAGGCCGACGCGGTCTACCGGAAGCTCTCCCTGGTCTCCCAGGACAGCAGCTACACCTGGACCTGTGATCCGGCGGTGGGCACCGTGGACCCCAACGGCGTCTTTACCGCCGGGAGCGAGGGAGCCAGCGGCACCCTCACCGTGAGCGCCGGCGGGAAGAGCGTGAGCATCCCCGTCAGCGTGGCCGGACACATCCTGCCCCTGGAGAACTGTGAGGGCGACCTGTCCGCCTTTGTGAGCGGCGAGACCGTCACCGCCTCTCCCGAGACCGGACTGGAGCACGTGCGCTTTGGCCGCCAGAGCGTGCGTCTGGACTATGACGCCGCCCAGAACGGTACCGCCGCCCTGAGCGTGAACCTGCCCATCACCGACGGGGAGCGCAGACTGGACCTGTGGGTCTACGGCGACGGCTCGGGCAACAGCCTGACCGCCAGCGTGACCGTGGGCAGCGGCGAGGGAGCTGCGGTGGAGCCTGTGGTTCTCACCGGACTGGACTTCACCGGCTGGAAGAAGATCTCGGTGGAGCTGCCGCAGGGCGCCACCGCGCTGAGCGGACTGAACATCATCTACGGCGGCGGAGCGCAGAGCCAGGGCACCATCTGGGTGGACCAGCTGACCACCGCCAACCAGCAGATGGAGGACAACGCCGCACCCAATGTGACGGTAAAGGTCTCGGGCAGCCAGCTCACCGCCACCGTCACCGACGATGTGGATAAGACCATTTACGCCAAAAACGTGGAGGCCACCTATGACGGCACGCCCCTGGAGGTGACCTGGAACGAGAGCACCAACAGCCTGAGTGCCACCCTGCCCGCCTCGGATGGGAAGGCCCACCGGGTCACCGTGACCGCCAGCGACGCCAGCGGCAATCTGGCCCGGGCCTCGGCAGACATCGCCCCCGACGCAGCGCATGCCAATGTCTTTACCGATATGACGGGACACTGGGCGGCCAAGTATGCCACCTACCTCTATGATACCGGCGTGACCTCCGGCACCGGGGCACCGGGCGAGCCCCTCACCTTTGCCCCCGACCGGAACATCACCCGGGGTGAGTTTTTCGCCCTGGTGGCCCGCTGGCTGGACCTGGATCTGGAGCAGTACGCCGATGTGGAGCTGCCCTTTGCCGACGCCGATCAGGCGCCCGCCTGGGCCCTGGGGGAGATCAAGGCCATGTACAGCCTGGGCATCCTCAGCGGCAGCGAGAGCGGCGGAAAGCTCTACCTGAACGCCAATGCCAACATCAGCCGTGTGGAGGTCATGACCATTCTGGGCCGGACCCAGGCCAAGGGGTATGAGGCCCCCGCCCTCACCGCGGCCGATGCGGGAGACGTGCCCGCCTGGGCCCTGGACTATGTCCGCATCCTGGTGGGTCAGGGCGTGGTGTCGGGATACGGCAACAAGCTCAATCCCAATCAGTCCATCACCCGCGGCGAAGTGGCCACCATGCTCTATACCATGCGCTGAGCCCTCCCGACCGGGTGGGATCAGGCCGCCAACATGAGAAGCTGAAGCAAAACTGCCGCTCTCCGGAACACTCCGGGGAGCGGCAGTTTTTTCGTGTGGAGGGAGAATGTCTTACGTTTTCATAAAGAAAAGCGATGGATTCCCTTGGGTGTGTTGACGGAGCATGACCGGACCTGTTACAATCGGCCCTGCTGCGCGCTGCGGCGGGAAATGCGCTCTATCACATGCTGGGCGCTTCGAAGGGACTGTATATATCCAATAACATTTTCTTCACACTGGCGCTGGGCATTTTGATGCTGAACATCCTGGAGCAGGGGAGGAGCACCCCGCACCGGGGGAAAAAGGTCCTGTGTATCGGCGGTGTGGCCGCCGTCCTGGTCCTGGGGGCCGTTCTGGCAGAGGGAGGGATCATAGTCCTGCCCTTTATGCTCACGGCCTACGTCCTGCGGGACCGGGTCGCTCTGCGCAACGGGCTGTGGCTGGCCGGCTCGGCCGTGCTGCTGGCGCTGTCCTATGTGCCCTATCCGACCCGGTTTGAGACGCTGGTCATGCTGGGATATAATTCCGATTTTCTCTTTGTTCTGGCGATTCCCTTTCTGATGCTCTATAATGGGGAGCGTGGACCCAAAACAGCGGCGTCCAAATATCTGTTTTATGGATTTTACCCGCTGCATCTCTGGGTGATCGGCCTGCTGGCGCTGGCCGTGGCCTGAGTGCACGGAGCGGAGAAAAGGAGACGTGGGGTATGTATCGGCTCATCGCACTGGATATTGACGGGACCCTGATCGGTCCGGACGGCCGGGTGAGTCCCGCCAATCGGGAGGCTATCGCCCGGGCCCGGGCGGCGGGGATGAAGGTCGTGCTGTGCACCGGCCGCTCCTGGCAGGAGTCGGAGGATGTGGCCGACCAGGCCGGGTGCGACCGCGTGCTGGTCTGCCAGGGGGGCGCGGCCCTGGCCGATCTGGGTCTGCGGCGCAACACCCGCCGGTGGGACATGCCCCGGGAGACCGGATTGGCCCTGGTGGAGCGGCTGGAGCGGGAGGAGCTGGGCCTTATGCTCTTCGCTGGGGAGGAGCTGCTGGTCAATCCCAAGGGGGATGAGATTTTTCGCACCTATCCCAGCGCCGGGTTCCACCGGTGCAAGCGGGTGGAGGGAAGCCCCGGCGCTGTCCTGGAGCGGGAGGGGCTGCCCCTGAGCAAGATCTATGCCCAGGGTGCGCCGGAGACCTTCCCGCCCCTGCTGGCGGAGCTGGGAGAGTACGCCGATGTGGAGCTGACCTCCTCGGCACCCTATAATTTTGAGATCGTCCCCGCCGGTGTGGACAAGGGGACCGGCCTGGCTGCCCTGGCCGGAGGGCTGGGGATCGCGCTGGAGGAGTGCGCCGCCATCGGGGACAGTGACAACGACCGGGGCATGCTGACGGCGGTGGGAATGCCCATCGCCATGGGAAATGCCACCGAGGCCATCCGTGCCCTGGCGCGCCGGATCACCGCCAGCAACCGGGAGGACGGTGTGGCAAGGGCCATTGACCGCCTGCTGGAAGCAAATTGAGGAGAAAACAGAAAGGGCCCGGGACGGTTTTTCCGTCCCGGGCCGCTTGCTTACGGTGCTTCCACTTCCGGCGGAGCGTCGGCCGGGCGGAGGAAGCGCCGGCAGAACTCCTCCGCAGGGAGGGGGTGGGAGAAGTAATATCCCTGTACCATGTCGCAGGGATAGTGCTTGAGAAATTCCAGCTGCTCCTGGGTGGAGATCCCCTCGGCCACTGTCTTGAGGCCAAGGCGGCGGGCCAGCTGAAGGACGGCCTCCACCACAATGGCGGTGCGGGGACATTCCGGCTGGGAACGCAGCCCGTCAAAGAGGGATTTGTCCAGCTTGATGGTGTCCACCTGGACCTGCTGGAGCATATAGAGGGTGGAGTAGCCGCTGCCGAAGTCGTCGATGGAGCACTGGAAGCCCATCTGATGCATGGCCTCCACCACCTCGGAGAAGAAGGTGGGATTCTCCCCCATCATGGTCTCGGTGAGCTCAAACTCCAACAGGGAAGGGGGCACGCCGTAGCGCTCCTGGATGGCCTGATAGGCGGCCAGGGTGCCCACGGCCAGGTTGGCACGGGAGAAGTTCACCGAGATGGGCACCGGCTCCAGCCCGGCGTCCAGCCACTGGCGCAGCTGGATACAGCTCTGCTCAAACATATACCGGTCCAGCCGGGTGATAAAACCGTTGCGCTCAAAGTACGGGATAAAGGAGTCCGGGCGGAAAAAGGCCTGCTCCCCGTCCTGCCAGCGGACCAGGGCCTCCGCCCCCACCACCCGGCGGCCGGCCAGGGAGAATTTGGGCTGGAGATAGATCTTGAAATCGCCGTTCTCCAGCGCGCGCTCCATCTGATTGCAGATGTTCTGCTCCCGCAGGCGCTGCTCCTGGTCCTCCGGACGGTACCAGGCACAGGTGGAGAGCTTGTCTGTGGAGTGCTGCCGGGCCCGCTTCCGGGCCAGATTGGCCTGGTCCAACAGATCGGAGAGGGGATGGGTCGGATCGTTGACCAGACACAGGCCGATGGTGAGATGGAGGTAGTAGGGGGTGGGCGTGTGCTCGTTGAAGCGGTTGACATGGCGGGCCATCTCCTCCAGCCGGGCCTCCAGCGCGGCGGGAAGGTCCGCGTGAAGGAGGAGAAGGAATTGATCCTGGGTGTCCCGGGCCACTAGCTCTCCGGGCTGGAGGCGGTCCTGGAAGGAGCGGCACAGGTGGGAGAGGACCCGGTCCCCCGCGCGCTCTCCAAAAATCCGGTTGACCAGACCAAAGGCCTGGATATCCGCGCTGACCAGGACATAGGAGGCGGGAGGGGCCTCCGGGAGGATCTTTTCCACCCGCATGGAGAAGCGCAGGGCATTGTCCCCCCCGGTGACGGGATCGGAGAAGGCCAGCTGCTCCAGCAGCTGGGTATGCCGCTGCTGCGCCCGGCGGAAAAAGTACAGGAACAGCAGGAAGGCCGCCCCCAGCAGGAAGCACAGAAGGATTCCCAGCAGCATGGCCTGGGAGAGGGAGCGGTTCATGCTCTCCAGCGGCGTACGCAGCAGCAAAAACCAGTTCCCGAACGGAAGGGGGAAGTAGGTGATGGCCGCCTCCTCCACCGTGTTGTGATAGTAAAAGATGCCCTGGCGGCCCTCGGAGAGGTCGGAGCGAAGCTGATCCAGAGAACAGTCCCGCTCGGGCACGGTGCGGGAGAGAAGATCAAAGACATTTTCGCCACACGGCTCCGAGAGAATGATGGAGCCGTCAGACTCTACAATGGTGATGCGGTCGGACTGGTTCTGGGGGAACCAGCGGGTCACAAACCGCTGGGTGTCCCGCCAGATGAGAGCACCCAGAATGGAATTGTCGTGGCCTACGATGGGCACGGCGTACACCAGATACTCGGTCTGGTCGTCCAGGGAGAATTCCTGGCTGATCGCCAGTACTTCGGAGCCCTGGAGGGCCTGCTCCACAATGGAGTTTCCCGCCATGGAAAACGAATTGCCGTTGGTGAGGTAGAGCGTCCCGTCCGGCTCGGCCAGCGCCAGCTTGTCCAGGGTCTGCCCACCGGCCAGATTGCGCAGGTGGGTCAGCCGATTCTCCCGGTTCGACAGGTTGGCGCAGGTCTCGGCCGCCAGGTTCAGGTTATAAAAATCCTCTTCGATCCGGCTGGTCACCGTGAGAACGGCGTTCTTCGCATTTTCCAGGAGATACTGGTCGGTATCCGAGCGCATCAGGTGGAGTACACGCAGCGTATAGGCCGTAGCACATCCGATCACGGCCAGACAGACCAGCACCAGCGCGGCAGCGGTCCAGGTCCGGGATTTGTCGGAAATATCCTTCATATACAGCCTCCTGATCCATAGGATGAGGTGGTTTTTTGCACCGCAAAGTGGTTACATATGCATTTTATTTTATCACAGGAAGATAGGCGGCCGCAACCGTGTATTTTCCGGTCGAAGGAACGGCCTTTTGGACAAAATGACCCGGGCAGGTTGCTTTTTATATGGAGAGCGGATATAATTTGAAATAAGTGGAACTTTCCCTGCTGAAATGCGTCTGATGATTGGAAACATCCCAACGTCATTTTCCGGAGGTGTATGGAATGAAAGGAACAAGATGGCTCTCCGCAGCCCTGGCCCTGACCATGACGGTGAGTCTGAGCGCAGCGCCCGCGGCGGCGGCGACCTTTACCGATCTGAACGGCCACTGGGCCAAGGCTGATGTGGAATATCTCTCCTCCCTGGGGCTGGTCAGCGGATATAATGACGGGACCTTCAAGCCCGACGCCGCCATGAGCGCGGTGGAGGCCCTGCTCTTCTGTGCCCGGGTGACCGGCATCGACAGCGCCACCAAGACCAAGATCGCCCAGGCCTGGGAGGATACCCTGAAGGAGATCGTGCCCGCCGATATGCTCACCTGGGCGGCCCCCGATCTGGCAGTGTGCCTGGAGACCGGGATCATCACGAGCGCCGAGCTCAAGGCCCTGGCCAACGGGAGCGGGCTGCTCAACGCCATCCACCGGGAGAAGGTGGCCCTCTACCTGGCCCGGGCCATGCAGATCGACGGCGCGGCCGAGAGCCTGACCGAGTACGAGCTGACCTTTGCCGACCAGGACAGTATCTCCCGGGACCTGCGGCCCTATGTGTATCTCCTCACCGACTACGGCATCCTCAAGGGGGACGAGCTCAACCGCTTCCTCCCCAAGAGCAGCGTGAACCGTGCCTCGATGACCTCTCTGATGCGCCGTGCCATGGACTTTATGAAGGAGAAGGGCATCACGGTGGAGCTGGCCGACTACACCACCTATGACTGGGTGGGCGGCACCATCACCTCCACCTCGGTGAGCAGCGGCGGGACCACCGTCCTCACCATCCAGAGCCCCCTGAGCGGCGCGCGTACCCTCACCCTCCCCGCCGGGGGCACCATCTATGAGAACAATATGAAGTCCACCGGCGGAGCCCTGAAAAACGGCTCCTATGCCCGGGTGAAGCTCAACAGCAGCGGCACCCCCACCGCCGTCTGGGTCAGCGGCGCGCTGGAGACGCTGTCGGGCAGCGTATCGGATATGGAGGGACATACGGTCACCGTGCAGACCGGCAGCGGCGTGCGCGACTTCCGGGCCGACCGCTTTACCGAAGTGCAGGTGGGCAACGGCACCGGCGGCGTGGAGCTGCTGGACGACGGGGCGGGCTATGCCCGGGCCGAGTGCATGGTGGATGCCCAGGGCCATCTGGCCGCCCTGCGCCTCACCGGCGGCACCCGGCAGGAAAATGGCCTGCTCTCCGAGGTGAAGAGCAACAGCGACGGGTCCTACACGGTACAGGTCACCAGCATGAGCGGGGTGAAGACCCGCTATACCGTGCCCTCCGGAGCGGGGGTCACCATTAACGGCGCGGTGGGCAAGCTGAGCACCGGCCATGTGGGAGACTATGTGACCCTGCGGGTCTCCAACGACGAGGTTTCCACCGTCTCCGCCCTGAATGTGGATACCGCCTCCGACTATGTACAGGGCTCCATCCGCAGCGTGAGCTACTCCCAGACCCCCGGCAAGCTCACCATCAACGAGTTCAAGAGCGGGAAGAGCGTGACCTACACGGTGGCCAGCGGCGCGGTCATCACCTATGACGGCAAGGCCACCACCCTCTCCAAGCTGGAGAAGAACGCCTATGTGACCCTGCGCCTCTCGGGCACCGAGGCCGCCGAGGTCCTGGCCTATCCCGGCTCCTCCACCGAGGAGGGCGTCATCACGTCCATCACCTACGGCTCCCCCATGGTGATGGAGGTCACCCGCGCGGACGGACAGGTCCTCACCTTTGACATCGACCTGACCGATCCCCCGGAGGTCTACCGCAACGACGCGCGCAGCTCCATCGACCGGCTGAAAAACGGCGACTCGGTGGTGGTCACCGTGCGCTACCAGGAGGTCAGCTCCATCGACGCCACGCCCCAGAGCGCCAACGCCAGCGGCATCATCCAGAAGGTGACCATGGACACCAGCGGCACCCTCATCGAGGTGGCCCTCTCCGATGGGGGAACCGCCTCCTACCGGGTGAGCGCCGGGGTGTCGGTGACCCAGGACGGCAAGGCCGTGTCCATCGACTCCCTCAAGCCGGGCTATCAGATCGCCATGGTGCTGGACGGAGACCAGATCCTCTCCATCGAGGTGGACAAGAGCGCCGTCTCCTCCAACCAGATCGACGGCACCGTGCTCTATGTGAACAGCACCAGCGAGGAGATGCTCATTCAGCGGCGGGGCGAGGACCAGAGTGTCATCACCGTGGATGTCTCCGACGCCCAGCTCCTCTCCGTGACGGGGGGAGAACTCTCCCTGCGGCAGTTCGAGACCAACCAGAACGTGACCATTTACGGCTCCTATGACGGCCTGACCTTCCGGGCCACGCTGGTCATCCGGACCTAAAACACAGCTTGCATGGCGGCCCGCGGGCTTACAGCCCCCGCGGGCCGCGTCTTTTCCCCAGGTGCGCCTTGACTTTTGGGGAAGAAGTGAATAAAATGAAGAGAACCGACACCAAACTGACAAAAAAGGATTGAGAAAAAATATGGCACAGGACAAAAAGCAGGTGGAGCAGATCACCGATATGGAGGTGGACTTCGCCAAGTGGTTCACCGACGTGTGCAAGAAGGCGGAGCTCATCGACTACTCCTCCATCAAGGGTATGTTCATCCTCCGGCCCTACGGCTACGCCATCTGGGAGAACTTTCAGAAGATCCTGGACGAGAAGTTCAAGGAGACCGGACATGAGAACGTGTATCTCCCCATGCTGATCCCCGAGAGCCTGCTCCAGAAGGAGAAGGACCACGTGGAGGGCTTTGCCCCTGAGTGCGCCTGGGTGACCTACGGCGGCTCGGAGAAGCTGGAGGAGCGCTACTGCATCCGGCCCACCTCGGAGACCCTGTTCTGCGAGCACTATGCCAACATCATCCACTCCCACCGGGACCTGCCCAAGCTCTACAACCAGTGGTGCTCCGTCCTGCGCTGGGAGAAGACCTCCCGCCCCTTCCTGCGCCACCGGGAGTTCCTGTGGCAGGAGGGCCACACCATGCACGCCACCGCCGAGGAGGCCATCGCCGAGACCGAGCGCATGTTCAACATCTACGCCGACTTCTGCGAGAACTACCTGGCCATGCCCGTGGTGAAGGGCCGCAAGACCGACAAGGAGAAGTTCTCCGGCGCTGAGGCCACCTACACCGTGGAGTGCATGATGCACGACAAGAAGGCCCTTCAGGCCGGTACCTCCCACTACTTCGGGGACGGCTTTGCCACTGCCTTTGACATCACCTTCACCGGCAAGGACAACAAGCCCCACCATCCCTTCCAGACCTCCTGGGGCGTGTCCACCCGCCTGATCGGCGGCGTCATCATGACCCACGGCGACAACAACGGTCTGGTCCTGCCCCCCCGCATCGCCCCCACCCAGGTCATCATCATCCCCGTGGCCCAGCACAAGGAGGGCGTTCTGGAGGCCAACGAGGCCGTCATGAACCGCCTGAAGGCCGCCGGCATCCGGGTGAAGATGGACGCCTCCGAGCAGTCCGCCGGCTGGAAGTTTGCCGAGTACGAGATGAAGGGCGTGCCCCTGCGCCTGGAGATGGGCCCCAAGGACATGGAGAAGAACCAGTGCGTGCTGGCCCGCCGGGACAACGGCGAGAAGAGCTTTGTGTCCCTGGACAACATCGAGGAGACCGTCAAGACCATGCTGGACGCGGTGCAGCAGGGTCTCTTCGACAAGGCCAAGAAGAACCTGGAGGACAACACCTACGCCTGCTCTTCCCTGGAGGAGGTCAAGGAGAAGATGGCCAGCCAGGGCGGCTTCGCCAAGACCATGTGGTGCGGCGATCTGGAGTGCGAGCTCAAGATGAAGGAAGAGGCCGGCGTCTCCTCCCGCTGCATCCCCCTGGAGCAGGAGCACCTGGGCGATGTGTGCCCCATCTGCGGCAAGCCCGCCAAGCACATGGTGTACTGGGGCGTGGCGTACTAAATACAAAACGGTAAGCGAGATATGGAACGAGGGCCGTCCCACCGGGACGGCCCTCGTTTGCTGTATGGAGAGCGGGGGTTCCTGTCAGCCAAAATCATGCCGGTCGCCGCAGTGACTGCCGATGGACTCCAGTGTGGTGACGATGGCCTCGATCCTGTGGAAGCAAGCCGGATCGGAGAGCGTATCGTCCCGAAGAATGGCGCGGATCTCCTCCAGGGCGCGGTAGCAGACCGATTCCACCAGCGTCTGTGCGTCCAGCTTCAGCTCGGGAAAGCGCACCTCGATTCGCTCTTGTGCCAGTGCGTGGATCAGGATCTCTTTGTATAAATCCAATGAAATCACCTCATGCTTAGAATATCTGGTTTTCAGATAAAAAGCAATATCTGAAAATCAGATATTCTAAGATGGCGTGGGTGATTTTATTATGAGAATAGAACCACTGCGCTATGAGCGCATCCGAAATATGAGGATCGACCGGGATCTGACGCAGCAGGAGATTGCGCAGGTGCTCCACATCAAACAGAATACCTATTCCCAGTATGAGACGGGTACCCTGAACTATCCGCTGGAAGTGGTAGCTGCACTGGCTCAGTTCTACGGAACCAGCGTGGACTATCTCCTGGGACTGACCGACGAGCAAAGGCCTTACCCTCGCCGGAGGGAGTAGCGGGAGAAAAATTCCGTGTTGCATTTCCGGAAAAATGGGTTTATAATGACCTCAACCTGTTAAAGTGAGGAAGTAACCATGAGACAGCAGCCCCTCACAACTGCATCCTATTTTGTTTCCTTTGGCTGGGCCCGATTTATGGGCGCCGGCTTTTTTGGCATGGGGAAATAAGAGGGATGAGATGAGTGGGGGACCTGCCGAAGGTCTATTCTTTGCCGCAATTTGTGGGCGCTCATTGAGTTCATCAATGAGCGCCTTTTGTTATGTAAAGCACAGGTGTACGGGCCGGAAGGACCCGGATACAGAAAGGATGGAAATACTATGGTAGTCGTAATGAAACCCGGCACGCAGCAGCAGGAGATCCAGGCCCTGGCCCACAGCTTTGAGGAGATGGGCCTCCAGGTGGGCATCACCAACGGCGTGGGATGCAGCATCCTGGGCCTGGTGGGCGACACCACCGCCGTGGACATGGACAAGATCTCCATCAATCCCCACGTGGAGCGGGTCATGCGGGTGCAGGAGCCCTATAAGAAAGCCAATCGGAAGTTCCATCCCGAGGACAGCGTGGTGGACGTGCAGGGCGTGAAGATCGGCGGGGGCCACTTCGCCGTCATCGCCGGGCCCTGCTCGGTGGAGAGCGCCGAGCAGGTCACCTCCATCGCCCGGGACGTGAAGGCGTCCGGCGCGGCCATGCTCCGGGGCGGCGCCTTCAAGCCCCGCACCTCCCCCTACTCCTTCCAGGGCATGGGGGAGAGCGGCCTGGACCTCCTGCTGGAGGCCAAGGCGGCCACCGGACTGCCCATCGTCTCTGAGATCATGGCCCCCCGGTATGCCGAGCTCTTCGAGGAGAAGGTGGACCTGGTGCAGATCGGCGCCCGGAACATGCAGAACTTCGACCTGCTCAAGGAGGTGGGCAAGCTCTCCAAGCCCGTCCTCCTGAAGCGGGGCCTGGCCAACACCTACGAGGAGTGGATCATGTCCGCCGAGTACATCATGGCCGCCGGCAATGAGAACGTCATCCTCTGCGAGCGGGGCGTGCGTACCTTTGAGACCTACACCCGCAACACCCTGGACCTCTCCGCCATCCCCGCCATCCGGCAGATGAGCCACCTGCCCATCATCGTGGACCCCTCCCATGCGGCGGGCATGTACTGGATGGTGGAGCCCCTGGCCCTGGCCGCCACCGCCATTGGGGCCGACGGCCTCATCGTGGAGGTCCACAACGATCCCGCCCACGCCAAGTGCGACGGACAGCAGTCCCTCACCCCCGAGAAGTTCGACACCCTCATGAAGAAGGTGGAGAGCCTGCGCGCCTGGCGTGAGGGCCAGAACTGAGAGAGGAGCAGCCATGAAAACACTGAGGGTAGACCTGCCCGGACGGGCCTATGACATCCACATCGAACGGGGCGCCCTGGACCGGGCGGGCGAGCTGTGCCGCGGCGTGCTCCCCCGGTGTACCCGCCTCTTTGTGGTGACCGACTCCAATGTGGCCCCCCTCCACCTGGGACGGGTGGTGAAGAGCCTGGAGGAGGCCGGCTTTGAGACGGCCTGCCAGGAGATCCCCGCCGGGGAGAGCAGCAAGTCCCCCGCCATGCTCACCGAGCTCTGGGAGAACATGATGGACTTCGGCCTCACCCGCACCGACGCGGTAGTGGCCCTGGGCGGCGGCGTGGTAGGCGATCTGGCTGGCTTTGCGGCCGCCACCATCCTGCGGGGGGTGGATTTCATCCAGATCCCCACCACCCTGCTGGCCCAGGTGGACTCCTCCGTGGGGGGTAAGGTGGCGGTGGACCTGCGGGCCGGGAAGAACCTGGCCGGGGCCTTCTGGCAGCCCAAGCTGGTCCTCATGGACCCGGAGGTGCTGGAGACCCTCCCCGACGGCGTGTTCGCCGACGGCATGGCGGAGGTCATCAAGTACGGCTGCATTCAGGACGCCGCCTTCTTCGATTTCCTGGCCCAGCGGCCCAGCCGGGGGGAAATCATGGCAGAGATCGAACACGTCCTGTATACCTGCTGTGATTTAAAACGCAGCGTTGTGGTGGAGGACGAGCGGGACGTGGGCGCCCGGCTGGTCCTCAACTTCGGGCACACTCTGGGCCACGCCTACGAGCTGGCGGGGAACTACACCCGCTGGACCCACGGTCAGGCGGTGGCCGCCGGGATGGTGCGGGCAGCCGCCCTGGGCGAGAAGCTGGGAGTCACCCCCGCCGGGACGGGGGAGCGCATCGCCGCTCTGCTGAAGGCCTTCGCCCTGCCCACCGCCATTCCCTGCACGGCGGAGGAGTATGCCGCCGCTGTGGGGCTGGACAAGAAGGGAAGCGGGGGAGACATCCAGGTCCTCCTGCTGGAGGAGATGGGGAAGGCGGTCCCCCACCGGATGACCAAGGCCGCCCTGCTGGAGGAACTGAAATGAACGTGACCATTACCCCCAAGAAGCTGGCGGGGGCCATCACCCCGCCCCCGTCCAAGTCCCAGGCCCACCGGCTCATCATCGCCGCCGCCCTGTCCGACGGGTTCTGCCATCTGTCCAACGTGTCCCTCTCGGAGGACATCCAGGCCACCCTGCGGTGCATGCGCACCCTGGATGCCGACGCCTCGGCCGACGGCACCGTCATCCGGGGCGCCGACCTGGTGGACGGCCACGAGGACCCCGCCCCCACCGTCATGGACTGCGGGGAGAGCGGTTCCACCCTCCGCTTCCTCATCCCGGTGGCTCTCGCCCTCAAGGGGAAGGGGAGCTTCACCGGGCACGGCCGCCTCATGGAGCGGCCCCAGGAGCCCTATTTTGAGCTCTTTCGGGAGAAGGGGATCACCTGGAGCCGGGAGGGAAGCGTGCTCACGGTGGAGGGACACCTCACCCCCGGGATCTACGCCATCCGGGGGGACGTGTCCTCCCAGTTCATCACGGGACTGCTCTACGCCCTCCCCCTCCTGGACGGGGACAGCGAGATCCATCTCACCACCGAGCTGGAGAGCCGGGGCTATGTGGACATGACCCTGGACGCCCTGGAGCGGTTCGGCGTGGAGGTAGAATATGACGGGGCGCGGACCTTCCGGGTCAAGGGGAACCAGATCTACCGCCATCAGGACCTGACCATCGAGGGGGACTGGTCCAACGCCGCCTTCTGGTTTGCCGCCGCCGGGATGGGGTGCGAGCTGGATATCCAGGGGCTCAATCCCCTCTCCTGCCAGGGGGATATGCGCATCGCCGCCCACTATGCCGCCCTGTGCGGGGAGGAGCTGGTCCGGGAGGCGGGGGAGACGCCCGCCGCCCGGGAGGGCCGCCGGACGGTGGAGCTGGATATGAGCCAGTGCCCCGACCTGGTGCCCCCGGTGGCCGCCCTGGCCGCCCTCACCCCCGGGTGCGACACCCATCTGGTGAACGCCGCCCGCCTGCGCATCAAGGAGAGCGACCGCCTGGCCACGGTGACCGAGGTCCTCAATGCCCTGGGCGCCCAGGTGGAGGAGTACCCCGATTCTCTCATCATCCACGGCCGGGCGTCCCTGGCCGGAGGGGTCACCGTGTCGGGCCACAATGACCACCGCATCGCCATGATGGCCGCCATTGCCGCTATCCGGTGCGAGGCCCCCGTGACCATCACCGGAGCAGAGTGCGTGAAGAAGTCCTACCCCAACTTCTGGGAGGAGTATGCGCGGCTGGGCGGAGCCATCCGCCGGGAGGAGGAAGCGGTATGAGATACACCATCTTCGGCGAGTCCCACGGCCCGGCCATCGGCGTGACCCTGGAGGGGGTGCCCGCCGGGCTGGCCCTGGACTGGGACTTCATCCGCGCCGAGCTCAAACGCCGTGCGCCCGGGCAGGACGACACCTCCACCCCCCGGCGGGAGGCCGACGAGGTGGAGATCCTCTCCGGCGTCTTTGAGGGCCGGACCACCGGCACTCCGCTGTGCGCCGTCATCCGCAACACCGACACCCGGAGCCGGGACTACAGCAAGCTCCGGGACATGCCCCGGCCGGGCCACGCCGATTACACCGGACAGCTCCGCTACGGGGGATACAACGACTACCGGGGCGGGGGACACTTCTCCGGACGGCTCACCGCGCCTTTGGTCTTTGCCGGGGCGGTGGCCAAGCTGGCCCTGGGGGAGCGGGGAGTCACGGTGACCGCCCGGGTCTCCAACATCGGCGGCATATCTGACCCCACGCCCGAGCAGGCCCGGGCGCGCATCCTGGAGGCCAAGCGTGAAGGCGACTCGGTGGGGGGCTGTGTCCGCTGCACCGTGGAGGGCATGCCCGCCGGACGGGGCGCTCCCGACTTCGGGTGCAATGTGGAGGGGATTTTCTCCCAGTACCTCTTTGCCATCCCCGCGGTGAAGGGGATCGCCTTCGGGGCCGGATTCGGCTTTGCCGCCATGCAGGGGAGCGAGGCCAACGACCCCTTCTGTCTGGAGGGGGGCGCGGTGCGCACCGCCACCAACCACACCGGCGGTGTCAACGGCGGCATCACCAACGGGATGCCGGTGGAGTTTGAGGTGGTCTTCCGCCCCACACCCTCCATTTCCAAATCCCAGCGGACCGTGAGTCTGAGCACCATGGAGGAGCGGGAGCTGGTGGTGGAGGGCCGTCACGACCCCTGCGTGGTGCTGCGGGCCGTGCCCGTGGTGGAGGCCGCCGCCGCCCTGGCCGCCTGCCAGGTGCTGGGACTGGACTAGAGAGAGGAGCACGTGAGGATGAACGATCTGGAACAATACCGCCAGGAGATCGACGCCATCGACGGGGAGCTGGTACAGCTCTTCCTCCGCCGGATGGAGGTCACCGGCAAGGTGGGGAAGTGGAAGCAGAAGAACGGGGTGCCCGTACTGGACGCCGCCCGGGAGCGGCGGGTCATCGCCGCCAAGACCGCCCTCACCGACGACCCGGTGCGCCGGGCCGATCTGGCCGAGCTCTATGAGACCATCATGGCCATCTCCCGCCGCCAGCAGCGCAAGCTGGTGCGGGAGGGGACCGAGGACCCGGGTTACGCGGCCTATGCCGAGGCCCTGGCCAACGCCCGCACGCCGGTGGCCTCCCCCCGGGTGGTCTACCAGGGGGAGCCGGGCTGTTACAGCGAGGAGGCCGCGGTGGGCTTCTTCGGCGAGGGCGTGGAGAGCTGGGGCTGCCCCTGGTTCTCCGACGTGTTCGCCGCCCTGGAGCGGGGAGAGGCCGACTACGCCGTCCTCCCCATTGAGAACAGCTCCACCGGCTCCATCCGGCAGGTCTACGACCTGCTGGCCCAGTACCGCTACTATGTGGTGGGAGAGTATGACGTAAAGGTGGAGCACTGCCTCATGGCCCTGCCCGGCGTGGGGCTGGAGGACATCCGCACGGTCTACTCCCACGAGCAGGGCCTTATGCAGAGCGAGCGCTTCCTGGACACCCACCGGGACTGGCGGCGGGTCCCCACCCTGGACACCGCCGGATCGGCCAAACAGGTGGCCGAGAGCGGGGAGCGCACGGCTGCCGCCATCTGCTCCCGCCGGGCGGCCCGGCTCTATGGCCTGAACATCCTGGTGGAGGGCACCAACCACAATTCCCTCAACCACACCCGCTTCGTGGTGGTCTCCCCGGTCATGGAGATGCGCCCCGGGCGCAACAAGATCAGCGCCCTCTTCCACCTGCCCCACCAGAGCGGCTCCCTCCACGAGATTCTCACCCTCTTCGCGGTGCAGGGGCTCAACCTCCTGAAGATCGAGTCCCGGCCCATCCCGGGGCGGAGCTGGGAGTACCTCTTCTTCCTGGAGTTCTCGGGCGATCTGCTCTCCCCCGCCATGGACGGGGTGCTCCATGAGCTCTCCCAGCTCTCGGGTGAGATGCGGGTACTGGGCAATTTCCAGGCCTATGAGGGGGGAGCGGAATGAGGGGAAATCTCATTCTCATCGGCATGATGGGCTGCGGCAAGTCCACCGTGGGGGGGCTTCTGGCCCGCCGCCTGGGGTGGGAGCTGGCCGACACCGATTCCCTCATCGAGGCCCGGGAGGGCTGCTCCATCCCCGCACTCTTCGCGCAGCGGGGGGAGGGGTATTTCCGGGACTGCGAGCGGCAGGTGTCTGAGGAGCTCTCCCGCCGGACGGGACTGGTCATCGCCTGCGGCGGCGGACTTCCCCTGCGGGAGGACTGCATCGGTCCCCTCCGGGAGAGCGGAACGGTCATCTTCCTCCACCGTCCCCCCGAGGAGATCTACGACAAGGTATCCATGGCCGGCCGGCCCCTGGGACAGCAGGGGCGGGAGGCCTTTCTGGCGCGCTACGCACAGCGGGAGCCGGTCTATCAGGCCTGCGCCCACCACCAGGTGGAGGTACAGGCCACCCCGGAGGAGACGGCGGCGCGCATTCTGGAGGTGCTCACATGAAATTTCTCATCATCAACGGACCCAACCTGAACCTGCTGGGCAAGCGGGAGCCGGGCATCTATGGGGAGAACAGCTATGAGAGCCTGTGCCGGCGGCTGGAGGAATTTGCCGCCGCCCACGGCTCCACCGCCGTGTGCTTCCAGTCCAACCACGAGGGGGCCATCATCGACGCCATCCAGGCCGCCGACGGGGTCTATGACGCCATCGTGATGAATCCGGGGGCCTTCACCCACTACTCCATCGCCATCCTGGACGCCCTCAAGGCGGTGAGCGTGCCCTGTGTGGAGGTCCATATCTCCAACATCCACCAGCGGGAGGAGTTCCGGCACAAGAGTGTCACCGCCCCCGCCTGTGTGGGCCAGATCTGCGGCCTGGGCCTCTATGGCTACGAGGCCGCCCTGTCCTACTTTCTCTCGAGAGAGAAAGTAGGCAAAGAGAGCTTTCAATAAAAGTCTGGCGTGGCTGGAGCAGAAGAGCGCCCAAGCCATTTTCAAGAAAGGAGACGCAGCCATGGAAGTCACGCTGCACAATACGACTCAAAAACTCTGTGTCATCGGGGACCCGGTGCTCCATTCCAAGTCCCCCCTGATCCAGAACACCATGCTGCGCGCCCTGGGACTGGACTATATCTATCTCTGCCAGCCGGTCCCCCGGGGCAGGGCAGGGGAGTGGCTCAAATGTGCCGCCTTCGCGGGCTACGCGGGCTTCAACGCCACCATGCCCCACAAGGAGGAGCTCCTTCCCCTCATGGACGAGCTGGACGAGGACGCCCGGATGTACGGCGCCGTGAACACCGTGTGCATTCGGGACGGGAAGTACTATGGCTTCAACACCGACGGCAAGGGCTTTCTGGCCTCCCTCTGCCATGCGGGGGTGAACACGGCCGGACAGCGGGTGCTGGTGCTGGGGGCGGGAGGCGCCGCCAAGGCAGTGGCCCCCAAGCTCTGCCAGGAGGGAGCGGCCCGGGCCGTCTATGTGGCCAACCGCACGGCGGAGAAGGCCCAGGCCCTGTGTGCCCCCTGGGGGGAGCGGATGATCCCCGCGGATTTCCGCCCGGAGACCCTGGCCGAGCTGGCCGCGCAGTGCTCCCTGGTGGTCAACTGCACCAATCTGGGCATGGAGGGGACGGCGGGACAGTTTGCCGACTTCTCCTTTCTGGACGCCCTGCCAGCCGGAGCGGCGGTGTGCGACCTCATCTATGCCCCCGCCGAGACCGAGCTTCTCCGGCAGGCGCGGATGCGGGGCTTCACAGCCCTCAATGGCCTGGGCATGCTCATCTGGCAGGCGGTCTTCGCCCTGGAGCACTTCACCCGCACCCCCATCGACGGGGCGGCCATGCTCCCCCTGGTGGAGGAGGCGCTGAAGGCACAGAGCAGGTGATCCCGATGGAACAGGGACGGAATGGAAGGGCCGTTCCGTCCCTCCAGACTGTCAAAAAAGTGTAGATCTGCGATATACGCTGCAAGAGCCTCGCAGAGTTCCGCCGTCCGCAGACGGCGGAAGAGAGTTAAAATCGTGTTTTCCGGCGGCATGTACGTCGGAAAACACTCTTCTCAGGCCGCAAGTGTGCGAGCGTCAGCGAGTGCATGCGGCGGCCTGTATCCCTTCTCAAAAATGCCTGCATTTTTGAGAAGCGTGTCGAAGCTTTTCGACACGCTGAGGGCCATTCCGTCCCTTTTGCGAAGCTGCACAAAGGAAAGGGGCGGGATGTGCCCCGGAATCGGCAAAAAGCGGACGAAAAAAATCAAAAAACCTCTTGACTTCCGGCACAGTATCCAGTACAATAATGGGGCGCCTGTGAAAAGGCGCACTGCGATGATGCGGGAGATTGCGGCGTGAGCCGGTAACTTCCGCGGAGTATGTCCGAGCGAATCGGGCGGCTGAGAAGGTTCCGTACACGGCGTATATCGCTGTGCAGGGACGAAACCGGCTGCTGTTGCGCCGGTTTTCTTCGTGTCACAGAATGATACGCACGGAAACGTGTACAGAAGATTCTCACCGTACGAAGCGTGCACGGAATACAGAACGTCACTTCGTATGTTTAAGGAGGAAAAACACCATGGCAGCTCAGAAAGAAATGATCCGCATCCGCCTGAAGGCCTACGACCATCAGCTCATCGACCAGAGCGCTGAGAAGATCGTAGAGACCGCCAAGCGCACCGGCGCTTCCGTGTCCGGCCCCATCCCCCTGCCCACCAAGAAAGAGGTCGTGACCATCCTGCGCGCCGTCCACAAGTACAAGGACAGCCGTGAGCAGTTCGAGCGCCGCACCCACAAGCGCCTCATCGACATCCTGAAGCCCTCTCCCAAGACCGTTGAGGCTCTGATGTCCCTGGAGCTCCCCGCCGGCGTCGAGATCGAGATCAAGCTGTAAGCAAAGCAGCGAACCTCAAACCGGCAACCAAATGTGTTGAACCCGCTGTCCATCGCGTTTTTGAGATGGACGGGTCAAGTTGGCCGAGCAATGAGAGTCCAATGCTCAACTCGCCCAACCAATAACCTTATAAGGAGGAAAAAACATGGAAAAGGCCATCATCGGTAAGAAGGTCGGCATGACGCAGATCTTCGACGCCGAAGGCAAGGTCATCCCGGTCACCGTCATCGAGGCGGGCCCCTGCACCGTCGTGCAGAAGAAGACCGAGGAGAAGGACGGCTACACTGCTGTTCAGCTCGGCTACGAGGACGTGGCGGAGCGCAAGCTCACCAAGCCCGAGCTGGGTCACATCAAGAAGGCTGGCGTCGCCCCCAAGAAGGTCCTGAAGGAGTTCAAGCTCGACAAGGCCGCTGAGATGAACGTGGGCGATGAGGTGAAGGTCGACGTGTTCGCCGAGGGCGACCGCGTGGATGTCACCGGCATCAGCAAAGGTAAGGGCTACGCCGGCGTGATCAAGCGCCACGGCGCCCATCGTCTGAAGGAAACCCACGGTACCGGCCCTGTGCACCGTCACGCCGGCTCCATGGGCCCCGCCACCGATCCTTCCCGTATCTTCAAGGGCAAGATCGGCGCCGGCCACATGGGCTGCGAGCAGGTCACCGTGATGAACCTGGATGTCATCAAGGTCGACTCCGAGCTGGGCATCATCGCGGTCCGCGGCGCCATCCCCGGCCCCAAGGGCGGCGTTGTGTACCTGCGTAACAGCGTCATCAACGTCAAGGAGAAGGGCGCTGCTGCTGGCATCAGCAACAACCCGCAGAAGGCTTCCGCCCGCGTCAATCCCCAGAAGGCGTCTGCGCGTAACCGCTAAGAAAGGAGAGAAACCAAATGCCTAAGGCAACTGTTGTTAACATGACCGGCACGAAGGTCGGCGAAGTGGAGCTCTCCGACGCCATCTTCGGAATCGAGCCCAACGAGGTCGTTGTCCACGAGGTCGTCAAGAACCACCTGGCCAACTGCCGTCAGGGCACCCAGTCCGCTCTGACCCGCGCCGAGGTCTCCGGCGGCGGCATCAAGCCCTGGCGTCAGAAGGGCACCGGCCGCGCCCGTCAGGGCTCTACCCGTGCTCCCCAGTGGACCCACGGCGGTATCGTCTTCGCTCCCAAGCCCCGCGATTACAGCTATGCGCTGAACAAGAAGGTTAAGCGTCTGGCTCTGAAGTCCGTCCTCTCCGCCAAGGCCGCTGAGGGCAACGTCATCGTGGTCGACGGCCTGGAGCTGGGCGAGATCAAGACCAAGGCCATGGTCAACTTCCTGAACGCCGTTGAGGCGGGCAAGAAGTCCGTGGTCGTGACCAACGAGGTCAACGAGAACGTGGTCAAGTCCGCCCGGAACATCCCCGGCGTGACCACCACCACCGCTAAGATCCTGAGCGTTTACGACATCGTGAACGCCGACAAGTTCATTGTCGACAAGGCCGCCCTGGCCGTCATCGAGGAGGTGTTCGCGTAATGGCTACCGTCGCTTATGATATCATCAAGCGTCCCATCATCACTGAGAAGTCCGCTTCTCTGTTCGAGATGAAGAAGTACACCTTTGAGGTGGCCAAGGACGCCAACAAGATCGAGATCGCCAAGGCTGTGGAGGAGATCTTCGGCGTGAAGGTCGCCAAGGTCAACACCATCAACATGGATGGTAAGGCCAAGCGCACCGGCCGCTTCCCCGCTGGCCGCCGTCCTTCCTATAAGAAGGCCATTGTCACCCTCACCGAGGACTCCAAGACCATCGAGTTCTTCGAGGGCATGGTGTAAGGAGGTAATGAAACATGGCTATTAAGACGTTCAAGCCCACTACCCCCTCCCGCCGTCACATGACTGTGTCCGCCTTCGAGGGGATCGACAAGAAGGCTAAGCCCGAGCGCAGCCTGACCGAGGTTCTGAAGAAGAACGCCGGCCGCAACAGCTACGGCCGCATCACCGTCCGTCATCGCGGCGGCGGCAACAAGAAGAAGTACCGCATCATCGACTTCAAGCGCGACAAGCAGGGCTCCGCTACCGTGCTGCGCCTGGAGTACGATCCCAACCGCTCCGCCAACATCGCCCTCATCCAGTATGAGGACGGCGAGAAGCGCTATATCCTGGCTACCGTCGGCATGAAGGCTGGCCACATCATCATGACCGGTCCCGACGCCGACATCCTGCCCGGCAACTGCCTGCCCATCGCCAACATCCCCCTGGGCACCCTGATCCACAACATCGAGCTGTATCCCGGCAAGGGCGGCCAGCTGGTCCGCGCCGCTGGTGAGTTCGCTCAGCTGATGGCCAAGGAGAACGGCATGGCTCAGGTCCGTCTGCCCTCCGGCGAGGTGCGCTATATCCGTCCCGAGTGCCTGGCCACCATCGGCCAGATCGGCAACATCGAGCACGAGAACATCCAGATCGGTAAGGCCGGCCGCAAGCGTCACATGGGCTGGCGTCCCACCGTTCGCGGTTCCGTCATGAACCCCAATGACCACCCCCACGGCGGCGGTGAGGGCAAGAGCCCCGTCGGCCGTCCCGGCCCTGTCACTCCTTGGGGCAAGCCTGCTCTGGGTTACAAGACCCGCAAGCTGAAGAACCGCACGGAGAAGTTCATCGTCAAGCACCGCAACGCGAAGTAAGGAGGCAGTAAAAGATGAGCAGAAGTATCAAGAAAGGCCCCTTTTGCGCCCCCGAGCTGCTGAAGCGGGTCGATGAAATGAACCAGACCGGCGAGAAGAAGGTCCTCAAGACCTGGAGCCGCGCCTCCACCATCTTCCCCGCCTTCGTGGGTCACACCTTCGCCGTCCATGACGGCCGCAAGCATGTGCCCGTCTACGTGACCGAGGACATGGTGGGTCACAAGCTGGGCGAGTTCGCCCCCACCCGTACCTTCAAGGGCCACGCTGGCAGCAAGACCGGTAAGTAAGGAGGAGAGAACATGGAAGCGAAAGCTGTTTTGAAGTATGCCCGCATCTCTCCCCGCAAGGTCCAGATCGTCTGCGATCTGATCCGCGGCAAGAGTGTGGCTGAGGCCACCGCCATCCTGATGGCCACCCCCAAGGCCGCCTCCGAGCTGATGCTCAAGGTGCTCAAGAGCGCCGCGGCCAACGCTGAGAACAATCACCAGATGGACCCTGAGAAGCTCTACGTGTCCACCACCTACGCCGCCCCCGGTCCCATCATCAAGCGGATCATGCCCCGTGCTCAGGGCCGTGCGTACCGGATCAACAAGCGCACTTCTCACATCACCATCGCGGTGAGCGAGCGCTAAGGGAGGAGGAACAAAATGGGACAGAAAGTCAATCCCCACGGCCTGCGCGTGGGTGTCATTAAGGATTGGGACTCCCGCTGGTACGCCCGCAACGAGAAGGTCGGCGACCTGCTGGTCGAGGACAAGAAGATCCGCGATTACCTGAAGAAGACCCTGTACGGCGCTGGTATCCCCAAGATCGAGATCGAGCGCGACAACGCCAAGGTCCGCATCTACCTGCACTGCGCCCGCCCCGGCGTGGTCATCGGTAAGGGCGGCGCCGACATCGAGCGCCTGCGCCTGACCCTCGAGAAGATGATCGGCAAGTCCGTTGCCCTGAACATCGTCGAGGTCAAGAACCCCGACATGAACGCTCAGCTGGTGGCCGAGAACATCGCTCAGCAGCTGGAGAAGCGCATCGGCTTCCGCCGTGCGATGAAGAACGCCATGGGCCGCGCGATGCGCATGGGCGCCCGCGGCATCAAGACCTGCTGCTCCGGCCGTCTGGGCGGCGCTGAGATCGCCCGCACCGAGCACTATCACGACGGCACCATCCCCCTGCAGACCCTGCGCGCCGACATCGACTACGGCTTCGCTGAGGCTGCCACCACCTACGGCCGCATCGGCGTGAAGGTGTGGATCTACAAGGGCGAGGTGCTCACCCAGAGCCTGCGGACCACCCCCCGCACCCTGGACACCAAGAACTTCAAGGAGCGCTCTGACCGTCCCCGCCGCGATCGTCGCGACGGCGACCGCAAGGGCGGCTTCAACCGCCAGGGCGGTTTTAACCGCAACAACGGCGGCCGTCCCCAGGGCGGTTTCCGTCAGGGCGGCGCTCGTCCCGCCAACACTGCTAAGGAAGGAGGCTCCAACTAATGCTGCTGCCTAAGAGAGTGAAATACCGCCGCGTGCATCGCGGACGCATGAAGGGCAAGGCCCTCAAGGGCAACACCGTCACTTACGGTGATTGGGGCCTCCAGGCCACCGAGCCCTGCTGGATCACCAGCAACCAGATCGAGGCCGCCCGTGTGGCCATGACCCGTCACACCAAGCGTGGCGGTAAGGTCTGGATCAAGATCTTCCCCGACAAGCCCATTACCGAGAAGCCTGCCGAGACCCGCATGGGTTCCGGTAAGGGCTCTCCCGAGTACTGGGTGGCCGTGGTCAAGCCCGGCCGCGTGATGTTCGAGATCGCCGGCGTTTCCGAGGAAGTCGCCCGCGAGGCCCTGCGTCTTGCTTCTCACAAGCTGCCCGTCAAGTGCAAGATTGTGAAGAAGGAGACCGCCGAGACCGAGAATGGTGGTGAATAATGATGAAGGCAAATGAAGTCCGCAAGATGAACGCCGAGGAGCTCAACTCCAAGCTGGGCGACCTGAAGAAGGACCTGTTCCAGCTCCGTCTTCAGCATGCCACCAATCAGCTCGAGAATCCCGCCAAGATCGCCGAGGTCAAGAAGGATATTGCCCGAGTCAAGACCATCCTGCGCGAGCTGCAGCTCGCTGGCCGATAACAGTAAGAAGGAGGAAATAGATCATGGAAAACAGAACTTCTTCCCGTAAGACCAGAGTCGGCCTGGTGGTCTCTGACAAGATGGACAAGACCGTTGTGGTGGCCATCGCCGACCGTGTGGCCCATCCTCTCTACAAGAAGATCGTAAAGCGGACCTACAAGCTCAAGGCCCATGACGAGCAGAATTCCTGCGGCGTGGGCGACCGCGTCCGCGTTATGGAGACCCGCCCCCTGTCCAAGGACAAGCGTTGGCGCGTCGTTGAGATCATCGAGAAGGCGAAGTAAGGAGGTGCCGGAATGATTCAGCAGGAAAGCTATCTGAAGGTCGCCGACAACACCGGCGCCAAGGAGATCAAGACCATCCGCGTGCTGGGCGGTTCCAAGCGCAAGTACGGCAACATCGGCGACGTCGTTGTTGCTTCCGTGCGCAAGGCCCAGCCCGGCGGCACCGTGAAGAAGGGCGAGGTCGTCAAGGCCGTCATCGTCCGTTCCGTCAAGGGTGTCCGCCGCAGCGACGGCAGCTATGTCCGTTTTGACGACAACGCCGCCGTCCTCATCAAGGAGGACAAGAACCCCAAGGGTACCCGTATCTTTGGGCCCGTGGCCCGCGAGCTGCGCGACAAGGATTACATGAAGATCCTGTCCCTGGCTCCCGAAGTGCTGTAAGGGGGTAGGAGATAACATGAACAAGATGAGCATCAAGAAAGACGACCTGGTCGTCGTCCTGTCCGGCAAGGACAAGGGCAAGCAGGGCAAGATCCTCTCCGTCCTGCCCAAGGAGAGCAAGGTCATCGTGGAGGGCGTCAACGTCGCCACCCGTCACACCAAGCCCCGCAAGCAGGGCGAGCAGGGCGGCATCGTCAAGCGCGAGGCCCCCATCTACGCCTGCAAGGTGCAGAAGGTCTGCCCCAAGTGCAACAAGCCCACCCGCATCGGCCACAAGGTCGAGGGTGACAAGAAGGTCCGCATCTGCAAGAAGTGCGGCGCCGAGATCTAAGAGAGGAGGAGTCAACTATGGCTAACATGCCCAACCTGAAGAAGAAGTACCAGGAAGAAGTCGCTCCTGCTCTCATGCAGAAGTTCGGCTACAAGTCCGTCATGCAGATCCCCAAGCTGGACAAGATCGTGGTCAACTGCGGCTGCGGTGAGGCCCGCGACAACGCCAAGGTCCTCGAGGCCGTGGTGGGCGATCTGACCAAGATCACCGGCCAGAAGGCCATCGTGACCAAGGCCAAGAAGTCCGTCGCTAACTTCAAGCTGCGCGAGGGTATGCCCATCGGCGCCAAGGTCACCCTGCGCGGCGACCGTATGTGGGAGTTCGTGGACCGCCTGTTCAACGTGGCCCTGCCCCGCGTGCGTGACTTCCGCGGCATCAACGGCAACGCTTTCGACGGCCGCGGCAACTTTGCCCTGGGCATCAAGGAGCAGCTGATCTTCCCCGAGATCGAGTACGACAAGATCGACAAGATCCGCGGCATGGACATCGTGTTCTGCACCACCGCTCAGACTGATGAAGAGGCCAAGGAGCTGCTGACCCTGATCGGCGCGCCCTTTGCCCGCTAAGGAGGAGAACGTTAATGGCTAAGAAGTCTATGATCCTGAAGCAGCAGGCGGAGCCCAAGTTCTCCACCCGCCGCTACAACCGCTGCAAGATCTGCGGCCGCCCCCACGCCTACCTGCGTGACTACGGCATCTGCCGTATCTGCTTCCGCGAGCTGGCCTACAAGGGTCAGATCCCCGGCGTGAAGAAGGCCTCCTGGTAAACAACCGATCGTAACGCTAACGCCGCGCCCGACGTGTGAGAACACGTCTGGCGCTTGCGTTGCGTGACGGGAGGTTCGCCCGGAGTCCACCCCGCGGGTCGAGCGCTGCTCCCCGCCGGTCTTCTGGGGCCGCCGCCCCTTCCTTACGGAGCGGTTTTCGACGTAAAATTCTCCGTTTAAGTGATAAACTGGCTGGATAGTGCAAGCGACGCTGTGAAATTTGAATAAGAGACCCCCGTTCTGGGACAGTGCCTAGGGCATTTCTCCAAAAGTGCGGATTTGGGACAATTTTTCCTTTTCACAGCGGGCTTTTCACTATATAATATCCCCTAGCAGACGGTTAAAAGGTCGGAGCCTTGCGAACTCCGATACCTTGCCGCCTTAACAGATCTTCTCACGGATCTGTAACTCTAAAAAGGAGGGTAAACTCATGCATATTACCGACCCCATTGCGGATATGCTGACCCGCATCCGCAACGCGAACAACGCAAAGCATGACACCGTGGACGTACCCGCGTCCAACATGAAGAAGTCCATCGCTCAGATCCTGCTGGATGAAGGCTACATCAAGAACTTCCAGCTGATCGACGACGGCACTCAGGGCGTTATCCGCATCACCCTGAAGTACGGCGCTGGTAAGGAGAAGGTCATCTCCGGTCTGCGCCGCGTGTCCAAGCCCGGCCTGCGCGTGTACGCTGGCGCTGATGAGCTGCCCCGCGTCATCCGTGGTCTGGGTATCGCTATCGTGTCCACTTCCAAGGGCGTCATGACCGATAAGGCTGCGCGTGCGGCCCACGTCGGCGGCGAGGTCCTTGCGTTCGTGTGGTAAGGGAGGGAGAGTAGAATATGTCTCGTATCGGAAGAAAGCCGATCTCCATCCCCGCCGGTGTGGACGTGAAGATCGATGGGAACGTCGTGACCGTTAAGGGCCCCAAGGGCACCCTGACCCGTGCGTTCCACCCCAATATGAACATCGCCCAGGAGGGTAACGAGATCCTCGTGACCCGTCCCAACGATGCCAAGGAGAACCGCAGCCTGCATGGCCTGACCCGCACCCTGATCCACAACATGGTCGTCGGCGTGACCGAGGGCTTCAAGAAGGAGCTGGACGTCAACGGCGTGGGCTACCGTGTTGCCATGGAGGGCAAGAAGCTGGTCATGAACCTGGGCTTCTCCCATCAGGTCTTTATGGAGGCTCCCGAGGGAATCACCATCGAGACCCCCAGCGCCAACAAGATCGTCGTCTCCGGCGCCAGCAAGGAGCAGGTCGGTCAGTTCGCCGCTGAAGTCAGAGAGAAAAGACCCCCCGAGCCTTACAAGGGCAAGGGTATCAAATACACTGACGAGGTCATCCGCCGCAAGGAAGGCAAGACCGGCGTCAAGAAGAAATAAGGAGGTGTGCCACTATGATCAATCGTCCCAATACCAAGGCGCAGCGGCTTAAGCGCCATAAGCGTGTCCGCTCTAAGATTTCCGGCACGCCCGAGCGTCCCCGTCTGAACGTGTTCCGCAGCGAGACCAACATCTATGCCCAGATCATCGACGATGTCAACGGCAAGACACTGGTCTCCGCTTCTTCCCTGGAGAAGGGCTTTGAGGGCAAGGGCTCCAACTGTGAGGCTGCCAAGAAGGTCGGCCTGACTGTTGCTGAGCGCGCCAAGGCCGCCGGCATCAGCACTGTGGTCTTCGACCGCGGCGGCTACGTGTATCACGGCCGGGTGGCTGCTCTGGCCGAGGGTGCCCGCGAGGGCGGCCTCGAATTTTAAGGGGAGGAGATAACGAACATGGCTAGATTTGAAAGAGAACCCAGCGAGTTCACCGAGAAGCTCGTTTCTCTGAACCGCGTTTCCAAGACCGTCAAGGGCGGTCGCATCTTCAAGTTCGCCGCTCTCATGGTCGTGGGCGACGAGAAGGGCCGCGTGGGCTTCGGCCTGGGCAAGGCCGCTGAGGTGCCCGAGGCGATCCGCAAGGGCATTGAGGATGCCAAGAAGAACATGTGCACGGTGAGCCTGTCCGGCACCACCATTCCCCACGAGGTCATCGGCGAGTTCGGCGCCGGCCGCGTGCTCCTGAAGCCCGCTGCCCCCGGTACCGGTATCATCGCCGGCGGTCCCGTCCGCGCTGTCATGGAGGCCGCCGGCATCCACGACATCCGCGCCAAGTGCCTGCGCTCCAACAACCCGCAGAACGTGGTTTCCGCTACCTTCGAGGGCCTGAAGGCTCTTCGCAGCCCCGAGGAAGTGGCCCGCGTCCGCGGCAAGAGCGTCAGCGAGATCGTAGGTTAAGGAGGGCCGATCACAATGGCTAACATGAACATCAAGCTGGTCAAGAGCCTGAACGGCCGCATCGCCAAGCATAAGGCGACTGCCGAGGCTCTGGGTCTGCGTAAGATCGGCGACACCACCGTACAGCCCGACAATGTCGCTACCCGCGGCAAGATCGCTCAGATCGGTTACCTGCTCCAGGTCACCGAGGAAAAGTAAGGAGGTGCGCGATATGAAACTGCATGAACTTTCTCCCGCGCCCGGCTCTGTGAAGAAGGCTTTCCGCAAGGGCCGCGGCAAGGGTTCCGGTAACGGCACCACCGCCGGCCGTGGTCAGAAGGGCCAGTGGGCTCGCTCTGGCGGCGGCGTCCGCGTCGGCTTCGAAGGCGGCCAGATGCCTCTGACCCGCCGTCTGCCCAAGCGCGGCTTCAACAACATCTTTGCCGAGCGCCTGGAGGCCATCAACGTCTCCGCTCTCAACAAGTTTGAGGACGGCGCTACCGTCAATGTCTGCGACCTGCTGGAGAAGGGTATCCTCTCCAAGTGTGAGCACGGCGTCAAGATCCTGGGCAACGGGACCCTGACCAAGAAGCTCACCGTCCGTGCCTCCGCGTTCTCCGCTTCCGCGAAGGAGAAGATCGTCGCGGCGGGCGGAAAGTACGAGGTGATCTAAGTGATCGAAACCGTACGCAATGCCTGGAAGATCCCGGATCTGCGTAAGAAGCTCCTCTTTGTGATCTTCGCGCTGCTGGTCTTCCGCCTGGGCTCTGCCGTCCCCGTTCCCTTCGTGAACGGAGAGGTATTCGCCAATCAGATGAACGCCATGAGCGGCACCATCTTCGGTCTGCTGGGCGCGATGAATGGCACCGCCTTCTCCCAGGCGACTGTGTTCGCCCTGGGTGTGCAGCCCTATATCAACAGCTCCATTATCGTGCAGCTGCTGACCGTCGCCATCCCCGCTCTGGAGCGTCTCCAGAAGGAGGGCGGCGAGGAGGGCCGCAAGAAGATCGCCGCCATCACCCGGTATGTCACCGTGGCCATCGCGGTGCTGCAGGGCTTCGGCTACTACACCCTGATCAAGACGGCCGGCGCTTCCAGCGGCGTGAGCGTGCTGGACACCACCGGTGTTCCCGGCTGGTGGGCCGCCATCGTGATCATCGTGTCCTTCACCGCCGGTTCCGCCTTCATCATGTGGCTGGGTGAGCAGATCACCGAGTTTGGCATCGGCAACGGTATCTCGATCATCCTGTTTGCGGGCATCCTGTCCCGCGGCCCCTCCATGGTCCGTTATATGATCGTGGGTGTGCAGAACTGGGCCAACGGTGTCACCACCGAGGGAGCTTTCCGGCTCCATCCCGTGGGCATCGTGGCGATCCTGATCGGTATGCTGGCCATGGTGGTCTTCATCGTGTTCATCCAGAATGCCGAGCGCCGCATCCCGGTGCAGTACGCCAAGCGCGTGGTGGGCCGGAAGATGTACGGCGGCCAGTCCAGCCATCTGCCCCTGAAGGTGAACATGACCGGCGTTATGCCCATCATCTTCGCCCAGGCCATCGCCAGCCTGCCTGCCACCATCGGGGCCTTCGTCCCCTCTTCCCGCACCCCCGGCACCGGCTGGTATACCTTCCTGCAGATCTTTGATACCACGAGCGTGTTCTACATCGTGGTGTATTTCCTGCTGATCCTCGGCTTCAGCTACTTCTACTCCACCATGCAGTTCAACCCCGTGGAAGTGGCCAACAACCTGAAGAAGAACGGCGGCTTCGTGCCCGGCTTCCGGCCCGGCAAGCCCACCGCTGATTTCATTCAGAAGGTACTGGGGAAGATCACCTTCTTCGGCGCCATCTACCTGTCTGTGATCGCCATCGCCCCCATCGTGACCGGTGCGCTGGTGAACAACAGCTCTCTGGCCATCGGCGGCACCTCCGTCATCATCGTCGTGGGCGTCGCGCTGGAGACCACCAAGGCCATGGAGGCCCAGATGCTCATGCGGCATTACAAGGGCTTCCTGGAATAATCGAGGTGTATCGGATATGAAGCTGATTCTGTTGGGCGCCCCGGGCGCCGGTAAAGGCACCCAGGCTGAGATCATCAGCCAGAAGCTGGGCATTCCCACCATCTCCACCGGCAACATCCTGCGCGCTGCCGTGAAGAACGGCACGCCCGTGGGCCTGAAGGCCAAGGAGTATATGGAGGCCGGCAAGCTGGTTCCCGATGAGGTCATCATTGGCATCATCCAGGAGCGGCTGGCTGAGGCCGACTGCGCCAATGGCTACATCCTGGACGGCGTGCCCCGCACCATCGCCCAGGCCGAGGCCCTGGACAAGGCCGGTATCCACTTTGACGTGGTGCTCTCCCTGGAGATCGCCGACAGCGTCATCGAGGCCCGTATGACCGGCCGCCGGACCTGTCACGGCTGCGGCGCCACCTACCACATTGTGGCCGCGCCCCCCAAGACCGAGGGCGTGTGCGACAAGTGCGGCGGCGCGCTGGAGCAGCGGAAGGACGATCAGCCTGAGACGGTCAAGCACCGTCTGGAGGTCTATCATCAGGAGACCGAGCCTCTGAAGGATTACTATCAGGCCAAGGGCCTGCTCCAGAACGTTCCCGATCTGGGCGGCATCGAGGCCACCAACGAGGCCATTATGAAACTGTTGGGGAAGTGACTCGGATGGAAATGATTTCCCTCAAGTCCCCCCGTGAGATCGAGCGGATGCGCAGGGCCGGGCGGATTACCGCCCAGGCCCGCGCATTGGCCGGCACCCTGGTGCGGCCCGGCGTCACCACGCTGGAGATCGACACCGCGGTGCGAAAGTTCATCGAGAGCCAGGGCGCCAAGCCCTCTTTTCTGGGCTACGGCGGGTTTCCCGGTTCGGCCTGTATCTCGGTGAACGACGTCGTCATCCACGGCATTCCGGATCACCGGAAGCTCCAGGAGGGCGACATCGTCAGCGTGGACGTGGGGGCCTGCATCGACGGCTTCCACGGCGACTGTGCGGCTACCTTTGCCTGCGGAGAGATCTCCGAAGAGGCAAAGCGCCTCATTGAAGTGACCGAACAGAGCTTCTGGGAGGGCTTCAAGATGGCCAAGGCCGGCAACCGCGTCTATGACATTTCCCACGCCGTACAGCAGTTCGTGGAAGCGAACGGCTGCTCGGTGGTGCGGGACTTTGTGGGCCACGGCGTGGGCATGAAGCTCCACGAGGCCCCGGAGGTCCCCAACTTCGGTCCCGCCGGCCATGGCCCCCGGCTCCAGCCGGGCATGACCCTTGCGGTCGAACCTATGGTCTGCGCCGGAGACTGGCGCGTCAAGGTCCTGAAGGACAAGTGGACCACCGTCACCGTTGACGGCTCCCTGGCCGCCCATTATGAGAACACCATTCTCATCACTGACGGGGAGCCGGAAGTGCTCACCTGTCCTGGAGAGTGAGCCTTATGTACGATTATACCGGCTGGATCGTGCGGTCCACCGCTGGTCACGACAAGGGCGAGCTCTTTTGTGTGGTCGGAATGGAGGATTCCATCCTCCTTCTGGCCGACGGTAAAAGACGGAAAATCGCAAAACCCAAGCGCAAGAAGCTGGGCCATGTTTCGGTGGAGAACCGGGGAGCCTTCCTCAATCCCACCATCCAGCGCGTGCACCTGGGCGAGACGGTTTCCGACAGAGCACTCCGGAGGGCGCTGGCCGCTTTCCGAGCTGTATCAAGGAGGGTATGACGCTTTGGCAAAAGACGATATGATCGAAGTGGAGGGCGTCGTGGTTGAGTCCCTTCCCAACACCACGTTCCGCGTGGACATCGGAAACGGCCACATCATTCTGGCCCACATCTCCGGTAAGCTGCGGATGAACTTCATCCGCATCCTGCCCGGCGATAAGGTGACGGTCCAGATGTCTCCCTACGACGTGACCCGGGGAAGAATCACCTGGCGAAGCAAGTAAAACAACGAAGCGCGAAGGCGTGCGGAGCAGCCGCACAGCGCACCGCGCAGGCGAAAAAGCAGTTGCGCCAACGGCGCAAGGTGTTTTTCGCGGAGCGGTAAGCAGTGTGGCGTCGCGCAGCCGCCATAGCGTGACAAGAAGCGCGAAGCGCCCCGAACAGGCGCCATAGCGTGACAACGCGCGGCGACATGATCCCATGTCCGCGCATGTACCGAACAACGACCGGCAGTCGAGGGGCCTTGCCCCCACCCCGCCGGGGCCATCAGGCTACCAGATGGAGGTAACTAAAATGAAAGTTAGACCGTCCGTGAAGCCCATGTGCGAGAAGTGCAAAGTCATCAAGCGCAAGGGCAAAGTCATGGTTATTTGCGAAAACCCCAAGCATAAGCAGAGACAAGGTTAATTAGGAGGTGCTGAAACAGTATGGCACGTATTGCTGGCATTGACCTGCCGAAGGATAAGCGGATCGAGATCGGCCTCACTTATATCTTTGGCATCGGGCGCACCAGCGCCAATAAGATCCTGGCTGAGACCGGGATTAACCCCGACACCCGCGTGAAGGACCTGACCGACGAGGAAGAGGCCAAGCTGCGCGAGTGCATTGCGCACAACTACACTGTGGAAGGCGACCTCCGCCGCGATGTGGCGATGGACATCAAGCGCCTGACCGAGATCGGCTGCTACCGTGGCCTGCGTCACCGCAAGGGCCTGCCCGTCCGCGGTCAGCGCTCCAAGACCAACGCCCGTACCCGCAAGGGTCCCAAGCGTACCGTCGCGAACAAGAAGAAGT
Organism: Pseudoflavonifractor hominis; assembly: GCF_014288125.1. Lineage (NCBI taxonomy): Bacteria > Bacillati > Bacillota > Clostridia > Eubacteriales > Oscillospiraceae > Pseudoflavonifractor > Pseudoflavonifractor hominis. The sequence goes on along the minus strand of NZ_JACOPR010000003.1, from coordinate 415,826 downwards.
AAGGAGGGATAAGCAATGGCTACTGCTGCTAAGAACGGCAAGAAAGTGGTGCGCAAGCGCCGCGAAAAGAAGAACGTTGAGAAGGGCCAGGTGCACATCCGCTCCTCTTTCAACAACACCATGGTTACCGTGACCGACATGGGCGGCAACGCCCTGTCCTGGGCCTCCTCCGGCGGCCTGGGCTTCCGCGGTTCCCGTAAGTCCACCCCCTTCGCCGCCCAGACCGCTGCCGAGACCGCCGCTAAGGCTGCCATGGAGCACGGCCTGAAGACCGTCGAGGTCTACGTGAAGGGCCCCGGCGCCGGCCGTGAGGCTGCCATCCGCGCCCTGCAGGCCGTGGGCCTGGAAGTCACCCTGATCAAGGACGTGACTCCCATCCCCCACAACGGCTGCCGTCCGCCCAAGCGTCGTCGCGTGTAAGAGAAGGAGGAAGTACAAATGGCAAAGAATATGCAGCCTATCGCCAAGCGCTGCCGTGCGCTGGGCATTTCTCCTGCCGCTATGGGCTACGCCAAGAAGGAGAGCAACCGCAATCCCGGCGGCCAGATGAGAAAGAAGAAGAGCGAGTACGCTCTGCAGCTGTCTGAGAAGCAGAAGGTCAAGTTCGTTTACGGCATCATGGAGAAGCAGTTCCGCTCCTACTATGAGAAGGCCGCTCGTATGCCCGGCAAGACCGGTGAGAACCTGCTCGTCCTGGTGGAGCGCCGCCTGGACAACGTGGTCTACCGTCTGGGCTTCGCCATGACCCGCCGTGAGGCCCGTCAGCTGGTGAGCCACGGCCACTTCACCGTCAACGGTCAGCGCGTGGACATCCCCTCCTTCCTGGTGAAGGCCGGCGATGTGATCGAGGTCCGCGAGGCCAGCCGTTCCTCCGTGAAGTTCAAGCGCCTGACCGGCGAGGACGCCCCCGCCGTGCTGCTGCCCCAGTGGCTGGAGCGCGAGAAGAACTCCCTGAAGGGCACCGTCACCAAGATGCCTGTCCGCGAGGACGTGGATCTGCCCATCGAGGAGCACCTGATCGTCGAGCTGTACTCCAAGTAAGAGAGCGCGTACCCTCGATTATTGGTGAGCTGTAAAACCAGGCGGCGGGCTGCCCGGCCCGCCGCTGCGAAAAGGAGGGTAACACATGGTAGAAATCGAGAAGCCGCGCATTGAATGTGTAGAGAATCCGGGAGACGGCTCCTACGGCAAGTACGTGGTCGAGCCCCTGGAGCGCGGTTACGGCACCACGCTGGGTAACTCCCTGCGCCGCATCCTGCTCTCTTCTCTGCCTGGCACGGCGGTCACCTCCATCAAGATCGCCGGTGTGCAGCACGAATTCACCACCATCCCCGGCATCAAGGAAGATGTGACCGAGATCGTTCTCAACGTGAAGAACATCATCGCCAAGCTCCACTGCGAAGGCGTCAAGACGGTCTACATCGAGGCCAGCGGTGAGTGCGAAGTCACCGCCGGGGATATCAAGGCCGACGGCGAGGTGGAGGTCCTCAATCCCGACCTCCACATTGCGACCCTGGGTCCCGACGCCAGCCTGAACATGGAGCTGACGCTCTCCCACGGCCGCGGCTATGTGCCCGCCGACCGGAATAAGCCTGCTCAGACCGTTATCGGTCTGATCCCGGTGGATTCCATCTATACCCCGGTGCGTAAGGTCAATTACACCGTGGAGCCCACCCGTGTGGGCGATCAGACCGACTTTGACAAGCTGACCCTGGAGGTGTGGACTAACGGTACCATCACCGCCCGGGACGCTGTCAGCCTGGGCGCCCGCATCCTGTGCGATCACTTCGTCCTCTTCACCGATCTCTCTGAGACCATGGGCTCCAAGTCCACCGTGGTGGAGAAGAGCGAGGCGCAGCGCGACAAGGTGCTGGAGCTGACCATCGAGGAGCTGGACCTCTCCGTCCGTTCCTTCAACTGCCTCAAGCGTGCCAACATCAACACCGTCGAGGACTTGATCTCCAAGACCGAGGACGAGATGATGAAGGTGCGCAACCTGGGCCGCAAGTCCCTGGAAGAGGTCATCAACAAGCTGGCCATGATGGGTCTGTCCCTGGCCAGCGAGGAGAACAACTGATTCCAGCCTGACAAACAGGCGGATCAGGGAAGCAGTCCGGGGGCATGTAACGTCCCCTCCCGGATACGCCAATGGTGATGCCCCGCTCCGGCGGGGCGCTTCCCGGCGGGACCAAGGGTCCCTCAGGACGAATTTACACTGGATTTCGCCGCGCGAAATACCGATAGGAGTTGACTGATATGTCCGGACATCGTAAACTGGGCCGTCCCACCGATCAGCGTATGGCTATGCTGCGCGCTATGACCACCTACCTGCTGGAGAACGGTCAGATCAAGACCACCCTGAGCCGCGCCAAGGAAGTGGCCCCTCTGGCTGAGAAGATGGTGACCCTGGCCAAGAAGAACAACCTGGCCAGCTACCGTCAGGCCCTCGCTTTCATCACCAAGGAGGATGTGGCCAAGAAGCTGTTCGACGAGATCGGCCCCAAGTACGCCGAGCGTAACGGCGGTTACACCCGTATCGTGAAGATCGGCCCCCGCCGCGGCGACGCCGCCGAGATGGCGATCGTCCAGCTGGTGTAAGAGAGCTGAAAAAATCCCCTGCCCATCGGGCAGGGGATTTTTGTTTTCTGCTTGCCGGAACCGGCCATCATTCGAGTCTCTGGGTGCCCAATTGCAGCTGCTCGATCTGGAGGGTGTCACCGCCCTGGAAGGCCTCCAGGACCGACTCTCGGACACTCAGAAGGACCTCGTCCCCAACTTGTAAATCCGCAAAGGAGATGTCCCTCACATCGCCGGTCTCATAGTTGCAATAGATGAGGAAGATTTCCGAGCAGTCGATGGAGCAGGCCTCTCCCAAAGGTCCGCCTTTGTCACTGTCCCGGACGGTAATGGTCTCATTTGCGGCGTCGATCTGGGTGATGACCGCGTTGATCCCCAGGTGCAGAGGGTCTTTCCTTGCGGGGCTGCATGCGGCCAAAGCGAAGAGAACCAGGAAGAGACACAGGATGGATCGAATGTGTTTCATGGCGCTGCCTCCTTTTCACGCGGGCTTCCGGTGTGAGATGCGCATGATCCTCCGACCGTGGGGCTTACTGGAGCAGGATGGACAGGAAGGTATCCAGATCCATAGCGTTGAAGTAGTGGCCGATATCCACACCCTCCAGGGCGGCGCGGAGGGCCGACTCCTCCAGGGGGACCCCGATGAGCCGTCCGGCCAGCTCCTGGCCGTCCCCGTTGCCGAAGTAGTCCCCGTAGAAGGAGAGGGCGGTGATGTCCCCGCCCCGGGCCACGTCCATGTGGATCTCCAGCTTGCCGCAGCCCTCTACCCGCCGCTCCTTCTGGATCTGGCAGGCGGGAGAGCGGCCGAAGTTCCAATCCCACTGGTCGTAGACCTGGTGCTGGAGCTCCCGCACCGCGGCCAGGTCCTCCTCCGTGAGGACATAGGGCTGGAGCTGATACTCCTCAAACATGAACTCCCGCAGGATGCGGAAGAAGTCGGCGGTGGTGATGTCCTCCTGCACATAGGGCTTGATGTTGGTCACCCGGCTGCGCACCGACTTGAGGCCCTTGGACTCGATCTTGTCCTTGGAGACCGCCAGAGCCTGGCTCACCACCTCCAGATCGGAGTGGAACATGAGGGTGCCGTGGTGCATGACCCGGCCGTGCTTCATGTACTGGGAGTTGCCCGAGAACTTCTTCCCGTCCAGGGTCATGTCGTTGCGGCCGTTGATCTCTGCCGGGACGCCGATGCTGTGCAGGGCCTTCACCACCGGGCGGCAGAAGGTGGAGAAGTCAAACTTGGAGGCGTCCCCCGTGTCGGCAATAAAGGTGAAATTGATGTTGCCCATATCGTGGTAGACCGCGCCGCCCCCTGAGAGCCGCCGGACCACGTGGATATTGTGCTCCTTCACATAGGCGGCGTTGATCTCCGCCAGAGTGTTCTGGTGCTTGCCCACAATGATGGCGTTGTCGTTTTGCCAAAGCATGAAATAGTCGTGGGTCTGGTCCAGCTGGTCAAAGACATACTGTTCCAGAGCCAGGTTGAAGTGGGGGTCGTTGCTGGGACTTTCAATGTAGTACATCATGGCGGATTTCCCCTTTCGGTTCGGTCGTGGGATGGATAGGAGCGGCACCGGCCCCGGAGAGGGGAAGCGGTGAAAGGGATAAACGAACGAGTTCATTTTAGCATGAAGGCCTGTCCTTGGCAAGAGCAGGAAAAACAAAAGAGTCCCCCGCCTCGGGAAAGAGGCGGGGGACCAAAATTTAGAACAGGGTCTCCGGCGGGGTGTAGGGCAGTTCCAGAGCCTCCGCCACGCCCCGGCAGGTACACCGTCCGGCATAGCAGTTCACGCCCGCCAGAAGGCCGGCGTCGGCCCGACAGGCCTCCTCCACGCCCCGTTCCGCCAGGGCCAGACCGTAGGGGAGGGTGGCGTTGACCAGGGCCAGGGTGGAGGTGCGGGCCACCGCACCGGGGATGTTGGCCACACAGTAGTGGACCACGCCGTCCACCGTGAAGATGGGATCGTCGTGGGTGGTGGGGTGGGTGGTCTCGGCACAGCCGCCCTGGTCCACCGCCACGTCCACCAGCACCGCCCCCGGCTTCATCACCGCCAGATCCTCCCGGCGGATGAGCTTGGGGGCCGCCCGGCCGGGGAGGAGTACCGCGCACACCACCAGGTCGGCCTGGGCGATGGAGCGGCGGATGTTATCGGGCGTACTGAAGAGGGTGGTGATCTGCCGGGGGAAGATGTCGTCCAGATAGGCCAGGCGGGCCAGATTCACGTCCAGCACCGTCACATTAGCCCCCAGGCCCACCGCCATCTTACAGGCGTTGGCGCCCACGGTGCCGCCGCCCAGAATGACCACGTTGCCCCGCTCCACCCCGGGCACGCCCGAGAGGAGGACGCCCCGGCCGCCGTAGGTCTTCTCCAGGTACTTGGCCCCCTCCTGAATGGACATCCGCCCGGCGATCTCGCTCATGGGCGCCAGACAGGGAAGGGAGCCGTCCCGGCCCACGATGGTCTCATAGGCCACCGCCTTCACCTGGGCGTCCAGCAGGGCCTGGGTGAGGGGCTGGTCGGCCGCCAGGTGGAGGTAGGTGAAGAGGATCTGGCCCGGACGGAAATAGCCGTACTCGCTGGGGATGGGCTCCTTGACCTTGACCATCATCCCGGCCTGCGCCCACACCGGGGCGGCGCCGTCGGTCAGCTCGGCCCCGGCCTGCACATATTCCTCGTCGGAGAAGCCGGCACCCAGTCCGGCCCCCCGCTCCACCAGCACCCGGTGCCCCGCCCGGGTAAAGGAGCTGACCGCGCCCGGGGTCAGGCCCACTCGAAATTCCCGGTTCTTGATCTCTTTCACCACGCCGATGACCATAGCATAAGCCTCCTTGTCCTGTGGTTTGTAGTATCTGTCTGAAAAATAACACGTATTTGAAATTTACTTTGGCTACAATGCCATCATACTACAAACTGCCCCAAAGGGGAACCCCCATTTTTGAGGGGAGAAAAGGGCCGCCCCACTTGTTGTGGGGCGGCCCTTGCTATCGAGGAAATTACGGAGCGACGGGGGTGGAGAGGTTGGTCTTGAGGGCGGTGATCTGGTCCGCGGTCAGGCCAATGCCCAGGAGGTAGTCCTCCGCGGCCTTGGACAGGTCCACCTTGGAGAGGTCGGCGTCCTTCTCCAGACCGGCCATATCCCGGAGCATGCCCTCGGCCACCTGGGCGATGAGCTTGTACTGCTCGGAACCCTTCTGCACGTGGTAGTAGTTCTCATAGGAGACCATGTAGTCGGCCACGATCTCCTCCTGGGTGGCGCCCATCAGGGACTCCAGCAGGATGGCGGTGAAGCCGGCACGGTCCTTGCCCTCGTTGCAGTGGAAGGCATAGGGGCCCTTGTTGGCGATGAGGAACTCCAGGCCGCTCTTGAGCTTGGACTGGAAGTCCTGGGACTTGTAGTCCACGCCCATGTTCAGGGCGATCACATGGCCGCCCTCATAGAGACCCTTGTAGTAGGGGGAGTCGAAGCCCTCGGCGGCAAAGTAGCCCTGGATGGCCGCGTCATCGTCGGCCAGGTTGATGACGGTCTGGACGCCGGCCTTCTCGATCAGGTCGTCGGCATAGGAGGCACGGCCGATCTCCGGGTTCACGGGGCTGCTGGTGCGGTAGAGCACGCCCTCGGCGATGTCACCCATCACCACGGGGCGGAAGTTGGCAAAGACCTCGTCGGAGGAATAGTCCTTGCGCTCATTGGTGCGCTGGAGCTGATGGGCCTGATACTGGCCCAGGTAGCCCGCCTTCTCGGCCAGGGCGAAGGAGACCACATCCCCCTCGTCCACGCCGTAGGTCTCGGCGAAGTTGCCCATGTTGATGGCCACCACCAGCAGGTCGCTCTCCTGGTTGTCGCGCACCACGGTCTCACCGGTGTTCACATCGCTGTAGGCGGTGCAGAAGGGGATGGCCAGGCTCACGCCGTTGACCGTCACGTCCAGCACGTCGCCCAGCTCCAGGCCGGCGGTATAGAGGGCCTCGGGCTTGATGTCCAGGTCCAGGTTGCCGTACTTCTCCACGGCGGCCACACGGCCCACCACGGGGCCGCGGCTCACGTCATAGGTGCTGCCGAACACGGCGCCGTTGACCACCCACACGTCGGAGAAGTCGGGCTTGCCGTCCTTGTTGGGGCAGACCAGATAGTCGCCGTAGCCGTGCTCGGAGGAGGGATCGTTCACATGGAGCACATCGCCCCAGGCGGTGTTCACGGTGAGGCGCACGTCGGCGGGCACGAAGCAGGCGAAGTTGGTGTCGGGCTCGGCCTTGGTCTTGAGGTCGATGAAGGTGTCCTTGCTGCCGGTGAAGTCCTCGGCGGTGAGGGCGGAGCCGTCAGACTTGGTGTAGGTCTTGAGGACCTTGTCCAGCTTGGCGATCCACTGCTCACCCACGGTGCCCTTGAGGACCACGCTCACTCCGTCGTCGGTGGCGGTGTAGTCCACATTTTCCAGATCGTTGTGGAAGGAGGTGTCCTTGGAGACCATCATGCCCTGGATGGCGTACTCGGTCTTACCGGTGAGGAAGAAGTCATCGGCGTGGGCGGCGATGTAGTCCTCGGCGGGGGTCTCGGCGGTGAGGCCGTCAAAGGTCATGAGGATCTGGGCCAGCTCGGCGCGCTGGGCGGTGCCGGTGGGATTGAGCTTGCCCTGGCTGCCCGAGAGGATGCCCAGAGCCACGGCCCGCTCCACGCCGTCCTTGGCCCAGGCGGCCACGGCGTCAGCGTCGGCGTAGGTGCTCAGATCGGCATTGGCGGCATTGACCCCCTTGGAGGCGGCGTAGTCGGCAAAGACCTTGGCCAGCTCCTGGCGGGTCATGGAGCGCTCGCCTCCAAAGACGCCCTTGCTCACGCCGGTGGTGAGGCCCTCGCCCTCAGCCCAGGCGGCGGCGTCGGCGTACCAGGTGCCGGAGACATCGGTGAAGGTGGCCTTCTCGGCCACGGCGGGCTTGCCGGCCAGGTTGTAGAGGGTCTGGTAGACCATGCCGCGGGTGACGGTGCCGGCGGGGGAGAAGGTGGTCTTGCCGGTGCCGCTCATGATGCCCTCGGCGGTCACATAGGAGACTGCGTCGGCGTACCAGGCGTTTTCGGCCACGTCGGTGAAGGAGGCAACCTCAGCCGCCAGAGCGGGGGCGGTCAGAGAGAGTGCCAGGGCGCCGGTCAGCGCCAGAGAAAGAGGCTTTTTCATGGCTGTTTCACATACCTTTCATTTCCATACATCTTGGTTCCATCAGTGGGAGGCGGGGGTGGCGAGATTGGTCTTGAGGGCGGTGAGCTGCTCGGCCGTCATACCGAAGCCGGTGAGGTAGTCCTCCGCGGCGGCCTGGAGATCCACGCCGGAGAGATCGGCGTCCTTCTCCACACCGGCGATGGTGCGCAGCATATCCAGAATGTTGTTCTTCACGATGAGCTGGTATTTTTCCGGCTGGTCCGCCTGGGTGACGCCGTAGTAGTTCTCATAGGAGACCATGTAGTCGGCCACCACCTCGTCCAGGCTGGCGCCCATCAGGCACTCCAGCAGGGCGGAGGTGAAGCCGGCCCGGTCCTTGCCCTCGGTGCAGTGGACCAGATAGGGGCCGGGCTGCTGGGAGAGCTTGGCCAGTCCGGCGGTCAGATCCGCGCCGAAGCTCTCGGAGGAGTAGTCCACCGGCATGCCCAGGGGGATGACACTGCCCGCCTCATAGAGGCTCTTGTAGTAGGGAGAGGCGAAGTCCTCCGCGGCCAGATAGCCGTCGATGTCCTCCTTGTGGTCGGCCAGATTGAGGACGGTCTTGACCCCGGCCTTCTGGATGAGGGCGTCGGCATAGGAGGCACGGCCGTGCTCGTTGTTCACCGGGCTGGCCGAGCGGTAGAGAGCACCCTCGGCGATGTCGCCCACGGTGACGGCCCGGAAGTTGGCAAAGACGGCGTCACTGGAGTAGTCGGAGCGCTCATCGGTGTAGACCAGGGAGTTGAGCTCCTGGGTGTCCCTCTCGGCGCCCTTCTGGGCCAGGGAGATGGTGGCGGTGCTGCCCACCTGCACGCCCGCGGTCTCGTTGAGCTTGCCGTAGTTGATGCACACGGCCAGGTAGGTATCGCCGGGATAGGCCCGGAGCATGGCCTCTCCCTTGTCCACGTAGTAGCCGTTGAAGTAGGGGATACCGGAGAGGGTGTAGCCGTTGTCAAAGACCACGTCCACCGTGTCCCCCAGAGCAAAGCCGGCCTTCTCAAAGTCGGCGATGGAGATGTCCAGCACCGCATGGCCGTACTTCTCGATCTCCCGGACGGCGCCCGACATGGGTTCGGGGGCCTCCGTCTGGGTGAGGGAGGAGAACTGCATGAGGATCTGGGCCAGCTCGGCGCGCTGGGCGGCCCCGTTGGGGTTGAGGTACCCACGGCTGTCACCCTTGAGGATGTCTGCGTAGTAGCAGAAGCTCATCCCCTCCAGCGCCCAGGATGGGATCTGGTCATAGTCGGGGGCCTCCCGCATGGCCATGCCCCCCTCCTCGCTGGTGACGCCGGTGAGGGCGGCATAGCGGGAGAGCAGGACGGCCAGCTCGGCCCGGGTGATGGTCCGGTCCCCGGCAAAGGTCTTGTCGGCGGGGACGGCGGCCAGGCCCTCCTGCTCGGCCCAGACGGCGGCGGTGCCGTACCACTTGCCGTCCAGGTCGGTGAAGGAGGTCTTGGCGTCCACGGCGGGGGCGCCCGCCAGGTTGTAGAGGGTCTGGATGACCATGCCGCGGGTCACGGTGGCGGCGGGGGAGAAGGTGGTCTTGCCCGTGCCGCTCATGATGCCCTCGGCGGTCACATAGGAGACCGCGTCAGCATACCAGGCGTTTTCCGCCACATCGGTAAAGGCGGACGGTTCCGCTGCCAGAGCAGGGGCAGCCAGAGAGAGGACCAGGGCGCCGGTCAGGGCCAGGGTGAGCGTTTTTTTCATGGCTGTTTCACATACCTTTCCGTTAATCAAGTGGGGACAAAAGGGGGCCGGCCCTTCGGCCGGCCCCGCAGACTGGGTAAGATGCAGTTGGATCAGGCGGCAGCGTCCGCAGCGGCGGGGATGAGCTGAGCCTGGAAGAAGGCGATGGTGGCGTCCACCGTCTGGAAGAGAGCGGTGAAGTCACCGGAGAACACATTGTAGGTGTGGTCGCAGTTGTCCACCAGCAGCACCTCGCTGGCATCGTTGGCAGAGGCCTCCACGATCTTCTCGGCGTTGTCGGGGGTGACCGTGGTGTCGTTCTTGCCGTTGATGGCCAGGATGGGAGCCTTGATGCCGGCGGTGACCTTCAGCATGTCGGTCTCAGCGATCTCCTTGTACCAGCGCTCGCCGATGTGCAGGGGCTCGCGCCAGTCGTAGGTCTGCTCATAGTAGCCGTCCTTCTTGGCGGTCTCGTAGGCGGCCTGGAAGTCCTCGTCCTCGGTCATGCCCAGGTAGAGGGCGCCGGACCAGGTGACCACGGCCTTGAAGGTGTCGGGGTGGGCCTCGGCGGCCAGCAGGGCGTCGGTGCCGCCCTGGCTCCAGCCCATGACGCCCAGGTTGGCGGCGTCCACGGTCTCCAGACCGGCCAGATAGTCGGCGGCGGCCTTGGCGTCGATCACGGCGGAGGTGTTGTTGTAGTTGACATAGTCAGCCTTGGACTCGCCGTTGCCCATGAAGTCGATGCGGATGGTGGCGATGCCCTGAGTGGCCATCACGGGAGCGGCCATGGCGTAGCCGTTGCCGGCCTCCTCACGGTTGGAGCCGGTGCCGTGGAGCATGACCACGCCGGGGACCTTGGCGTCCTTGGAGGCGGCGGTGGGCATGGTGACGGTGGCGGGGATGTCATGGGCGGGGATGCCGTCCTGAGCCGCCACGGGGATGGAGACCACAGTCTCGGTGTAGGTGGGCTCCAGCGCGTCAAAGCTCTTGAGGATCTGAGCCAGCTCGGCGCGCTGAGCGGTGCCGGTGGGATTGAGCTTGCCCTTGTTGCCGGAGAGGATGCCCAGAGCCACGGCGTCCTCCACGCCTTCCTTGGCCCAGGAGGCCACGGCGTCGGCGTCGGAGTAGGTGCTCAGGTCAGCGCTCTCGGTGGGCAGGATGCAGTTCTGGGCAGCGTAGTCGGCAAAGACCTTGGCCAGCTCCTGGCGGGTCATGGCCCGCTCGCCGCCAAAGACGCCCTTGCTCACGCCGGTGGTGAGGCCCTCGTCCTCAGCCCAGGCGGCAGCGTCCGCATACCACTTGCCGGAGACGTCGGTGAAGGTGGCGGGCTCAGTCACAGCGGGCTTGCCGGCCATGTTGTACAGGGTCTGATAGACCATGCCGCGGGTCACGGTGCCGGTGGGACCGAAGGTGGTCTTGCTGGTGCCGTTCATGATGCCCTCAGAGGTCACATAGGAGACCGCGGGGGCGTACCAGGCATTCTCGGCCACGTCGGTGAAGGTGGGGGCGGGCTGCACAGCAGTGCCCTCCTTGACGGTGATGCGGCCGTCGCCCTTGGGATCGGCGTAGGCGTCGCTCACCACGCCGCCCAGCTCGTCCACAATGTAGTTGATGAGCACGGCGTTGTCGATCATGACGGAGTCCTTGAGCAGCTTGTCGTCCTTGAACATCACAAAGCCGTCGCCGCCGCTCTTGAGCATGTAGTTGTGGGAAGCCAGGGTGTAGGTCTTGTTCACGTCCAGAGGCTCGCCGCCCACCATGACGTTGTTGACCCGGTAGGCGCCCTCCACCTTGACGAACTCGCCCTCATCGTTGAGGACCACGCCGGAGGGGACGGAGGGATCGATGGTGCAGGTCAGGCCGGAGACCTGCAGGAAGCCGCCGTTCTCCTCGGGATACAGGCGGGCGCCCATCTCCAGAGCATCCAGGATGTCCTGGCCGGTGGTCTCCACCAGGCAGGCCTCGTTGCCGAAGGGATGGACATTGATGATGTCCTCGTAGGTGATGTCGCCCGCGTCGATGTCGGCGCGCACGCCGCCGCCGTTGACGAAGGCCACGTCAGCGCCCAGCATCACGCGGTAGGCGTCGGCGCACAGGTCGCCCAGGTTGGTCTCGGCGTTGCGCACGGCGCGGTTGCCGGTGGCGGGGTCCTTGGTGGTAAGGGCCACGTCGGACTTGGCCACGACCTTCTGGAGCACGCCGGAGAACTCATCGTTCACCTTGGCCACGAAGGCGGCGGTGTCGGCATCCTGCTTGTCATAGCCGGAGACCAGCTCGGTGGTCACGTCGCCGGTCTTGGTGTCGATGACCACCTTGCCCAGGTTGGCCAGCTTGGTGCCGGTCTGGGCCAGGGTGACCTCCTCGCCGTCCTTGTTCTTGACGGTCTCGTCATAGGTCTCGTGGGAGTGGCCGTCGATGAACACATCGATGCCGGTGGTGTTGGCGATGACGGACTTGGAGGTCCACACGTCGGTGGAGCCCTCGTTGCCCAGGTGGCCCAGGGCCACCACGTAGTCGGCGCCGGCCTTGGTGGCGTCGTCCACAGCCTTCTGCACGGCGGCGTAGAGGTCCTTGCCCTCATTGCCCTGGGAGAAGCTGTAGATGTACTCGCCCTTGTCGTTCTGGAAGTAGGTGGGAGTGGACTTGGTGAAGGACTCGGGAGTGTCGATGCCCACATAGCCCACGGTCACGTCGCCGTAATCCACCAGCTTGTAGGCGTCCAGCACGGCCTTGCCGTTCAGGTCGGTAAAGTTGCAGCAGAGATAGGAGTACTCGGCCTTGTCCTTGGCCAGGGTGAGGAAATTCTCCATGCCGTAGTCGAACTCATGGTTGCCGGGGATGGCCAGATCATAGCCCACCTGGTTCATGATGTCCACGATGTAGGAACCCTTGGACAGGGTGCCGATGGGGCCGCCCTGAATGGCGTCGCCCGCGTCCACCAGAGTGACGTTTTCGGCGCCGTACTGGGCCTCCATCTCCGCCTTGTAGGCGGCCACGCCGGCGTAGCCCAGATTGGTGACTGCGCCGTCCTCGCCCTTTGCCTGGTCGATCTGGCAATGGACATCGTTGGTGTGGAGAATGACGATCTTGCCCTCCTCAGGCTTGACCGTCTCTTCCGCAGCCATGGCGGGCGCGGCCAGACCCATGGTCATGGCTGCCGCCAGAGACAGCGAAAGAAGCTTCTTGCTCTGTTTCATTTCAGACATTCCACCTTTCGTCTTATTGTGCCCCGGATCTTACCGGGACCCTTCGACATCTCTAATAGTAACAAACTGGTAACGAGAATACAAGCACTCCCCAATACAATTTTCTATCTTTTTCCCGGGGCTGCAATGGGGGGCAGAAAAAAGCCCCGCCGCGCACTGCGCGGCGGGGGAGAGCGTACCAAAACAGGGCAGTCCACACGCTGTTTTTCCGGTTATGGCGCAGCGTAAAATGCCTCAGGATTCTTCGCCATGGGGAGGGCTTCCTTTACCCGCTTCGAAAAGGCCTGGTCACAGATCAGGACCCAGGCGTATCCGTCGTAGCAGAGCAGTTCCAGCTGGGTCAGAGGGGTCTGAAACTGGTACTCGGGTGAATCGAAAGCCTCGATCTCCCAATATGGCTCATAGTTCCGGACCTGAGAGAGCGGAGTGCCTTTTGGAACGGCAGAGAGGACACCGCCCGACAGGAAAGAGACATAGCCTGCCGACAAATGTTCCGTCAGCTCACGGCCATCCATCAGCAGTCCGGTCCACTGCCAGCGTTTGCGCACGTCATCCGGGCAATTTTCCCCATACCAAAGACCGTGATCGGTGATGACCCAATCATATTGGTATTGCAAATTGCCCAGCGCCGAAAAGATATCCAGCAGATCCTGTTTCAGATCCTGCCGGGCGATCATCCAGAAATCCATACGAACCGCCTACCTCGCTCTTCCAATTTCATAGTATATAATTTTACTGCAAAAATGGAACCAGTTGAAATATATTTCGTCTATCCTTATAAAAAATAAAGAAAGGTGGATGTACTATGACAGAGACCGCCCGGCAGGGGCTCCATGGGACGGCGTACATCGCCCTGGCCCTGTGCGCGGCCGCACTGGGGTGTTTCCTCACCGGAAGGGCCCAGGGAGCGGAGAACACCCTCCGGAAGAACGGGATCTATACCTATCTGACCACGGAGGAGGGGCTGCGCCTGGCGGACTGCTACTACCGCCCCGTCTATGAGGAGGGGCACATCACGTTCCTTCGGGAATACGACTATGACGACGTGGATTTCGAGGGGTTTGGGGAAATTTTTGCCCCTGAACTGGACCGCTTCTGCCAGGCGGAGGACGCCACGGGAAAGGTGGCCCTCATCTACGACGGGGGCATCCTCTACGCCTACGACGGCGTGCGGCTGGAGGTCCTGAAGGAGTACGGGTCCGACCGAGCGTCCTATGGGGACGTGGCGGAGCGGATCGAGCGGGACGGCGTCATCCTGAACGAGCTCGATCCGACCATTCGCGGATAGGAAAGAAAAACGAAATCCCCCCATCCCGAACGCTCCCAGGAGGAGCGGGGATGGGGGGATTTGTCTGCTTATTTCGTGGCCCAGTTGCCGGTGGCGCTGGCCTTCAGGTAGGCGTTGATGAAACCGTCGATGTCGCCGTCCATGACCGCGTTGATGTTGCTGGTCTCGTAGGCGGTGCGGTTGTCCTTCACCAGCTGGTAGGGCATGAAGACGTAGGAGCGGATCTGGCTGCCCCACTCGATCTTGAGCTGTACGCCCTTGATGTCGGAGATCTTTTCCAGATGGGCCTCCATCTTGAGCTGCACCAGGCGGGAGCGGAGCATCCGCATACAGTTGTCCCGGTTCTGGAACTGGCTGCGCTCGGTCTGGCAGGAGACCACCACGCCGGTGGGCTTGTGGATCAGGCGCACGGCAGAGGAGGTCTTGTTGACGTGCTGGCCGCCCGCGCCGGAGGAGCGGTAGACCTGCATCTCGATGTCCTCGGGACGGATGTCCACCTCCACGTCGTCCGGGAGCTCGGGCATGACCTCCACCGCGGAGAAGGAGGTCTGACGGCGGGCCTGGGCGTCGAAGGGGGAGACGCGCACCAGACGGTGCACGCCGTGCTCGCTCTTCAGATGGCCGTAGGCGTTCTCGCCGGAGATGGTGATGGTGGCGCTCTTGATGCCGCCCTCCTCACAGTCCTGATAGTCCATGGTCTTGCAGGCATAGCCGTGGCGCTCGGCCCAGCGGGTGTACATCCGGTAGAGCATCTGGGCCCAGTCCTGGGCCTCGGTGCCGCCGGCGCCGGCGTGGATGGTCAGGATGGCGTTGGAGTTGTCATACTCCCCGGTGAGCAGGGAGGAGAGGCGGGCCTCCTCAATGTCGGCCTCCAGCTTGGCAAAGCCCTCCTCCAGCTCGGGCAGGAGGGAGTCGTCCTCCTCCTCATTGCCCATCTCGCACAGGGTCATCAGGTCGGACCACTCATTCCGGCGGCGCTCCTGGCCCTCCAGCTTGCCCTTGAGCTGGGAGATGCGCTGCTGGACCTTCTGGGCCTTCTCCAGGTTGTTCCAGAAGCCGTCAGAGGCGCTCTCCGACTCGAGCATCTCCACCTCACGGGCGGCGGCCTCCAGCCCCAGGGCCTGGTCCAGATCGTCCAGGTCGGGCACGATGTTATTCAGTTTTACCTTATATTCGTCAAATTGAAGCATGATACACACTCTCACTATTTGATGATGGTTTAGCTTTCCTATTATATACAAGAAACAGCGAGATGTAAAGTAAAACTGTGAATAATCCGCAAAAAGAGTACCTTATTCAGCGCTGGCTGACCAGCCAGTCCGGCCCGGTGGGCTCGGTACGGAAGATGAGATCGTCCACATCCTCCCTGGGCGGGGCGGCGGGCGGAACGGGGCGGGGATCGGGATCGGGCATGAGGGCTCCTCCTTTCTCTGGGTCTGGAATCGGGCGTCCATGGGACGTACAGACCAGTATATGCGTTTCCCGTTTCAAAATGTGTCTAAGGGGGGCGGAAAAAAAGTTGGAAAAAAAGCTTGACATCCACAGATGGGTGTGGTATTCTAATTGAGCACTCAGGAAGTGCACGAGACTGGAACGCCGGAGTGGCGGAATTGGCAGACGCCCGGGACTTAAAATCCTGTGGGACTCAAATCCCGTGCCGGTTCGATCCCGGTCTCCGGCACCATATCGCGGGATAGAGCAGCTTGGTAGCTCGTCGGGCTCATAACCCGGAGGTCGTAGGTTCAAATCCTACTCCCGCAACCATACAGAAAAGCGACTTGTTTCGACAAGTCGCTTTTTGTTTTATCCGAACGCCGGAGGAGGGCGGTTTTGTGGAGGATCTGGAGCAATTGAAGGAGTGCGTCCTGTTCCGGGGCGCGGCGGGCGCGGCCCTGGAGCGGCTGGCGGGGACCGTGGAGGAGCTCCCCGCCGGGCGCATCGTGATCCAGGCGGGGGAGACCCTCGCCCGCCTGGGGATCCTGCTGGAGGGGACCATGCGGGCGGCCAAGCTGGAGGAGAACGGGGCGGAATTTCTCTACCAGCAGCTCCTGCCCGGCTATCTGGTGGCGGGAGAGGTGCTGTGCACCCCACGGCGCACCTGTCCCTACACGGTCTACACCCAAGAGCCCTGCCGGGTGTGGTGGGTGCCCTGGGAGGAGCTGCGGGGGGAGGGGCTGCCGGTGGAGCTGCGGCTGGCCCTGCTGGAGAACCTCCTCTTCTTCGTGGGCAACCAGAACATGAAGAAATACTACAAGATCGACGCCCTCTCGGTGAAGAGCGCCCGGGCGCGCATCCTGAAATACCTCACCGCCCAGGCCAGCCGCCAGCGGAGCGACACCTTCACCATCCCCTTTGACCGGGAGGCCCTGGCCGCCGATGAGTGCGACGCGGTGGTGGTGTGGAAGGAGAACGTGAAGGAGGGAGAGGCCGAGATCGTGCCCAGCGAGGAGATGGAAGCCTACATCAAGACCATCCCCGCCGCCCGGCTGACCTGCTCGGACGCCCCGGAGGCCGCCGATGCCCTGGAGGAGTTCCTGGCCGGGGAGACGGCCCGCTCCATCTGGACCGGCTGCGGCTATGAGCTGGCGGAGTAAGACCCCCTTTCACCCTCTGGAGTGGGTGAGCCTGGTGGTGCTGCTGGCGGTGCTGGGGTATGTGGCGGTCAACCTGTGGGCGGTGGTGGCCGGGGGACTGCCCCACCTGGGGGAGGCCCTGGGGCAGCGGGAGACCCGCTTTGCCCTGTGGCTGAGCCTGTGGACCACCACGGTGTCCACCCTGCTGTGCGTGCTCATCGGCATCCCCTGCGCCTACCTGCTCGCCTGCCGGGAGCTGCCCGGCCGGGGACTGGCCCGGGCGGTGCTGGAGCTCCCCCTGTCTCTGCCGTATCTGGTGCTGGGTCTGTGCCTGCTGACGGTGTGGTCCTCCCCCGCCGGGAAGGCCCTCAAGGAGCTGGGGCTGCGCATCGTCTTTGACCCCAAGGGGATCGTGGCCGTCCACCTGCTCATCAACCTGCCCTTTGTGATCCACCTGGCCGCCGAGGCCTTTGAGCGGGTGGATCCGGAGCTCCCCCTCACCGCCCAGACTCTGGGGGCCACCCGGATGCAGGCATTCCGGTATGTGACCCTCCCCCTGTGTGTGCCAAGCCTTGCCTCGGCGGTGCTGCTGGCCTGGAGCCGGGGCATCGGGGAGTTTGGGGCCACCCTCATGCTGGTGGGGGTGACCCGGATGAAGACGGAAACCCTGCCCGGGAGCATCTATCTCCACATCTCCACGGGCGAGAATGATCTGGCGCTGGCCACGGCGCTCCTCCTCCTGCTCCTCTCCCTGTCGGTGCAGGGGGTGAGCCGCCTGGCCGGACGGAAAGGAAGCGACTATCTATGACGTCAAAGGAGCTCTATGAGACCCTCCGCCGCTCCCTGGAGGGGGTACTGGCGGAGGAGGGAATGGAGGCCGAGCGGGTGGAGATCAACGCCCGGGGCCTCACCCCCGAGGAGGCCATCGGCCACACCCAGCGCACCGATTTCCCCATCCTCACCGGAAAGGAGGTCATGCTCATGGCCACCTTCCGGGGTGCCATGGGACAGGCCTTTACCGACGCCCCCGCCCGGTTTGAGGGCACCCTCCGGGACATCCTGTCCCTGGATCTGGAGGGGGATTCCCACGCCCGGGGGCTCTTTATCGCCTCCCTCAACGCGGTGATGAAGGCTCTGGGCCGGGCCGACAACACGGTCCACTGCAAGGACGGCGGCCCGGAGTTCTGCGCCCGGCACATGGCCGACTGGGTGGCCGAGACCTACGGCGCCCCCAAGATCGCCCTGGTGGGCTTCCAGCCCGCCCTCATCGGGGCCCTCTCCCAGCGCTTCCCCCTGCGGGTGCTGGACCTGAACCCGGACAACATCGGCAAGGAGAAGGACGGCTGCCCCGTGCTCTCGGGAGAGAAGTGCCGGGAGGAGGCGGTGGCCTGGGCCGATCTGGTGCTCTGCACCGGCAGCACCCTGTGCAACGGCACCATCGTGGACTACCTGGATCTGGACAAAGAGGTGGTCTTCTTCGGCACCACCCTGGCGGGCGCCGCCCCCATCCTGGGGCTGAAGCGGGCCTGCTTTGCCGACGAGAGCATGAAATAAGCCATAGAAAACCGCCCCTGGTTCCCAAAAGCGGAACCGGGGGCGTCAGACTGTCAAAAAAGTGTACATCTGCGATTGGCGCTGCAAGAGCCTCGCAGAGTTCCGCCGTCCGCAGACGGCGGAAAAAGTCAAAATCGTGTTTTCCGGCGGCGTGTACGTCGGAAAACACTCTGCTCAGGCCGCAAGTGTGCGAGCGCAAGCGAGTGCATGAAGGGGCCTGCATCCCCCTCTCAAAAATGCCTGCATTTTTGAGAAGCGTGTCGAAGTTCTTCGACACGCTGACGCCCCTGGTTCCCAAAAGCGGAACCGGGGGCGGTTTTGCTATCCTTCGGCGGGGGGCGCGGAGCGGAGCTGGTCCAGCTTGTAGGCCACCCGGAGCTGGAGCTGGGTCTCCACGTCGTGGATGGGCAGGCCCAGCAGCCGCTCGATCTGGGTCACCCGGTAGACCACCGTGTTGTAGTGGCTGTGGAGGAGCTGGGCGGTCTTCTGGGTGTTGCACCCGGCCTCCAGATAGACCCGCAGGGTCTCCAGCAGGGCGGTGCGGTGGCTGGCGTCGTACTCCCGGAGGGGGCGGAGGAATTTGTTCTGATACTGCTCCACCGCCTCGTCCTCGGGCAGGAGGGCCAGGAGGTAGAGGATGCCCAGCTTGTCGTAGGTGATGATGTGATCCCGGATGCCGCAGCGCTGGCTGATGCTGCTCACCGTGCGGGCCTGCTGATAGGCCTTGGGCAGGTCCTGGACCGGATAGGCGCTGCTCAGACAGAAGCTCATGTCCCCCTTGTCCATGATGTAGTTGAGCTTTTCCGTGAGGAGGGAGAGCTCCCGCAGGGAGGCCGCCGCGTCGGGGCGGTCCTCCACCACCAGGATGAGCTTCCCCTCCAGCACGGTGAACATGATGTTGGAGTCCAGATTGCGGATGATGTGGCGGATCACGTTCACGTCCTGGCTGCGGAAGCGCCCGGCGGAGCGGGTGGTGTTCAGGTTGACGATGGCCACATAGTAGGACTGGTCGGCCCGGACCGGATACCCGTCGCTCTGGGCGGAGACACAGATGTGGATGGCGTCCCCCAGGCGGCCGAAGAGCCAGTTCTCCACGAACTGCTGCTTGTACTTCCGGCGCAGCTTCTTCAGGGCCAGGGCGTTTTTCATCTCGGCGGCCAGCAGGTGGCGCACCCGGTTGATGACCTGCTGGTCCACCGGGCTGAGGGGGCCGTAGTACTCCGGGATGATGATGCGGATGCCCGTGGGGCCGCCGATGTCGAAGAAGTGGACGGGGACCTGCTCGCTCTTTCCCTCCCGCCGGATGGTGAGGGTGTGGCGGTTGGTGCGCTTGTAGAGCTGGCGGATGATGTCGTCCTGCAGGGGCTCCAGCAGGAGGGAGCGGCTCTGGGGGGAGACCAGAAGCTCATTCTCCTCGTCAAAGATCATCACCGGGTTGGCGATGACCTCCTCCACGGCCAGAAGGGTCTGCTCCGGGTCGTCCGAGCGGAGAAAGGCCCCCAGCAATCGCTCCATCTTGTCCTGGATGACCTGGAAGGAGTGGGTCTCCCGCTGGAAGAGGGCCTCCATGCTCTCCTGCACGATGTTGGAGAAGATGGCCGTTATGGGCAGCTCCACCAGGGGGAAGTCCAGGGCCTGGGCCTCCTTCACCACGGCCTGGGGCAGTCCCTGGCGGAAGCGGGTGGGCTTGAGGCACAGGACGGCCACCCCCTTGTCCCGGATGCGCCGCAGCTGGGTCAGCAGCAGCTCATCCTGCCCCCGGAAGGCATAGCCCGAGCTGATGATACAGTCCCCCGCCTCGCCCCAGTCGGAGAGCTGTGCCCCCTCGATCACATTGGCGCGGAGAATGGCGCGGCCGGTCTGATCCGCACCGGCGCGCAGAAGGGCCCCCTCCATGGCGCTGAGCTGGAGGAGGTCTCCCAGGGTAAAATCCAGGGATGGGTCGGGGGCGGTAGGTGTTCGGTGCATAGCGGGTACCTCCTCTGTCTGGGTAAAAAAAGGCCGGACGGGCACGTTTTCCCTTTATACGGCCGGTTTGACACCCAATCATTATAGTCTTTTTCACTGAAAAGGCAAGAGAAGAACCGGGTGTTTTCCGTCGCTTTTGTGAACGCTTCCCAAAATTGCACGAATCAAATTGGTGTCAGACCACATTGTTTTGGTGGAAAGTGCCAGTTATAATGGAGCATGTGAACCAAGACAGCCCTTAGGTTGGTCCTACCAACCGGAAGAAGACCGCCGGGGGCCTCTGATTGGAAAGAAACGGGGAATCACAGTGAAAGAATATGTCTATACGGTCAAAAGCAGTCTGGGCATGCACGCCCGCCCCGCCGGAATGTTCGTCAAGCTGGCCAAGCAGTGTGAGTCAGTCATCGAGGTCTGCAAGGGCGATAAGCGGGTCAATGTCAGCCGCATCCTGGCAGTGATGGGCATGGGCATTCAGCAGGGCGATACCATTACCCTCACCGTAGAGGGACCGGACGAGGAGACGGTGTTTCCTCAGCTCCGGCAGATCTGTGAGGAAAATCTGTAAACAAACCGCGGGAAGGGAGGAGCCCTTCCCCGGGAGACGGGAATAGGAGGAATGTGACTATGAGACGACTGGGTAAGATTTTCCGGGAAGACGGCCGCACCGTCATTGTGGCCATGGACCACGGCATGGGGATGAACGTCAACCCCGCCCTGGACCGGACCGGTGAGATCCTGGAGGCCATCGTGGCCGGCGGCGCCGACGCCGTGCTGACCACCTACGGCATCGCCAGCAAGTACGCCGACATACTGCGCCATGTGGGACTGATCCTCCGCTGCGACGGCGGCTACTCCGCCATCCCCAGCGCCGCCAACGGCCATCCCCGGATGCTCTTCTCGGTGGAGGACGCCCTGCGCCTGGGCGCCGACGCGGTGGCCTGCAACGGCTTCCCCGGCACTCCCACCGAGCAGGACTGCATGAAGAACGTGGCAGAGCTCTCGGCCCAGGGCCGGGCCTGGGGGATGCCGGTCATGGCCGAGATGCTCCCCGGCGGCTTCGGCAATGAGGTGCCCAAGACGGTGGAGAACGTCCGCCTGGCCGCCCGGACCGGCTGTGAGTACGGCGCCAGCATCATCAAGACCACCTTCACCGGCACGCCCGAGGAGTTCCGGGGGGTCATCGAGGCCTCCTACCAGCCCGTGGTGGTGCTGGGCGGGGAAAAGACCAGCCAGCTCTCCGACCTCTTCGTCTGCATCGAGCAGGCCATCTCGGTGGGTGCGGCCGGCGTGGCCATCGGCCGCAACGTGTGGAAGCATCCCGAACCCGAGGCCGTGACCCGGGCGCTGGTGGATCTGGTCCACAACGGCAAGCGGGCCGCCGACATCCAGGGCCTGTAAGAGAGGAGGGAAGCGACATGATTCCGGAAACCATGAAAGCCATCGTCGTGACCGAGCCCCGCAAGGCGGAGGTCAAAGAGCTCCATACCCCCGTCCCCGCCGCCGGCGAGGTGCTGGTGCGGGTGGAGAAGGCGCTGATCTGCACCTGGGAGCAGCGGATCTTCTCCGGCGGCGACGTGGCCCTTCCCTTCGTGCCCGGCCATGAGATCTCGGGCACCGTGGCCGCCATCGGCGAGGGGACCTTCGCCAACGTAAAGGTGGGGGACAAGGTCGTGGTCAAGACCTTCGACAGCTGCGGACAGTGCGAGCAGTGCTACCGGGGCCATGACAACGAGTGTACCGGCAACGCGAAAAAACGGTTCTATGACGGCATCCCCGGCACGGGAGGCTTCGCCCAGTACCTGGCCATCGGCTCCGAGCGGGTCTATGCCCTGCCGGACAAGGAGGCCGACCTCTCGGTGGCCGCCTTTGCCGAGCCGCTGGCCTGCTGCCTGGGCAGCCTGGACCAGGGCGAGGTGGACTTCGGCGAGGACGTGGTCATTGTGGGCGGCGGCATCATGGGCCAGCTCCACAATGTGCTGTGCAAGAAGCGGGGCGCCCGCACCATCCTGATGGAGCCCGACCCCGCCCGGCGGGAAATGGCCAAAAAGATGGGGGCCGACGTGGTGGTGGACCCCACCCAGTGCGATCCCATCCAGACCATCCTGGAGCTGACCGGCGGCCGGGGCGCCCACGTGTGCTTCTACACCGTCAACGTGCTCTCTCTGGCCCAGGATTATCTGGAATGTCTGGCCAAGCGGGGCCGTATGGTATATTACGGCTCCTTCCATCCCAGCGGACCCATCCAGATCGACCCCAACAAGATCCATTACAGTGAAAAGCGCATCACCGGCTCTTACAGCCCCACCGCCAGACATTTCTGGACAGCGTCCCGGCTTCTGGGGTATCATCTGATCGATGTGGAGCCCTTCATCACCGAGCGCTATGCCATGGAGGATTGCCAGACCGCCTTTGAGCGGGCCTCCAGCCCGGAGACCTACCGGGTCCTCATCGATTTGAGCGGGGATTGACCGTATCCCTGAAGCGGAAAGGAACGAAACAGCGTGATCAATTTGATTCTGATTAGCCATGGCGCCTTTGCAGCCGGTGTGCGGGAGGCGGCCGAGATGATCCTGGGCCCCCAGGAGAACCTGGAGGTATTCGGCCTCTACCCGGGCGACACGGTGGAGACCTTCTCCCTCAAGCTGGAGCAGGCCATCGACGCCTTCGGAGACCCGGATCACACCCTGATCCTGGCCGACCTGCCCAGCGGCACGCCGTCCAACACCGCCATGCTGATGGTGATGAAGCACCATGTGCACGCCCTGTCGGGTTACAATCTGCCCGCCCTGCTGGAGCTGCTCACCCTCCGGGAAGAGATGGAGGCCGGGGAGCTCATCGCAGCGGCCACCGAGGCCGGACGGGAGGGATTTGTCAACGCCGAGCAGGTGATCGCAGAAAGGGAGGGAACCGTATGAGCGTGGTATTTTACCGCATTGACGACCGCCTGATCCACGGACAGGTGATGACGGGGTGGAGCAAGGTCTATCAGGCCACCCGGATCTTCGTGGTGGACGACAAGACCGCCCAGGACCAGTTCCTGTGTCAGGTCATGAAGATGGCGGTCCCCCGGGATTACGACGTACACATCTACACGGTGGAGCAGGCCCTGGAGGCCATCGCCAACGATCCCCCCGAGCTGCGCACCATCGTGCTGGCCAAGACCCCCGATGTGATGCAGCGCCTGCTGGAGGGCGGCGCCCCCATGAAGGAGCTCAACCTGGGCGGCATGGGCTATGTGGCCGGCCGGAAGATGATCCTGCGCAACATCCAGGTCTCTCCCGCCGAGCTGGAACAGCTCCAGGCCATCGCCGCCAAGGGGGTGCGGGTGTTCTGCCAGATCGTGCCCGACGGCAAGTGCATCGAGATCGACAAGGTCAAGCTGTAACACCTGTATTTTCTCCTGCGCGCCCATGAAAACTCCGCGGGGAACCAACGGCGGGGGACGAAAGGAGGGCGTTGCCCGCCGTACTGATAGATTGTCCCGGATTCTGAGCGAATGAAAAGAGGAGGTCATTTGTTATGAGTTGGTTGCAAGCCCTGATTATCGGAGTGCTCTACTATCTCTCCGACGCACCCTGGTTCTTCGGTGAAGGATATTACGTGCTCCAGCGTCCCATTGTGGCAGGCTTCCTGACGGGCCTGGTCATGGGCGATCCCGTGACGGGCACCATCATCGGCGCCACCATCAACCTGATCTATCTGGGCCACCTGAACGTAGGCGGCTCCATGCCCTCCGACATGGCCGTGGCCGGCTACATCGGCACCGCCCTGGCCATCGCCACCAACGTCAGCACCGAAGTGGCTCTGGCCATCGCCGTTCCCCTGGGCCTGCTGGGCACCATCTGGTGGGTCGGCAAGATGACCATCGACTCCTTCTTCGTCCACTGGGCCGACAGCTATGCGGCCAAGGGCGATGAGAAGGGCGTCATGCTCATGAACTGGCTGCCCAGCGCCGTGATGATGCTGGTCTTCAAGGTCATCGTGGCCGTGGTCATCCTCATGGCCGGCGTGCCTCTGATGGAGAGCTTCCTGAACGTGGTGCAGGGCACCAACATCCTCCACGCCCTGGAGGTGGTGGGCGGCCTGCTGCCCGCCCTGGGCATCGGCCTGAACCTGCGTGCCATCCTGAAGAACGAGACCATGCCCTTCCTGCTGGTGGGCTTCCTGCTGGTGGCCTACTTCCAGATCAGCATCGTGGGCGTGGCCATGTTCGGACTGGTCTTTGCCCTCATCTACATGCAGATGAATCAGAAGGAGGATGCGAGCTATGGCGGCTAATGTGGAAAACAATGCGGTCCAGGAGACCGATAAGCGGATTAAGCTGGACAAGAAGGACATCCGCCGCTCCTACTGGCTGTGGCAGTTCTTCTCTCACGCCAACTACAACTACGAGCGCATGCAGGGCGGCGCCTTCGCCATGTGCATGGCGCCCATCATCAAAAAGCTCTATCCCGACCGGGAGGAGAAGATCGCCGGCCTTCAGCGCCACCTGACCTTCTTCAACACCAACCCCAACGTGGGCGCGGTCATCCACGGCGCCGTCATCTCCATGGAGGAGGAGCGGGCCAACGGAGCCGAGATCAGCGACGAGGCCATCAACGCCGTCAAGACCGGTATGATGGGCCCCATGGCCGGCATCGGCGACGCGCTGGACCAGGGCGTCATCATCCCCCTGGTGGTGGCTCTTGGTATCAGCTTCGGCAGCACCGGAAACCTCTTCGGGCCCCTGCTGGTCCTCATCGGCCTGCCCATCATCCTGATGCTCATCGCCTACAACTGCTGGATGAAGGGTTATTCCCTGGGCAGCAGCGCCATCACCGCCATGCTGGCCGGCGGCCGGATGAAGCAGCTCATCGGCGCGGCGGGCATCCTGGGCTGTACCGTCATGGGCGGCCTGGTGGCCACCTCCGTCAGCTTCAAGACCGCCATCGCCTTCAACATCGGAGAGCAGGCCTTCGATCTGCAGAGCCAGCTCTTTGACGCGATCATGCCGGGTCTTCTGCCTCTGGGCGTGACCCTGGGCGTCTACGCTCTGCTGCGGAAGGAGAAGTTCACTTCCATCCAGATCATGCTGGGTCTGGTCGTGATCGGTTTTGTCGGCGGAATGGTCGGCATCTTCTGATCGAAACCGAGCAAGCCGGGCGGCAGACCTGCCGTCCGGCTCGTTTTTACAGGAGGGACATGGACTATGACCACATTACATGGACAGGGGGTCAGCCGTGGCGTGGCCATCGGCCCCATCCACCGCCTGGGGAGCGGCCCGGCCGAGCTCCGGCCCAGGAGCGGCGCCGTGCCCGAGGAGGAGCTGGCGCGCTTTGAGGCGGCCCGTGCCCAGGCCGGCGTGGAGCTGGAGGAGATCTACCAGCAGACGCTGGAGACCCTGGGGGAGGAGAACGCCCTGCTCTTCCAGATCCACCAGATGGTGCTGGAGGACCCGGATTTCTGCGAGGGGGTGGAGGAGCGCATCCGTGACGGAGCCGACGCGGCCTATGCCGTGCAGGAGGCCTCCCGGGACGCGGCCGCCGCCTTCGCCGCCATGGACAACGACTATATGCAGGGCCGGACCGCCGACGTGCTGGACATCGGCGCGCGGCTCATCCACATCCTGAACGGGACGGAGGAGGAGGCCCTGGTCCTCACCGAGCCGGCCGTCCTGGCCGCCGAGGACCTGGCCCCCAGCCAGACCGCCCGCCTGGACCGGAGCAAGGTGCTGGCCTTCGTGACGGCGGGCGGCTCGGTCAACTCCCACACGGCCATCTTTGCCCGCACCATGGGCATCCCGGCGGTGGTGGGCCTGGGCCGCTCCCTGGAGCTGCTCTCCCAGGGCCGGGAGGTGGCGGTGGACGGGAGCACCGGCGAGGTGGTCGTGGCCCCCGACGGGGCGGTCCGGGCGGAATTTGAGGCCCGGCAGAGCGCCGCCTGCGCCGAGCGGGCGGAGGCCGAGTGCTACCGGGGCCGGGCCAGCGTGACCCGGGGCGGGCGGAAGATCGAGCTGTGCGCCAACGTGGGCGGCCCGGAGGACATCGAGGCCGCCCTGGCGGGAGACGCCGAGGGCATCGGTCTCTTCCGCAGCGAGTTCCTCTACCTCCAGCGCAGCGACTACCCCGATGAGGAGACCCAGCTGAGTGCCTACCGGGACGTGCTGGAGCGGATGGGGGGCAAGCGGGTGGTCATCCGCACCCTGGACATCGGCGCCGACAAGCAGGCCGACTACTTCCAGCTCCCTCCCGAGGAGAACCCCGCCATGGGCATGCGGGCCATCCGCATCTGCCTGACCCGGCCGGAGGTCTTTCGCACCCAGCTGCGGGCCCTGTACCGGGCGTCGGTCTACGGGAAGCTGGCCATCATGTTCCCCATGATCACCTCCCCCGCCGAGGTGCGCTCCGTCCTGGAGGCGGCCGCCGCCGTCCGGGGGGAGCTGGACGCCGAGGGCATCCCCTATGCCGGAGATGTGGAGCTGGGCATCATGATCGAGACCCCGGCCGCCGCCCTCCTCAGCGAGGAGCTGGCCCGGCAGGTGGACTTCTTCAGCGTGGGCACCAACGACCTGACCCAGTACACCCTGGCCCTGGACCGCCAGAACGCCAGCGTGGCCTGCTTTGACGACCCGGAGCACCGGGCGGTGCTCCGCCTCATCGCCATGGCCGCCGAAAACGCCCACCGGGCGGGCATCTGGATCGGCATCTGCGGCGAGCTGGGGGCCGACCCGTCCCTCCTCCAGACCTTCCTGGACCTGGGGATCGACGAGCTGTCCATGAGTCCCGGCGCCATCCTGCGCACCCGGATGCAGGTGTGCCAGATGGGGCAGTAATCCCGAAAAAAGAAGTGCGCCCCCGGTTCCGCTGGTTTGGAACCGGGGGCGCGTCTGCGCGGCGGGAGAGCGGGTCAGCGGGGGCGGGAGAGGGAGAGCTCCTCCGCCCGGTACCAGCGGCGGGTGCCGTCCTCAAAGAGCACCCGGAACACGCCCTCCTCCCCCACCTCCACGATGGTGCCCTCGGGCCGGATGGCCGGGCGGCAGCCCACACAGGCGCCGGCGGTCACCACCACCCGGGTCAGGAGGGGAATGGTCTGCTTGCACGTGACATTCATAGCGATACACTCCTCTATTTCAGCGGCGTGTCCCCGGCGGGGACGGCCCTTGTCGATGTATCCTATGCCGGGAAAGGGAAATTCAGAACCGGAAGGAGAGCCCTCCTCCCAGAGGCGGGCAGAAGGGCACCGGATGGAGGAAAATCCATCCAAAAAGCCGCGGCTTTGTGAAAAACAGTTTAGAAAAGGGCAAGAATCGCCAGTTTATTTTCCACATCGTACCGTTGCCGGGCGGGGGGATCTATGCTATACTAAAGCCGGTGAAAATCTGTTTTACAGCCTGCGATAGAACCATTCAATAAAGGAGGGAATTTTTCATGCGCCTGACCAATATTAAGGATGTCCAGAAGTTTATCGACGTGGTCAACTCCTGCGAGCACGAGGTCTACCTGAAGTCCCTGGAGGGGGATATCTTCAACCTGAAGTCCTCCATGTCTCAGTACATCGCCATCGGCCGTCTGATCCAGGAGTCCGGCTCTTCTCTGGAGCTCTTCGCCAACGATAAGAACGACCAGATCCGCCTGATCAACTTCCTGCACGAGCTGAACGCGGAGTAAACAACGCACAGGAGGGCCGCACCTGCCGGAGAGATCCGCAGGTGCGGCCTTTTTGCCGGAGGGAACGACCATGAATCTGAAGCTCACCATCCAATACGACGGCACCCGCTACGACGGCTGGCAGCGCCAGGGCAACACGGGCAACACCATCCAGGGCAAGCTGGAGGGGGTGCTCTCCCGCATGGCGGGGGAGGCGGTGGAGATCCACGGCGCCGGGCGCACCGACGCGGGGGTCCACGCCCAGGGCCAGGTGGCCAGCGTCCGCCTGCCGGGCACATGGGAGCCCGGGGAGGTGCGCGCCTATCTCAACCGCTATCTCCCCGAGGACATCGCCGTGATCGGAGTGGAACCGGCGGGGGAGCGCTTCCATGCCCGGCTCAACGCCGTGGGCAAGACCTACCGCTACGCCATCCGCCTGGGGGATGCCCCCGACGTGTTCCGCCGGAAGTACCAGCTCCGGGTGGAGGAGACGCTGGACCTGGCGGCCATGGAGCGGGCGGCCGCCGCCCTGACCGGACGGCACGACTACCGCTCCTTCTGCTCCAACCGGCGCTTCAAGAAGTCCACCGTGCGCACGGTGGACGCCATCCGGATTGTGCGCCGGGGGGACGACCTGGACCTCACCTTCCACGGGGACGGGTTCCTCTACCACATGGTGCGTATCCTCACGGGAACTCTGCTGGAGGTGGGCACCGGAAAGCGTGCCCCTGAGGAGATGGCGGCCATCCTGGCCGCCCGGGACCGCTCCGCCGCCGGTCCCACCGCCCCGCCCCAGGGGCTCACCCTGGTGGAAGTGGAATACGCATAAAGCGCTTCTCAAAAATGCAAGCATTTTTTCGAGGGGATGCAGGCCGCCGCGCGCATCGTCGGGGCAAAGTCCGCACCGTTCCCCCCGGCCTGACGGCCAGGGCTCACTTCACTCCCTTGCCCCTCCTCTCCCTAACAAACCCGCTTCGCTGGGCTTCGTTTGGGTCCCCGAGGGGGGCCACACACTTGCGGCCTGAGAAGTGTTTTTTCCCACGTACATGCCGCCGGAAAAAACGATTTGATTCTATTCCGTTGTCTGCGGACAACGGAACTCTGCGAGGCTCTTTCTCCGTTGATGGATAGACGAAGTCCGCCGGACAACAGTCCGGCGGACTTATTTTTTGATCAGATTGTTTTATCAGGCGGGACGGATGACCAGCTCCCGGATGAGACCGGAGACCGGGTCATAGCTCTCGATGGTGGCCAGAGCGTGGTTGACCTGGCCGCCGTAGTTGATGTAGAGGTTCACGGTGCGCTCGTCCACGATGCGGGGGTCCAGCACGGACAGCCCGCCCAGGACGAATTTGTTGTGGTAGAACATCTCCACCGCCCAGCGACCGTAGATGTAGTAGTTCTCATTCTTGATGCGCAGGGGGCAGTAGTCGAACAGGCGGCACTCGTCGGCAAAACAGGCGGCCATGGCCTTGTGATCCTTTGCCTGAAGGGCGCGGACAAAATCAGCGATGATCATAGCAGGTCCCTCCTCAATACACTTTTTCCGAGTTGAGCAGCGCGTCGGTCCCGCCGTCCACAAAGAGCACCACGCC
Source organism: Pseudoflavonifractor hominis (assembly GCF_014288125.1). Taxonomy (NCBI): domain Bacteria; kingdom Bacillati; phylum Bacillota; class Clostridia; order Eubacteriales; family Oscillospiraceae; genus Pseudoflavonifractor; species Pseudoflavonifractor hominis. The sequence continues at coordinate 386,560 of NZ_JACOPR010000003.1, read as the reverse complement.
GTTGACGCCGTGGGCCTCGGGGGAGGCCAGGAAGGCGATGGCGTTGGCGATGTCACTGGGGTCCATCAGCTCGCCGCTCTCATAGTTGACGGGCACGGGCAGAGCCTCCACAGCCGCGCGCTGCTCGGGGGAGAGGCCGTCGGTCATGGCGGTGCGGACGTTGCCGGGGGCCACTGCGTTGAGCCGCACCCCCTGGGCCCCCCAGCTGGCGCTCATCCGCCGGGCCCAGCGGGCCAGGGCGTACTTGGTGGCCGCGTAGAAGGAGTGGGCCGCCCGGGGGTCATAGTCCTTCACCAGCTCCAGGATGCGCGCCTCGTCGGCCTGGTTGTTGAGCATGCCCACCACGTCCATCCGGGCCGCGCCCTGGACGATGGAGTTGGAGGAGGTGACCACACAGCTGCCGCCCTTTTTCTTCAGAAGGTCGAAGGCTCCCGCGGCCATCTCGGTGGCCCCGAAGTAGTTCAGGGAGATGATGAGGGGAATGTTCCGGTTGACCCCCGCGTTGCAGATCATGGCGTCGATGCCGTCCGGGTAGCGGCGGTGCAGCTCCTCCAGCGCGGCGGAGCGCCCGGCGGGGGTGGCCAGGTTGGCGTTGATGTCCCCGTCCTTCAGGTCGATGTTGACGGTCTCATGGCCCCGCTCCTTCAGAATTTCCACCGTGCGCTTTCCGATGCCGCTGGAGCCGCCGGTGATGACGTAGATGCCCATAGATACTCCTCCTAACAATTTGTTTTCTTATCTAACAATAAGTTTGATGTCAAAAGTATAAAAAGTAAACTGTGAAGTATTACAAATAAAATGGATAAGAGAATCCAGGAAACGGTCAAAACATCCAAAAAGAAGCCGGGCGAATCTGTGATTTTTTTCACGATTCGTCTAATTTATTTTTTCACAAAGAGAGGGGGCCTTTTTGCCGGGGAAGGGGGCTGATTCTCGCCGGAGAGTTTGCTATAATAGAAGCAATCTTGCCCTCCGTCCTGCCGGACGGAGGGCCATCTGTCACCGAGGAGGGACTTCCATGCACGAGAGAGCGGAAAAGACGCCCTGGGCCGCCCGGGCATGCTATGCCCTGGGAGGACTGGCCGCCGGCCTCTTCCTGGGGGTGCGCCTGGCGGCCTTTCTGGTCCAGGCCCGGGGCATCCCCCTGCCGCTGGGGGCGGCGCTGGCCCTGGGGCCCCTGCTGGCCCTGCTGGGCGGGCTGTGCGCCCCCCTGGTGAACGGCCATCTGGCCCGGTACGCCTTCGGCGGGCAGCGGGCGGGGTGGGTCCTCTACCCCCTGTGCGTGGTCTTTGCCCTGCGCTTCCGGGGGCTGGTGCTGGACCGGGCCGTGGAGGGGGGCGGGATCGCCCTCTCCTGGGGGATGAACCTGCTGGTCCTGGCAGGGGGCGGGATTTTGCTGGCCCTCTTTCTCCTGCACCTGCTCTTCGCCCTGCGGGAGTGCCTGGGCGGGGCGGGGACGTGGCTGCGGGGCCTCTCCCGGCGGGATGTATGCGCCATCCTGGTCCTGTGGGGGCTGGTCAACCTGCTGGTCTACGCCTACGCCCGGGGGAGCGCCACCATTTACAGCTGGGACAGCGCCATCTACTGGCGCAGCACCTACTCCCTGGCCGAGACCTTCCGGGACCAGGGGGTGGCCGCCGCCCTGAGCCGGGTGTATGAGTCCATCTTCACCACCGACTACAACGACACCATCGGCCTTCTGTGTGTCCCCTTCGCCCTGCTCTTCGGGCCCTCCCGGCTGGTCTATCTCATGTCCATCGGGAACTTCTGCCTCTTTCCCACCCTGCTGCTCATCTGGGGGTACGCCCGCAGCCTGCGCCCCCGGGGCTATTGGCTCCCGGCCGCCGGGATGCTGGCCTTGCCCTCCCTCTTTTACACCTCGGTGACCGGCTATGTGGACATCGCCGGGACCGCGGTGGCTCTGGGGGCCCTCCTCCTCCACCTGAAGGAGCCGGGGAAGGGCCGCTTCTCCCGCTATCTGCTGATCGGACTGCTGGCCGCCGGGGCGGTGGTGCTGCGGCGGTGGTACGCCTTCTACGCCCTGGCCTTCCTGCTGGTCCTGTGCGTGGAGGCCCTCGCCTTCCGCCGCTCCCCGGCCCCGGTGCTGGGGTACCTGTGCGGCTTCGGCTTCCCGCTGCTCTACTTCCTCCAGACCTTCGTCTCGGGGCGCCTCTTGGCCGACTACGCCCAGATGTACGCCGCCTATGACCTGGGGCTGGGGGTGGATGTGCGCATCCTCCAGCGGTACTACGGGCTCTTCCTCCTGTTGGCGGCGGCGGCCCTGGGGCTGTGGCTGTGCCGGGGGAAGGCCACCCGGCGGCAGGCCCTCTTCCTCCTGCTGGAGCCGGCGGTGTGCGCCTTCCTCTTCGTCCATGTCCAGTCCCACGGACAGCAGCACCTGCTCCTCTACGCCCCGGCTCTGGCCTGCCTGCTGGTGCTGGGCTTCCACTACCTGGCCGGACGGGGGAGACTGGGCGTGATTTTGACGGCGGCCATCGTGCTCCCTACCGCCCTGAGTCCCGCCCTGCCCCGGGTGCAGTCGGGGATCATCCAGGACTATCCCCTCATTCAGATGCTGCCCACCTTCTCCTACGCCCCGCCCCGGCGGGAGGACGCCTATGAGATGGTGGAGCTCATCCGCCGCCTGGACGAGTTCGGAGCGGAGGGGAAGAAGGTGGGGGTGCTGGCCTCCTCCTTCGTCCTGAACCAGAGCGCCCTGGTCAACGTGGAGGACTCCCTCAACCTGCCCCGGGTGTCCGATGTGGACCGGGACGAATATCTGGTCAACCTGGCCGCCGTGGACCAGCGGGACGGCTTCTGGGACAGCATCTACACCTGCGACATCCTGGCCGTGGCCGATCCCATCCAACTCCACCTGGGGGAGGAGAACCAGCAGGTGGTCTGGGCCCCCGCCCACTGTCTGCTGGAAGGGGAGGCCATCGCCGGGGCCTACCGGAAGCTGGATGAGACCTTCGTACTGGAGAGCGACGGCATCACGGTCTATTTCTTCGAAAAGCTGCGGGAGCCCACGCCGGAGGAAAAACAGGAGCTGGCCGACCTCATCCACCAGGTCCACCCGGAGATGGAGATCCACACAGGAGCTTAGAGCGTATGAAAAAGGGGCCGCGCTTCCAGAAAGAAGCGCGGCCCCTCGGACTATTCGTAAGAAGGATCTCTGCGGTTGCGGCAAGAGCCTCGCAGAGTTCCGCCGTCCGCAGACGGCGGAAGGAAGTTGAATCGTGTTTTCCGGCGGCATGTACGTCGGAAAACACTCCCCTCAGGCCGCAAGCGTGCGCCCTAAAGGGGCGTGCGACGCAGCGGACTGCATCCCCTCTCAAAAATGCTCGCATTTTTGAGAAGCAGCGTGTCGAACCGGTTCGACACGCGGTTAAAAAGACAAAGCGTGGCGGTGGGTCCAGCGGTGATAGCGGGCCTGCTCCTCCTCGTCGGCGAAGGGCTGGCCGTACTGCCGGGCGGCGACCACCTGGGCACTCTGGGCGGTGTCGGCCAGGGCGGCGTCCTGGGGAGCGGCGCACTCCCCCGCCACCACGGCGGCCAGGGACTCGCACTCGCTGTCACTGAAGCAGGCGAGCAGGTGGAGGAAGCTGCGCAGATCCTCCCCGTCGGAGAAGACGCCCGCGCAGATCTTCAGGGACGCGGCACAGGCGGCCATACAGGGGTCATCCCCCAGCTCCTCGGCCATGTTCCAGGCGATGGTCCCTGCGCTGGCCATGTGCAGGGCGGTCCAGGCTGCCTCTTCCCCGGACCCCAGACGGGTCAGCAGCGCCGATTGCAGGGTAAAAAGTCGATTCATACCAGTTCACGTCCCTTTCGGAGATTGGTTCCCCCGCCCGGGAGAAACGGCGGGAGGCGAGTGTTTCCTCTATATTGAAAGTCATTATAGCACACCCCCCGACAGGGGGGGAAGTATGGAAGAAATTCTTGTGGACTACGCTGTCTATTTTCGTATAACTGGTATTTATTTTGGGCAAAAACACAATGAAAATGGTTTCTTTCTGTAAAAAATAGCTTACAAAGCGGAATCGGGGCGGGCCGCTTGCAATTTGGAGGGGAATATGCTATACTGTCTCACAATGATGCAGGCGCATCCAATCTGTGTGGAAGGAGCAGGTGAGCCCAGGTGGACGAACCTCCCTTGTGTCAACAGAATCGAGCGATTTTTAGGACAGCCTTACTCCGATGGTGAGATGGGGCTGTCCTTTCCTGCGTTGAGACGAAAACCAATCTTATGATGAAAATGGAGTTGATGAGTTCCCCTATGGGCAGTGACAGTATTGGAATGTTGATCGCAATCGTGATCCTGGTGGCCATGTCGGCCTACTTTTCCGCCACCGAGACGGCCTTTACCTCCCTCAACCGCATCCGGCTCAAGAGCCGGGCGGACAACGGCGACCAGCGGGCCGCCCGCACCTTAGCGCTGGCAGAGAGCTATGACAAGCTCCTCTCCACCATCCTGATCGGCAACAACATCGTGAACATCACGGCCACCACCGTGTCCACCCTCCTCTTCGTGAAGCTGCTGGACGAACAGAGCGGCCCCGCCGTCTCCACCGTGGTGCTCACCATTGTGATCCTGATTTTTGGCGAGATCTCCCCCAAGAGCCTGGCCAAGGAGTCCCCCGAGGCCTTCGCCATGTTCTCCGCGCCTCTGCTGCGCTTTTTCATGGTGGTGCTGACCCCGGCCAACTTCCTCTTCAGCCAGTGGAAGCGCCTGCTCTCCAAGCTCTTCCATAACGCCTCCAACGACGGCATCACCGAGGAGGAGCTGGTCACCATGGTGGACCAGGCCGAGACCGAGGGCGGGCTGGACCAGCACGAGAGCCAGCTCATCCGGGCCGCCATCGAGTTCAACGACCTGGAGGTGGAGGAGATCCTCACCCCCCGGGTGGACATTGTGGCGGTGGAGGACACCGACTCCATGGACGAGATCGCCCGGGTCTTTGCCGAGAGCGGTTTCTCCCGCATTCCGGTCTACCATGAGGACATCGACGACGTGGTGGGCGTGATCCACGAGAAGGACTTCCACGCCGCCCGCTTCCGCGGCCGGGAGGATGTGAGCTCCTTTATGAGCAACGTGCTCTACACCACCGGAAACACCAAGATCTCGGACCTGCTGCGCATCCTCCAGAAGGAGAAGGCCCACATGGTCATCGTGGTGGACGAGTACGGCGGCACCGAGGGCCTGGTCACCCTGGAGGACATCGTGGAGGAACTGGTGGGCGAGATCTGGGACGAGCACGACGAGGTCATCGAGGAGTTCAAGAAGCAGGAGGACGGCAGCTACCTCATCTCCTGCAACGCCGACCTCACCGATCTCTTCGACCTCTTCTCCATCCGGGGCGAGTGCGACGCCAATACGGTCTCCGGCTGGGTCATGGAACAGATCGGCCGGGTCCCCGAGGAGGGGGACCGCTTCCAGGCCGAGGGCCTGGACGTGACGGTCACCCGGGTGGACCACCGCCGGGTCATGGAGATCCGGGTGGAGGTCCTCCCCGAGGAGGACGCCGAGTCCGTGGAAAAGGAAAAATAAAGAAAACGAGGGCGTGCCGGAGTTCCGGCACGCCCTTCAGGCTGTCGATAAAGTGAATTTCTGCGATTTTAGATGCAAGAGCCTCGCAGAGTTCCGCCGTCCGCAGATGGCGGAAGAAGGTCAAATCGTGTTTTCCGGCGGCGTGTACGTCGGAAAACACTCTGATCAGGCCGTAAGTGTGTGGCCCTTCGGGCCATGCGCGCGGCGGCCTGCATCCCCTCGAAAAAATGCTTGCATTTTTGAGAAGCGTGTCGAAGTTTTTCGACACGCTGAAGGGCGTGCCGGAGTTCCGGCACGCCCTTTGTGCGTGTATGGGGTTATTTCTTGGCGGGGGGATTGGGCTCCATGGAGTCGAAGACTCCCTTGGCGCTGGCGCACAGACCGGCCAGGCCCTGGATCTCGCTGGGAATGATGATCTTGGTGGCCCGTCCGTCGGCGGCGGCCTGGAAGGCCTCCAGCGCCTTGATCTTGACCACCTGGTCGTTGGGGTTGGCCTTGTTGAGCATCTCGATGGAGTCGGCCAGGGCCTGCTGCACCTTGAGGATGGCCTCGGCCTTGCCTTCGGCCTCCAGGATGGCGGCCTGCTTGGCCGCGTCGGCCCGCAGGATGGCCGACTGCTTCTCGCCCTCGGCCACCAGGATCTGAGACTGCTTCTGGCCCTCGGCCTGGAGGATGGACTCCCGGCGCTCGCGCTCGGCCTTCATCTGCTTCTCCATGGCGTCCTGGATCTCTCTGGGCGGGATGATGTTCTTGAGCTCCACCCGGTTGACCTTGATGCCCCAGGGGTCGGTGGCCTCGTCCAGAAGGGTGCGCATCTTGGTGTTGATGATGTCCCGGCTGGTGAGGGTCTGGTCCAGCTCCAGCTCGCCGATGATGTTGCGCAGGGTGGTGGCGGTCAGGTTCTCAATGGCGCTCATGGGGTGCTCCACGCCGTAGGTGTAGAGCTTGGGATCGGTGATCTGGAAGTAGATCACGGTGTCGATCTGCATGGTGACGTTGTCCTTGGTGATGACCGGCTGGGGGGCGAAGTCCACCACCTGCTCCTTGAGGGAGACCGCCTTGGCCACCCGCTCAAAGAAGGGGACCTTGAAGTGGGGACCCACGCCCCAGACCTCGTGGAAAGCGCCCAGGCGCTCGATGACATAGGCCTTGGACTGGGGCACGAACTTGATGTTGATGACCAGGATCAGCAGGATCAGGACGCCCAGGATACTCAGAATAATGGGTAACATGTACAATTCCTCCTCTTACGCATTTCTTCCAATGTGGTTTGGGAACAGGGGGATGACTCAGGGCTGAGACACAGCGGCAGGGGCGCCTACCGGCTCCACAAAGAGCTTGACGCCCTCCATGCGCACCACCCGCACCCGGGTACCGGCGGGGATGGTCTCCTCCCCGGCGCTGCGGGCCGACCAGTCCATGCCGCGGACCTGGACCGTGCCGGTGGAGCGGAGATTATCGATGGCCTGGGTGACCACGCCCTCCATGCCCAGAACCCGGTCGGCATTGGTGGGGGTGCGCCGGGAGGGGTTCAGGTACTTGAGGGCCATGGGCCGGAAGGCCGCCAGACACAGGGCGGACACCGCCAGGAAGCAGGCGATCTGTGCCCAGATGTTCTCCACTCCGAGGGAGAGGAGCAGCGCGGCCAGCGCACCGGCAGAGAACCAGATGGAGACCAGGCCCACCGTGAGGCCCTCCACCACCAGAAAGACCACCAGGGCCACCAGCCAGAGAATGGTTGGGAGCATACGCGTCCCTCCTTTCATGGGCTCCGGAACGGGGGGACCGGAGCGGAATGGGGGTTGCCGGGGATTCCCGGAAACCTTGGTGGTATCATACCATATTCCCTGTGGAAAATCCACAGCCCTTCCGGGGCGGTTGGGGCGGATTTTGGACGGCTTTGCTCCCTTGGGCCCATCCGGGCGCGTGAAATCGCCTCTTTTCGCGTCCGCGGTCCAAAAGGGTTTGCCTTGCGGGGGAAAATCAGATATACTGGACGGGAAACATAGCTGCGTGTCGAACTGGGTTCGACACGCTTCTCAAAAATGCAAGCATTTTTTCGAGGGGATGCAGGCCGCCGCGCGCATGGCCCGAAGGGCCACACACTTGCGGCCTGAGCAGAGTGTTTTCCGACGTACACGCCGCCGGAAAACACGATTTGACCCTCTTCCGCCGTCTGCGCCCGGCGGAACTCTGCGAGGCGATAGTGCCTGAACTCAAAAGAGTGCACTTGAATTGACAGACCGGTATTTGTATTTTGTATAGGAAATGGAGTATGTCTCGATGATGACCAACCTGCAACTTGTCGTCCCCACCCTCTTCGGCCTGGAGGGCCTGGCCGCGGAGGAGCTGCGCCGCCTCTCCCTGCCCAACGTCCGGGCCGAGAACGGCCGGGTCTTCTGCGACGCCACCCCCGCCGACATCGCCCGGGTCAACCTGAACCTGCGCACCGGCGAGCGGGTGCTGATCGTCCTGGGCCGCTTTTACGCCGGGGACTTCGACGCCCTCTTTGAGGGGGTGCGCGCCCTGCCCTGGGAGGAATTCATTCCCCGGGAGGGCGCCTTCCCGGTGAAGGGCCACTCCCTGAACTCGGCCCTCCACTCGGTCCCCGCCTGCCAGTCCATCGTGAAAAAGGCCGTGTGCGCCCGCCTGGGGGCCAAGTACGGCCTGGAGAAGCTCCCCGAGACCGGGGCCCTCCACCAGATCCAGTTCTCCATCCTCAAGGACGAGGTCACCCTCATGCTGGACACCAGCGGCGCCGGGCTCCACAAGCGGGGCTACCGGGCGGTGGGCGTGGCGGCCCCCCTGCGAGAGACCCTGGCCGCCGCCATGGTGCTCCTCTCCCGCTACCGGGGGAGGGACCCATTCTGCGACCCCTTCTGCGGCAGCGGCACCATCCCCATCGAGGCCGCCCTCATCGCCAAGAACCGGGCCCCCGGCCTGAGCCGCTCCTTCGCCGCCCAGAAGTGGGACTGGCTCCCCGCCAAGGTGTGGATGGAGGGGGCCGACGAGGCCATGGACAAGGAGTTTGACGGGCACTACGACATCTGGGGCGGGGACATGGATCCCGCCGCCGTGGCCATCGCCCGGGACAACGCGGTCAAGGCCGACGTGGAGGACCTGGTCCGCTTCGAGGTGGCCGACGCCCGCACCTTCCACCGGAGCGACCCCTACGGGCGCATCGTCACCAACCCGCCCTACGGCGAGCGCATCCTGGAAAAGCAGGAGGCCGAGGAGCTCTACCGGGCCTTCGGACAGGCCGTGCGGGACCTGCCCAATGGGTGGAAGGTCTCGGTCCTCTCCTCCCACACGGAGTTCGAGCGCACCTTCGGCCGCACGGCGGACAAACGCCGCAAGCTCTATAACGGCATGTTAAAATGTGACCTATTTCAGTATACAGACAGGAAATAAGATAGAATAAATTACGGGGAGGAATGGAAAATGGCCCATCGTTGGACCAAAGCCGCCCGAGCGGGGCTGGCTGCGCTGGCTCTGTGCGCCCTCCTTCCTCTGGGCGCGGGGGCCGCTCCCGCCGGGGTGACCATCTGGGGCTACCAGGAGGGCATGGCCAAGGCCCAGAGCCCGGACGGGAAATTCGGATACGCCAACGCCCGGCGGGAGGTGGTCATCCCCATGCAGTACACCTCGGTGCTGGACTTCACCCTGGGGCTGGGCCAGGTCCAGCTGGGCGACCGGCTGGGGGTCATCCGGCAGGACGGGACCTACCTGATCCAGCCGGAATACGGCTCCCTCTTCCACATGACCGGCGGGCTGTACATCGCCCAGAAGGGGACCAAATGGGGTGTGGTGAGCCTGCTGCCCTTCCCAGACGGGAAGGGTGGGACCACCCAGATCTTCTACGACTTCGTCTATGACTCGGCCCGGCTGACCGAGGTGAGCGGGGGAGAGGCCCTCCTCCTCACCAAGGACGGGGAGACCACCGTCCTCCCCTTCTACCAGATCAACCAGCTCATGCTGGAGCGGCAGGTCCCCTCGGCCCGCTTCCCCCTCAACCGGGGACGGCTGCCCGACTTTTCCGACGTGTCCCCCCGGTCCTGGTACGATCTGTGGGTGGACCTGGCCTACAACCTGGAGCTCATGGAGGGTGTGGGGGACAACCGCTTCGCCCCGGACCGTACCATGACCGTGGCCGAGGCGGTGCGCCTGGCCGCCTGCATGGAGAGCCGCCAGCGGGGGGACAACTTCCACCAGCAGAGCGTCTCCGGGGCGGTGTGGTACCGCTCCTCGGTGGACTACTGCGTGGCCAGCGGCATCCTCCGGCGGGGGGAGTTCCTGGACTATGAACGCCCCGTCACCCGGGCCGAGATGGCCCACATCTTTGCCTCCACCTCCCTGGGCCGCGCCATCCCCGAGAAGAACAGCCTGGAGCGGGTGAAGGCCTCCGTCCCCGACGTGAAGGCCGGGGACTATGCCGCCGACGACATCTATGCCCTCTACGCCAAGGGGGTGCTGGCCGGGAGCGACGGAAAGCTCACCTTCCGGCCCGGGGATACGGTCACCCGCGCCGAGGCCGCCGGCATCGCCGCGCGCATGGCCCGGATGGAGCAGCGTATCACCCTCTTTTGAATGGGAATCTGAACACAGTAGGATGGATGGACCATGAAGCATTTGTTTGTGCTCAACCCCTCCGCGGGGCAGTATGACCGCAGCCAGGAGATGATCGCCCGGCTGGCCGACACCCTGGACCCCCTGGGGGTGGCATGGGAGGCCAGGGTGACCGACTACCCCGGCCACGCCGTGGAGCTGGCACGGGCGGCCGCCGAGACGGGGGAGAGCGTGCGCATCTACGCCTGCGGGGGCGACGGCACCCTCAACGAGGTGGTCAACGGGGCCGCCGGGTATCCCAACGCCGCCGTGACCCAGTACCCCTGCGGGTCGGGCAACGACTTTCTCCGGCTCTTCGGGCAGGACCGGGGGCGCTTTTATGATCTGAAGGAGCTGGTCTACGGCGACCAGGCCGCCGCCGACCTGATGGACTGCAACGGCCGCCTCTCCCTCAACATCTGCTCGGTGGGCTTTGACGCCCGCATCGGGCTGGGCATGGCCCAGTTCCGGCGCTATCCCATGGTCAGCGGTGCCATGGCCTACCAGCTCTCTCTGGTGAAGAACCTGATCGCCGGCATCGCCCGCCCCTACGAGGTGGAGGTGGACGGGGAGATCTTTGCCGGGGACTTCTCCCTGCTGTGCGCCTGCAACGGGCGCTACTATGGCGGGGGCTTCCACCCCTCGCCCCGGGCCGTCCCCGACGACGGGGTGCTGGAATTTCTGCTGGTGAAGGGGGTCTCCCGCCTGACGGTGGCCCGGCTGGTGAAGCTCTACGCCGCGGGCCGGGCGGAGGAGATCCCGGAGCTGGTCATCCTCCGGCGGGGCAGGTCCATGAAGGTGCGCTGCGACCGGCTCTCCATGGTCAATGTGGACGGGGAGCGGCTGGATACGGATGAGCTCTCCATCGCCCTCTCTGCTAAAAAAGTGAACTTTGTGTTCCCCAGGGGAGCCTCCTGGGCCCCGGCCTCCGGTGTAAAAAATGAGATTTCCGGAGAAAAAAAGAGATAAGAAGACTTTGAGGGAGATTGAGAGAGATTCGCCTGGAAATTCACCCATCATTCATAAAAAATTTAAAAATTAGGGCTTGCAGAATTGTAGAACTAAGTTTATTATAATAAGCGTGTTAGCACTCCGGTAAAATGAGTGCTAACACGCTGAACTTGTTTTGAAAAAGATTTATCACATATAAGGAGGAACCTGTTATGAAACTCAAGCCTTTGGCTGACCGCGTTGTCCTGAAGATGGTGGAGGCCGAGGAGACCACCAAGGGCGGCATCATCCTCACCGGCGCTGCCAAGGAGAAGCCCGAAGTGGCTGAGGTCATCGAAGTGGGCCCCGGCGGCGTGGTGGACGGCAAGGAAGTCGTCATGACCGTGAAGGCCGGCGACAAGGTCATCACCAGCAAGTACTCCGGCACCCAGGTCAAGATTGACGGTGTGGAGTACACCATCGTGCGCCAGGGCGACATTCTGGCTATCGTCGAGTAACAAACCACCGGCCGCTCCGGCGGCGGTGTATCAACATCTCATTTTTTGGAGGTAATTCATTATGGCTAAGATCATTTGCTACGGCGAGGAAGCCCGTCACGCTCTGGAGCGCGGCGTCAACCAGCTGGCCGATACTGTGAAGATCACCATGGGCCCCAAGGGCCGCAACGTGGTGCTGGCGAAGAAGTTCGGCGCCCCCCTCATCACCAACGACGGCGTGACCATCGCCAAGGAAATCGAGCTGGACGATCCCTTTGAGAACATGGGCGCTCAGCTGGTGAAGGAAGTCTCCACCAAGACCAACGACGTGGCCGGCGACGGCACCACCACCGCCACCCTGCTGGCTCAGGCCATCATCCGCGAGGGCCTGAAGAACCTGGCTGCCGGTGCCAACCCCATGGTCATGAAGAAGGGCATCTCCAAGGCTACCGCCGCCGCCATCGAGGCCATCAAGGCCAACAGCCAGAAGGTCAACGGCAGCGATGACATCGCCCGCGTCGGCGCTGTCTCCTCCGGCGACGAGACAATCGGCAAGCTGATCGCCGAGGCCATGGAGAAGGTCTCCCACGACGGCGTCATCACCGTTGAGGAGTCCAAGACCGCTGAGACCTACAGCGAGGTCGTGGAGGGCATGCAGTTCGACCGCGGCTACATCACCCCCTACATGGTCACCGACACCGAGAAGATGGAGGCCGTCCTGGACGATCCCTACATCCTCATCACCGATAAGAAGATCTCCAACATCCAGGAGCTGCTGCCCGTGCTGGAGCAGGTCGTCAAGACCAGCAAGCCCCTGATGATCGTGGCTGACGACGTGGAGGGCGAGGCTCTGTCCACCCTGATCGTCAACAAGCTGCGCGGCACCCTGAACGTGGCCTGCGTGAAGGCCCCCGGCTTCGGCGACCGCCGCAAGGAGATGCTCAAGGATATCGCCATCCTGACCGGCGGCACCCTGGTTTCCGCCGACCTGGGCTATGAGCTCAAGGACGCCACCCTCGACATGCTGGGCAAGGCCCGCCAGGTGAAGGTCCAGAAGGAGAACACCATCATCGTGGACGGCGCCGGCAGCAGCGAGGCCATCAAGGGCCGCGTGGATCAGATCCGCAACGAGCTGGCCATCAGCACCTCCGACTACGACAAGGAGAAGCTGCAGGAGCGCCTGGCCAAGATGGCCGGCGGTGTGGCCATCATCCGCGTGGGCGCTGCCACCGAGGTGGAGATGAAGGAGAAGAAGCTGCGCATCGAGGACGCCCTGAACGCCACCCGCGCCGCGGTTGAGGAAGGCATCGTGGCCGGCGGCGGCACCGCCTATGTGAACGCTGTCTCCGCTGTGGAGAAGCTCATCCCCGAGGTTGAGGGCGACGAGAAGACCGGCGTGCGCATCATCGCCAAGGCCCTGACCGAGCCCATGAAGCAGATCGCTGCCAACGCCGGCATCGACGGCTCCGTGGTCCTGGAGAAGATCCGTGAGTCCGGCAAGGTCGGCTACGGCTTCGACGCCTACAAGGAGACCTATGTGGACATGATCTCCGCCGGCATCGTGGATCCCACCAAGGTGACCCGCTCCGCTCTGGAGAACGCGGCTTCCATCGCCGCCACCCTGCTGACCACCGAGTCCCTGGTGGCCGACAAGAAGGAGCCCGCTGCTCCCGCTCCCGCTGCTCCCGACATGGGCGGTATGTACTAAGCAATAGCCTGAACCCATTGGGACGCAAGCAATTGCCAGAAGTACAGCCGTGAATTTACGATAAACTTACGACAATTGCAAAGAAAAAGCGTCTGATATGTATGAACGCCGCTGTCTGTGATTTGCAGACAGCGGCGTTTTATTTTGTTTATCCCTCCTGCGAAAAAAGTCTTCGGCTTCTACCTGTCGAGGGAAAAATGAAAAATCTTTTGATGGATCTTGATTTATTTTATAAGTATGTTAGTATGTAAACATACATACTAAATGCAAAGGAGGTGGGCGTATGAATCATCGGCAGAAAACAGCATTTGGTGAATATCTGGTCGGAGAGATCAAAAAGGCAGAAATGTCGCAGGAAGAGTTTTATACCGCAGTCGGCATTAAAAAACCGTACTTCTACGATCTGTTGACAGCCACGCCCCCTCCAACCGCGCTTCAGGATAAGATTGTAGCTGTACTGGATGAAAAGACTGGCGCCGATGATATCCGACGAAAACAGTTATACGATCTGGCAGCAGAAGGCCGCAACGAGATCCCAGCAGACATAGCAAAGCTCATTAAAGACAATCCGGCCAAACTGGACATGATACGCAAAACACTGAACGAGCTGCTTGCGGCGCAAGGATAAGGAGATGGAGATATGGCAGCATTAAATGAACTGATTCAAAAAATAGAGAATCCGGAGCTGCGGGCGCAGATTCAGGCAGCGGCAGACAAACTGATAAAGCAGAAAAAGTTTGGTCTTGTGTTTGAGGACCATCTTCCGGAGTGTACGCCCCTCTATGATATTCCAGTTAGAAAAGGCCTCAAAGTATCGCTTCGTAATGGAAAGGCAAATGAAACTTATACTGTTTTGAAAATTGAGGCAGGTAAGGCTCTCTGTTTGCCGAGAAATGGGAACGAAGCTGTAGAATTTGCTGTTTCAGATCTCGTAACAACGGCAGAACTGGGTGACCCAATTTACCCCTGCCTCCAGATGCTGGACGAAGTATGTAATGCGCCGGGCAGTGACCTTTGGCATACACTGATTGAAGCAGATAACTACCATGCCCTGCAGCTTCTGGAATATTTATATGCCGGCCAGGTGGACTGTATTTACATTGACCCACCCTATAATTCTGGCGCCAAAGACTGGAAATATAACAATGACTATGTTGATAACAATGATACTTACCGTCACAGCAAATGGCTTTCTATGATGAAAAAACGGCTAGAGATTGCTAGGCAGCTGTTAAATCCAAATGATTCAGTATTAATTGTAACCATTGACGAAAAAGAATACTTACATCTGGGCTGTCTATTGGAAGAAATGTTTCCAGACTCAAAAATGCAAATGGTAAGTGATGTAATTAATCCCAGAGGAGCCACTAGGGATGGCCAGTTTTCTCGATCTGACGAATATATATTTATTGTCCAACTAGGTGCAAATAGTGTTTCCTATCCGAAGGCAGGAAGTAAGCACTATGTTGAATGGTATCGTTTACGACGGACAGATTATGATTCCAGACGAGGCACTGTTAAGGGTGGAACGCGACAATTTTACCCCATTTATGTTGATACTAAGTCTGAAAAGATAGTACACATAGGAGAGCCACTTTCTATAGGTCAAGATCGAAATTCTGTACCTCAAATTGAGGGTGCTGTGCCAGTTTTTCCAATTAAAAATGACGGAACGGAAATGAACTGGGGAGTAACACCAGAGACACTTAAACTATTAATAGATAATCACTTTGTCCGTGTACGCAGAAACGATGATGAAAAGTATCAGCCTTATTTGCTTCACTATATTTCATATAAACAATTAGAAGCCATCAGAGAGGGCAAATCGTCAATTGAAGGATACAATCCTGATGGGACAGCAATTGTTGTTGAAGATGATGGCCACATTATTCGACCTGGTTCAGCTTGGAATATCGCTAGCCATAACGCCGGTACATATGGTTCAGAGATTTTAGCAAATATAATTGGGGAAAAAAGATTTAATTTCCCCAAATCACTATATTCTGTACTCGATATATTACGCTATTTTTTAAGAGAAAAACCAAATGCACTGGTGGTTGATTTTTTCGCTGGTTCAGGTACAACTCTACATGCGATTAACCTTCTCAACTTTGAAGATAACGGCAATCGTCGGTGCATTATGGTTACAAATAATGAAGTATCTTCAAGCGAGGGCAAAGTTCTTCGTGAACATGGTTTCCAGCCGGGTGATGAGGAGTGGAATGCACTAGGAATCGCACGATATGTAACATGGCCGCGAACAGTTTGTAGTATTAGAGGTTCTAATATTAAAGATCAGCCAATTAAAGGGAATTATGGTGTTATGGAAGAGGAATTTACATTGGATGAAGACAGCATAGTCCTCTCTAAAATTACAGGTAAACCAATATCAAGAAAAGTGTATATTAAGAAAAAAACACAGAAAGAACCAATTCTTTCAAATATTAAGTGCTCGGATGGGCTCAAGGCAAATGCAGTATTTTTTAAACTAGGGTTTCTTGACAAAACTAAAGTTTCCCTCGGCATGCAGTTCAAAGAGTTACTCTCTATCCTATGGATGAAAGCGGGCACCATTGGGAAATGTCCCACCATTGATGCAGGGGTACCCGATATGCTCATTCTGCCGGAAAATAAAATGGCGATCCTCAATGACGAGAACCAATTTGGAGCATTTGCGGAAAAGCTGGCACAGCATCCCGAAATCGAGGTCGTATATCTGGTGACCGATTATGAATCCAGCTTTGTTTCCATGACGCAGGCGCTGGAGGGCAAAACAACGTATCAGTTGTACCGGGATTATCTGGACAACTTTAGAATCAACGCAGGGAGGAACAGCAGATGAAAGTAAATTTAATATCCTTTCAGGATAAAGCTGTGAAGGATCTGCGTGTGGACATTGCCGACGCGCTGGACAATTATAGACGCAGGAAGAAAACGCAGGTCGTTTCCCTGCAGGCCCCCACCGGAGCCGGAAAGACGATTATTGCGGCTGGACTGATCGAGGATATCTACTTCGGATCAACCCTTGCAGATGGGACTACGTTTGACGAACAGCCGGAGGCAATTTTCGTTTGGTTGTCGGATTCTCCGGAGCTGAATGCCCAGTCCAAGCAAAAAATTGAGTTGAAAACCAGCAAACTGCGCTTCGGCCAGTGCGTCACCATAGCAGAAGATTCTTTTGATATGGAGATGCTGGAAGATGGTCATGTCTACTTTCTGAATACTCAAAAAATCAGCAGAAACGGCAAACTGACGCAGCACTCTGATGACCGGCAATACACGATTTGGGAAACCCTTGATAATACCATTCAAAACAAAGCGGACAGACTGTACTTTATTATCGATGAAGCGCACCGCGGTGCCAAGAGCAAGCGGGAAGCCGGTACAGACACCACGATCATGCAGCGGTTTATCAAGGGGTATGAATATACCGAGAACGGCATCAAGCGAAAAATGCGGGCTATGCCGGTAATCCTTGGCATCAGCGCCACTTCGGAGCGATTCAATACCTTGGTTGGCAACACCACCAACGTTGGTCTCCAAAAGTATGTAATTACAGCAGACGAGGTGCGCAGCTCGGGCCTTCTCAAGGATCGGATCGTCATTACTTATCCGGAAGATCTGGAAAAGAACAACGACATCGTACTTCTGGAAGCCGCTGTGGAAGAATGGCTGAAGAAATGCAAGCGCTGGTATCAGTACACGTCTGAGCAGCACTATGCCAATGTAGATCCGGTGCTTGTGGTTCAGGTGTGCCAAGGTCATAACGGCGCGTTGTCTGACACCAACTTGGAAGATGTACTTGCAAAAATCGAAGAAAAGGTTGGTACACCATTCAAACATGGAGAAGTTGCCCATTGCTTTGGAGAAGGGACGACTTTGGAACTGAATGGATTGACCATCCCCCATGTTAAGGCATCCGAAATCGCGGACGATCACAAGATTAAAGTGGTTTTCTTTAAGGAGGCACTTTCCACAGGGTGGGATTGTCCCAGAGCCGAAACCATGATGTCCTTTGCGGTGAGAAACGACCCGACTTATATCGCGCAGCTCCTTGGAAGAATGGTGCGGACACCGCTGCAGATGCGGGTCATGCGCGATGAGTTCCTGAATGACGTGAAGCTGTACCTCCCTCATTTCAACAAGGATACCGTCAAAAAGGTTGTGGAAGAACTCCAAAGCAATGAGGGCGGCGAAATTCCGACAGAAATTAATGGCGAATCATTGGAAGAACCCACCTATGTCACTTGGACAGTACACACTCCCCGACATGCCCGCCAGGCGGAACCCGATCCGAATCAGATTGATCTGTTTGATCATATGCCGGGAAATTCCGTTGCGGCAACAACACCCGCAGATACTCCTGCAGCCGAAACTGCGCCACCGCAGGCTCCTGCCGCTTCGAGCGGCACCGGCACAGGTGCGCCGGAGTATATTCCCCCAAAATCAGTGACTGCTCCAGTGCCTTCCGGCGGCCAGCAATCTGCACCTGCTGTTCCAACGGAAAATATTTTACAGGGTAAGCAGCTTGAAATGATTCCGGAGTTTGACCGGGTAGAGATTATTGATTTTATCAACGCCAAAGGGTACTTGAACTATCTTGTCCGGCAGGATCGGATCAATGATTACCTGAAGTCGCTTCTGGATCTTGCCACGTTGCTGACACATAACGTTATCTATCAAAATGCCCGTAACGAAGTGATCGATGATATCGTGGGGCTCATTCGTTCCTATATCGAAGAATTGCATCGTACAGGACGTTATGATGCGCTGGCAGACCAGGTGCTGCAATTCAAACTTTCTGTGCAGGTGTTTGACCCATTTGGTAAGGCATTGGAGGAAAACTATTTCAATGATTTCACCTTGATGTCAGAAACTGATCTTGACAGACAGGTGCGCAATGCAGATGCGCGGCTTGGCAGATACGGGTTCCCCAATATTTATGGTAGCAGATACTTTGACGAAGAGAACCCGAATGCACACAAAATCGATTGTGTCCTTTTCGCTGCAGATGAATCGTGCAGAGCAAAGCTCGGTGAATACGCAAAGAACAAGCTGCGGGAATTTTCCGGAAAGTACCGCGTGGCGGTTGCGAACAAGTCAGATGCATGTAAAAGAAAATACCGTGAAATCATGGCTGATAGCGCCGTTGTCAGCGAACAGATCTTTGCGATTCCAGAAAACATCTATGTAAAGGAAGACCCTGACGGTAAGGAATATGAAAATCATCTCCTCGCCGCTCCAGATACAGGTATTGCTAAGATCAAACTGAATGGTTGGGAAGCCGACCTGATTGACGAGGAAGCCCGCAGACCAGATTTTGTTTGCTGGCTGCGCAATCCGGTCAAAGCCTCTTGGGCGCTGTGTTTACCGTATGACATCAACAATGAGAAGAAATCCTTTTATCCCGATTTCTTGATTGTACGCCGTGATCCAGCAGTTGATTATGTTGTGGATATCTTGGAACCCCATGGCAACCAATATGCCGATAATCTGCCGAAGGCAAAAGCACTGGCAGCATATGCAAAGGCAGAAGAACGTATTGGCCGAATCCAACTAATCCATAAGATCACTGGTGCGGGCAACAAGAGTCGATTTGTCCGTCTGGATCTCACTGATATATCTGTGCGTGACAAAGTGCTTCGCGCAGCATCTAATGAGGAGTTAGATCATATTTTTGAAACAGATGGATTATTTGAATGAAGCGAAGCACAATCTTTTTAAGCGCGACCGGATTCGCAGAGACACAATATATAGAATATTTTCGGAAAATAATTCAATATGTAGTTGATTTCTGCGCGTGTCTATGATACCCTATCTTTGCCAATGTCTAAAGGCATAACTATGAATGAACAACGACAACAGCACGACCCACTTATTAGAGCGCCTCTTTTACGGCACAACGAGGAAGCCGTCCTATGGACGGCATGAAAAACCATGCGGAGGGCGGTAACGCCCGAACAATCCCACATGCAGGCGGGAAAAGTTTGCTGCACTTGCCAACCCGGTACCCTGCGGGAACAACGACCCAGCGCAGTCCAAAACTGCGCCAATGAATTTCTTTCGTGAACGGGCTTTGCGCCGGAGGTGGATAATACAGTTATTCACCAACAGCGTTTCACGGGAGGAGGTGGCGGCTATGGCATATTCTATCTATCACCATAGCAAGCTGAACGCAAACAATCAGCAGACCACCTCCGGCAATAGGCCCACATAGGCAATTTATAACCAGGGGAAACCGCTTTGGCTTACAGGAAGCCGAAGCAAAGCCCCGGTTATAAAAGGAACGAACAATCTGCCCTGGCAAGGCAGATCCAGGCAGACCTCCAAAAACTCGGCATGACACAAAAGGAACTGGCAACCGCAAGCGGTATGCCGGAGGCCAGAGTGAGCCGGATTTTGCGAGGTGGAAAAGTACGGCTGACAGAACAGGACATTAACCAGTTAGCCCTTGGCCTTAGAAAGACAACGGCAGAACGGGACAACCTGCGGTATCTCGCATGGCCTGAACTGTACGAGATCGACAAGGCGTTAAAGCGGCGTGACGGGTGTGTATTCCTGCTAAACTGTGAATTGGCCGAACAGGGACTTCCCTTATTGGGGAGTAATTTTGAAGAATGACAGAAAACCGCCGTCCCAGGCAGCAAGTGGGACGGCGGTAAATTTTTTTGTCTGAATTTCACCAGTGAAATTTTCAAGGGATTTTTTGCGATATGATAGGGCCACACAAGGACTTGTGACCTTATCATCAGGGCGGCGGATAGGCCAGCCACCGCCCACAATATAACGGAGGAAATGCTATGAAAATCACTGACCTTATCATTGACCCTAAGAGCCTGGGGAGCAAGTTGTGGCTGGTGGAGGTGTCCCCGGCCTATGAGTACCAGAACAACAGGCGGACGGATACCGTCCTCGGCTACCGCTATACGGTGGCCCTGCCGGACAAGTGCCTGGACAAAATCAATGTCCGCATCGACGGTGAAAAGCGTATGGACACCCCGGACGGCTATGCGGAAGTGCGCTTTGACGGCCTGGAGGTATTTATCTATTGGAGCCAGGGTCAGCCCCAGGTAGGAGCCAGGGCAGCGGACATCCATCTGGTGAATCCGAAAGCCTGATGACCTGGGCGGCGCTGGAGAGGCCAGCCGGGATTAGGACAGTCCCCTCAAGGGAATGGCCCCCGGCGGCAACGCCAGCGCCGCCCTCCCATAAGGGTCAGTATTACCCCTTATGGGAAACTTGTAGCATGTAGCAATACAAGGGAGGCATTCCATGGGCAGCAACAGCCAATCCCGAAAATGGGCGCTGGTGATTAACAATCCATCAGAGGCCGGATTAGACCATAGCGCCATCAAGGAAATCTTACAGAGGTTTTCCCCGGCCTATTACTGCATGGCCGATGAAACAGCGTCAACGGGGACATATCACACGCACTTGTTTTTCTATGCTCCATCGCCTGTGCGCTTTGCCACCATCAAAAATCGTTTTCCCACGGCTCATATAGAAAAGGCATATGGGACAGTACAAGAAAACCGGGCATACATCCGCAAGGAGGGCCGATGGGCGGATACCGACAAGGCGGAAACTGCGGTGCCTGGGACATTTGAGGAGTGGGGCGAGGTTCCACCAGAACGGGCAGAGAAACACCCGGAGATGTTCCGGCTCGTCCAGAATATCCGGGACGGCCTGACCACCACGGAGATCATTGACGATAATCCGGCCATGGCCTTTCGTGTCCGTGATATTGACCTGCTGCGGCAGACCTTGACGGCGGAAAAGTACGCCGTGGAGAATAGGCCGTTGCAGGTGTCCTACCTCTACGGGGCCAGCGGTGCGGGCAAAACACGGAGCATTTACAGTACCCATGACCCCCGGAGCATTTACCGGGTGACAAACTATCGGGCCACAAGGGGCATTTCCTTTGACGGCTACCACGGGCAGGATGTGCTTGTATTCGAGGAGTTCAGCAGCCAAATTCCCATTGAAGATATGCTCAACTACCTGGACATTTATCCCCTGTCGCTCCCGGCCCGGTACAACGACAAGACGGCCTGTTACACAAAAGTATATATCACATCTAACTCGCCGCTGGAAAATCAATATTGGGTGGAACAGCAGGCAAGGCCGGAAACCTGGCGGGCATTTCTCCGCCGTATCCATACCGTGGTGGAGTACCTCCCGGACGGCTCCACAATCATTCACAAGAAAGGGGGCTTTCCCTATGACAAGAAGTGATAAAGACACGATTCACAAACGGACGGAGAACCGCCGCTTACTCCAACGCATGAAAACGGGGCTTGAGGTGGTAAAGCATACTCCTTACAAGGGCGTGCTGCTGGGGGCTTATCTAGTGGGCGCTGCGCTGGTCTGGTTATTTCGAGCATACCTGTTCAGTCTGGATTCCTATGGTATGTTTTCCCCGGTTCTGGAAGCGGCTATTAACCTTTTGATTCCGCTCTATGCTGTGGGCGGCCTCCTGGCTTTCTTGGCGTTCCTGGGAACGCCCCGGGGCAACAAAGCGGCAAAGGAGGGTTTGCAGAAAGTTGGCCTTGTCAACCATGCAGGGGAGGCCCCCGCCCTCATAGCCAAACGGCAGGACGGGAATAATCCCCGGCTGACGATCTGGGAGTTTGACCCCTGCGGGATACCGCTGGGCGAGTGGGAGGATAAACGGGCCAGGATTGAAACGGCGCTGGATATTACCATAGCGAAAATGACCTGGGCGGAGGGGCGAAAACTCATTCGTGTCTATGCTGTCCCGGCAAAAAGTGATTTCCCGGCCCTGCTCCCCTGGAAAGACAAGTACCTGACCCCGGAAAGTTTTGTTCTGGTACTGGGAGAAAGTCTCACAGGGGCGGTGACAGTCAACCTTGCAAATATCCCTCATATCCTGCTGGGCGGCTCTACGGGCAGCGGAAAAAGTGTGCTGCTAAAGCTGCTGCTTATGCAGTCGCTCCGCAAGGGGGCGGAGGTCTACATAGCCGATTTCAAGGGCGGCGTGGACTTTCCCAAAGTCTGGCACAATAAATGCCGGATATGCTTCACCGAAGAAGATTTGCTCTATACCCTGGGTCAGCTTGTGACGGTGTTGGAATACCGCAAGGGACGGCTGGCAGAAACCGAGTGTAAAGATCTGGATACCTATAACGAGGTCACAGGAGAAAATTTCCATCGGATCGTGTTCGCCTGCGACGAAGTAGCAGAGATGCTGGACAAAACAGGCCGCAGCAAGGAAAGTAAGGAAGTGCTGGCCCAGATTGAAAACAAGCTAGCGACACTATCCCGCCTGGGACGGGCCTTTGGCATCCACCTGATCCTCGCCACGCAGCGCCCGGATGCTAACATCCTTCCTGGTCAAATCAAGAACAACCTGGATTTCCGGGTGTGCGGCAGGGCAGATAATGTCCTCTCTCAAATCATTCTGGATAACACCAACGCCGCCGACCAGATTCCCAAGGATGCAAGGGGCCGTTTCATCACCGGAGACGGTACTGTGTTCCAGGCTTACATGTTGGATGAAAAGCAGCTGTGAGGTGATTTCCATGGCGCATGAAATTCCTATTTGGCAGAAAGCCAATCTTACTTTGGAGGAAGCCGCTGCCTACTATAACATCGGCATCAACAAACTGAGGCAGATGACCGATACCAAGGAGTGCGAAAAATATGTGCTTTGGGTGGGAAATCGCCGCCTGATAAAACGGAAACCATTTGAGGCATATCTCCAAAGTGAATATTCCATTTGAATGGCAAAAAGCGCCCAGATATGCTATGATGACTGTATCATACATATCGGGCGCTTTTCCGGAAAGGAGTGTGCATTGTGGCGGGAAAGCGCAAAGATAGAAATGGCCGAGTACTGAAAACAGGTGAAAATCAACGCAAAAATGGCACCTATGATTATCGCTATACAGATAGTCACGGAAAAGTGCGGTGTATTTACGCTAAGACATTAGAAGATCTTCGGAAGAAGGAAGCCGCGATCCAAAGGGACCTCGCCGATGGCATCGACTATGCTGCCGGTGAAGTTTCGGTCGCTGATTTGGTAGACCGCTATATGAGCCTAAAACGAGACATTGGACATAATACGAAGCGGGCCTATGGAACCGTCATTAACCGGATCAAGGAATCTGAGTTCGGGCAGATGAAGGTGCGAAATGTAAAGCTGTCCGATGCCAAGCGTTTCTACATTGACCTACATGATACCGGAAGCAAACGCAACACAATCTCTATCTACCATAGTGTGCTACGGCCCACCTTTGAAATGGCTGTCGATGATGACATGATTCGCAAAAATCCGTTCAAATTCAAGGTGTCCGATATTATTCCGGACGATGCGGTGAAAAGAACGGCACTTACCAAGCAACAGCAGGAAAATTATCTTCGCTTTATTCAGGAGAATGGACAGGATAATTACTATGATGATATTGTGATCCTGATGGGCACCGGGTTGCGGGTTAGTGAGTTGTACGGCCTTACCAAGAAAGATGTGGACTTCAAAAAGCGGCTCATCTTTATTGACCACCAGCTCTGCCGGACGGCAGAAAAGCCTTACTTTGTAAAATCGCCTAAGACCAGCAGCGGTGTCCGGTGTATCCCCATGAGCGATGTGGTCTACATGGCGTTAAAGCGTGCTGTGGCAAACCGACAGCCTCCAACAGTAGAACTCCTGGTGGATGGGTACAGCGGCTTTCTCTTCCTGGATAAAGCCGGGATGCCAAAGGTTGCTATGCACTTGGAAAACTATATGCGGGGAATGCAGAAAAAGATGGAACGGATCTACGGAAAATCCTTTCCGCGTGTAACTCCCCATGTGCTGCGCCATACCTTCTGTACCAATATGCAGCGAGCCGGGATCGATGTGAAAAGCCTGCAATACCTTATGGGCCACTCCAATGTCAGCGTGACATTAGATGTCTATACGCATGTTGACTTTCATGCGGTTCAAGAGGCATTTGGCAGGGCGGTCTCCAATCTATAGGCATCTTTGCTTTTTGCAAAAAATACCCGGTTGGCTTACCATAAAACTTACCATTTTTAGCGGGTAAGATATGTAGACTATGGTAGAGAATATCGGAAAGAAATGATAGAATATAACGCATATCCCTTCTTTTCTCTACTTATCTCTTATAGAAAGCCGTAATTCCCCGAGGGCGGTATGTACTAAGCAAAACGCCACAAGTTTACGGCCCCCGGAACCGAGTGTTCCGGGGGCCTTTTTGCACAAAAACACTGGAGGTATCGGCAGTATTATTAATATTTCTTCCAATAAATAAAGAGATATGGTATGATAAGACCGTAAATAGAAAACAAAGAGAGGTTTCCTATGCAGTAGAAAGTACAGGAAATCGTTCTTTTGTGGAGGGAATGCAGTTTGAGCTTGTTTTTGGATATGGTGGGGGGAAAGTTTCTCCAAGCGTTTCTATTTGCTCTTTGCATAGGGATCATTTATGTCTGCATCCGTTTTGTTATGGTGAAAAAAGGGAAGAGCTCCTGGGGGAAGATTGGAAGAGAAATACTGAAATTCCTAATGGTATGCTATTTTGCTGGTATCATCGCCTTGGTCTGGGTACCGGACTGGTTTTGGTCGATCCTATATGGACGCTATGACCCGGGAGTCGGTCTGGGTGGAATTAGGGGCAGCTTCAACTTTGTGCCGTCGATATATCGATATCTGCGTGGGGAATTGACGGGAGGCTCGTGGATTCGGACCATGATTTTGGGAAACATTCTAATGTTTGTGCCGCTCGGGATCATGCTTCCGCTGCTCTTGAAAAAGAACAGGATCTATGACACGATGAAAATATCCTTAATGATTGTACTTGTGGTAGAGATCGTACAGCCGTTTGTTGGACGGAGCTTTGATGTAGACGATATCATTTATAATGCATTGGGTGTGCTCGTTGGTTTTGTGCTCTATAAAATCGTAAATTGCATCTTTCCCGATTTGCGGAGATATTGTTGTTGAGCGAGACCATGGTTTTATCTAAAGCCGAAAAGAATGAGGGGAACTTGATCCCCTCATTCTTTTTCATGTTTTTTTCAGTTAGGTGTACGCAAACGTGCACTATTCCCGCCGGGGGCGCCTAGGGTATCCAGAACATATGAGGTGATACCATGAGCGGACGAAAAAGATCTTCCCGCACGGTGCTTCCCTGGCTGACCGCCCGGTCGGACGGGAAGGAAGGGCGGTTTATCCAGGTGGGCAACTCCCTCCTGCTGGACAAGCGGGTGCAGAAGCTGAGCGGCAACGCCCTGCGGCTCTATCTCTGCATGGCCATGGAGAGCGGCGGGAAGCGGCATTTCCTCTTTCCCCAGGCGGTGGGGAAGAAGTACGGCATCTGTCCGGCGGGACTGTGGCGGGGCATGACCGAGCTGGAGGAGAAGGGCTTCCTCTCCCACCGGTCCGGGAAGAACGTGCGCCAGCCCAATGAGTACGTCTTTTCCCTGGAGTGGAGAACGGGAGAAAAGCCTCCCGCGTTCCCGCCCCCTGTGGCTATATGTAGTATATCTCCCTCAGAATGAGAGAAGGAGACGGGCAGATTTTTCTCACTGGTTCTCGCAAAATGAAGGAGTGAAGGGGCCATTTTGTGGATGGGTTCTCGCAAAATGAGAGAAGATTGGGGCCGTCTTTCCTTCAAAATGAGAGAGCCAAAAAGAACTTATCCCCTCAGACCAGCGCCTCATGCCGCACTTCATCAAAGACGATCTGTCCATCGGCCAGGTGGAGGAGCAGGGTCAGACTGCCCGTCTGATAGCGGCCGTCCTCGGTGAAGCGGTCCAGGACAGCCTGGAGAGAGCCGTCCTCCCGCCGCTCCAGAGAGCGGAGCAGAAAGGCCGACGGCTCGCCCGGGGTGGGGGCGGGTTGGTACTGCCCGTGGGAATAGGAATAATCCCCTGCGGCGCCGTGGGTATAGGCGGCATCCCCGAACCAGAGGGCCACGGCCTGGTCCACATAGTCGGCGGACAGCGCATCTCCGTGGGGGTGCCGGTATCGCAGGGGCGCGCACCAGATCCAGTTCAGGGCCTCCTCCCAGCGGGCAAAGTGGCCGTCCTGGCAGCCGGGGAGGAGAGAGAGCTGATACTGCCGGGCGAAGAGATGAAAATCAGTTTCCAGAGCGTCGGTGAGCGGGATGGGACCGGGGTCCTGGGGCAGGGCGGCCAGATCGGCTACCAGAAGATCGGCGGTGTCGTCGTCGGTGGTGAACCATCCATCCTGCGTGACCCGGGGGATGTCCACGGCCATGAGCCGCCGGACCTTGTTCTCGTCCCGGAGGTCGGAGGAGCAGCGCGGCGCGGAGGAGACGGTGGGGAGGACCTCCTCCGGCGGGGGAGAGGCCGAGGGGATGGGGGCCGCCTCCGGCGCAGGGGCCGTCAGACGGGAGACCCCCAGGAGGACCAGCGCCAGGGCCAGGACACCCGCCCCGGCTACTTTCCTCCACCGGCGGGGGCCGGGACGTCTCCTTCGGCCCGCCGCCGGGGCGGAGCCGCAGAGGGTGTTGAGGTCTACCTCCAGGAAGGCGGCGATGGCACGCAGCGTTTCCAGGTCGGGCAGGGTCTGGTCCCGCTCCCAGTTGGAGACGGCCTGCCGGGTGACAAAGAGCGCTTTGGCCAGGTCCCGCTGGGAGTGGCCCCGTTCCTGCCGGAGCCGGGCGATGCGGCGGCCCAGGGTCTCGGGTGCGGATGTGGTCTCGGGTTGCATAGGTGCGGCCTCCTTTCTCTGCATCCATGATACCGGATTTTTCCCCCAATGGGAAGGAAAGCGGGCGGAAAAAGGGGCGCAACCATTCGTTGCCCCCGAAGCGTGTCGAAAAACTTCGACACGCTTCTCAAAAATGCAGGCATTTTTTCGAGAGAATGCAGTCCGCCGCGCGCACTTCGTCGGGTCAAAGTCCGCACCGTTCGCCCTGGCCTGATGGCCAGGGTTCACTCCGCTCCTTTGCACCTCCTCTCCCAAACAAACCCGCTTCGCTGGGCTTCGTTTGGGTTCCCGGCTCGCACACTTGCGGCCTGAGCAGCGTGTTTTCCGACGTACACGCCGCCGGAAAACACGATTTTGACTCTGTTCCGCCGTCTGCGGACGGCGGAACTCTGCGAGGCTCTTGCAGCACCAATCGCAGCAGCCCTTTTTTGACAGTTTAAGGGGGGCAACCATTCGTTGCCCCCCGGACTGGTGCAAAAAAACAGGAAGATGGGACTTTCGTCCGCATCTTCCTGTCGGTGTTGATCAAAATGGCTTCAAAGGGAGGAGGGATCAGCTGCGCGCCTTGCTGTCGACCTCTTCCTTCAGCTTGGCCTGGAAGGCCTCGAAGGACATGACCTCCTGCTCGCCCTTGCGGTTGCGGACGGCCACCTCGCCGGTCTCCACTTCCTTGTCGCCCACGACCAGCATATAGGGGACCTTCTCCAGCTGGGCCTCGCGGATCTTCTTGCCGATCTTCTCGTTGCGGGGGTCAACCTCCACACGGAAGCCCTGGGCAAAGAGCTTCTCCTTGAGCTCATAGCTGTAGTCGGCGGCGCGGTCGGTGATGGGCAGGATGCGCACCTGCTCGGGCGACATCCAGGTGGGCAGGGCTCCGCCGTACTCCTCCAGCAGGTAGGCCAGAGTACGCTCGTAGCAGCCCAGGGAGGTGCGGTGGATGATATAGGGGGTCTTCTTCTGGCCGTCGGCGTCCACATACTCCATGCCGAACTGCTTGGCCAGGAGCATGTCGATCTGGATGGTGACCAGGGTGTCCTCCTTGCCGAAGACGTTCTTGTACTGGATGTCCAGCTTGGGGCCGTAGAAGGCGGCCTCGTCGATGCCGATGGTGTAGTTCACGCCCAGATCGTCCAGGATCTGGCCCATGACCCGCTGGGCCTCCTCCCACTGCTCGGGGGTACCCTCGTACTTGTTGTTGGGGTTGGCGGGATCCCACTGGGAGAAGCGGAAGGTACACTTGTCCAGCAGGCCCACGGTGCCCAGGCAGTACTTGGCCAGGTCCAGGCAGCCCTTGAACTCCTCCTCCAGCTGCTCGGGACGGAGGATCAGGTGGCCCTCGGAGATGGTGAACTGGCGCACACGGATGAGGCCGTGCATCTCGCCGGAGTCCTCATTGCGGAAGAGGGTAGAGGTCTCGCCCAGGCGCATGGGCAGGTCCCGGTAGCTGCGGCCCCGGTTCAGGAAGACCTGGTACTGGAAGGGGCAGGTCATGGGACGCAGGGCAAAGCACTCCTTGGTCTCGTCGTGGGGATCGCCCAGGACGAACATGCCGTCCAGATAGTGGTCCCAGTGGCCGGAGATCTTGTAGAGCTCCCGCTTGGCCATATAGGGGGTCTTGGTGAGGAGGTAGCCGCGCTTCTGCTCCTCATCCTCTACCCAGCGCTGGAGCACCTGGATGGTGCGGGCGCCCTTGGGCAGCAGGATGGGCAGGCCCTGGCCGATCACGTCCACGGTGGTGAAATACTCCAGCTCGCGGCCCAGCTTGTTGTGGTCCCGCTTGAGGGCGTCCTCACGCTGCTTGACCCAGGCGTCCAGCTCGTCCTTCTTGGGGAAGGCGATGCCGTAGATGCGCTGGAGGGTCTCCCGGTTGGAGTCGCCGCGCCAGTAGGCGGCGTTGCAGGCGGTGAGCTTGATGGCGTTGCCCTTCACCCGGGCGGTGGAGTCCAGGTGGGGACCGGCGCACAGGTCGGTGAACTCGCCCTGCTTGTAGAAGGAGATGACGGCATCCTCCGGCAGGTCGTTGATGAGCTCCACCTTGAAGGGCTCGCCCTTCTCCTCCATCAGCTTGAGGGCCTCGGCCCGGGGCAGCTCAAAGCGCTCCAGCTTAAGCTTCTCCTTGCAGATCTTGCGCATCTCGCCCTCGATCTGCTCCAGGTGCTCGGCGGTGAAGGGGAAGGGAGAGAGCATATCGTAGTAGAAGCCCTCCTCGATGGCGGGGCCGATGGCCAGCTTCACCTCGGGCCACAGGCGCTTGACCGCCTGGGCCAGAATGTGGGAGCAGGTGTGCCAGTAGGTCTTGCGGTACTCGGGATTTTCAAAGGTAAACTCATTCTTGACTTCTTCGGACATAACGAAAACCTCCTTGTAAATTGGGGCGGAGGGTATGAAAAAACGCCTCACCCCTGATTGGTCAGGGGTGAGGCGTACAAAACGTCCCACGGTTCCACCCTGCTTGCCAGAAGCGCGGAGCACCCAGGAGCAGGACAACAGCGAGGCGCGCAGACGAACAACAGGTCGGGCGAAGCCCGGCGGCATGTTCGGCGGAGCGCGGAGCAGTTGGCCGTCGCGGAGGGTGCAAGCGTGACATCTGGCCGCTTGTGACTTTCTGTAACGGGAAAGCCCCGGCCCGGTCCTCCCGGGCGGCTCAGGAGTGGTACAGCCGCCGCGTGTCGCAGGGCGCTTGCACCAGAGTGCGCCCCTCTCTGTTCGCCGCTGTGCGGTTTCTTCTCCGTCGTAGCCTCTTTTGACAGGGGTACTATATCACCAATCGGAGGTGCTGTCAAGGGCAGAGAAGAGATTGTCAGGGAAGGGAGAATTTGCGGGAAGTGTAAAGCGCAATTTACAAACTATTCACAATTCCGTCACGGTTTAGCCGTATTTACAGGGTAATATAAACGTGGAAGCAGGGAAGAGCAGACCTGACTTCCAACATATCAGACACGCCAACCAATCCCTCTCCAACCCCTTTGCAAACACACAACACACACACCCAGAAAACCCCGGCCGGGCAGGCCGGGGTTTTTTGGCGGTACGGCCGGTGGGACGGCGTTCTCTTGCAATCGGGGAGAGAATGGACTATCATATAAACTGTAACGGACCGTTTTCTGGAAACGGACCAGACGATCCTCAAAGGAGGTCATCCCATATGCGCGATGGTTTTATCAAAGTGGCGGCCGGCACCCCCAAGATCCGGGTGGCGGACTGCCGTTATAACGCCGAACAGATCTTCACTCTCATGCGGGAGGCGGACAAGCAGGGCGTGCGGGTGCTCTGCCTGCCCGAGCTGTGCATCACCGGCTACACCTGTGGGGACCTGTTCCTCCAGCCCACCCTGCTCCGGGGGGCGGAGGAGGCCCTGGCCACCATTCTGGAGGCCACCAAGAATCTGGACATGGTCACGACCCTGGGCCTTCCCGTACGGAACAAATGGGATAATAAACTGTATAACTGCGCGGCAGTAATACAGAAGGGAGAGATTTTGGGCCTGGTTCCCAAGGCCTGCCTGCCCAATTACGGGGAGTTCTACGAGGGACGCTGGTTCACTTCGGGCGCCGGCGTGGATGCCACCGTCACCCTGTGCGGACAGGAGGTGAGCCTGGCGGACAGCAACTTGTTCGCCTGTGAGGACATGCCCGGTCTGGTGATCGGGGTGGAGATCTGCGAGGATCTGTGGGCGCCTGAGCCCCCCTCCATCCGCCTGGCCCGGTCGGGGGCCACCCTCATCCTGAACCTGTCGGCCTCCAACGAGCTGGCGGGCAAGGCGGCCTACCGCCGGGGTCTGGTGTCCGGCCAGAGCGGCCGGCTGGTGTGCGGCTATGTGTACGCCGACGCCGGCGAGGGCGAGTCCACCACCGATCTGGTCTTTGCCGGCCACAACATCGTGGCGGAGAACGGCACCATTCTGGCCGAGCGGCGGTTTTCCACCGGCCTCACCATCAGCGAGATCGATGTGGAGCGGTTGGTCTACGAGCGCCAGCGGATGAACACCTACCGGACCGAGTCCGATCAGGCCTGCTGGCGGACCTCCTTCTCCCTCACGCCGGCCGACACCCGGCTCACCCGGCCCGTGTCCCCCACCCCCTTCGTGCCCCAGGACCAGAGCGACCGGGCCGAGCGGTGCAATGAGATCCTGTACACCGCGGCCCTGGGCCTCAAGAAGCGGCTGGAGCACACCCACGCCAGGACGGCGGTGGTGGGCCTGTCCGGCGGACTGGACTCCACGCTGGCGGTGCTCATCACCGCGGTGTCCATGGAGATGCTGGACCGGCCGGCCAGCGATATCATCGCGGTGACCATGCCCTGCTTCGGCACCACCGACCGCACCAAGTCCAACGCGGTCCTGCTGGCCGAGCGGCTGGGCTGCACCCTCAAGACCATCGACATCGGGGAGGCGGTGCGCCGCCACTTCAAGGACATCAGCCAGTCCATGGAGGACCACGACGTCACCTTTGAGAACGGTCAGGCCCGGGAGCGGACCCAGGTCCTCATGGACATCGCCAACCAGACCGGGGGCCTGGTCATCGGCACCGGAGACCTCTCCGAGCTGGCCCTGGGCTGGTGCACCTACAACGGCGACCACATGAGCAACTACGCCGTCAATGCCGGCATACCCAAGACGCTGGTGCGCCATCTGGTCAGCTTCATCTCCGACGACAAGGAGGCGGAGGACCCCCAGCTCTCCACCGTGCTGGCCGACATTCTGGACACTCCTGTGTCCCCCGAGCTGCTTCCCGCCATCGAGGGACAGATCGCCCAGAAGACCGAGGACCTGGTGGGGCCCTATGAGCTCCACGACTTCTTCCTCTATTACGCTGTGCGCTGGGCCTTCCCGCCCCGGAAGGTACTCCGCCTGGCCGAGTACGCCTTTGGGCGCTCCTATGACCGCGCGGTCCTCCTGAAGTGGCTGAAAAACTTCTACCGCCGGTTCTTTGCCCAGCAGTTCAAGCGCTCCTGCCTGCCCGACGGCCCCAAGGTGGGGTCGGTGGCCCTCTCTCCCCGGGGCGACTGGCGGATGCCCAGCGACGCCGTGGCCGAGCTGTGGCTGGACGAGCTGGAAGGGCTTATGTAAGATCGGCCCGATACGCGGGGCGCTGTCCGGGGGACGGCGCCCCGTCCCTTTCATTTCACAAGAGAGTGGTGATTCCCATGCATACCTATCTGGATCTGTTCTGGACCTTTGCCAAAATCGGCGTGTGTACCTTTGGCGGCGGCTACGCCATGCTGCCCATCCTCCAGCGGGAGCTGGTGGAGAAGCGGGGGTGGGCCACGGAGGAGCAGCTCTCCGACTACTTCGCCATCGGCCAGTGCACACCCGGCATCATCGCGGTCAACACCGCCACCTTCGTGGGCCACAGCCGGAAGGGCAACGCCGGCGGAGTGGTGGCCACCCTGGGGCTGGTCTTTCCCTGCATCATCATCATCATGCTCATCGCAGCATTCCTTCAGAATTTCGCCCATCTGAGCGTGGTGGTACACGCCTTCAACGGCGTGCGGGCCTGCGTGTGCGCCCTGATCCTCTCCAGCGTGCTCAAGCTGCGCAAGAGCACTGTGGTGGACCGGCCCACCGCCGTCCTCTTCGCGGTGGTGCTGGTGCTGGCGGCGCTGGGCACCTTTGTCACCTTTACCGGGCGCTTCCCCGGGGGAAATGTGATCGACTTCCTGCTCTCCCCCATCGTGCTGGTGGTGGGCGCGGGAACGGCCGGCGTGTGCATCCGTGCGGCGAGAGGAGGGGAGAAGGCATGATCTATCTGCGCCTCTTCTTCGAGTTCTTCCAGACCGGACTCTTCTCGGTGGGCGGAGGCCTCGCCACCATCCCCTTCCTCACCGACATGGGGGCCCGGACCGGGTGGTTCACCTCCGGAGAGCTGGCCGACATGATCGCCATCTCCGAGTCCACCCCCGGGGCCATGGGGGTCAACATGGCCACCTATGTGGGCTTCCACATGGGGGGCATCCCGGGGGGCGTGATCGCCACCCTGGGACTGATCTGCCCCTCCATCCTGGTGATCCTCATCATTGCCCGGTTCCTCAGGCGCTTCCGGCAGAGCCGGGGGGTGGACGCGGTCTTTTACGGCCTGCGTCCGGCCTCTACCGCCCTCATCGCCGCGGCCCTGCTGGAGGTGTGCTCCATCGCGCTGGTGGACCTCTCCGCCCTGTTTGGGGGCGCGGTGGGGAGCGCCTTCCACTGGAAGGCCATCGTGCTGGCCGTGGTGATCTTCCTCTGCATGCGGGAAAAGCACCTCAAGAAGCTCCACCCCATCGTCTTCATCGCCGCCTCGGCGGTGGTGGGCGTCCTCTTCCAATTCTAAACGAAACAGCGGGCCGCCGCGGAGGAAACCCTCTGCGGCGGCCCGTTTGTCTCCCCTCAGGGGAGGAGGGAGCTCTCCCCCCGCTCCACATAGTGGGCGTCGGCCCGGAGGACCAGGCGGCGGGGGCCGTCCGGATTCAGGTCCAGCTCGGCGGGGAGAACAAAGCGCACCGCCGGCCCCTCCACCTCCGCCCGGCCGGGGCCCGGCTGAGGCGGGAGAAGAAGGGTCCGCAGGCCCCTGGGAAAGGGATTTCCCGCTCCGTCCAGCTCCTCCAGCGCGATGGCGGC
This sequence comes from Pseudoflavonifractor hominis, assembly GCF_014288125.1. NCBI lineage: Bacteria > Bacillati > Bacillota > Clostridia > Eubacteriales > Oscillospiraceae > Pseudoflavonifractor > Pseudoflavonifractor hominis. The sequence goes on along the minus strand of NZ_JACOPR010000003.1, from coordinate 352,975 downwards.
CGCCACCTGGCGGTCGGGCAGCACGCCGGAGAGGTGAAGGGTGACCGAGAGCACCCGGCCCCCGTCCCCGGGGGAGAAGGGGGGCAGGTCGCAGCCCACCGCGTCGCTTCCCTCCAGCTGGAGGGGAAGGGTCACACTCGCCTGGGAAAAAGTGGCGTCCATTTGCCGCACCTCGCATTCCAGTCATTCATACGGCAGTCTCTGCGCGTATGTACCGTCCGCGAAAAAGAGGAGCGCCCGCAGGGTGCGGACGCTCCATTCTATGCTCACCGGGTCTGACCGGTGCCGTAGATGACGTATTTGGAGGAGGTGAGCTCCTCCAGGCCCATGGGGCCACGGGCGTGCATCTTCTGGGTGGAGATGCCGATCTCAGCCCCCAGGCCGAACTCCCCGCCGTCGGTGAAGCGGGTGGAGGCGTTGACATAGACCGCCGCCGCGTCCACCTCGTCCAGGAAGCGCTGGGCGGTGAAATAGTTGTTGGTGACAATGGCCTCGGAGTGGCCGGTGCCGTGGGCGGCGATGAAGTCCATGGCCTCCTCCACGCCGGAGACCACCTTGCAGGCCAGAATGTAGTCGCCGAACTCCGTGTCCCAGTCCTCGGCGACCGCGGGGCGCACCCAGTCCCCCAGGATGGCACGGGTCTCGTCACAGCCCCGCACCTCCACCTGCTTGGTCCGCAGCAGCTCCCACGCCATGGGGAGGAAGTCGGCGGCCACCGACCGGTCCACCAGCACGCACTCGGCGGCGTTGCACACCGAGGGGCGGGAGCACTTGGCGTTGAAGAGGATGCGCGCGGCCATGTCCAGGTCGGCCTCCCCGTCCACATAGATGTGACAGACGCCCACGCCGGTCTGGATGACCGGTACCCGGGCGTGCTCCACCACCGAGCGGATGAGCCCCGCGCCGCCGCGGGGGATGAGCACATCCAGATAGCCCGTCAGGTTCATGAGCTCCTGGGCGCTCTCCCGGCTGGTGTCATTCACCAGGGCCACGCAGTCCCGGGGAAGCCCGGCCTCCTCCAGAGCGTCCCGCATGACGGCCACCATGGCCGAGCTGGAGTGGAAGGCCTCCTTCCCGCCCCGGAGGATGACCGCGTTGCCCGACTTGAGGCAGAGGGCGGCGGCATCCACCGTGACGTTGGGGCGGGCCTCATAGATGATGCCGATGACCCCCAGAGGCACCCGGCGCTTGCCGATGGTCAGCCCGTTGGGGCGCACGCCCATCTTCACGGTCTGGCCGATGGGATCGGGCAGGGCCTTCACCTGGCGCACCCCATCCACGATGCCGGCCACACGCCCCTCGTCCAGGGCCAGGCGGTCCAGCAGGGCCGGGCGCATCCCGGCGGCCCGTGCGGCCTCCAGATCCCGCTGGTTGGCGGCGAGGATCTCGCCGGAGCGCCGCTCCAGGGCGGCGGCGATGGCCTCGAGGGCGGCGTCCTTCCGGGCGCTCCCCGCCACGGCCAGTACGCGGGCGGCCTGGCGGGCGGCCAGACCCTGTGTCTCCAGAATGGTCATATCACTTCACTCCTTTTTTTGATAAAAACAGATGGCCCCGTACAAACTAGAGCGGGACGGAGGGTTTTAGTCCCGCCGGGGCGCGCAGAACCGGGTGCCGATGTCCTCTCCGGCCACGATGCCGTAGAGATCCTCCATCCGGCTGCCGTTGGCGATGACCATGTCGATGCCGTGGGACATGGCCCGCTGGGCGGCGGTGATCTTGGTGACCATGCCGCCGGTGCCCCACTTGGAGCCCTTGCCCCCGGCCAGGGCCTGGATCTCGGGGGTGATGGCCTCCACCCGGTGGATGAGCTTGGCGTCCGGATTCTGGTGGGGGTCGGAGTCGTACAGTCCGTCGATGTCGGAGAGCAGGATGAGGAGATCCGCCTTACACAGCCCGGCCACGATGGCCGAGAGGGTGTCGTTGTCGCCCAGCACCTTGGCGTGTCCGGTCTCGATCTCGGCCGAGGAGACCGAGTCGTTCTCGTTCACGATGGGGATGCACCCCAGCTCCAGCAGGGCGGAGAAGGTGCTGGAGAGGTGGGCGGCCCGGATCGGGTCCTCCACATCGTCTCCGGTGAGGAGGATCTGGGCCACGTTCTGGTTATACTCCCCGAAAAATTTGTCGTAGAGGTGCATCATCTCGCACTGGCCGATGGCGGCGGCGGCCTGCTTCATGCGAAGCTCGGCGGGCCGCTCTTTCAGGCCCAGCTTTCCAGTGCCGATGCCGATGGCGCCGGAGGAGACCAGGATGATCTCATGCCCCATCCCCTTCAGGTCGGACAGGGTGCGGGAGAGGCGCTCCATACTGTACAGGTTCAGGCTTCCGGTGGAGCGGGTGAGGGTGGAAGTGCCAACCTTGACCACCACGCGCCGGGTTTGATGTTGTTCGTCCAAAGAGAGTCACGCTCCTCGATGAGATACTGCCCCCGAAAGGCAGTGAAGGGTAAGGCAAGTATAGCACAAAAGTACCATAGGGGAAAGCTAAACTTTCCAGTCGGCGGTTTTTGGCGTACTTTGGGACAAAAGCGCAAATTTAGCCGCCCTTTTCGGAGGTTTTGTTATTGAAATTTACCCGAAAATGGAGTACAATAACCTCCGACAAACGGATGGGAAATCCCTGAAAATGAGGTGGTTTTGTGCTCAATCTGGTACTGGTCGAGCCGGAGATCCATATGAACACGGGCAACATCGCCCGCACCTGCGCGGCCACCCGGAGCCGGCTGCATCTCATCAAGCCCCTGGGCTTTGACATCAGTGACAAGGCCGTCAAGCGGGCGGGACTGGACTACTGGCATATGGTGGATCTGCACGTATACGAGAACCTGGACGACTTCTTCCAGCGCACCGGCGCCCAGGACATCTGGCTGGCCACCGCCAAGGCAAGCCGCCCCTATACGGAGGTGCGCTTCCAGCCCGACTGCTATCTGCTCTTCGGCAAGGAGAGCACGGGGCTTCCCCAGGCGCTGCGGGAGCAGTATGCCCAGCGGTGCATCCGCATCCCCATCCGGGAGGGGGCGCGCTGCCTCAACCTGTCCAACTCCGCGGCCATCCTGGCCTTTGAGGCCCTGCGGCAGTGGGGTTTCCCCGGGCTGGAGACAGCGGGGGAGATGGCCAGCGAGTAACGGCGCGGCCCGGGTCGCTTCCCCTTTCGCACAGAGCGTTACCGGTCAACATGAAAGGAGCCAGACACCTATGAATTACAACAAAAAGACTGTGAAGGACATCGACGTCAAGGGCAAGAAGGTCCTTCTCCGCTGTGACTTTAACGTACCTCAGGACAAGACCACCGGCGCCATCACCGACGACAAGCGCATCGTGGCCGCCCTGCCCACCATCCGCTACCTCCTGGAGGAGGGCGCGGCCGTCATCGCCTGCTCCCACCTGGGCAAGCCCAACGCCACCTTCGACTCCTTTGTGAAGAAGCAGACCGAGAAGGGCAAGGACCCCGCCACCCTCACCGAGGAGGCGTGGAAGAAGTCCCTGGCGAAGCTCTCCCTGGCCCCGGTGGCCAAGCGCCTGAGCGAGCTGCTGGGCCGCGAGGTCATCATGGCCTCCGACGTGGTGGGCCCCGACGCCCAGGCCAAGGCCGCCGCCCTTCAGCCCGGCCAGATCCTCCTGCTGGAGAACACCCGCTTCGAGAAGGGTGAGACCAAGAACGACCCCGCCCTGGCCAAGGCCATGGCCTCCATGGCTGAGGTCTATGTGTCCGACGCCTTCGGCGCCGTCCACCGCGCCCACGCCTCCACTGCCGGTGTGGCCGACTATCTGCCCGCCGTCAGCGGCTTCCTGATCCAGAAGGAGCTGGAGATCATCGGCGGCGCCCTGGCCAACCCCAAGCGTCCCCTGGTGGCCATCCTGGGCGGTTCCAAGGTCTCCTCCAAGATCGGCGTCATCAACAACCTGCTGGAGATCGCCGACACCATCATCATCGGCGGCGGCATGACCTACACCTTCCTGAAGGCCCAGGGCGGCTCCGTGGGCAAGTCCCTGCTGGAGGCCGACTGGCTGGATTACTGCAACGACATGATGAAGAAGGCCAAGGACAAGGGCGTCAAGCTCCTCCTGCCCGAGGACACCGTGTGCGCCAAGGAGTTCTCCGCGGAGGCCGAGCCCATCACCGTGGACAGCATGAACATCCCGGACGACTGCATGGGTATGGACATCGGCCCCAAGGCCATCGCCGCCTACGCCGAGGCTGTGAAGGACGCCGGCACCGTCATTTGGAACGGCCCCATGGGCGTCTTTGAGTTCCCCGCCTTTGCCGCCGGCACCAAGGCCGTGGCTGAGGCCCTCAGCAAGAGCAGCGCCATCACCATCATCGGCGGCGGCGACTCCGCGGCCGCTGTGCAGCAGCTGGGCTATGCCGACAAGATGACCCACATCTCCACCGGCGGCGGCGCCAGCCTCGAGTTCATGGAGGGCAAGGAGCTGCCCGGCGTGGCCTGCCTGCTGGATAAGTAAAAACCCCGTGCCGGGCAGCTCCCGGGGGGCCCCATGTGAGCCCAGCGGAGCGGGTCACATGGGGAGAGGAGCCGCAAGGGAGCGGACGGAGTTTTCCGCATAAAGCGGGAAACGGAGGAAGCGGACTTTGCGGCGACGACGCCCGGCGTGGCCTGCCTGCTGGACAAGTAAAAAGTTTCATGCCGGGCGGAGTCACCGTCCCCGGCAGGCGTACCACGCCTGAAAAATAGCCCATCCCGCCCCGGGTTTTACCCGGGAGGGATGCAGGGCGGGATGGTCTGGCCGTCTTCCATGCCCGACCAACCAGATGCTTCGCGGAAAAAACGATGTTTTTGAAAGCAGAAGTGCACTATTTTCGATTTTTCGCTTGACAAGTTTGAAAAATAACGTAAAATAATTGAATTGGGCCGCATGTGTCATCCTGCGCCCCGTTTACCGAGATTTCAGCGGCGTAGTTCTGCAAAAGTCGTTTTGAAACGCCAACGGAAAGAAGCATTTTTGAGGAGGCCAAACAGCCATGAACAGAAGATACCGCAAGACCATCATCGCCGGCAACTGGAAGATGAACAAGACCCTCTCCGAGACCCGCGCTTTTGCCGAAGAGCTCAAGCCCCTGCTGGGCAAGCCCAAGTGGTGCGAGGTGGTGCTGTGTGTTCCCTACGTGAACATCCCCGCCGCCGTCCGCCTGTTCAAGGAGTGCCGTGTGGCCATCGGCGCGGAGAACGTTCACTACGAGTCTCACGGCGCCTACACCGGCGAGGTCTCCGCGGAAATGCTCAAGGAGCTGGGCGTGAAGTATGTCATCATCGGCCACTCCGAGCGCCGCAGCTACTACAATGAGACCGATTTCACCGTCAACAAGAAGGTTCACGCCGCCCTGGAGGCCGGCCTGTACCCCATCGTGTGCGTGGGCGAGAGCCTGGAGCAGCGTGAGCTGGGCGTGACCATGGACCTGATCTCCTATCAGGTGAAGGCCGCGCTGGCCGGCGTGCCCGCCGAGAAGATGCGCCATGTGGTCATCGCCTATGAGCCCCTGTGGGCCATCGGCACCGGCAAGACCGCCACGGCCGAGCAGGCCGGCGAGGTGTGCGAGTCCATCCGCGCCGTCATCCGCAAGCTCTACGGCGCCCGCGTGGCCCGCTCCGTGACCATCCAGTACGGCGGCTCCATGAACGCCAAGAACGCCCACGAGCTGCTGGCTCAGCCCGACGTGGACGGCGGCCTCATCGGCGGCGCTGCCCTGAAGGCCCCCGACTTCGTACAGATCGTCAACGCTGCCAACCAGGAGTAAGCCTGCGGCGGCGGGCGGACCCCTCCTCCAAGGAGGGCCCAGAACGCGCCGCTCTTCTTCATTTTGTCAGAACCGAGGTTTATCTATGAGTAAAACGCCGACTACCCTCATCATTATGGACGGATTTGGCCTGACCGATGTGGAAAAGGGCAACGCCATCACCAACGCCCGCACGCCCAACCTGGACCGGATCTTTGCCTCCTGCCCGGGGTGCAAACTCTCGGCCTCCGGCCTGGACGTGGGCCTGCCCGAGGGGCAGATGGGCAACAGTGAGGTGGGCCACACCAACATCGGTGCGGGCCGGGTGGTCTTCCAGGACCTGCCCCGGATCACCAAAGCCATCCAGGACGGGTCTTTCTTTGAGAACACCGCCTATCTGGAGGCCATGGGGGACTGCAAAGAGCGCAACAGCGCCCTGCACCTCATGGGTCTGCTCTCCGACGGCGGCGTACACAGCCACATCACCCATCTCTTCGCCCTGCTGGAGATGGCCAAGCGCCAGGGCCTGAGCAAGGTCTATATCCACTGCTTCCTGGACGGCCGGGACGTGCCCCCCGCTTCGGGCAAGGGCTATGTGGAGCAGCTGGTGGCCAAGTGCAAGGAGCTGGGCATCGGCCAGGTGGCCACCGTCATGGGCCGGTTCTACGCCATGGACCGGGATAAGCGCTGGGAGCGAGTCCAGCGGGCCTACAACGCCATGGCCAATGGGGACGCCCCCTTCTGCGCCGACCCGGTGGAGGCCGTTCAGAAGTCCTACGATGCCGGGGTGACCGACGAGTTTGTGGAGCCCGTGGTCTGCACCAAGGGCGCCACGGTGAACGAGGGCGACTCCATCATCTTCTTCAACTTCCGCCCCGACCGGGCCCGGGAGATCACCCGCTGCTTCGTGGACAGCGCCTTCGGCGATGTGGAGCGCAAGCGGGGCTTCCTGCCCGTCACCTATGTGTGCACCACCGAGTATGACGCCACCATGCCCAATGTGTCGGTGGCTTTCCCCCACAAGGAGCTCCAGAATATCTTTGGAGAGTATATCAGCAAGCTGGGTCTCACCCAGCTGCGCATCGCCGAGACCGAGAAGTACGCCCATGTGACCTTCTTCTTCAACGGCGGCGCCGAGCAGGTCTTCCCCGGGGAGGACCGGGTGCTCATCGCCTCTCCCAAGGTGGCCACCTATGACCTCAAGCCCGACATGAGCGCCCACGAGGTGGCCGACGAGGCCGTCAAGCGCATCGAGAGCGGCAACTATGACGTCATCATCCTCAACTTCGCCAACTGCGACATGGTGGGCCACACCGGCGTGTACGAGGCCGCTCGCCTGGCCGTGGAAGCGGTGGACGAGTGCGTCAACCAGGTGGTGGAGGCCACCTCCCGGATGGGCGGCGTGACCCTCATCACCGCCGACCACGGCAACGCCGAGCGGATGCTGGACGCCGACGGCTCCACCCCCTATACCGCCCATACCACCAATCTGGTGCCCTTCTATATCGTGGGCGCCGATGTGAAGCTGCGGGACGGCCGCCTGGCCGACATCGCCCCCACCATGCTGGATCTCATGGGCCTGGAAAAGCCCGCTGAGATGGACGGCGAGACTCTGATTGAGAACTAAGGGCGTTTCCAGGCCCACCCCATGCCGGGGCAATTCACTTGTCCCGGCAGATGCAAAGAGACGGGGTCCCCATGCGGCCTGCCGCATGGGGAATCTGGAAAAGCCCGCTGAGATGGACGGCGAGACTCTGATTGAGAACTAAGGACGATTTCCCGCCATATATTCCCGCGTCAGCCCGCCCGGCCGGCCCGCGCCGGCCTCCCTTCGCGCGATGGGACCGGGCAGAGATAGAGAGCCCCTTCCGGGGCGCAGCCGGCACTGCCGGCGGGAGGGATTCCCTCCCACACTAGAAAGGAGTAGATTCCCCATGAAGCAGATCATTGAGATCGTTGACGTCCTGGGCCGTGAGATCCTGGATTCCCGCGGCAATCCCACCGTTGAGGTCGAGGTCTATCTGGACGACGGCACCATGGGCCGCGCCGCGGTGCCTTCGGGCGCTTCCACCGGCGTGCACGAGGCCTGCGAGCTGCGGGACGGCGACAAGGGCCGTTACCTGGGCAAGGGCGTGCTCACCGCGGTCGAGAATGTGAATACCGAGATCGCTGAGGCTCTGATCGGCATGAACGTGCTGGATCAGGTGGCCATCGACAAGGCCCTCATCGACCTGGACGGCACCCCCAACAAGAGCCGCCTGGGCGCCAACGCCATTCTGGGCGCCTCCCTGGCCTGCGCCAAGGCCGCTGCCGAGAGCCTGGGCACCAGCCTGTACAACTATATCGGCGGCACCAACGCCAAGGTCCTGCCCGTGCCCATGATGAACATCCTCAACGGCGGCGCGCACGCCACCAACAACGTGGACATTCAGGAGTTCATGATCATGCCCGTGGGCGCCTGCTGCTGGAAGGAAGCCCTGCGTATGTGCGCTGAGGTCTTCCACACCCTGAAGAGCGTCCTGAAGGAGAACGGCACCCCCGCCGCCGGCGTGGGCGACGAGGGCGGTTATGCCCCCAACCTGAAGAAGGACGAGGACGCCTTCAAGTGCATCGTGGCCGCCATCGAGAAGGCCGGCTACAAGCCCGGCGAGGACTTCATGATCGCCATCGACGCCGCTGTGTCCGACTGGTACAACGCGGAGACCGGCTGCTATGACCTGCCCAAGGCCAAGAAGAGCATGACCAAGCAGCAGATGGTCAACATGTGGAAGAAGTTCGCCGACAACTACCCCATCATCTCCATGGAGGACTGCATGGGCGAGGACGACGTGGAGGGTTGGCAGATGCTGACCAAGGCCCTGGGCGGCCGCGTCCAGCTGGTGGGCGACGACCTGTTCGTCACCAACACCGAGCGCCTGAAGATGGGCCTGGAGAACAAGATCGCCAACTCCATCCTCATCAAGGTCAACCAGATCGGCACCCTGACCGAGACCCTGGACGCCATCCAGATGGCCAACCGGGCCGGCTACACCGCCGTGGTCTCTCACCGCTCCGGCGAGACCGAGGACACCACCATCGCTGACATCGTGGTGGCCACCAACGCCGGCCAGATCAAGACCGGCGCTCCCAGCCGTACCGACCGTGTGGCCAAGTACAACCAGCTGCTTCGCATCGAGGAGGAGCTGGGCGACGTGGCACAGTACCTGGGCAAGGACGCTTTCTTCAACCTGAAGTAAGGTAATAAAGGAACAAGAGGCCGCCGGCAGTTGCCGGCGGCCTCGTTCTATATGTCGCCCAGCTCCGGGGTACCCCGGCCGGGCCCAGCGAAGCGGGCCGGCTGGGGAAGAGGAGACGCAAGGGAGCGGATGGAGGGATGCCCATACCTGGGCGTCCCGAGTGGAGCGGACTTTGCGGCGACGAGGGCGACGTGGCGCAGTACCTGGGCAAGGACGCTTTCTTCAACCTGAAGTAAGACGGAAGCGCGGAGCCGTTGTGAGCAGGGCGGATGGACTGGAGCGAGGGCGAAAAACCAAAAGACTGCGAAGCAGACTTTGTTTTGAACCCGAGACGGAGGGAAGCCGCCCGTCGCGAACAGGCAAAGCGTGACAAAATCAGAGCGCTGAAGTCCCGGAGCAGGCGCACAGGGGACCGCGGAGGCAAAAAAGCAGTTTGGCCTTTGGCCAAAGGTGTTTTTTGCGGAGCGGTTCGCAGTGTGCCGTTGCGGAGGGACGGGAAGCGTGACAAGGAAATAGCAAGAGGCCGCCGGCAAATAGCCGGCGGCCTCGTTCTATATGCGGGGTTTTTCAGGTTCAGCAAGGCACACCGTTTTATTTTTGAGACCTTCTAAAAAGTTTTTTGACATAGAAAAGTGTATCATTATACAGGAATATTTTCATAATTTGCCATTCTGGTCTGGGGAGAGGACAGAACGGGCGGTAAGTGAGAAGCATTTTAGTAGAATCGACAGGCTTTAAAAATTCCTATCAAAAAGTTTTTCTATGAAGTTGACATATTAAACAAAAAGTCATATACTCTTCATAGGAGTTTTGGAGAAGTGTGACGTGCTCCAACCTCCCAAATTGAAAGATGCAGATCACTGCAAGGAGAGGAGACATTTTCTATGTCCACAGGAACGAAAGAGACAAGCCGTTCTCTGTATGTCTTCGACAGCAAACCTCCCATTCGCAAAGCGCTGCCGATTTCACTGCAACACATCATGGCCATGTTCTTGGGAACCGTCACGGTGCCCATCGTCGTGGCCGGCGCGGCCGGAGCGGATCCGGCCACCAAGACCCTGATGATCCAGTACTCCCTGATGATGTCCGCGCTGGCCACCCTGATCCAGGCCTTCCCCCTGGGACCGGTCGGCTCCAAGCTGCCCATCATCTTCTGCGCGGGCTTTACCTGCGTGCCCGTGTTTACCCCCATCGCGACTCAGTACGGCCTGGCGGGCGCCTTCGGTGCACAGATCCTGTGCGCGGTGGTGACCATTCTGCTGGGTTTCTGCGTTGGAAAGCTCCATAAGTTCTTCCCCACCGTGGTGACCGGTACCATCATCCTGGCCATCGGCCTGTCCCTCTATCCCATCGCCCTGAAGTACATGGCCGGCAACGCCAGCTCCCCCAGCTACGGCCAGCTCAATAACTGGATCGTGGCCTTCATCACCCTGGCCGCTGTGCTGATCTTCAACCTGCTGGGCAAGGGTGTGGTCAAGATGGCCTCCATTCTCCTGGGCGCCGTGGTGGGCTACATCGTGGCCGTCTGCATGGGCATGGTGAGCTTTGACGGCGTGATCTCCGCCGGTTGGATCGCCATTCCCAAGCCCTTCTTCTTCGGCGCTCCGGTCTTTGACGTGTCCATGGTGCTCCCCGTGGTCCTGATCACCGTGGTCAACGTGATGCAGTCCGTGGGCGACATGACCGGCACCACCGTGGGCGGCTTTGACCGGGAGCCCACCAGCAAGGAGCTGACCGGCGGCGTGCTGGCCTCCGGCCTTGCAACCCTGCTGGGCGCCGTGTTCGGCGTGCCCGCCGTGTCCTCTTACAGCCAGAACGTGGGCATCGTCTCCATGAACAAGGTGGTCAGCCGCCGGGTCATCACTGTGGCCTCCGTCATCATGCTGGCCCTGGGCGTGGTGCCCAAGTTCAGCGCCCTGGTGTCCACCCTGCCCGCCCCTGTCATCGGCGGCGGCACCCTGATCGTGTTCGGTATGATCACCCTCACCGGCCTCAAGCTGGTGACCAGCGAGCCCCTCACCGCCCGCAACAGCACCATCGTGGGTGTGTCCATCGCCCTGGCCATGGGCCTGTCCACCCTGGAGGGCACTCAGGCTCTGGAGAACTTCCCCAGCCTGGTCCAGACCCTGCTGACCAAGCCCGTGGTGGTGGCCGGCGTCATGTCCTTTTTCCTCAACCTCATCGCTCCCAACAAGACCGTGGAGGAAGAGGCCAAGGAGCGCGCCGAGCTGGACGCCAAGTAATCCATTCTCTGTATCCGGAGCGGCCGGGACCTTTTGGGTCCCGGCCGCTTCAGCGTGTCGAACTGGTTCGACACACTTCTCAAAAATGCAAGCATTTTTTCGAGAAGATACAGCCCGCTGCGTCGCACGCGCAAAGCGCGCACGCTTGCGGCCTGAGCAGTGTTTTTTCCGAGGCACATGTCCTCGGAAAAAACGGATTTAGATCTTTTTTTGCCGCCTGCGGGCGGCAAAACTCTGCCGAGTTTGCTCCCAATGCCGGAAGCTTTCCAAGTGTCCGAGCCTTGCGCCACGGGGCGAAATTTGATATAATCTCGGGGATAAAACGGAACGGAGGAGCAGCTATGGACACCATGATCATCGGCATCGCCGGGGGGACCGGTTCCGGTAAGACCACCCTGACCCGGCGGCTCAAGGAGCGCTTCGGAGGGCACGTGAGCGTGCTCTATCATGACAACTACTACAAACAGCACGACGACATGCCCTTTGAGGAGCGCTGCAAGCTCAACTACGACCACCCGGACGCCTTTGACACCGACCGGATGATCCAGGATATCCAGGCCCTGCGCCGGGGAGAGACCGTCCACTGCCCCACCTATGACTATACCGTTCACAACCGCTCCGCCGAGACGGTGGAGGTGCATCCCACCAAGGTCATCCTCATCGAGGGCATCCTCATCTTCGAGAACAAAGAGCTGCGGGACCTGATGGACATCAAGATCTTTGTGGACACCGATGCGGACGTGCGCATCCTCCGGCGCATCCTGCGGGACGTGAAGGAGCGGGGCCGCTCCCTGGACTCGGTGGTGGAGCAGTATCTGACCACGGTCAAGCCCATGCACGAGCAGTTTGTGGAGCCCTCCAAGCGCTGCGCCGACATCATCGTGCTGGAGGGCGGCCACAACATCGTGGCTCTGGACATGATCATCGAGCGCATCCGCAGCCACGTGGAGCAGGACTGAGCGGGGATCGATCCGCGGTTTTTTGGGCAGAATTTCATCGGATCTACACCCCTGGGGCGCCGGTACACGGGTACCGGCGCCCCGCTGTATGGCGGAACAAGCACCATTGCCCGGAGAGAAGGGAGAAATACGCCGAAATTGGAGGCGCACCCTATACAGGGCGGTATGGGTGTGGTATAATACGCACTTGAATTTGAAAAAATCAGAATAGAGAGGGGAATGTCTGATTATGAACCGGATCGGCTTTGACAACGACAAATACCTGGAGATGCAGTCGGCCCACATCAAGGAGCGGATCTCCCAGTTTGACAACAAGCTCTACCTGGAGTTTGGCGGCAAGCTCTTTGACGACTACCACGCCTCCCGGGTGCTGCCCGGCTTCGCGCCCGACAGTAAAATCCGTATGCTCACCCAGCTCAAGGACAGCGTGGAGGTCATCATCGCCATCTGTGCCTCCGACATTGAGAAGAACAAGGTGCGGGGCGATCTGGGCATCACCTACGACGTGGATGTGCTCCGCCTCATCGACGCCTTCCGTGGACAGGGCCTGTTCGTGGGCAGCGTGGTCATCACCCAGTACGCCGGACAGCCCGCCGCCGACGCCTTCAAGCGCCGGATGGAGCACCTGGGCCTGCGGGTGTACCTGCACTATCCCATCGCCGGCTACCCCCACAACATCCCCCTCATCGTCAGCGACGAGGGCTATGGCAAAAACGAGTATGTGGAGACCACCCGTCCCCTCGCGGTGGTCACCGCCCCCGGCCCGGGCAGCGGCAAAATGGCGGTGTGCCTGTCCCAGCTCTACCATGAGTACAAGCGGGGCGTCAAGGCCGGCTACGCCAAGTTCGAGACCTTCCCCATCTGGAACCTGCCCCTCCAGCACCCGGTGAACCTGGCCTATGAGGCCGCCACTGCCGACCTGGGGGATGTGAACGTCATCGACCCCTTCCACCTCCAGGCCTACGGCAAGACCACCGTCAACTACAACCGGGACGTGGAGATCTTCCCGGTGCTCTCGGCCATGTTTGAGAAGATCATGGGGGAGTGCCCCTACAAGTCCCCCACCGACATGGGCGTGAACATGGCGGGCAACTGCATCTTTGACGACGAGGCCGTCCAGGATGCCGCCCGGCAGGAGATCATCCGCCGCTACTACAACGGCCTGAGCGACCGCCGCCAGGGCAAGGCCGACGATTCCCTGGTGTACAAGCTGGAGCTGCTCATGCAGCAGGCGAAGGCCAGCGCTGCCCAGCGCCCGGTCATCGCCGCCTCCCTCCAGGTGGCCGAGGAGACCGGCAACCCGGCCTTCGCCATCGAGCTGCCCGACGGCCAGGTGGTCACCGGCAAGACCACCGAACTCCTGGGTGCCTGCTCCGCCGCCCTGCTCAACGCCCTCAAGGTGCTGGCCGGCATCGAGCACGAGTACCATCTGATCTCCCCCGAGGCCCTCACCCCCATCCAGACCGTAAAGGTCAAGCACCTTGGCTCCAACAACCCCCGCATCCACAGCGACGAGACCCTCATCGCCCTGGCCATCTCGGCCGCCGCCGACCCGGTGGCCGCCAAGGCCCTGGCCCAGCTCTCCAAGCTGCGGGGCTGCGAGGCACATTCCACCGTGATCCTGTCCCAGGTGGACAACTCTACCTACTCCAAGCTGGGTATGCACCTGACCACCGAGCCCCAGTACGAGACCAACAAGCTCTACCACAGATAAAAAGTTTCTCAAAAATGCACTGCCCCCCATCCGTTCGGATGGGGGGTTATCTTTGGCCAGGAACCCTCCCCCGGGCCTTCTTTCCGCCCCTTTCTTCGCGAAGAAAGGGGCGTTCCCGCCGAACAGGCGCGGCTCCATCGGAACAGACACCTCATGCCCACAAAAAATGTGCCCCATCCCGACAGGACAGGGCACATTTTTCTGATTTGTTTACTTACACAGCTCCACGATGGCGTGGGTAAAGATCTTACAGGCGCACAGGAGCTGCTCCACATTGGCCTGCTCGTCGGGGGCGTGCATCTTGGGATCAAAGCCGGGGAAGACGCAGCCGAAGGCCACACCGCCGGGGATGTCGTGGACATAGGTACCGCCGCCGATGGCCAGGGGCTTGGACTGGGTGTCCCCGGAGAAGGTCTGATAGCTCTCCATCAGGGTGGTCACCAGCTTGGAGTCGGCGGGGACGCAGTGGACGCTGGTCATGTCCGGGTCGGCGGTGACCGCGATGCCGTGGCGCGCCAGGCTTTCCTCACAGGCCTTCTTGCAGTTGTCCTCGTTGGAGGAGACCGGGTAGCGCACGTCGAACTTGGCGGAGAAGCCCTCCCCGTCCAGCTCCATGAGGGCCAGATTCAGGGTGAGGGGGCCGGACTCGGCGTCCTCCTTGGCGATGCCCAGGGCCTTGCCGCGGGTGTCGCCGAAGGGGAAGAGGGTGTGCATGGACCGGAGGGCCTGGGTGCTCTCGCACTCGGCCAGGGGGAGGCGCGCCAGCAGCTCCAGGAGGCCCGAGATGGCGTTGCGCCCGTCATCGGGGGAGGCGGCGTGGGCGTTCTGACCGGCGCAGTGGATGCGCACGGACTCTCCCTCGGCGGTGACGGTGAAGGGGGTGTGGGTGGCAGCGGCCACCGCTCCGGCCGCCTCCTCCACCTGAGCGGGGGTGAGACCGGAGACCACGCACTCGGCCTCGGGGGGCACCACGTTGGTGCGGAAGCCGCCCTTCAGGCCGGTCACCCGGGGCAGAGCGGTCTCCGCAGCCCAGCGCTTGCCGAAGGAGGGGTGGTAGTGGCCCTTCTCGATGTGGATGACCGGGAAGTCGGCGTCGGGGGTGAAGGCGTAGGGGGCGAAGGGGTGCTTGGAGTAGTAGTAGGCGATGTCGCCCGAGCCGCTCTCCTCATCGGTGCCCATGAGCAGGCGCACGTTGGCCGAGAGGGGAAGGCCCAGCTCCCGGATGGCCTTCATGGCCATCAGAGCGCAGACCACGGGGCCCTTGTCGTCGGAGACGCCGCGGCCGTAGAGCATGCCGTCCTTTTCCACACAGGTGTAGGGGTCGGTGGACCAGCCCTTGCCCTCGCCCACCACGTCCAGGTGGCCCAGGATGTGCAGGCGGGTCTCCTTGTCGTTCAGGTCGGCGGTGCCCACCTGGTTCTCATGGTTCTCGGTGTGAAAACCCCACTCGCCGGCCAGCTTCAGGCCCTCGGCCAGAGCGGCGGCGGGGCCGGGGCCGTAGGGCATGCCGGGCTGGGCCTCGCCCCGGACGCTCTTGACCGCCACCAGGCGGGAGATGGCCGCGATGAGGGTCTCACGGGCCTTGGGGTCGTCAAAATAGGCGTGGATCTGTTCCTCGTACATGGTAAATTCCTCCTTGCAGATGGGTCAGAGCTCACCGGGCTCGTCGGCGTTGCCGCCGCCCTGCTCGGCCAGCTCTCCCAGGTATTTGTACACAGTATAGCGGGAGACCTGGAGCCGCTTGGATACGAAGGGCACCGACTTGCGGAAGGAGAAGGCGTTCTTCTGATCCAGCAGGGCGATGACCTTCATGCGGTCCTTTTTGGTCAGGGAAGAGACCGGCTTCCCAACGGCGGCAATGCACTCATCAAAGATGTCGGCCAGGCGGCTGTCCCCGCCCTGCCACATGGCGCTCTGGAGATCGGCCTCGGCATTCATCAGGTCCACCAGGATGCGGTTGGCGTACACCAGGGAGGTGTAGTCAAAGTTGATGCCCAGGGCCAGGTTATAGCCGTCCTTCCCCTCCTGGATGATGTGGAAGGTACTGCTCTTGATCTGCTGGCCCGAGGGGGTGGTGGCGTAGAGGTTGACGAAGTCGGTGGTCAGGGCGGTCATGTCCAGCTCCTTGGCGGTGCCCAGGATGTCCATGGTGGAGCCCACCGTGCGCCCCGACACATGGCCGTTGTAGATGGAGAGGATGGGATGCTTGGGGTCTCCCATATCGTGGACCAGGGTCTCACAGGAAGAGCCGAACATTTCCGCGATGCCTCTTGCGGTCCGGTCGAGAAATTCAAAAGCTTCCGCGCGGGTCATGGCGGAATCACCTCACAAAGCTGAAATCTGGGATAACAATTCATTTTAGCATCTTTCCCATGGGGAGGCAAGGGGGCAGAAGGGGCGGCACCCCAGAAAGGAGATGATTTATGCGGGGAGCTGTGATATAATAAAAAAAATGCGGGTCTTTCGACCCCACCAAGCGCGACTGGAGGAAGGAACCCATGCTTTTCAACTCCCTGGATTTCCTCATCTTTTTCCCCATAGTCACCCTGGCCTACTTCCTGCTGCCCCACCGGGTGCGCTGGGTGTGGCTTCTGGCGGCCAGCTACTATTTCTATATGTGCTGGAACCCCCGGTATGCCCTGCTCATGGCCCTGTCCACCGGCATCACCTTTGTGAGCGGACTGCTCCTCCAGCGGGCGGGGCAGGTGGAGGACGGGGAAAAGCGCCGGCGATTGCGCCGGCTGTGGGTGACCCTGAGCTTTCTCTCCAACCTGGCCATCCTCTTCTTCTTCAAATACTGGGGCTTCTTCTGGGACAATGTGGAGGCACTCTTCGCCCTGGGCGGGATCGGCCTGCACAAGCCGGTCTTTGATGTGATCCTGCCCGTGGGCATCTCCTTCTATACCTTCCAGGCCCTGAGCTACACCATGGACGTGTACCGGGGCGAGGTGGAGGCCGAGAAGAATTTCTTCCGCTACGCCCTCTTTGTCTCCTTCTTCCCCCAGCTGGTGGCCGGACCCATTGAGCGCTCCAAGAACCTGCTCCACCAGGTCCATGAGGAGCACACCTTTGACCCCCTCCGGGCCCGGGACGGGCTCCTCCTCATGCTGTGGGGCCTCTTTGAGAAGATGGTGGTGGCCGACCGGGTCTCCATCGTGGTGGACCAGATCTTTGACCACTACCAGGAGATGCCGGCCTGGGCCATCGTGCTGGGCACCGTGCTCTTCGCCTTCCAGATCTACTGTGACTTCGGGGGGTACTCCAACATTGCCATCGGCGCGGCCAAGGTGATGGGCTTCTCCCTGATGGAGAACTTCCGCCAGCCCTATCTCTCCAAATCCTGCGGGGAGTTCTGGCGGCGGTGGCACATCTCCCTGTCCACCTGGTTCCGGGACTACCTCTACATCCCCCTGGGGGGCAACCGGAAGGGAAAGAGACGCAAGTATTTCAACAACCTGGTCACCTTCCTGGCCTCCGGCCTGTGGCACGGGGCCAGCTGGAACTATGTGGTGTGGGGCGGCCTCAACGGAGTCTACCAGGTAGTGGGGGAGATCCTCCGTCCCGCCCGGGAGCGGCTGTGCGCCGCATTCAAGATCGACCGCTCCGGACGGCTCTGGCAAGTCCTCCGGGTGGGGATCACCTTTGTGCTCATCGACTTTGCCTGGCTCTTCTTCCGGGCGCCCTCCTTCTCCACGGCGGTGGACATGCTCCGCGTCCTTCTGGCGGGCGGTGCCGCGGTGGGCGAGGGCTTCACCCTGGGACTGGAGGGGGCCGAGCTGCGCCTCATGTTCCTCTCCATCCTGGTCCTCATGGCGGTGGACCTGTGCAACAACGCGGGGGTGGAGCTGCGGCGCGGGCTGGTGCGCCTGCCCCTGCCCGTGCGGTGGGTGTGCTACCTGCTGGCGGTGTATGTGATCCTGATCTTCGGCATCTATGGGCCGGGCTTCTCCGCGTCCCAGTTCATCTACTTCCAGTTCTAAGGAGGAGTGCGCCTTGTCATCCACGAAAAAATTCCTGCTCAGCGGCCTGGCCCTCTTCCTGCTGCTGGTGCTGACGGCGGGGCCGATCACCTGGATCTTTGCCCGCAAGTCCCTGGAGGGCCCCTGGGACATGACCAACAAGATCGGCGGGTTCTACAACGAGCCCCGGGGGGAGTTCACTGCCATGTTCTTCGGCTCCTCCCACATCTACGCCTCCCTCTCGCCCCTGGAGCTGTGGCATGAGACCGGGGTGAAGAGCTATGTCTTTGCCACCCAGCTCCAGCCCATGTGGGCCACCTATACCTATCTGAAGGAGGCCCTCAAGTACCAGTCCCCCCAGCTGGTGGTGGTGGAGTGCAACATGATGGGCAACAACACGGAGTACCACGACAACGGGGTGAACTTCTCCTACATGGACGACCTGCGCTTCTCCCTGGACAAGGTGGCCCTGGCCAAGGTATCCGCCCCCAAGGGGGAGCGGGCCCCTCTGCTGTGGAACTTCATGATGTACCACGGCCGCTGGGATGAGCTGGAGGAGGAGGACTACCACACCCGGAAGGAGGACCTCCACGACCCCTACAAGGGCTATGTGCTCCTCCCCGGACAGGCCGTCCGGCCCGAGACCATCCCGCCCGAAGAGGGGGAGAGCGGGAACTTGAGCGAGAAGAATGTCTACTGGCTCAACCGGATCATCGACCTGTGCCAGTCCCGGGGGATCGACCTGTGGCTCATCAAGGCCCCCTCCAACACCGCGCTGGAGGAGACCCAGCGCCTGCGCATGGAGGAGGTGGCGCGCATCGCCGCCGAGCGGGGGGTGCCCTTTGACGACTTCAACAACAGCTACCAGGAGATGGGGCTGACGCTGGACGACTTCTATGACCAGCGCCATCTGAACGGCGGGGGCGCGGTGAAGTTCACCGACTATTTCGCCTACCTGATGAACCGGCGCTATCCGGACCTCTTCGCCGAGTCGGAGGAAGCCGACTGGCAGGCCGACTATGAGGCCTATGCCGCCAAACTGGCCGAACTGGCCTGAGCGTAAGAAAAAGCGCATGTCCCGGTAGGGACATGCGCTTTTTGATTGGGTGTTTATTTGGCCAGCCAGACCAGGTTCTTGTCGGTGACGAAGTTGGAGACGCTGTAGAGGACCAGGGCCTCGTCGATGCCGTTCTCCTGGATGTAGTCGGCCACCGAGAGCTTGTAGTAGCGGGGGTCCACCAGATGGATCTCCGAGAAGTGGGCGGTCAGGAAGGGGACCAGGCTGTCGGTGTAGGAATCCCGCACGATGAGGAGCTTGGGGGCGTCGGTGTGGGGGGTGCGCACCACGGCCAGGGGCTGGTTGCCGCCCAGGAACATGGAGTACTTGTCCTTGACGCTCAGGAAGGAGGTGTCGTAGAGGGGACGCTCCTCCTCCACCGGGTTGCCCTTGTTGTCATAGGTGTGGGAGGTGACGGTGATGCCGTCGGCGGGCACATAGGTGTCGATGCAGTCGGGGCGGACCCAGCGCACGCCGGAGGAGGAGAAGATGGTGCCGCAGAAGGAGTCGGACACGGTGGTCTTGGTGTAGTTGGAGAGGGGCACGGCTTCCATTCCCAGAGCGTCCATGAGGGCGGTATAGCCGTAGTAGGCGCCCAGGCTCGTCCAGTGGTGGTCGGTGCGGTAGTAGATGTCCTCGTCGCTGTGGGCGTCCATAACAGAGTAGGTGTCATAGACCAGGGCGTTCTTCAGCGTGGAGGCGGCCTGGTCGATGACGGCCTTCTGACTGGCGTTGGGCGCGCCCTCGGGCAGGCGGTCGGACCAGATCTCCGCCGCGCCGGGAATGAGGGAGAAGTAGACGGGCACGCCCGCCTTCTGGGCAAACTGGTCCACATAGCTCAGGTTGTTGGCCACGTTCTGGGCGTCCGGGGTGTCAAAGCGGGTGATGAGGGTGTCCTCCTTGCAGAAGTACACGCTGTTGTTCTCCTGCTTGCCCATGGCTTTCTCGGTGCGGGCCTTCAGGTCCACCCAGGCGTCCCGGCCGGGGAACTGGTCGGTGGTGTAGGTCTCAAAGTCGGACATGAACTTGCCGTTGAGCACGGTCTCCACCGTGGGGGTGGGGAGCTGCTGAAGGGTGCGGTTCTCCAGCTGGGAGAAGGACTGGTCGGGGCTCACCGCGCCCGCCATCAGAAAGACCGCCAGGAAGGCGCAGAACAGAGCCGAGAGGAAGATACAGTAACGCTTGCTCATACAAACATACCTCCTATTAGAAACGGAAATAGAGGAAGGGGTTATAGGTGGCATCCACCAGATAGGCGGTGGAGAAGAGGAGACCGGCCAGCACCAGAATGGGGAGGAGGACCAGCCGGGGCCGCTCCCGGAGGCGGCGCCACAGACCCGCCCCCAGGGGCAGGGAGGCCACGCACCCCACCAGCAGGGTCAGGCCGTAGGAGCGCAGGTAGTAGCCGAAGGCGGGGTCGGCCAGACCACCCTGGGCCATGCCGAACATGGCGCCCAGGTAGGCCCCCATGTGGGAGAAGTCCTCCACAGCGAAGATGGCCCAGCTCACCAGTACGAAGAAGAGGGCGTAAAGGTGCTGAAGGGTGGCGGGCAGGCGCTTGAGATACTGGAGCAGGAAGAATTTCTCCACGATCAGCAGCACGGCGAAGTAGAGGCCCCAGATCAGGAAGTTCCAGCTGGCTCCATGCCAGATGCCGGTGGCGGCCCACACCACCAGGAGGTTGAAGAGGAGCCGGGGCTTGCTCACCCGGTTGCCGCCCAGGGGGATGTAGAGGTACTCCCGGAACCAGGTGCCCAGAGACATGTGCCACCGCCGCCAGAACTCGGTGATGGACTTGGAGATATAGGGGTAGTTGAAGTTGGGCATAAACTCAAAGCCCAGCATCCGGCCCAGGCCGATGGCCATGTCGGAGTAGCCCGAGAAGTCAAAGTAGAGCTGGAGGGAGAAGGCCACGATGCCCAGCCAGGCCCCCGCCGTGGTCAGCTCGCTCACGGGCATGGCCTTGTAGGCGTCCCAGAGCATGCCCAGGTTGTTGGCCAGCAGCACCTTCTTGGCCAGACCCACCACGAAGACCTGCACGCCGGAGGCAAACTGCTCCGGGGAGTGAGTGCGGTGCTCCAGCTGGTCGTCCAGGTCCTTGTACTTGATGATGGGACCGGCGATGAGCTGGGGGAAGAGGGTGACGAAGGTGCTGAAGGTGATGACGTTGCGCTGGCACCGGGCATCCCCCCGGTAGACGTCGATGGTGTAGCTCATGGTCTGGAAGGTATAGAAGGAGATGCCGATGGGCAGGCGGATGTTCAGCACCGGCATGAAGGGCAGGCCCACGGCCGCCAGGGACTGGGCCAGGAAGTCCCAGTATTTGAAGAAGAAGAGCAGGGCCAGATTGAAGATCACCGAGGAGGCCACCGCCATCCGGGCGCCCCGGTCATTGCCCTTGGCCTTGCACCGGGTGACCAGCATGCCATGGGTGTAGTCGATGGCGATGGAGGCAAACATGATGAGGATGTACTTGGGCTCCCCCCAGCCGTAGAAGATCAGGTTGAAGAGGAGGAGTACGGCGTTGCGCCATTTCAGAGGCGTCACATAATAGGCCAGAAGGACCACTGGCAGGTACAAAAAGAGAAAATACAGGCTGGAAAAGACCAATCACAATCACCTTCCAAAGGAAAAATAGCAGACGTCCGGGGCACGGCCGCCGCCGGACGCCTGCTTAGTATACCCGATATTTCTTACTTTGTATAGGTGTTGAAGGCAGAAACCGCCTCGTCGGCGTACTCGCTCACCACGAAGAGGACGTAGTTGCCATTGGTCACCAGCTGGTAGTTCTTCACCAGCTCATACTGCTCGGGGAGGTACTGGCTCCACTGCTGGTCCAGGGCATCCTGGCGGGCTTCCAGAGAGGCCTTCACGCTGTCCATCTTGCCATCCTTGACCTCGGCGATGAAGTACTCGGTGGCCGTCACATTGATGAGGGGGATCTTGCAGACATAGTCCACCAGATCGTCGGAGGAGATGCCGTAGACCGCCTCCAGCGTGGCGGCATCCACGTCGCTGAGGGAGGGGAGATCGGAGCTCTTGGCGATCTCATTCCACACAGAGTCCACCGCGGAGGTGGCGGGAGCGGGCGTGGGCGTGGGGGCCGGAGTGGGGGTGGGCTTGGCCGTCGGCTTCGCGGTGGGCTTGGCGGTGGGCTGCGCGCTGGGCTTGGAAGAAGGTGCAGCGCTGGGGGCGGAGGAGCTCTCCGGCGCGGCGGAGGGAGTGGCCTCGGGCGCGGGGGTCTCCGAGGGGAGGAGGCTCTCACTGGGAAGAGGCGTGGGGGTCTCCGAGACCACCGGCGCGGAGGGATCGGGCGAGGGCGTGGAGGGGGGCGTGGAAGCGCCGCAGCCGGTCAGAAGACCGGCGGTGAGGAGGCCGGCCAGGGCCAGAGAGGAAAAGCGGTGATTCATATGTGTCATAACTCCTTTTAAAAATACAAGATGAAATCGGATTTGCGCCGGAATCCCGGCTGCATGAAATTGGACGAGAGGGCGGGAGAAAAAGTTCCCGCAAAAAAGGACAAAGTTTCAAGGGGGCAAAAAAATCCCTCCGGCGCGTTGGCACCGGAGGGATTTTGCGCTGTGGTGTCGGAGGAGCGATCAGATCCGGGCCACGCCGGACTGACGGGCGGCCTCGGCCACGGCCTTGGCCACCGCGTCCTTCACGCGGGGGTCAAAGGCGGCGGGGATGATATACTCGGGGGAAAGCTCGTCCTCGCTGATGAGGGAGGCAAGGGCCTTGGCGGCGGCCACCTTCATGGCATCGTTGATGTCGCTGGCCCGCACGTCGAAGGCGCCCCGGAAGATGCCGGGGAAGGCCAGGACGTTGTTGATCTGGTTGGGGTAGTCGCTCCGGCCGGTGGCCATGACGGCGGCGCCGGCGGCCTTGGCCTCCTCCGGGAAGATCTCGGGGGTGGGGTTGGCGCAGGCGAAGAGGATGGGGTCCTTGGCCATGGTGCGCACCATGTCGCCGGTGAGGACGCCGGGGGCGGAGACGCCGATGAACACGTCGGCACCGGCCAGCACGTCGGCCAGGGAGCCGCTCTTCTTCTCCAGGTTGGTGACCTGGGCGATCTCCTCCTTGACCCAGTTCATGCCCTTCTCCCGGCCGGCGTAGACCGCGCCGGTGCGGTCGCACAGGATGATGTTCTTGGCCCCGGCGGAAAGGAGGAGCTTGGTGATGGCGATGGCGGCGGCGCCCGCGCCGTTGACCACGATGCCCACCTCCTCCATCTTCTTGCCCACCACCTTGAGGGCGTTGACCAGTCCGGCCAGGGTGATGACAGCGGTGCCGTGCTGGTCGTCGTGGAAGATGGGAATGTCGCAGCACTCCTTCAGACGGCGCTCGATCTCAAAGCAGCGGGGAGCGGCGATGTCCTCCAGGTTCACCCCGCCGAAGGAGCCGGCCAGCAGGCGCACCGTGTTCACGATGTCGTCCACATTCTGGCTGCGCACGCACAGGGGGATGGCGTCCACATCGCCGAAGGCCTTGAAGAGCACGCACTTGCCCTCCATGACGGGCATACCGGCCTCGGGGCCGATGTCCCCCAGGCCCAGTACGGCGGAGCCGTCGGTGACCACGGCCACGGTGTTCCACCGGCCGGTGAGCTCATAGCTCTTGGCGGGGTCCTTCTGGATCTCCAGGCAGGGCTGGGCCACGCCGGGGGTGTAGGCCAGAGAGAGGGCCTCCTTGGAGTCGACCGCCATCTTGGGGACGGTTTCCAGCTTGCCCTTCCACTGGGCGTGGAGCTTCAGGGATTCCTTTGCGTAATCCATGGGTCATTCCTCTTTTCATGGGAGAGTCAAAGTTGTCCGTCCAGGACGGACGGCGGCACGCCGCAGCGGACCGCGCCTTGCAGTATCCCCATTATACTACGGCGGGGGAATGGGATGCAAGAGGTGATGCAAGCGGGGCGGTTGCCCTTTACCGGGGAAAGGGGGCATGCTATAATATAAAGGATTGAATCCACAGAGAAAGGGGGCGCGGCCCTTGCGGAAAAACATTCTGCGGCGGATGACGCTGTGCGCGCTGGTCCTGGCCATTCTCCTGGTCCTGCCCTGGGGCAGCGCCGCCGGGGAGCCTGAGGTCTACCAGCTGGCGGTGAACGAGAGCTTTCTGGACAAGGACGGCCTCACCACCGCCAATATGCCCGTGGCGGTGGGGGGGACCATCTATGTGCCCTACACCGTCTTTGACAAGAACAAGAACAACACCGGCGTGGACCTGGGGATCTCCTGCCTGGAGTACAAGGACGCCGAGTCCCACGCCCTGACCATGTTCAGCCTCAAAGGGACGCTCATCTTCGACATCAACGCCCAGACCTGTCTGGCCAATGACGAGTATGTGGAGATGCGGGCTATTGTCCGCAATGGAAAGACCTTTGTGCCCGCCAACGGGGTGTGCCAGTTCTTCGGACTCCAGTACAGCTACCGCCCCACCGAGACGGCGGGGACCCTCATCCGCATCAAGAACAGCTATGCCACCCTCAGCGACGAGCGGCTGCTCAACTCCTCGGAGTCCTACCGGCAGGACCGGTATGACCGGTATATCCAGAGCCTGAACGCGGTGCCCACCGCCACGCCCACGCCCACCCCGTCCGCGCCCCCCATCCTCCCCGATCCCACGCCGGAGGTGCCCGAGGAGACGCCGGGACTGTGGGTCTATCTGGCGGTGCGCTGCGAGGGGGAGGATACCCGGCTGGACGGGGTTCTTACAGCCCTGAAGCGCAGGGGGGAGCAGGCCCTCTTCCTCTTCCGGCCGGAGGAGCTGGCTGAATTGGACGAGCAGGTGCGCCGGGTGATGGGCGCGGGCCACGCCGTGGGACTGTTGGTGGACGGCAGCGATGCCGAGACCACCCTCGCCGCCCTGGAGGAGGGCAACGCCCTGCTGGCCGATCTGGTCTGGAGCCGCAGCCACATCGTCTGCCTGGAGAACGGGAACGAGACCACCCGCCGGGCGGTGGAGGAGGCGGGCTGGCACCTGTGGAGCGCCAACCTGGACGCCTCGCCCTATGAGGGAACGAGCGCCATGAATGTGTCGGGCATCCTCTCCCGGCTGGAAAAGCGGCGGAGCACCGTGCGCATGGAGCTGACCGGCAGCGCCGCTACCTCTGCCTCGCTGGAGCGGCTGCTGTTACAGATGGAACAGAACGATTACCGCCTGCGCCCGGTGCTGGAGACCGAGCTGGGCTGAGAGAACAACGGAGGGACAAGCGCGATGAGACGTGTATACATGGACAACGGAGCCACTTCTTACCCCAAGGCCCCCGGCGTGGGAGAGGCCATGGCCGACTATATCCTGAATGTGGGGTGCAACATCGGGCGGGGGGACTATGCCGCCGCCTACGACGCGGCCTCCCTGGCCCTGGAGACCCGGGAGCAGGTCAAGCGCCTGGTCAACGGCCCCGGGGCCCGGAACGTGATCTTCACCCCCGGCTCCACCCACTCCCTGAACTATCTCATCAAGGGCCTGCTGCGGCCCGGGGACCGGGTGGTGACCTCCCCCATGGAGCACAACGGGGTGCTGCGCCCCCTCACCCAGCTCCAGGCGGAGGGGGTGGAGGTGGACTTCCTCCCCTGCAACGACAAGGGCGAGCTGCTGCTGGAGGAGGTCCCGGCCCATCTGACCCCGGGGACCCGGGCGGTGGTCCTCACCCACGCCTCCAATGTCTGCGGCACCATCCTCCCCATCGGGGCGGTGGGCAAGCTCTGCCGGGAGCGGGGGATCCGCTTTCTGGTGGACGCCTCCCAGACCGCGGGGGCGGTGCCCATCGACATGGAGGAGATGGGCATTGACGGCCTGGCCTTCCCGGGCCACAAGGCCCTGCTGGGCCCCCAGGGCATCGGCCTCATGGTGGTGACCGACGCCCTGGCCGGGGAGCTCACCCCCCTGGTGGCCGGGGGAACGGGGAGCGTCTCCCACGAGCTCACCATGCCCTCCTTCCTGCCCGACCGCTTTGAGGCGGGCACATTGAACCTGCCGGGGATCTACGGCCTCCACGCCGCCCTCACCTATCTGGAGGAGCAGGAGGAGGAGCTGCGGAAGCGGGAGCACAAGGTGGCCTGTCATCTCTGGGCCCGCCTCAAGGAGCTGGAGGAGGACGGCCTGCGCGTGGTGGGCACCGACGATCTGACGGCGCGCACCGGGGTGGTCTCGGTGGACTTCACCACCGGGGACAACGGGGAGATGGCCTTCCGCCTGGAGCAGGAGTACGGCATCTCCACCCGCTGCGGCCTCCACTGTGCCCCCACCGCCCACCAGACCCTGGGCACCTATCCCCAGGGGACGGTGCGCTTCTCGGTGGGCCCCTTCACCACCTTTGAGGAGGCCGACTATGTGGGCTGCTCGGTGGAGGAGCTCCTTCTGAGCAGCCGGGACTGACCATGGGACACACCATTTTTCTGGTGGAGGACGAGGCGGGCATCCGGCAGGAGCTATCCGCCCTCCTGAGCCGGTACGGCTACCGGTGTGTGACCACCGCCGACTTTGAGGACGTGGCCGGGCAGGTCTGCGCCTCGGGGGCCGACCTGCTGCTGCTGGACCTGAACCTGCCCCGGTATGACGGCTACCACGTCTGCCGGGAGGTACGCCGCCGCTCCCAGATGCCCATTATCGTGGTCACCAGCCGGGCCACCGAGCTGGATGAGCTCATGAGCATGAACCTGGGGGCGGACGATTTCCTCACAAAGCCATACAATACACAGATCTTGCTGGCCCGGATGGCCCGCCTTCTCCAGCGGGCCTGTCCGGGCGTGTCCCCCGCCGTGAGCCGGGGCGGGCTCACGCTGGACCTGGGCCGGGGCGTGGCCGCCCGGAACGGGGTGGAGGTGGAGCTCACCCGCAATGAGAGCCGCATCCTCCAGACCCTGCTGGCGGCCGAGGGGCGCATCGTCTCCCGCAATGCCCTGATGGAGGCGCTGTGGAAGTCGGACGCCTTCGTGGACGACAACACCCTCACGGTGAATGTGGCACGGCTGCGCCGGCGGCTGGAGGAGCTGGGGCTCTCAGAGGTCCTGGCCACCCGGCGGGGACAGGGGTATCAGCTGTGTCTCTGATGGAATATGTCCGGGACCGGGCGGGGGAGCTGGCCGGGGGCGCGGTGTCCATGGTCTTTGCCGGGGCACTGCTGATGGCCCTGGGCGTGGACGGCCGGGCCATCGGCCTTCTGGAGCTGGTGCTGGCCGTATGCCTTCTCCTGCCGCTGCTGGCCGATTGGCTGCGCCGGTGGCGCTTCTACCGGGCGGTGGAGGAGACCGGAGATGGGCCGGACGGGCTCTTTCTGCCCGACGCGCTGCCCGAGCCCGACTTCTGGGAGGGGGAGCTCCTGTGCCGCCGCCTGGGAGAGCTGGGCCGGGCGGGCAACGACCGGCTGGGCCAGGCCCGGCGGGAGAGCCGGGAATACCGGGAGTATGTGGAGACCTGGATCCACGAGGTCAAGACCCCCATCGCCTCGGCCCGTCTGCTGCTGGAGAACCACCCGGGGACCCTGGCCGACGCATTGGAGGAGGAGCTCTTTCAGATCGACCGCTATGTGGAGCAGGCCCTCTTCTACGCCCGCAGCGGTACCGCCGAGCGGGATTACCGGGTGCGCACCATGGCGCTGGAGGAGTCGGTCCGGGCGGCGGTGCGCCAGTATGCCCGGCCCCTCATAAGGGCGGGCTTCCGGCTGGAGCTGGGGGAGTGGAAGGCCACCGTGTACACCGACCCCAAGTGGGTGGAGTTCATCCTGGGCCAGCTCCTGGCCAATGCGGTGCAGTACCGCTCGGAGCAGCCGGTGCTGCGCTTTGCCTGCCGGTGTGAGCGGGACGCGGTGCTCCTCACCGTGGCGGACAACGGCATCGGCATCCCGGCGGAGGACCTCCCCCGGGTCTTTGACAAGGGCTTTACCGGGGCCAACGGGCGGCGGGCCGCCCAGCGCTCCACCGGGCTGGGGCTCTACCTGTGCCAGAAGCTGTGCGCCCGGCTGGGCCTTGCCATCCGGCTGGATTCCCAGCCGGGGCAGGGGACTGAGGTCACCCTGGTCTTTCCCCGGGGGCGGTTCCACCAGCTGGAGGACTGGGCGGGGAGCGCCCCGGCAGAGCAGATGCCCGTAGAATAAGAAAACGCGGCCCGGAATCTCGGAGGAGAGATTCCGGGCCGCATTTGTGTGCGGTTTGGCTCACGCGCTCTTGGACTGGACGGGCTCTCCGGGCTGGGCGGCCGGCGCGGGGAGGACCACCGTCATGCGGGTGCCCACCCCCTCCCAGGAGACCACCTCGAACCAGCCGCCGTGGCGCTCCACGATCCACTTGGCGATGGCCAGGCCCAGGCCGGTGCCGCCGGTCTGGCGGGTGCGGGACTCATCGGTGCGGTAGAAGCGGTCGAAGATGTGGGGGAGGGAGGCGGCGTCGATGCCCTGGCCCTCGTCCTGCACGGAGAGGCGGGCCTCGCCCCCCTCGCAGGAGACCGACAGGGTGATGGCCCCACCGGCGGGGGTATACTTGATGGCGTTGTCCACCAGGATGCGCAGGGCCTGCTTGATGAGGCCCACGTCGGCCACCACGGGCACCGGGCCGCCCCACCGGGACTGGAAGCGGTGGCTGCGGTCGATCATGCCGGTCTCCTTGAAGACCTCGGCGGCGATCTCGGTCAGGTCAAAGGACTCCATCTCGATGTGCATGGAGTCGTTGTCCCCCCGGGCCAGGAAGAGGAGCTGTTCCACCAGCTCCTTCATGGAGTCGGCTTCGCTTTTGATGGCGTCGATGGCCTCCTGCCGGGTGGTGGGGTCGTCCTTGCCCCAGCGGTTGAGGAGGTTAGCATACCCCTGGATGACCGCGATGGGGGTGCGCAGCTCATGGCTGGCGTCTGAGACAAAGCGCATCTGGGAGCGGTAGGCCTCGTCGATCCGGTCCAGCATGGCGTTGATGGCCCCGGCCAGGATCTGGAGCTCCTTCTGGGTGCCCGGCACCGAGATGCGGGTGTCCAGATGGGTGGCGTTGATCTGATCCAGCTTGCCGGCCAGGGAGCGCAGCTCCTCCGGGGACATGGCCCCGGGATGGCCCAGCCGGTTGGCGGCGGCGGCCAGCTCCTGGATGGGCTTGAGGGTGCGGCGGATGGTGCCCGCGTTGCGGAAGAGATTGCTCAGCAGAGAGAGGAGCTGGAAGAGGAGCAGCAGGCGCAGAGCCACCCCCATCACGGTCACCGGGCCCTGGATGTCCAGCCGGATGGCGTAGGGCTGTCCCTGGCTGCTGCGCAGCTCCACAGTGTAAGTGGCCCGGGTGAGCTGGGGGAGCCCCTGGCCGGTGGACGTCCCCTGGAGGTCGATGGTGTGGAGGGCATTCTCCAGCCCCGGGAGGGGGGAGACCAGAGGATAGGAGAGGCCCTGGGGCGGCCGGTCCAGGGCGGTCACGGTGTAGTCTCCCGCCGACATCCACACGGCGGCCTCGGCGGAGGGGACGCCCCGTTCCTCGACCAAGGCGGCGATGTCGGCGCACTGGTGCTCGGCCCAGAAGAGCATGCCCCCCAGGCACAGGGCGGCCAGCAGCAGGTCCATGACCAGATAGATGCCCAGCAGGCGGAAAAAGAGTTTGGTGTTGAGCCGCAGCACGATGGAGGACTTGATGCGCTGGAGGGGCGCGGCTGTCTCACGGGGAGATCGGGGCATACCATCACCTCTCTCGACGGATCATGTGTGAAACTCCAGCCAGGTCAGCACGGGGGGGAGGAGCTTTTCCGAGGTGAAATCGCCCCCCTGGACCAGAACGGTGTGCATGACCCGCTGTTCCGGCTCCTGGGACTTGGCGGTCATGCGGAGCATGGGCTGCATCATGAGCCGATACATCCCCCGCACCCGGTCGGGGGCGTATCCGCCCCGGAGGTAGAAGAGAGGGGTGCTGCCCAGACGGTGGGCGGCGGCCAGTCCCTCCACACCCTCAGGGGGCATGGGTGCCAGTCCCACGGCGCAGACGGCCTGGACCTCCCAGCGCTTGCGGGCCTGGGCCAGGCCCTGGATGCGCCCGGCGCACAGCCAGCCCAGATAGAGCACGCCCGAGCCGGGAGCGGGGAGCTCCTTCCGCTGGGAAAGGTCATAGGCGGGGATGCCCGAGGCCCGGGCCAGCATCCCGGCGTAGCGCTTGGTAAAGCCAGTGTGGCTGGTATAGACAATGGCAGTGAGTTTTTTCATTTGGTACCTCCTCCGGTCTCCCGGATCACATAGCCCACACCCCGGACGGTGTGGATCAGCTTTTCGCCAAAAGGCTCCTCCAGCTTGGCCCGGAGGAAGCGGATGTACACATCCACGGCGTTGGTCTCGCCCACATAGTCAAAGCCCCACACGTGGTCCAGGAGGGACTCCCGGGTGACCACCTTCTCCTTGTTTTCCAGCAGATAGCGCAGGAGATCAAACTCCCGCCGGGTGAGCTCCACGGCGGTGCCCTGCATGGTGACGGCGTGGCGGTCGGTGTCCATCACCAGACTGCCCGCGCGCAGGGTGCGGGTGGGCATGGGGGCGCGCTTGCGCAGGGCGGAGCGGATGCGGGCCAGCAGCTCTTCAATGGCAAAGGGCTTGGTAATATAGTCGTCGGCCCCCGAGTCCAGCCCGGAGACCTTATCCACCACGGTATCCCGGGCGGTGAGCATGATGACGGGGACCTGGCTCTCCCGGCGCAGGCGGCGCAGGACCTCCATGCCCGAGAGGGCGGGGAGCATGATGTCCAGCAGGATCAGATCAAAGGCGCCGGAGAGGGCCCGTTCCAGGCCGGTGCGGCCGTCAAAGGCCTTTTCCACCTCATACCCCTCATAGCGCAGCTCCAGCTCCACCATGCGGGCCAGCTTTTCCTCGTCTTCCACCAGCAGGATGTGTTCGGACATAATGGATTCTCCTTCTCGGTCCGGACGGGGCCGGACCGGTGATCAGTCTTTGGGGGGACGGCGGCGGAAGGACTCCTTCCAGTCCTCCACCGTGTCAGAGACGGCGCCCAGGGCCCCGTTGAGGACCTCCAGGTTCACATGGGGGCTGGCGAGCCGGTAGCGGCAGCCGGCCACCAGGCCGATGAGCAGCAGGGGCAGGGTGATCCAAAAGGCGAACATCA
Organism: Pseudoflavonifractor hominis; assembly: GCF_014288125.1. Taxonomy (NCBI): domain Bacteria; kingdom Bacillati; phylum Bacillota; class Clostridia; order Eubacteriales; family Oscillospiraceae; genus Pseudoflavonifractor; species Pseudoflavonifractor hominis. Next base: position 322,009 of record NZ_JACOPR010000003.1, on the reverse strand, counting down.
CCGCCAGAAGCAGGATGAGAAGGGGCACGGCGGTGAGCTGCCGGCCGTCCTGCCAGATCTCCAGCACGGAGCTGGGGCGGAGCACGTCGCCCACCGCCCGCAGTCCCTCCCGGATCTGCTCCCAGAAGGCGTCGCCGCTGTGGGTGCCGTTCCGCTCCTCCCGCGTCCGGCCCCGGTCGGAGGAAGCGGTGGGAGTGGCGGCGGGATGGGCGCCGGGCCGGGTGGAGTAGGTCCCCCCACCGCCGGGCCGGAGCCGGCCTTGCCGCTCCAGTTCGATGAGGGCGTCCAGCAGATCGCCGTGGCAGCGCTCCAGCAGGTCCCGGGCCTCCTCATAGGAGAGACCGCTCTTCTCCCGCAGGCGCTCTACCTGTTCCAGTGTGATCTCCATGCCGCAGCACTCCTTTCGCCCCTGTCCTTCTCTCATAGTATACGGTACCAGGGGAGAAAAGGGATTTAGATTTTCTGAAATTTTCATTAAAATGGGAGGACACAGCCCCATTGTACCCCAGGGGCCCGGAGGGTGCAAGCAAAGAAATTGCCGTTTCCGTGCAACAAAAGGGGCGGCTGGATTGTATATCAGACAGAACGGCCAATGGGCCGGAAAGGATGTGCAGTCAATATGAAATATCATCAGATGATGCTCACCGCCGCCTGTGCGGTCAGTATGATGCCCGCGGCGCTGGCAGCCGCTCCCATTGCGCCCGCGCCCGTCTCCGCCCCTGCCGTGACCGTGGAGGGGACGGCGGTGGATCTGGGGGGAGCCGCCCCCTACCAGGAGAACGGCGTGTGGATGGTCCCCCTCCGGGCGGTGGCCGGTCCCATGGGCTATGAGGTCACATGGTGCCCGGAGGACAACGGCGTGCTGGTGGCAGACGAGGCGGTGAAGATGAACCTCACCTACGGGGTGGACAGCTATGCCCGGGCCTCGCAGACCGCGCTGGGCATGACCGCGCCCCAGTCCTACGGCGCCGGTCCGGAGGCCTGGGCGGAGGGGGTTGCCCCGGAGACCCTGGAAGGCTTCCTGGCCTGAGCAGAGCTCCGCCGGGAAAGAACCCTTGGAAAGGAGGAAGGAAGATGGAAGATACGGCAGTGGAACAGGCGCTGGAGGCCCACGGCGCGGCCATCCTCCATCTGGCCTACGCCTATCTCCACGACCGGAGCGAGGCGGAGGACGTGCTCCAGGACACCCTGGTGCAGCTGCTCAGCCGGGCCCCCGCCTTTGAAACTGGAGCGCGGCGGCGGCCTGTCTGGCCGTTGCGGTGGCCCTGGGCGGCTGGGGGCTCACCCAGGGGATTTCCTCCCCTGCACCCGCGCCCACTCCCACCACCGGGGTGAGCGTGGGAAACCCGGTCCAGCCGGCAGAGAATCTGGATGCCCTCCAGAAGGCGGTGTCCTTCCAGATCCAGCTGCCGGAGGAGCTGCCCGAGGGATGGACCCCGTCAGCCTATACCGCCATCGGCGGCGTGCTGGCCGAGGTGCGCTATACGGACGGAAGCGGGGAGACCGTGCTGGTCTACCGCATGGGCGAAGGAGAGGATGTGAGCGGCGACTTCCAGACCTGGGCCTGGACCGATACCGTGGAGACCGGGGACGGACCGGTCACCCTGAAGGGGGACGGCACGGCGGTCTTTCTGGCGGTCTGGGTGCGGGACGGCCTTGCCTTTTCCCTCCAGAGCCAGCAGGGCATGACCGCCGAGGCCATCCTGGCCGCGGCGCAGTCGGTGAAATAAGTTTGTAAATAAGCGAAGAGCTCCCCGCGCCGAAAAGGCGCGGGGAGCTTTTTTAACGGGATGGGATTTGTGATTATTTCTGCGCCATCAGGGCGGCGATGGCGGCATCGGCGTCCGCCTGGGTGAGGGTGCCCTGGGGGGCGAACTGGTTGTCCTCACCCACGGGGAGGTACTTCTGGATCACGTTCCACATGACGCCCTCGCTGGCCCAGGGGGAGATGGAGGAAGCGTCCGCGTAGGGGATCTGAACGGCCCAGGCGCCCTGGGGACCCTTGTCCAGCGCGGCGGCGGCGTTCATCAGCATGACCGCGGCCTGCTCCCGGGTGATGGGGGCGTTGGGGTTGAACTTGCCGGTGCCGTCACCGGAGATGACCTTCTGACCGGAGAGCCAGAGGATGGCGGTGTTGTCCGCGATGTCAGTGAAGGGCTCGTCGGCGGGAGCGGCGAGGGTCTCAGCGTCGGCGGTCATGGCCTGATAGAGGCTCTCGGCGAACTGGAGACGGGTCACGGTGTCGGCGGCGGGAGAAGTGCCGGCGTTCAGGGTCCAGTGGCTCTTGGCCTCGGGCGGGGTGATGTCCTTGCCCTCGGCGGTCATGGCCTTGATGTACTCCGCGATGACCAGGGTGACCGAGCCGCCGATGGAGCCGAACTCCTCGGAGACAGAGCCGTCCCACAGCACCGCGTCGGTGCCCATGGTGATGCCGGTGGTGGCGTACCAGCCGAACTCATCGCCGGCGGCGTTGGCCGACAGGCGGTAGGAGTTGAGGGCCACCTTGAAGGTCTGGTCGTCGGTGACGGGCTTGCCCTGATAGGTGAGGTTGACCACCCGGCTGCCCTCGGGGTTGCCCATGTAGATGTCATAGTCCATGCCGTAGAGCTGATCGGTGCCGAAGCCGCCGCCGGTGATGGTGCCGCCGGCCTCCACGGTGAAGTCCTTGGTGCAATCCTCCAGCCAGTCCTTGATCTGCTTGCCGGTCATCTGGATCATGTAGATGAGGTTGTTGTCGTACTTATAGAAGGAGTAGCAGTCCTTCAGGCTGATGGGGGCGGAGTCCTTTCCATCCAGGAGCTGGCCGATGCAGAAGTCCTTGTTGGCCACGGGAGAGGCCAGGGACAGGTCCGCGCCGGTGGCCCACAGCTGGGCCTCGTGGACCAGGTTCATGGTGTCGCTCTGGACGTGGAAGAGGTCAGTCTCGTCGTCCCAGTCGCCGGAGAGGGTGCCGATCTGCTCAGTGATGAAGGGCAGGGTCCGGTCATAGTAGGGCTGCATGAGGGCCTTGAGGCCGGCGTCGTTCTCATAGGTGGTGAGGTCCAGGTTCTCGCTCTCACCGATGGTGAAGGTGCCATCGGAGCGGATGGTGACCGGCGTCTTGGTGAGGGTGGAGGTGCCGCCGTTGACGCAGGGGACGGTCTGGCCGTCGGCGTTCTTCATCTCGGTGACGCCCACCTTGTGGTTGTGGCCGGCGATGACCATGTCGATGCCGGTGGTGTTCTCCACCAGGTGGCGGACCTGGTTCTCGGGGGAGAAATCGGTCTTGCCGGTCTCCACGGCGTCGCCGTCACCGGCGCCCACCAGACCGCTGTCCTCGCCGGAGTGGCTGGCCACGATGACGAAGTCGCAGTCCTCCTTCTCCCGCAGCTCCTTCTGCCAGTAGTTGACCCACTCGTAGGCATAGGTGCGCTCGGTGTTGTCCTTGTGGACGAAGTCGGAGCCCTCATAGTGGGTGGGCAGGTCCCAGTTGGGAACGTTCACGTTCTCAAAGCCCAGGATACCCACCTTGAACTCGGAGCCGCCCACATCGAAGGTCATGACCTTGTAGGGGGTGAGGTTGGGCTCCTGGGTGGCTACATTGATGTAGTTGGCGCACAGGGCGTCCACCGGCTTGCCGGGGTACTTGGAGCTGGTGTCGGAGAGCATATCGTAGAAGATCTGCTGGGTCTCCATGTCAAAGTTGAACTCGTGGTTGCCGGGGACAAAGGCGTCATAGCCGATGTAGCGCAGGCAGATGGCCATGGGGTTGTCCTTGCCGCCCTCCATGTTCATGTTGTAGCTGATGATGGAGCTGCCCTGGATGATGTCGCCGTTGTCGATGAGGATGGTGCCGTCCATGGCGGCGCGCTCCTTCTCCATGGCGGTGGCCACCTTGAGGTAGCTGTTCTTGACCTCTTTGCCGTCGATGGGGTTGAGGTCGTAGCACTTGCCGTGCATGTCGGTGGTGGAGTAAATGCCGATTTCCAGGGAGGCCGGTTCGGCGGCCAGGGCGGGGACGGCGGCAAAGCCGGCCGCCAGTGCTCCGGTGAGCACACAGGCGGTCAGACGCCGGGCGGTGCGAGAGGTTCCTTTCATGACAATGCTCCTTTCCTGTTTGGTGGACTCATGGGGGTCTGCTGGCCACAGTATACCATAACCCGTCAGAAATGACAAATGCAAAGAAAAGATCCGGTGTGTTCTTGTGCAGAACACACCGGATCGAAAAGAGAATCAGAGATTAGACATTGGACATCTCGTAGCACTTGAAGTTCTGGTTCTTCTTGAACTTGAACTCCATGCTCAGCAGGTGGCCCTCCATGCGCTGCTCCATCTGCTGGTCCAGCTCGATGCACCAGCCGGACTTGTCATGGCTCTGCCAGATGTCGTAGTCGGCCCAGTAGATGACCACATTGATCTCACCGGGCACGTCCCGGCTGATCCAGATCTCCTTGCCCAGGAAGCCCTCGGAGACCTTCAGGCGGCTGGTCCAGACCTCGTCGTCCAGCTCGACCCAGCGGTCGACCCAATCGGGGGAGACCATAACGCGGATCTCCTCAACGGCGATGGGCTTTTCCAGCTTGTTGATGTGCTTGAGTTCCATGTGCGCTGCCCCTTTCTGCGGACGGATATGCCCGTCTCTCTATTTAGTGGTACTATACTACTAAATAGTATACCAGAAGAAGGGGAAAAAGCAAGTGGATTTTTGTGCAGAACCGTCAGTTCAGAGCGGAGAGGGCGCAGGCGGTCCGGGCGGCCAGACGGGCGTTGTTGAAGACCAGCTGGATGTTGGAGTCCAGGCTGCTGCCGCCGGTGATCTCCTTGATCTTGGCCAGCAGGAAGGGAGTGGTGGCCTTGCCGTGGATGCCCTGGGCCTTGGCCTCGGCCACGGCGTCCTCAATGGCCTTGTTGATGACGGCGGGATCCATGGAGTACTCCTCGGGGATGGGGTTGGTCACCAGCATGCCGCTGCGGAAGCCCAGGTCCAGGCTGGTGCGGAAGGCGGAGGCCAGCTCCTCGGGGGTGTCCAGCTGGTAGTCCACGCCGAAGCCGCTCTTGCGGGTGTAGAAGGCGGGCAGCTCCTTGGTGCCGTAGCCGATGACGGGCACGCCGTGGGTCTCCAGGTACTCCAGGGTGAGGCCCAGGTCCAGGATGGACTTGGCGCCGGCGCAGACCACCATCACGGGGGTGTTGGCCAGCTCCTCCAGGTCGGCGGAGATGTCCATGGTGGTCTCGGCGCCCCGGTGTACGCCGCCGATGCCGCCGGTGGCGAAGATCTGGATGCCCGCCATGTGGGCGATGATCATGGTGGTGGTGACGGTGGTGGCGCCGTCGGCTCCCTTGGAGACCAGCACGGCCAGGTCACGGCGGCTGGCCTTGTTGACCTTGGTGCCCTCCTTGCCCAGGTACTCGATCTCTTCATGGGTGAGGCCGGCCTTCAGGCGGCCGCCGATGATGGCGATGGTGGCGGGCACGGCGCCGTTCTCCCGGATGATCTCCTCCACCTTGAGGGCGGTCTCCACATTCTGGGGATAGGGCATGCCGTGGGAGATGATGGTGGACTCCAGGGCCACAACGGGCTTTCCGGCGGCAACCGCGGCGGCAACTTCAGGGGCGACGTCCAGATACTTGTTCAGATTCATTTGAGATACCTCCATAGATCGTAGTGGCATTTCTAATTTGCAGCAGGGGCGCACCGTGTGCGCCCGCGGGTCAGGCGTTCATTCTGGCGTTTAAGGTCTCGGCGTTCAGGGCGGGGTTGATGGTCTCGGCGCTCTCCATGGCGATGGAACCGGCGGCCAGGGCAGCCCGGGTGGTGCCCAGCAGGTCGGTGCCCTCCAGATAGGCCCAGGCCACGGCGGCCATGGCGGCGTCCCCGCAGCCGGTGGTGTTGACCATCTCCCCCGGGAAGCAGGGGACGTGGACGCGCTCGTGGTGGTCGGCGGCAAAGATGCCGTCCCCGCCCAGGGAGATGAGCACCCGGCGCAGTCCAGTATCCAGCAGCACGTCGGCGGCCTGGTTGAGGCTCGCCTCATCGGTGATGGACACCCCGGAGAGGAGCTCGGCCTCGATGCGGTTGGGCTTGAGGGTGTGGAGCTTGCCCAGCACGGGGCGGAGCTTCTCGGCCTTGGCCGTAGACACCGGATCGGAGAAGAGGGGGACCTTGGCGTGATGGGCCAGCCAGGCGATGGTCTCAGCGGGCAGGTTGGTGTCGAAGACGATGAGCTGGGCATTGTCCAGCAGGGCCTGCCGGGACTGGAGATAGGCGGGAGTCACGTGGGAGTAGATCTCCATATCGGACACGGCCAGGGCCATGTCCCCCCGCTCGTCGGCAATGAAGAGATAGGTGGAGGTGGCGGCCCCCTTCACCTGGAGGGACTGGGAGATGTCGATGCCCAGCTCTCCACAGGAGGCGGCAATCTTCTGGGCGTACAGGTCGTCCCCGAAGGCGGTGAGGAGCCGGACGTCCACCCCCAGAAGGCTCATGTTGTGGGCGATGTTGCGCCCCACGCCGCCCAGGCTGATGCGCACCTGACCGGGATTGGAGTCCTGGGCCACCAGCTTGTGGGCGGGGCGGCCGCCGATGTCCATATTCACCCCGCCGATGACCACGGCGTAGGGGGCGGTGTGGACGATGTAGCCCTTGCCCACGATGTATCCTTTTTTCATCAGATTGGAGATATGCACGGCCACCGAGGACCGGGTGATGCCCGCCTTGTCTGCCAGCTCCTGCTGGGAGATGAGGGGATTCTCCTCGATCCATCGGAGCAGCTGCCGTTCCCGCTGGGTCATGGCGCTCACTCCTAAACAAAAGTAAAGTAAGTAATCTTGTGCTTATATAATAATGCCGCCTGGGCCGGATGTCAAGGGGAAAGTTCTGCTGAAAGAGCAGAAAAAGACCGGACCTCCGGGGAGCGGAGATCCGGCCAAGGGACTGATTATTTCCAGAGCTGTTCGGGATAGAGGCCCCGCTGGGTCATGTCGGCAATGGCCTGGACCACAGTGGGCTTATCCTCCTTGTAGGTGACGCCGTACCAGCGGTCGTGGCTGCGCAGGACCTGCACCCGGGCCTTGCCCTCGTCGATGAGCTGGCTGACCACGCTGGGGAGGAAGTACTCCCCCTTTTCCGGCTGCTCGGTGAGGGCCCGGTCCAGGAAAGCGGGGAAGCGGGACTGGGCCTCCCGCAGGAAGCTGGGGGTGAAGCCCCACAGGTTCATGGACACGATGGTGTCCCCGGGCAGGGCGGACCAGGTGGCGCCGCCGTCCTCGGTGAAGCGGGCGTGGTCCCCGTCCTTTTCAATGTGGGTGTGCTCGGTGACCTGGCGGAGGTAGTGGTTTTCATCCTCCACACACACGCCCCGGGCCACGTGTCCGTGCTCGGTGACCGTGTTGCCCAGCAAGTAGCCCACCATGGCGTACTCATAGTAGTCCCCGTCGGGATGGGAGAGGAGATAGTCGTAAATGGTCCGGAAGGCCTCGGGGCCGTAGTAGTCGTCCGAGTTGATGACGGCAAAGGGGCCGTCCACCACATGCCGGGCGGCCAGCACCGCGTGGCAGGTACCCCAGGGCTTGACACGCCCCTCGGGCACGGCGTAGCCCTCGGGCAGATCGGTGAGCTCCTGGTAGGCATAGCGGACCTCCATGACCTGGGAGAGCCGGTCGCCGATGGAGGAGCGGAAGGTCTCCTCCAGCTCCCGCTTGATGACAAAGACGACGGTATCAAATCCGGCCCGGTGGGCGTCGTAGATGGAATAGTCGATGATGAGCTGGCCGTGACTGCCCACAGGGTCCACCTGCTTGAGTCCGCCATACCGGCTGCCCATGCCGGCGGCCATGACCACGAGAACGGGTTTCTGCATCGTAAAACACTCCTTTTTCCTCTGCCGCAGCAGGGTGGGGGCCATTCCCCGGCGGGGCGCGGCCTGCCTTCCTATTATACCGCCCCGGGGGACGTGCCGCAACCCCCGTCCCGGGGCCCGGGACACGCAAAAGCGCCGCATCCCGTTTCGGACGCGGCGCTTTTGCTTGAGTCAAAGAGTTTTGGGAAAATGGGAAAGGAAAAACTTATTCACCCTTCACCTTGTGCAGAAGGTCGGTGAAGGCGCGGGTGATGAGGGTGGTGGCCATGCCGATGGGGATGTACTGGAAGCCCTGCTCCGCACGCATCTTGGCGATCTCGGGGTACTCGGCGTACACACCGGGGATCTTGCCGTACTTCTTGCAGGCGGCCAGCACGATGTCGGCGGCCTCCTGGATGCGGGGGTGATCGGTCTGGCCGGGGATGCCCATGGACTGAGACATGTCGTAGGGCCCGAGGAAGAGGACGTCCACGCCATCCACGGCGGCGATCTCCTCAATGTTCTGCAGGCCGATGATGTTCTCAATGTGGACGGAGACCAGCGTCTCAGCGTTCTCGTGCTCGATGTAGTCCGTAAAGGGGGTCTTGCCGTAGTCGCAGGAGCGGGTCATAGCCGAGCCGCGGATACCCATGGGGTAGTACTTGGCGCGGCGGACAGCCAGCTCGGCGTCCTCCCGGGTGTTGATCTGGGGGACCTGCACGCCGTGGGAACCCACGTCCAGGGCGCGGAGGATCTCGGTCTCACCGTTGAAGGTGACCCGGGTGATGGGGGTGGTGCCGCCCGCCTGAGCGGCGCGCACCAGATGCATGGTGGCCTCGGGGGACAGATAGCCGTGCTCGCAGTCCAGAATGACAAAGTCGAAGCCGGCCAGGCCGCCGATTTCCACCACGTCGGTGGAGTTCAGGCACATGAAGGTGCCGAAACAGGTCTTACCGGCGTAGAGGTCGTGTTTGAGTTTGTTGGTAAACATGATTTATTCCTCCCTGCATTCTGTCGGGGTGCGGTGGGAAGGCCGCACCGGGGGCAGAACAATCAATCACAGCGATTGCCCTCTTTGCATTTCATATTGCGGAATCAAGTTCCACAATACGAAAGAAAAAAGAGCCGGTCCTGAGTTCAAACTCAGACCGGAGCCGGAAAAAACCGGTTCTGCTGATATAATAGCGAAGGCCGGGCCGCTTGTCAAGGGGCGGATTGTGTATTTTCGGCAAAAAGGCCCCAGAGGGACAAAGTATCTGAGCGATACTTGCCAGAGCGGACGGGGATGCTATAATGGTCTTTGCACATCTGAGAACAACCGCCCGACCCAGGTCCCGGAGCGGGAGGAGAAAGAAGGGGCGCACATGTACGATACGCATATTTTTCTGGATTTTGAGATGAATCCCATTCCCCGGGAATACCGGGAGGCCCGGGAGATCGCCCGGAGCGAGATTGTGGAGATCGGAGCGGTCAAGCTGGACCGGGAATACCGCCTGGTGGACCGCTATTCCTGCTATGTGAAGCCGGAGTACGGCCCCATCCACAAGCGGATCACCCAGCTCACCGGCATCACCGACGCCGACGTGGCGGGGGCCAAGCCCTTTGCCCCGGCCATGGAGGACTTTGCCGCCTGGATCGGAGAGGGGAGAGGGCGCATCTACTCCTGGAGCCGCAGCGACCAGTACCAGCTCTACGATGAGAGCTGGCTCAAGGAGGCCGAGCTCCCCTGGCAGCTCAACCAGCGGTGGATCGACTTCCAGGCGGTGTATACCCGGCTCATCGGGCTCTCCCGCTCCAATCCGCTCTCCCTGCAGAATGCCCTTGGCGCGGCGGAGTACCGCTTTGCGGGGGAGGCCCACCGGGCGGTGCAGGACGCGGAAAACTCGGCCTCCCTCCTGATCCTGGTGAAGGAGGGCCGCCTGGCCCAGCAGGCCGGCGTGGTCATGCAGGCCATGCGCCCCAAGGAGGAGCACAGCTTTGCCCTGGGCGGGGAGGCGGCCGAGAAGCTCCGGCAGTTCCTGGCCAGCCAGGAGCAGGGGTAAGCGCTCCCCCTTTACAAGGTGCGGGAAACATGCTAGAATACCTCCCGACTGGTTTCCAACCCAGTCCAAGCACGGCGCAGCCGTGTTCGTTCGGCGGGGCAGGTCCCCGATCCGTTCTCTAAACAAAAAATGGGAGGAAAATTCAATATGAAAGTCAATCAACCCCAGAACACCCGTACCCGCACCCGGGAGCTGACCATGGCCGCCATGGTGGCCGCCCTCTACGCCGTACTCAGCTACTTCGGCAACTTCTTCGGCCTGACCTATGGGCCCATCCAGTGCCGGTTTGCCGAGGCACTGTGCGTGCTCCCCTTCCTCTTTCCGGCCACGGCGCCGGGGCTCTTTGTGGGCTGCCTGGTGACCAATCTGATGAGCACCGTGGGCCCGCTGGATACCGTGCTGGGTTCCCTGGCCACGCTGCTGGCCGCCCTCTGGACGGCCCGGATGCCCAACCGCTGGCTGGCTCCGCTGCCGCCGGTGCTGTGCAACGGCGTGATCGTGGGCGCCATGATCACCTGGTATGAGGTGGGCTTTGGCCCTGGTTTCTGGGGGATGTTCGCCTTCAACGGCGTGACGGTTGCCCTGGGTGAGCTGCTGGCCTGCTATGTGCTGGGATCCATCCTGCTGACCGTTCTGCCCCGTGTGGGTGTCCTCCGTGCCCAGATCCCGGCCGGACGCCTGCGTACCGAGAAAAACTGAGTTTCCTTGGATGCCCCGCCGCTCCCGGTAACGGGAGCGGCGGTTTTTCTGGCCTTTTTCCCCAAACTGTGGTACACTGGGGACAATCCTTTGAATTTGATTACTGAGGAGGTCTTTCACTGTGAAAGTGCGTAAAGCTGTCATCCCCGCCGCGGGGCTGGGCACCCGGATGCTTCCGGCCACCAAGACGGTACCGAAGGAAATGCTTCCCATGGTGGACAAGCCGGTTATCCAGTATATCATCGAGGAGGCCGTGGAGGCCGGCATCGAGGATATCCTGATCGTCACCAACCGGGCCAAGTCGGCCATGGACGACTATTTTGACTACTATCCCGAGCTGGAGACCCGGCTCAATCAGGCGGGCAAGGAGAAGGAGCTCACCGAGGTGCGCCGGGCCGCCGATCTGGCCAACATCTTCTATGTGCGCCAGAAGGAGACCAAGGGCCTGGGCCACGCCATCTGGCGGGCCAAGCGCTTCGTGGGAGACGAGCCCTTTGCCGTGCTCCTGGGCGACGACATCATGCGGGCCCGCAAGCCGGTCACCCGGCAGCTCATCGAGGCGGCCGAGAAGTACGACGCGTCGGTGGTGGGCGTGCAGAAGGTCTCCACCCAGGCCATCTCCAAGTACTCCTCCGTCAAGATCTCCCCCCTGGAGGAGCGGATCTTCTCGGTCTCCGACATGAATGAGAAGCCCCGGCCTGAGCAGATGTTCTCCAACTATGCCATCCTGGGCCGCTATGTGCTCAAGTCGGATATCTTTGACATCCTGGAGAACCTCCAGCCGGGCTACGGCGGAGAGATCCAGCTCACCGACGGCCTGAAGGAGCTGTGCCGCCGGGACCGGATGGTGGCGGTGGACTTTGAGGGCCGCCGCTACGACACCGGCAACCTCCAGGGCTTCCTGGAGGCCACCCTGGACTTCGCCCTGGACCACCCCGCCACCGGGGACTGGCTGCGCCACTTCATCAAGGAGAAGGCCCGGGTGCTGTAAGAGTTACTTCCAAATAAAAGAAAACATCCTCCCTGTGGTCGGAACGGCCGTGGGGAGGATGTTTTTTGTTTCCATCATTTGCCTCTGGCCTTCCAAAAGCAGCCCGCACACCCGGCGGCAAAGAGGAGGAGCCAGGCCAGAAGGTAGACAAGCCACATCTCCAAAGTGGGCAGGAAGGGCTGGATCAAAACATTGGAGAGGGTAAAGCCCAGGGACAGAAGGGGGAGAAAGTAGAGCTGCGGGGCGGCGCCCAACAGGTTGAACCAGTATCGTCCCATCACCAATTCCTGATAGAGCACCAGGAGGAGCATCAAAAGACCAAAGGCGCTGAGAAGAAGGGCCTGGACGATGGGCTGCCCCTCCCGGGCGGAGACGCGGCGGGCCAGCAGGACCCAGAGGAGCAGAAAACCGATCGATACGGCATATAGCAAAATGCTGGAACTGGGCAGAGAGAGTATGACGAAATTCAGGGCATACCCCAGCGGCAGGGGGAGGATACCAAGCAGCAGCAACGCGATGTTTCTCTTCATGGTGCGCACCTCCGATTCACGATCTTGCTGGATGATTGCACATACAGTATACCGAATGTGGAGAGAAAGCGCAACAAAAGGCACAAAGGAGAGGGATCAGACCGCCGATTCCTCCAGCCCGGCGAAGAGGACGGCCCGCCGGCGGCGGTAGTAGAGGAAGCCGGCCAGATCGGCCAGGAGCCAGCCGATGGGCACCGACCACCAGATGCCCAGCACGCCCACGGCGGGGATGGCGGAGAGGGTGTAGGCCAGCAGCACCCGGGTCCCCAGGGAGATCACGGTGAGGACCAGGGACATCCCGGGACGGCCCACTGCCCGGTACAGGCCGTAGAGGAGGAAGAGACACCCGATGCCGCAGTAGAAGGCACCCTCCACCCGGAGGTACTGCACGCCGATGGCGAGGATCTCCACCTCCTCGGGCTGGACAAAGAGGAGCATCAGGGGGCGGGCGAAGAGACAGACCGCCGCCGAAATCACCACGCAGAAGAGCAGGGCGGCCGCCACGGCGCTGCGGATGCCGGAGCGGATGCGCCCGGCCTTCCGGGCGCCGTAATTCTGGGCCACAAAGGTGGAAAAGGCGTTGCCGAAGTCCTGCACCGGCATGTAGGCAAAGGAGTCGATCTTGACCGCCGCGGCAAAGGCGGCCATGACGGTGGTGCCGAAGCTGTTGATGAGCCCCTGTACCATGAGAATGCCGAAGTTCATCACCGACTGCTGGAGGGAGGTGAGGAAGGAGAACTGGGCGATCTCCCGCAGCTGCTCCATCCGGATGCGGAAGCTGCTCCGGTCGGGGCGGAACTGGGGACAGCGCACCCAGGTGTAAAGGCCGATGCCCAGGCCCGAGACGTACTGGGACAGCACCGTGGCCCCGGCCGCTCCGGCCACTCCCCAGTGGAACACCAGGACAAAGACCAGGTCCAGGGCGATGTTGAGCAGGGCGCATACCGCCAGAAAGAGCAGGGGCACCAGGGAGTTGCCCACTGCCCGCAGAAGAGAGGCAAAATAATTGTAGAGGAAGGTGGCCGCGATCCCCCAGAAGATTACCCACAAATATTCCCGCATCAGGGGGCGGGTATCCGGTGGTACCTGAAGGAGGGTGAGAATGGGGTCCAGCAGGAGAAAGACTGCCAGGTTGAGGACCAAAGTCACCCCGCCGATGAGCAGGAAGGAGGCGGCCAGGCTGCGCTGGAGCCGGTCTTTGTCCCCGGCGCCGTGGCAGATGGAAAAGACGGCTCCGCTCCCCATGCAAAGCCCCAGCAGGATGGAGGTGAGGAAGGTCATCAGAGTGTAGGACGACCCCACCGCCGCCAGGGCAGAGGCACCGAGAAAGCGGCCCACGATGAGGGTGTCGGCCACGTTATAGCACTGCTGGAGCAGATTTCCCAGCATCATGGGCAGCGCAAAGAGCAGCATGGTGGCGGTGATGGGGCCGCGGGTCAGATCGCCGGACATATCCGTCCTCCTCTCAAAAGCACAGATTCTGTACTACTATAACATGAAAGGGCCGCCTGCAAAAGGGGGGAGGACGGGCGAGAGAAAAATTTTGCAAAAAAATGGGAAAGAGGTGCGGCCTTCCTCCAGATATCCGATATAGTAGCAGCAAACTACGGGAGGGGTTCTCTGCTTGTCATTCACGCTTTGATGTGCTAAAATGCATGTAAGGTACAAAAAGGGGGAGAGAGTATGATTTTTGTCTATATCATCCCTGTATATGTCATCTTGGCGGCCATTCTCATTGCCATCGGCGGAATCTATCATATCGTCACGGAGATGTATGTACTCCTCTTTACGATCACCACATTTCTGACGGTCATCGGGGGGATCTATACCTTCTTTGTGTCCATCTCGAAAGCCGTCGCCACCAAGAGAGTCTATCTTCTGCTCCCCGGCGTGCTCTTCCTGGTGTTTGGGGCGTTCGCCACCAGCGTGTTCAAGCAGAGCCTCTGTCTGTCGCAGCGATGGCTCGAGAGTGTCAGCTTGGAAACCCTGGGTACCCTGACGATCCATAAAAACGCCGTTTTTCTGTGGTCGATCCTGGCTGCAGTTGTGCTGTCCCTGCTGTTCGCGGTGTTCTTCCGCAAGTCGTATCAGACACCAAAAACGGGAAGCAGTGTGCTCTTCAGCCTGCTCTCCTGTCTGATTTTGATCGTTCCGGTATTTGCCGTGCACGGATATGCGGAGCATGCGTACTATGAGCAAAACAGCACGTCCTATGAGCAGGTGTACACCGTCAAAGAAACGGTGGCCGTAAAACGGTATGTAAATGAAAGCTATCGCGGAAGTATGCTGACAGTCCAAGGCGGGGACGATCTGATCCGGATGCTGTTCCCCCAGAAGCTGGAAAAAGGGGAGACCGTCTATGGGGAGGCGTATCAATCCGGCGATATCCTGGTGTTCAATGATGACCATGTAATCGGAGAGGTCCCGTCCGAGTACCTGGAACCGCAATAAAGCCGGAAAGAAATCTTTGCAGAAAATGGGGAAAGGGGCTTGACTTTCCCGGAAAATCCGATATAATAAAAAGGCTTGTTTAGAAAACAAGCACATCCTTGCCCCCGCATGATACGGGGGCCATATGTCCATAAGGAGGTGCAACGAAAATGGCAAAGCTGAATGCGAACTACGAGGCCGTCTACATCCTCGATCCCAACCTGGGCGAGGAGGCTACCGCCGCTCTGGTGGCGAAGTTCAAGACTCTGGTCGAGAACAACGGCACTCTGGCCGAGGTTGACGAGTGGGGCAAGCGCCATCTGGCCTATCCCATCAACGACCTGAACGAGGGCTACTATGTCCTGATGACCTTTAGCTCCGCTCCCGCCTTCCCCCAGGAGCTGGACCGAATCTTCCGCATTACCGACGGCGTGATGCGCTCCATGATCATCTGCAAGGATGAGTAAGGAGGCGCTTCCATGCTGAATCGCATTATCCTCATGGGTCGCCTGACCCGGGATCCTGAGCTCCGCCACACCCAGACGGGGACCCCTGTGGCCTCCTTCTCCCTGGCGGTGGACCGGGATTTCAAAGACAAGACCACCGGCGAAAAGGCCACCGATTTCATCGATATCGTGGCCTGGCGGCAGACGGCTGAGTTCGTCTCCCGCTTCTTCACCAAGGGCCGCCTGGCCGTGGTGGAGGGCCGCCTCCAGCTGCGCGACTGGACCGACAAAGACGGGAACAAGCGCCGCAGCGCCGAGGTCGTGGCCGACAATGTCTACTTTGGCGACTCCAAGCGGGATGCCGAGGGCGGCGGCTATGCGCCCCCGCCGCCGGCTTACGGTGGATACAGCGCCCCGGCGCCGTCCGCGCCCGCTTATGCCGCGCCGCTCAGCGGCGGCGACCAGTTCGCCGACCTGTCCGACGACGACGGCGAGCTCCCCTTCTGAGGAGCGACTGTTTTGCAGTTCAGCCGGTTCTTCCGGCTTGGCGTTAAGCGCCATTCCGCTCCGCGAAAGCGCTCCGGCTCTTGCGGAAGCATCGTTGAAAGGAGTACTGTACCATGGCTATGGATAGAGAGCGTCCCCGCGGCCGCAAGCGCCGCAAGGTCTGCACCTTCTGTGTGGACAAGGTGGAGCACATCGACTACAAGGACGCGGCCAAGCTGCGCCGTTTCCTGTCTGAGCGTTCCAAGATCCTGCCCCGCCGTACCACCGGCACCTGCGCGATGCATCAGCGCCAGCTGACCGAGGCCATCAAGCGCGCCCGTCAGATCGCCCTGCTGCCCTTCGTGACCGACTAATCGGAACGATTTGAGAGCGGACCAGCCTTTTGCTGGTCCGCTCTTTTTTGCGTGTCGAAGTTTTTCGACACGCCTCTCAAAAATGCTTGCATTTTTGAGAGGGGATGCAGGACGCCGCGCGCACTTCGTCGGGTCAAAGTCCGCACCGTTCGCCCCGGCCTAACGGCCAGGGTTCACTCCGCTCCCTTGCCCCTCCTCTCCCAAACAAACCCACTTCGCTGGGCTTTGTTTGGGTTCCCGGTTCGCACACTTGCGTCCTGAGAAGTGTGTTTTCCGACGTACACGCCGCCGGAAAACACGATTGGACTTTTTTCTGCCGTCTGCGGATGGCAGAACTCTGCGAGGCTTTTGTACCTAGTATGGCAGGAATGCACTTTATTGCTAGACGGAGCAGACCAGCCTTTTGCTGGTCCGCTTTTTTGTTTTACCCCCCTTCCGGGTCTGATCCGGGAAGGGGGCGTATTTTTTGGGGCCATCCCGGTTTCTTTAGGTTCACTTTAGGACGGCGGAGTATACTAGACAGGCCCGCGGACGGGGGCCGTCCGCAGGCCGAGAATAACAAGCGAGGAGGTTCCTCCATGATCAAGGTCGAGCACTTGACAAAGTACTACGGCGATTTCCTGGAGGTGGACGATCTGTCTTTTGAGATCGACGAGGGCCATGTGTATGGATTCCTGGGGCCCAACGGCGCGGGAAAGAGTACCACGATGAATATGATGACAGGCTGTCTGTCGGCCACTTCCGGCCGTGTGGAAGTGGGCGGATTCGATCTGTTCGAGGACGCCGATCAGGCCAAGAAGCTGATCGGCTATCTGCCCGAACAGCCCCCCCTCTACATGAACGAGACGCCGGCGGAGTACCTGCGCTTCGTGGGAGAGGCCAAGGGGCTCCGGGGCGCCGAGCTGGAGCGCCAGATCCAGGCGGTGATCGAGCAGGTCCGGATCGCTGAGGTCAAGAACCGGCGCATCTCCGCCCTGTCCAAGGGCTACAAGCAGCGGGTCGGGATCGCCCAGGCCCTGCTGGAGCTGACGCTGAAACGGGCCAGCCTGGAGGACATCTTCCTGGAGCTGACTGAAAACGGAGACCCGGCCGACCAGACACCGGCCGGAGAGACCACGGAGGAACAGGAGGGAGAAGGCGCATGACAGCCGTTTTAAAGCATGAATTGAGAAGCTATTTCCACTCCTTCACCGCCTATGTGTTCGGCGCATTTCTGCTGGCCATCGTGGGCTTCGGCGCCATGCTGTACAATTTGCAGGCGGCGGTGAGCAATTTCGAATATGTGCTCAGCTTCGGCAGCATCGTCTTTGTGGTCATCGTGCCCATCCTGACCATGCGGGTCATTGCCGAGGAGCGCAAGCAGAAGACCGATCAGCTCCTCTACTCCCTCCCCATCACCACCACCCAGGTGATTTTGGGGAAATATCTGGCCCTGCTGGCGGTCTATCTGATCCCCCTGGCCGTCATTTCCATCTATCCGATCATCTTCGCCCAGTTTGGCGATGTATACCTGCCCACCTCCTACGGGTCCCTGGTGGCCATCTTCATCATGGGCGCGGCCCTGGTGGCGCTGGGCGTATTTATCTCCTCCCTGACCGATAACCAGGGCCTGGCGGCCGGAATCGGGATCGCCGTGATCCTGTTCAACTATTACAGCGTGAGCCTCTCGGAGTATGTCTCCTCCACGGCCGCCGGCACGGTGATCGCCCTGGGCGTCCTGGTGCTGGCCCTGGGTGCGCTGATCCGGTATCTGACCCGGAACGAGTATCTGGCCTACGCCGTCGCCTTTGTGCTGCTGGCCGCCATCTGCATCACGGGCTTTGTGGACCCGGAGGCCTTTGAAGGACTCCTGCCAAACATCATGCGGCAGCTGTCCTTCTTTGAGCGGTTCAATACCTTTGTCAGCGGCGTCTTTGACCTGACCGCCATCGTCTATTACCTGTCGGTCATCGTCTTTTTCCTGTTCCTGTCGGTCCAGTCCCTGGAGAAAAGGAGGTATCATTGATGAAACGCTGGAAACTCCTTTCTGACGGGGGACGGGCGGAGAGAAACCGCATCGCCTTCCAGGGAGGCTCCTATTCGCTCATCGCCACCGCGGTGGTGCTGGCCATCCTGATCGCACTGAATATCCTGGTCTCGGCCCTGCCGGCCAATCTGACGAAATATGACATCAGCGCCAGCAAGCTCTACTCCATCACCAGCAACACCAAGGTGGTGGTCAATGCGCTGGAGGAGGACGTGACCATCTACTGGATCGTCCAGTCCGGCGAGGAGGACGATGTGATCGAGACCCTCCTGAACAAATATGACAGCCTCTCCGACCACATCACGGTGGTCAAGAAGAATCCCGACGTCTATCCCACCTTTGCCGAGCAGTACACCAGCGAGACGGTGCAGAACAACAGCCTCGTGGTGGAGTGCGGGGAGCGCAGCCGCTTCATCGGGTACGACGACATCTACGTCCAGGAGCCCGATATCTACTCCTACTCCTACAACACCTCCTTTGACGGTGAGGGTGCCATCACCTCTGTCATCGACTATGTGGTCACCGAGGATCTCCCCCAGCTGTATGTGGTGGAGGGACATGGCGAGCAGGCTCTGCCCGACAATTTCCAGGAGCAGATCGAGCAGGAGGTGGAGATGCTCTCCAGCTACGCGGAAGCGGGCGGAAAGCTGCTGGTCATGGCCGGCCCCACTGAAGAGGGTTCCCTGAGCAATCTGTACAGCCTGCTCTCCGACTACGGAGTGAGCACCACCGAGGGCATCGTGGTGGAGGGAGACCGGGAGCACTATACCGGCTATCCCTACGTCCTTCTCCCCGAGATGTCCAGCCATGCCATCACCGACCCCCTCATGGAGGAGCACTACTATCCCAACATGCCCATCTCGCAGGGCATGACGGTGGATGAGACGGCGGGCAGCGCGGTCACGGTGCTGCTCTCCACCTCGGAGGAGGCCTTCAGCAAGAGCGCGGGCTATCAGCTCACCAGCTATGAGAAGGAGGAGGGCGACGTGGACGGTCCCTTTGCCGTGGGCCTCTCCATCGACTGCTCCAATGAGGGACAGATCGTCTGGTTCTCCTCGGCGGCCTTCCTGGACGATATGTACAACGCCCTCTCCTCCGGATCCAACTCGGATCTGGCTATGAACGCCCTGTCCTCCCTGATCGGAGAGAGCGAGGCCATGGCCATCCGCAGCAAATCCCTGAACTATAACTATCTGTCCATCAGCGACTCCACCGCGTCGCTGCTCAAGACCCTGATGATCGGCGTATTCCCCCTGGGCTACCTGGGCATTGGCGTCTGCGTCATTGTGAAGAGAAGGAGGGAGCAACATGAAGCGGGCTAAACGGCTCTATGTGCTGCTGGGCGTTCTGGTGGTGGTCTGCATCGCCGCCTTCGCCGTGGTGAAGCACGAGGAGCGGCAGGAGGAGATCCGCAACAGCGGCGAGATCGTCCTGGAGATCGACCCCGAGACGGTGGATGCCCTCTCCTGGGAATACGAATCGGAGAGCCTGGCCTTCCACAAGGATGAGACCTGGCAGTACGACGAGGACGCGGCCTTCCCGGTGAGTGAGGAGAAGATCCAGGAGCTGCTGGAGCCCTTCCAGGCGCTGGAGGCGGCCTTCATCATCGAGGAAGTCACCGATTACAGCCAGTATGGGCTGGACAATCCGGTCTGCACCATCCACCTCTCCGCCGGGGAGGAGGACTATGAGATCAAGCTGGGCAATTACAGCACCATGGACTCCCAGCGCTATCTCTCCACCGGGGACGGCAACGTCTACCTGGTAGAGGACGATCCCATGGAAGACTACGAAATTACCATCCGCGACATGATCGCCAACGATGAGACCCCCTCGTTCGGCCAGGTCACGGGCATTCAGTTTGAGGGCGCGGACTCCTACCAGGTGGTCTATCAGGAGTACTCGGAGGAGAGCCCCTACACCTATTGCAGCGAGGACGTCTACTTCCGGCAGGAGGGGGAGGACCTCAAGCCCCTGGACACCAACCTGGTGGAGAGCTATCTCAGCGGGATCGAGAATCTGACCCTGGATAACTATATGACCTATCAGGCCGGGACGGAGGATCTGTCCCAGTACGGACTGGATGCACCGGAGCTGACGGTCACCGTCACGTACACGCCGGAGGAGGATGAGGAGGGCGAGAGCCAGACCTTTACCCTCCACATCAGCCGCTCTCCCGAGGAGCGGGCTGCGGCCGAGAACGACACCGCGTCGGAGGAGGACGAGGAAGAGGAGATCACCGCCTATGCCCGGGTGGGAGACTCTGAGATCGTCTATCAGATCACCGGCGAGAGCTATGAGAAGCTGATCGCGGCCGGATATGATGACCTGCGGCACAAAGAGGCGCTGACGGCGGACTTTACCCAGGTGACCGGTCTGGACATCACCCTGGAGGGCTCGGTCTACAACCTGACTTCCGAGGGAAGCGGAGAGGACAAGACCTTCCACTTCGGCGAGGAGGAAGTGGACGTGGCGGACCTGCAATCGGCCCTGGAGGGACTGACTGCCGACAGCTTCACTCAGGAGGAGCCCACCCAGAAGGAGGAGATCGCCCTGACGGTCTACCTGGACAGTGAGGTCCACCCCAGCGTGCAGATCCAGCTCTACCGCTATGACGGGGAGAACTGTCTGGCCGTCATCGACGGGGAGCCGGTCTCCCTCATCCCCCGCTCTGCGGTGGTGGATCTGATCGAAGCGGTCAACGCCATCGTGCTGTAATCTGACAGCAATCCGAAATCCAGAGACAACGAAAGGCCCCGGCGCGTCAGCGCCGGGGCCTTTTTGGGTGAATCAGCTGATCTTGACTTCCTTGGCCTGCTCGGGGAAGAAGGAGTTGTCCAGATCGTACTTGTTGTGGGCGGTGGAGTCCCGCAGGACCCGGCCTTCCAGGGAATAGCAGCGGATGAAGCGCCGGCCGTCCACCGTGCTCCAGTGCTCCACGTCCCAGGTGAGGTAGCCGTCCTCATCGGTCTTTTTCTCGGGGAGATAGAGGTCCACCTGACGGTTGTTGAGCATCAGGTCGATGAGACCCTGGCGGTCTACCTCCAGCTCTTCCTTGTGAATGGTGTCGTACGCTTTCATGGGAAGTTCCTCCTGTCATACCAGTATGAATGACTCCATTCTAGCGCATTTGACGGCGGTTGGCAAGAGGGGGGATCACCGGCCCAGATCCCAGTTCTGCAGGGTGCGCAGACGGTAGTAGTCGGGGTTGAAGTAGTGGGTGTTGTAGACCACCGGCTCATCCCCGATGTCATAGAAGACCTGGTGGCTGCTGTCGATGGGGGTACCCTTGGGGACCTTGAAAATGTCCACCAGCTCGTCGGGCACGCCCATGGGGACATACTCGTTGAGGGCGTGGGCCACATCCCGGCCCATATAATCCCGGATGAGCACGTGGATATAGGCAAAGGACATCTCCTCCACATCGGTGCGGATGAGGAGCTTTTCCGGCATCATGCCCATGGTGTAGACCGCCGGGTGATCGTCGGCCAGATAGACCAGACGGTTGACCAGCACCCGGTCCCCCTCCTCCAGACGGAGCATCTTGCGGGCCTCCTCGTCGGCGGGACGCCACTCCTGAGAGAGCAGCTTGATGGCGGTCTGATAGCCCTCTTTTTTCAGATATTCGGTGAAGTAATAGCTGCGGTTCTCATAGTCCAGCGTACTGGGGTGGACATAGTTGCCCGAGCCGTGCCGCTTGGTGATATAGCCCTCCAGAGCCAGCATCATCAGCGACTCCCGCAGGGTCACAAGACTGATCCCCAGTCGGCTGGCCAGTGCGGCTTCCGAAGGCAGCTTGTTTTTTTCGAAGGTTTCCGTACGGAAAATCTCCATGATCTTGTTTTTTATGGCCATGTAGGCACTGTAATTCGTTCTGGACATGCCGTCTTCCTCTCTCGTACCGGTCCGTCAGGGCGGGATGATACGAATTCTTCATATCACTATATCAAATTGGGATGGCTCCCATTAAGTATCATAACTCATATTTTGGCAAATATCAATATTGAATAAAAATTTTTTATTTTACATTAAAAAACGTTGCACATTTACCAGAGGTAAGCCTAACCTTCCGGGAAAGCCATCTCTTCCATGTAACAGGTGGAGAAGCCGGGGTGCTGGGCCAGCTCCAGATACTCCGTCCCGGAGGCCAGGGAGGCGCACCGGGCATACTCCGCCCAGCTGAGGGCGGCCAGACAGGCCCCCTCTCCCGCGGCGTTGCCCACGGGGCGGATCTTCCCCAGCAGCTGGGGCGGGATGAGGCCGATGCGGCAGGCGCTCTCCGGGCGCATGAAGTTGCCGAAGGCCCCGGCGATGAGTACCGTCTGGATGTCCTCCAGCTCGGCGCCGTAGGCCTGGGCCAGCAGATGGATGCCGGCGGCAATGGCCCCCTTGGCCAGCTGGAGCTCCCGGATGTCCTTCTGGGTGAGGACCACCGGCTCCCCGCCCGGCTCCGGGGCCGGAGCCAGGAGAACAGCGGAGGCCCCGTCCACCTCGGTGAGGCAGGCGGCCAGCCGGGGATCGGAGAGCTCTTCGGGCTCCAGCAGGCAGCCCGACTCGTCCAGGACCCCGCCGTCCAGCAGGGCGGCCACGGCGTCCAGCAGGCCGGAGCCGCAGATGCCCCGGGCCGCGCCCTCTCCGATGACATGACAGACCAGGCGTCCGTCCTCCAGATAGACGTGGTCGATGGCCCCTTCGGCGCCCCGCATGCCGCAGCGGATCTTGGCCCCCTCAAAGGCGGGACCGGCCGCCGTGGAGCAGGTGATCCGCCGTTCCCGGTTGCCCAGTACCAGCTCGCCGTTGGTGCCGATGTCCAGGAGCAGGGTGAGTTCCTCCCGGCGGACAAAGTCCCCGGCGAGGAGGCAGGCGGCGGTGTCCGCCCCCACGAAGCCCGCCAGGTTGGGAAGCATGGCCACCTGTCCGGCGGGGTGGACGGGGAGATTCCACCCGGCGGCCGGGAGGAGTAGGGGCTCCCGCAGGACGGGCAGGTAGGGGGCCAGGCCCAGGGAGGCGGGGGAGAGGCCCAGGGCCAGGTGGTGCATACAGGTGTTTCCGGCCAGGACGGTGAGGACGATCTCCTCCGCCGGGCGGCCGGCCCGGGCGGCCATCTCCGCGGTCATACGGGAGAGGGTCTGGAGCAGGGCCTCCCGCAGGGGAGCGGGGCCCAGCTCCCGGGCCGCGTCGATGCGGGCAATCACGTCGGCGCCGAAGGAGGCCTGGGGATTGCGGTCACTCCCCACCGCCAGCGTCTCCCCGGTCACACCGTCCAGCAGGTAGCCGGCCAGGGTGGTGGTGCCCAGGTCAAAGGCCAGCAGCAGGGGGGCGGGGGGATCGGCGCGCAGCGCCAAAAGGGTCTCCCCGGACAGAAGGGCCCAGACCTGGGCGGTCTCCTCCGCCAGATACCGGGCCAGCTCCCCCAGCACCGCGGGGGAGGGGACAGCGGGGGTGATCCCAAAGGCGGTATGGAGGGCCTGGGAGAAGCCCTCCCACAGGCTGCGGCTGCGGCGGCAGTCCGCAAGGGAGACCGGATACCAGCGGACCAGGGGGTCGGCTGCGATGCGCCGCCCGGCTCCGTCGGTGAGGATGTGCAGCCCTCCGGATTCCTGGGGCAGGCGGACTTCCAGATCCTCGGTGACCGGGGTCTGACAGGCCAGGACCGAGACCCATTCGGTGCCCCGGCGGAGCTCCACACGGCACTTGCCGCAGGTTCCATTTCCGCCGCAGGGGCTGTCCAGCCAGAGACCGGCCGCGCGGCAGGCCTCCATCAGCGTGCTTCCCAGGGGGACGGAGCAGCGCACATCCGCCGGGAAAAAGCGTACCTGTTTTTCTTCCATGGTATGCATACCCTCCAATTCATTCCGATTCGTCTGAATGAGATCCCATTTTTGGCTCCGGCTGAGCCGCTTGAGGGCGGCCTCCCGCCGGAGGGCCTGGGAGCGGCTGGCACAGCGCTCCCGATAGACCAGAAGGACGGGGCGGCGGCCCCGGGTGTATTTGGCGCCCCGGCCCGTATTATGGGCGCGCAGGCGGCGGGGGATGTCGTCGGTCATGCCGGTGTACAGTGTCCCGTCGGCACAGAGAAGGATGTAGACCCACCAGCTCTTTTCCGCGCCTACCATCCCGGCACGGTCTCCGGCCGGAGGGGGAGCTCGGTGAAGATGCGCTCCACAGCGGCCTCAAAATCCCGGGGGTCGGAGGCCTTCCGGAGCTGTTTGCCATAGCGCTCGGCCCCCTCGAAGCGGTGGATCAGATAGAACCAGAGCTCCTTCATGCGCAGCATGGCGTTGCGGCGGCTGTCAAAGGCCTGGGCATAGGCCTCGTAGAGGGCGTCGTGGAAGGCGCGCAGGGTCGCGCGCTCCAGAGGCTTGCCGCCCTGGAGCACCGAGATGAGGGCGGGGTCGGCCATCAGGCCCCGGCCGATCATCACGGCCTCCAGCCCGGGGAAGGAGTTGGTCAGAGCCGAGAGGTCCCCCGGACGGATCAGATCCCCGTTATAGCAGACCGGATTGCGGCTTTGTGCCAGGATGGGGGCCAGATACTCCCCCCGGACGGGGTGGCGGTACATATCCTTCTGCACCCGGAGATGGACGGTGAGCTCGTACACCGGATAGCGGTTGTAGCACTCCAGAATTGGCCAGAACTCCTCAGGGTCCCGGATGCCCAGCCGGGTCTTGATGGAGACCGGGCCCTGCGCCCCGGCAAAGATTTCTGCCAGAAAGGCGTCCAGCTCCTCGGGAAAGGCCAGAAAGCCCGAACCCTTCCCCTTGGCGGTGACGGTGCCCGAGGGACAGCCCAGGTTGAGGTTGACCTCCGGATAGCCCATCTCGAACAGGCGGTTGGCGGCCCAGAGAAAGTCCTCCGCCCGGCGGGTCAGAAGCTGGGGCACCACGGGCAGGCCCTCATTATATTCCGGCAGGATCTCCCGTTTCTCCCGCTTGGTAAAGACATGGTCATGGCTGGGGGAGAGAAAGGGGGTGTAGTACTTGTCCGCGCCGGGAAAATAGCGGTGGTGGATGCGGCGGAAGATCGTGCCCGTCAATCCCTCCAGCGGCGCTACATAATATCGCATGGGGTCCTCCTGTATAAATGGATATTTTTATATTATAACATATACAAGAGTCATTTTTCCAGTTGAAAATGAAACTCCGGCCCGGCGCATTGCGCGGCCGGGCCGGAGCGTATGGGGAAGGGGAAAATTACGCGGCGGTCTGCGCGGGCAGGAGGGACTCCAGGTCCTGAAGCATCCAGTCCAGCGCGGTGATGCCGCCCTCGGCGGTGTACCACACGGCTGGATGGGCCAGGTAGACGATGTGGCCGTCCTGATAGGCCTGGGTGCCCATGACCAGCTCGTTCTCCACAATGTCCTGGGCCAGCTTGGCGCCCTCGGCGGCGATGGCGGCGTCCTTGTCCAGGACGAAGAGATACTCCGGATTCTGCTGGAGCACGAACTCAAAGGAGGCCTCATTGCCGTGGGTGGAGGTGGCGGCGGCCTCGTCTACGCCGACGTTGGTGAAGCCCACCTCCCGGCCGATGAGGGAGCAGCGGCCATCGTCTCCCAGCACGTTGAAGCTGCCGCTGGTGCACATGCCGATGATGGCGGTCTTTCCGGCGGCAAACTCGGACAGAGTCTGGATGCGCGCGTCAAAGCCGGACAGGAGCTCCTCGGCCCGCGCCTCCAGACCGAAGAGAGAGGCGACGGTGGAGGCGTTGCGGCGCACGCTCTCCACCACGCCCAGCTGGGTGTCGGTGGACAGGTAGACCACGGGGGCGATCTCACTCAGAGCCTGGTAGCTGCTGGCCAGACGGCCGCCGATGAAGATGAGGTCGGGCTCACAGGCCATGACCGCCTCCAGATCGGCCTCCTTGATGGTGCCCAGAGGGGCCACGGAGTCGCTGTTGATGTAGGACTGGAGGTATTCCAGGGTGGTGTCGGCGCTGCCCACCACCCGGTCGCCCACGCCCAGGGCGTCCAGAATGTCCAGGGAGGCCATGTCCAGCACGGCCAGGCGCTGGGGATCGTAGGGGACCTCCAGCTCCACGGTCTCCTTGTCGCCGTTCAGGGTCTGGATGGTCACGGTGGAGGGCTCGCCCTCGGGCTGGGCGGAGGGCGTGGAGGTGGGGGCGGCGGCGGTGCCGCAGGCGGTGAGGCCCAGGCCGAGGAGAAGGGTGAGGGCGAGGGTGGGAAGAATCTTCATGGGATATACGCTCCTTTGCAGTGTTTCAATATGGAAATTTAGTAGTAGATGGACAGGGGACGCCCCTCCACCTCCATGATCTCAAATTGGACCCGGTAGATGTCGGAGAGGGTCTCCTTGGTCATGACCTCGGCGACGGTGCCGAACTTGGCGATCCTGCCGTCCTTGAAGGCGCAGATGTAGTCGGAGTAGAAGGCGGCATAGTTGATCTCGTGGAGCACGAGGATCACGGTCTTGCCCAGCTCGTCGCACAGGCGGCGGACGATCTTCATGAGGTTGGTGGCGTGGTAGATGTCCAGGTTGTTGGTGGGCTCATCCAGGAGGATGTACTCGGTGTCCTGGGCGATCACCATGGCGATGTAGGCCCGCTGGCGCTGGCCGCCTGAGAGCTCGTCGATGAAGCGGTCCTGGAACTCCTCCAACTCCATGTAGGCGATGGCCCGGTCCACGATGGCCTGGTCCTCCCCGGTGAGGCGGCTGCCCGAGTAGGGGAAGCGGCCGAAGGAGACCAGCTCCCGCACGGTGAGCTTCATCTGTACGTTGTTGCTCTGGGTCAGGATGGCCAGGTGCTTGGCCAGCTCCTTGTTTTTCCAGCTGGTGATGTCCCGGCCGCCCAGCTCCACCAGGCCGCTGTCCCGGGCGATGAGGCGGGAGAGCATATTGAGCACGGTGGATTTTCCCGCGCCGTTGGGGCCGATGAGGGAGATGACCGCCCCCTTGGGCAGGGAGAAGCTGATGGAATCCACCACGGTCTTCTCCCCGTATCGCTTGGTCAGTTCTTTGATCAACATGGTTTCAGACCCTCCTGTCGGTCAGCAGAAGATAGAGGAAGTACACGCCGCCCCCCACGGTGATGAACACGCTGACGGGGATGGCGTAGGTGTAGACATGCTCCACCAGGAGCTGTCCCCCCACCAGCACCGCCGTGCCCAGAAGGGCGGCACCCAGGATTAGGTGGGCATGGCGGTAGGTCTTGAGAAGCTGGCGGGAGAGGTTGGCGATGATGAGGCCCAGGAAGGAGATGGGGCCCACCAGGGCGGTGGCCACGGCGATGGAGAGGGTCACGCCCAGCAGCAGCCGCCGGACGCACTTGTCGTAGTCCACCCCCAGGTTGATGGCCTGGTCCTTTCCCAGGGTGAGCACATCCAGCAGGGCCAGCTCCCGGCGCAAGACCAGGACCAGCAGGGCCAGCAGGAGCACCGAGAAGGCCAGAATGCTCCCGTTGATGTTGCTGAAGCTGGCCACCAGGGTGGTGAGGAGGCTGTCGTACTCATTGGGGTCCATCACACGGGTGAGGGTGGTCTGGATGCTGGAGAAGAAGGAGCTGAGCACGGTGCCGATGAGCAGGACATAGAGAATGTTGTGGTTGGTCTTCTGGAAGAGCACGCTGTAAATCAGAGTGGCCACCACCCCCATGATGAGCAGGTCTGCGGCAAAGGACAGGTTGGCATTCCGGGCCAGCAGGCTGCCCGAACCGGCAAAAAAGACCACCGCGGTGTGGATGAGGGTATACAGGGCGTTCATGCCCAGCAGGCAGGGGGTGACGATGGTATTCTGGATGATGGACTGAAAGACGATGGAGGCTCCGCCGATGGCAAAGGCGGTGACCACCATGGCCGCCAGCTTGGGGAGGCGGAGCTTCATGGCGTACTGGAAGAGACGGGTGTGCTCCAGGGAGACCTCCACCAGCAGGTAGGCCAGGGCCGCCAGAGCGGCCAGGCCGGCCAGCAGGACCAGCTTGCGCACATTGGCGCGGTAGGCGGCGGTGTGCATCAGCCCTCACCTCCTTCCGGGAGGGGAGAGCAGCATCCGCTGCCGGGATTCCCGCCCAGGCGGATGGCCTTCTGCCCGTGGCGCAGGCGGTAGAAGAGCAGAAGCACAAAGAGGAGGCTGCCCAGGATACCTGAGATCAGCTCAATGGGGAGCTCATAGGGGAAGAGGACCACCCGTCCGATGAGGTCGCAGACCAGCACGAAGAGGGCGCCGAACAGGGCGGTGTCCACCAGGGTGCCCTGGATCTTGTCCCCCTTGAACATGGCCACCACGTTGGGGACGATGAGACCGATGTAGGAGATGGACCCCACGACCACCACCACGCTGGCCGTGATGAGGGCGGACAGGGTCAGCCCCAGAAAGAGCACCAGGCGGTAGGGGACTCCCAGGTTGTGGGACATGTCCCGGCCCATTCCCACGATGTTGAAGTGGTTGGCAAAGAGAAAGGCCAGGGCCACCAGGGGGAGGGTCAGGTAGACCAGCTCATACCTCCCCCGGAGCACCAGGGAGAAGTGCCCCACCAGCCAGGAGGAGAGGGCCTGGGTCAGCTCATACTGGTAGGCCAGATAGCTGGTGACGCCGCCGATGATGTTGCCGAACATGATGCCCACCAGCGGGACCATGACCACGTCCTTGAACTGGACCCGCTGGATGAACCACACGAAGATCCAGGTGCCCAGGGTGGCGGTGCAGAAGGCGAAGAGGGCCCGGCTCCAGAGGGTGGAGTTGGGCAGGAAGAGCAGGGCCAGCAGGATGCCGAACTGGGCGGAAGAGATGGTGGCCCCGGTGGTGGGGGAGACAAACTTGTTCCGGCAGAGATTCTGCATGATGAGTCCCGCCACGCTCATCCCCACGCCGGTGCACAGGATGGCCATGAGCCGGGGAAGGCGGGAGATGAGAAAGAGCTGGAGATGCTCCAGGTCGCCCCGCAGCAGGGCGGCGGCGTCCAGGTCGATGACCCCCACGAAGAGGGACACGACGGAGAGCAGCGCCAGGGCGAGGGCCAGAAAAAGGGTGATGTGCTTTGCTTTGATGGTACATTCCTCCTGAAGGTTAGCAATAGCTAACTGCTGGGCATAAAAAAGCACGGTATCCACCGGACAGAAGGCCGGGTGGGTATCGTGCCATCACGAAGCGGTTAGTAGATGCTAACTAATGGCGTAAAAAAGAATGGGTAGGGAAGAAATTCCTCCTCTGCTCATTTCTGCGCCATTATAGCATAGCCAAATCCCAGATGCAAGTGTTATTTTTTGGAATAGAACGCAGGGGGGGAGGTCCCCCCGCGTTACGCCTCAGAAGGCTCGGATGCGGCAAGGGCCTCCCCCTCGTTGGCCTCCTCGGTGGTACAGGTCTGCTCGGGGGGCTGGTCGGGAAAGGTGATGTGGAGCACGGCCTGGGGCCAGTTGACCCGGACCTGGACATAGCGGCTCCGGGCCCGGGCGGCCTCCTCCAGCGGGGGGAGGAGCTCCTCCAGCACGCCCCGGGTGAGTGCCCCGCCCCGCCAGTGGAAGAGGAGGGGCTGCTTCTTGCGCAGGGCCTGCTCCCCCCGCCGGACCACCTCTTCCACGCGGGTAAAGGAGCGCTTCTGCACCCGGTAGTAGAAGGCGTCCCCGTCGGTGCAGGAGGGCGCGGGGTAGACCAGGGGCTGGTGGTCCCGGAAGATGCGCCGGTCATCCAGATTGAAATAGTCGTAGCGGATGGGCCCCTCCCCGCTCAGGGTGCGGTCAAAGGTGGCGTCCAGGTGGTAATAGCTTCCCCCCAGACGCAGGATGTTCCAGGCGTGGCGGTAGCGGATTCCCTGCTCAGGGGCGGCGTGGGAGACCACCACGATGCACCAGAGCCCCAGGGCGTCGCACAGGGCCTTGACCGACTTGGCCATCCCCTCGCACACCCCCACCCCCTGGCCCAGAGGGCCCAGGATCTCGTGAGAATAGGGCTTTTTCAGCTTGTCATAGCGCACGTTCTGGCAGATGAAGTCGTGGACATAGCGCTCCTTCTCCCCGTCGGTCATGGACTGGGCCGGACGGGCCAGCTTGGTCACCCGGGCGGACAGGGCCCGCTGGTGCTCCCGGATCTTCCCCTTGTCAAAGAGGTACTGGGGAATGAAATCCACACTGGCGGCCTGGGGGTGCACCCGGTAGGAAAAGCCGGTGACATAGAAGAGCTCCGGGCGGTCCAGCCGCAGGCGGAAGAGGACCTCACTGAGCTCCTTCCCCTCCATCCGGGGGACCGGAAAGGAGGGACTCAGGGCGGTGAGCCCCTCCTGGATGGCGTGGTAGACGCTCTGGCCGTACTTGTCCAGCTGGCGGAAATAATAGGCCTCCATCTCAGCGGGCGCGGCGGGCCTTCAGGAAGGCGAGGAAAGCGGCGCTGTCCCGGTTCATGACCAGCTCCTCGGGGAAGTCCAGCTCCTGGAAGAGGGCGTCGGCGTACTGGTGATTGCCCACGTAGGAGACAAAGTGGGCGTCACTCCCCACCACCACGGGGACCCCCTGCTTTTTGCACTCCCGGAGCATCTCGGCGCAGTGGAGCGGGCCGTTGACCCGGAAGCCGCCGGGGGTGAGGGAGCTGTTGTTGACCTCCAGCAGCACCCCCGCGTCGGCGGCGGCGCGGACCAGGGTGGGATAGTCCAGGGGATAGCGGCCGTCGTCAGGATGGCCGATGATGTTCACATAGGGGTTCTTCATGGCCTGCAAGAGGCCGTTGGTATAGCCCTCGGCGGTGCCGCCGGTGGGGATGCACTTGGTGTGCAGGCTGACGATGGCCATATCGGTGCGGCGCAGGAGGGGCTCGTCCAGGTCCACGGTGCCCTCGGTGTCCAGCAGATTGAGCTCCACGCCCATCCGGATCTGCACGCCGAAGAGCTCCCGGTCGATGACCCCCAGATTGGCAAAGTAGTCCCGGCAGGTGGTGCCCTCCATGGCGGGGGCGTGGTCGGTGATGCACAGCAGCTCCAGCCCCCGGTCGGCGGCGGCGCGGGCCATCTCCAGCACGGTGCAGTAGGCATGTCCGCTGGCGATGGTATGAGTATGGCTGTCCAGGAGATATTTCATGGTGATTCGCCTCATTCATGGTTCAGATTTCAATGATTACGATTAACAGAATACCCGAATCCCATACAAAAAGCAAGCCAGGCACCGGGCGAGTGCCCGATGCCTGGCGAATTTCGTCGGAAGAGACAAATCAGTCCCGGTGAAGGGCCGCCCGGTTGATGGCCGAGAGGATGCCCTTGAGGGGAGCCAGGTTGATGTTGTGGCTCATGCCCACGCCGAACCAGTCCGCTCCGTTCTCGTCCCGGAGGTGGATATAGGCCACGGCCTGGGAGTCAGAGCCCTGCTTGATGGCGTGCTCCTTGTAGTCCACGAAGGTGAAGTGGTCCATCTTCTGGCCGTGGATGGCGTTGAAGAAGGCGTCGATGGGGCCGTTGCCCGAGCCCTGGACCTGGAAGGTGGTGTCGGCATGGCGGAGGGTGCCGGCGAAGGTGACGTGGGAGTGGCCCTCCTCGTCGGTGAACTCGGCGAAGGAGTGGCGCACCAGCTCATAGGGCTTGACGGCGTCGATGTAGTTCTCCCGGAAGAGCTCATAGATGCGCTCGGGCTTGAGCTCGGTGCCCACCCGGTCGGTCTCCACCTGGACGATGTGGCCGAACTCCGGGTGCATGGCCTTGGGCAGGTCGAAGCCGAAGGAGTGCTGCATGACGAAGGCCGCGCCGCCCTTGCCCGACTGGGAGTTGATGCGGATGATAGGCTCGTACTCCCGGCCCACGTCGGCCGGGTCGATGGGAAGATAGGGGATCTCCCACTTGCCGCTGCCGCTGTCGCGCATGTACTGGGTGCCCTTGTTGATGGCGTCCTGATGGGAGCCGGAGAAGGCGGTAAAGACCAGCTCGCCGGCGTAGGGCTGCCGCTCGCCCACCTTCATCTTGGTGCAGCGCTCGTACATCTCCTTGATGCGGTTGATGTGGGAGAAGTCCAGCTCCGGGTCCACGCCTTGGGTGTGCATGTTGAGGGCCAGGGTGACGATGTCCACGTTGCCGGTGCGCTCGCCGTTGCCGAAGAGGGTGGCCTCGATGCGCTCGGCCCCGGCCAGCAGGCCCATCTCGGCGGTGGCCACGCCGCAGCCCCGGTCGTTGTGGGGATGGAGGGAGATGATGGCGCAGTCCCGGCTGGGCAGCTTGGAGATAAAGTACTCCAGCTCGTCGGCAAAGTAGTTGGGCATGCAGTTTTCCACCGTGGTGGGGAGATTGAGGATGACCCGCTTCTCCGGGGTGGCATGGAGCTCCTCCAGCACGGCCTGGCAGATCTCCGCCGCGTAGTCCATCTCGGTGCCCATGAAGGACTCAGGGGAGTACTCATACCGCAGGTCCATGCCCTCGGCGATGACGCTCTGGGAGAGCTCGTAGATGAGCTTGGCCGCGTCGGTGGCGATCTTGGTGATGCCGGGCATATCCATGTGGAAGACCACCTTGCGCTGGAGGGTGGAGGTGGAATTATAGAAGTGCAGGATCACGTGCTTGGCGCCCCGGATGGCCTCAAAGGTCCGCTGGATCAGATGGGGCCGGGCCTGGACCAGCACCTGGATGGTCACGTCGTCGGGGATGTGGCCGCCCTCGATGAGCTCCCGGCAGATCTCAAACTCGGTCTCCGAGGCGGAGGGGAAGCCAATCTCGATCTCCTTGATACCGATGTCCAGCAGGGTGTGGAAATACTCCAGCTTTTCCTGGAGATTCATGGGGTCCACCAGGGCCTGATTGCCGTCCCGCAGGTCCACAGAGCACCAGATGGGGGCCTTGGTGATCTGCTTGTCGGGCCAGGAGCGGTGCTCCATCTTGAGGGGGACAAAGGGAATATACTTCTCAAACGACTTGCTCATGATGCATACCTCCGAACTTGAGCGATTGGTCAGAAGACAAAACAAAAAGCCCCTGACCGGTTAAGGTCAGGGGCGTCATTTCATACGCGGTACCACCCTGGTTCCGTCCGCCGTCACCGGCGGACGCTCACGGCCTCCAACAAGGCCACGGCCGCTAACGGGGCCAGCCGTCCCGCCCTACTGAGGTTCAGGCGGACCGCTCGGGGACCAGAATACACAGGCCCTGCACGTACCGGTTCACACCAGCCACCGGCTCTCTGAACGGAGGAAACCTGTCTTTTTTCCCTTCATCGCTTTGCCACATTATAGCGTGGACGTGCCGGTTTGTCAACCCCGGGACGTTCCTCACTCCCGGTCGGTGTTCTCGGAGAGCAGGCGGCGGATGGTCTCCTCCGGATAGGAGAGGAGGCGGCCGTAGTCCCGGGCGATGCGGCTGCGGTTACCGCCGAAATAGGCGCCGGCCTCCACCGTGGCGGCCTTGCGGTCCTTGAGCCGGATGTACTCTTCGATCACATGATCGGCCTTGTAGAAGAGAATATTGTACTTCCCGCGGTTGAGGGAGGCGGGAAAGAGATCGGTGATGAGGGGATCGCACTCGGGATAGAGCTTGGTGCCGTGCCGGCGGCAGCTCTCGTGGGCATAGGCGATGAGGGCCTCCATCTCCTCCCGGGTATCCATGGGGTGGCTCAGGGCCAGGGCCTTGACCTCGGCTGCCACCATCTCGTTGAAGGCGTCCACCACGCCGCACTGATAGGAAAAGGAATCACGTTGTTCCATGATTAGGGCCTCCTGTCTGACATACAAGTCTATTGTACTGCGTTTGACCGGGCCCTGCAAGAGAAAAAGGAAGAAACAGGAACGGGAGCAGGAGAATCAGTGCTCGGCCCAGTCCAGGCTGCGGCCCACTGCCTTGTGCCAGCCCCGGAGGAGCTCCTCCCGGCGGGGTGCGGGGAGGGCGGGGGAGAAGCGGGCGTCCTCCTTCCACAGGGCGCGGATCTCCTCCCGGTCTTTCCACACGCCCACGGCCAGTCCGGCCAGGCAGGCCGCGCCCAGAGCGGTGGTCTCCCGGATGACGGGGCGCAGGACGGGCCGGTCCAGTATGTCGGCCTGGAACTGAAGGAGGAAGGCGTCCCGGCTGGCCCCGCCGTCGGCCCGCAGAGCCGAGAGGGGAAGGCCGGTGTCCTTCTCCATGGCCGCCACCAGGTCGGCCACCTGATAGGCGATGGACTCCTGGGCGGCCCGGATGATGTGCTCCCGCCGGGTGCCCCGGGTGAGGCCCACCAGACAGCCCCGGGCGTACATGTCCCAGTAGGGGGCACCCAGACCGGTGAAGGCGGGGACCAGATAGACGCCCCCGGTGTCGGGGACTTTCTGGGCATAGTACTCGGCATCCCGGCTCTCGGTGAGCAGGCGCAGCTCGTCCCGCAGCCACTGGATGACGGCGCCCCCCACAAAGACCGACCCCTCCAGGGCGTACTGGACCGCGCCGTCCAGGCCCACGGCGATGGTGGTGATGAGGCCGTTGCTGCTCTCACAGGGGGTCTCGCCGGTGTTCATCAGGAGGAAGCAGCCGGTGCCGTAGGTATTTTTCGCCTCACCCGGGGAGAAGCAGCCCTGGCCGAAGAGGGCGGCCTGCTGATCCCCGGCGATCCCGGCGATGGGGACCCTTACCCCCTGGAGGTCGGTATAGCCGTAGATGGCGCTGGAGTCCCGCACCTCCGGAAGGATGGAGCGGGGGATGTCCAGGGCCTGGAGGAGGGTCTCATCCCAGCACAGGCGGCGGATGTCATAGAGCATGGTGCGGGAGGCGTTGGTGTAGTCGGTGACGTGGACGGCGCCGCCGGTGAGCTTCCAGAGCAGCCAGGTGTCCACCGTGCCGAAGAGGAGGCGGCCCTGGTCGGCCAGAGCCCGGGCCCCCTCCACATGGTCCAGCAGCCACTTGATCTTGGTGGCCGAGAAGTAGGCGTCGGGGACCAGTCCGGTGGTCCGCCGGATGTGCTCCCCCAGGCCCTGCTCCAGCAGGGCGTCCACCATGGGGGCGGTGCGGCGGCACTGCCAGACGATGGCGTTGTGGATGGGGCGTCCGGTCTCCTTGTCCCAGAGGATGGTGGTCTCCCGCTGGTTGGTGATGCCGATGGCGGCGATGTCGGCCGGGTCCACGCCGGACTGGGCCAGCACCTCCATCATGACGCTGTACTGGGAGGACCAGATCTCCATGGCGTCGTGCTCCACCCAGCCCTCCCGGGGATAGTGCTGGGTGAACTCCTTCTGGGCGGTGCCCACGATGCGCTGCTCCCGGTCGAAGAGGATGGCGCGGGAGCTGGTAGTGCCCTGATCCAGGGCCAGCAGATAGGTCGGCATAAGATTCCCTCCTGAGTGCATATGGTTGTGCGTGGGGCGGCGGGGAAAAATGGCGTGTTGATGGAACTTTTTACCCAACGATCACGTCAAAGTCTTTTGACTGCGTATCTTGTTCTCCTACCAGGGAGATAATGAGCTTGTTGGGAAGACAGATGATCTGCTCTCCGGCCTCGTCGATCCAGCCGGTGTGGACACAGTCCTGGCTGGGACAGTCGCTGTGGGAGATACGGACCCGGCGGCCGTCCAGTTCCAGCGTAAGGGGCCAGGGGGCGTTCACGTCCACATAGACGGGGGCGTCGGCCTCCTCCAGAGGATAGGAGCCGATCAGGGTGCCGTCCAGCCGGACCTCCACCGTCAGCTCCCCGGCCGGGGCGGGACGGAGCAGCCAGAGCAGCGCCAGCGCAGCGCACAGGACCAGCAGGACCACCAGAGCGTCCCCCGGAGCGGGGCGGAGGCGGTCAGCGGCGGACGATCTCGCAGGTGTAGCCATGGGAGTCCTCCTCATTGTACAGGAACTGGTCCTCCAGTCCCTGGGTGATCAGGATGCGTCCGTCCTCCAGGCAGAGCACACACTCAAAGGAGTTGTCCGCCCGCCAGAGTTCCAGCGCCTGCTCCGGCCCGGCCACGAACAGAGCGGTGGAGAGGGCGTCGGCCCGGGCGCCGTTGTCGGAGACCACCGTGACCGAGAGGATGCCGGTCTGGGCGGGATAGCCGGTCCGGGGGTCCAGAATGTGGTGGTAGGTGACGCCGTTCTCCTCAAAGTGCTGCTCATAGGCCCCCGAGGTGGACAGGGCCTGGTCGGACAGGGAGAGAAGCAGGATCTGCTGCTCCTCGTCCTGGGGGTCCTTGAGGGCCACCCGCCAGGGCTGGCCCGAGGGATTGTTCCCCACCAGGGTGATGGTGCTGGAGCCCAGATTCAGCAGGGCGGAGGAGACGTCGTACTCCCCCAGCAGCTCCACCAGCCGGTCGGCGGTATACCCCTTGGCGATGCCGCCCAGATCCACCTCCATGCCGGAGCGGTCCAGCCGGGCGGTGTTCCCGGCGGTATCCACGTGGAGAGCGGCGCTGTCCACCAGGGGCAGGAGGGCCTCCAGCTCCCCTTCCGAGGGGAGGCGGTACTGCCCGGCGTCCCCGGTGCCGAAGCCCCAGGCGTCGATCACCGGAGCCACGGTCACGTCAAAGGCGCCGGCGGTGGCCGACGTCTCCTCCAGCGCCAGGGAGAGCAGCTCCGTGGTCTCGGGAGAGAGGGGGACGTCGGTTCCGTCCCCGGCGTGGGCGTTGAGGCGGGCGATGTCGCTCTCGGACTGACTGCGGGAGAAGAGCCGGTCCAGCCGGTTGACCTCTTCCACCGCGGCAGAGAGGGCGTCCTCGGCCTCCTCGCCGGTGATCTGGAGGGTCATCAGGGTGTTCATGGCAAAAAATTGCCGCTGGGCCGGCTCTGCGGCGGAGGTCTCTCCGCCGGGGAGGGCGCAGGAGGAGAGCAGAAGCGCGGAGAGCAGGAAAAAGGTGGGGATGGCACGACTTGACATAAAAAATAAACTCCTATGGGATAGATTCTGGAAAACAGAAGAAGAGAACCGGCTCTATTTTAGCACAGAAAAACAGGATGGGTAAAGAGCGCACTTGGGAATCCGGGGGTTTTTCTTGTTGCAAAAGGGGCTGTAATCTGCTAAAATATACGAATGCGAGACGAATGCTGCATAGCACAGGAGATGAATACATGGATAAGAGAGAACGAGCGGAGCGGGCCAAGCAGGAGGAAGCGGCCATGAACCGGGTCCTCATCTGGATCGGCGGTTCGGTCGTGCTGGAGGCTCTGCTTTTGCTCCTCAATCGCTATTATGTCAATTATCAGGTAAAAGATATCGAGATCGCCATGGCGCTGCGGAACGTGTTCAGCGTGCTGGCGGTGGTCCTTCCGGTGTGTTTCCTGGGCTGTCTGGCCTGGTGGGTGACTTCCTGGAAGAAGGGGTCCCGTCGGGTGATGCCCCAGGTGCTGACCACCATAGCCGGAGTTCTGGCGGCCTGCGCCCTGATCGTGCATTTTTACGACAAGACCGGCGTCAAGGCCCTGTACGTGGGTGTGCCCTGTCTGGCGGTACTGGCCCTGATCTACTACCTCTATCAGCGGGAATTTTTCGCCATGTCCCTGATGAGCGGTGCCGGGCTGCTGGGCCTGTGGCTGCTCAACCGCCGTCTGGCCCATCCGATGGAGGTCTACGGGTATCTGGCGGTGGAGATCCTCTTCCTGGTAGCCGTGGCGGTCACGTCTCATCTGCTTCAGGAGCGTAACGGCGTGTTCCAGCGGGGCGACAAGCGCATGGTGCTCCTGCCCAAGGACGCCAACTACACCATGCTTTACGCCACCTGCCTGGTGGTGGCCCTCATCCAGGTGATCGGCCTGGTGATGGGGCCGATGATGCTCCTGTACGGGGTGCTCATCGTGTGGCTCCTGGCCATGGCGGTCTACTACACCGTAAAGCTGATGTAAAATCGAATATGTATGAAAAGAGCCGGGATCGATTGCGATCCCGGCTCTTTTTGGCCTGTAGGGAAACTCAGCGGGAGGTGAGGGGCGCGGCCTCCAGGGGCGCGTAGTATTTCTGGCGGTACTCCTGGAACATGGCGTCAAACTCCTGGTCCTCACCGTGGTGCAGGGCGTGCATATAGGCGTGGGAGTCGGTCCGGATGAGCGCGTCGGCGGGGGAGGTCTCCCGGACGATGTAGAGGGCGATGTTGGAGCAGTGGTCGGAGATGCGCTCCAGGCTGATGAGCAGCTCCAGGAACTGGCTGCCCAGCTCCACGGTGCACTCGCCGTTTTTCAGGCGCTCGATGTGGCGGCTGCGCAGCTCGTCCCGCAGGAGGTCCACCACCTCCTCGATGGGCTCCACCTCCATGGCCAGATCGTGGGAGCGCTTGGTGTAGCACTCCAGCGCGCGGACGATAGTCTCCTCCACCGCGGAGGTCATGAGGCGCAGCTCCTGCTTGGCCGAGGGCGAAAAGACGATCCCCCGGTCGTGGAGGAGGACGGCACAGTCGGAGAGATTGACCGCATAGTCGCCGATGCGCTCAAAATCGGACAGGGTGTGGAGCAGCTCCGAGACCTTGGCGCTGTCCTCCGGAGAGAGGGAGGAGCGGTCGCTCAGGCGGACCAGGTAGTTGTCCAGCAGGCCCTCCAGCTTGTCCAGAGCGGCCTCGGTCTCCTGGAGGCGCTCCAGCTTTTTGGAGTCAAAATGGTTGAGGAGCTCCACCGACAAGCGGTAGTTTTCCAGGGCGAAATGGCCCATCTGCACCACGGTGTCGTGGGACTTTTCCAGGGCCAGGGAGGGGGTGGAGAGGAAGCGCTCATCCAGCACGGAGACCTCCTTCTGGTCGGTATCGCCGGGGATGAGCCGCTCCACCAGGGTGACCAGCAGGCCGTTGAAGGGCAGGAGGAGGAGGGTACAGCCCACATTGAAGGCCAGGTGGAGGTTGGCGATGCTGCCCCGGTCCATCTGGGCGGTCCAGAAGGAGAAGTGGAACAGGGCGTTGCAGCCGTACAGCAGGATGAGGAAGAAGAGGGTGCCGATCACATTGAAGAGCAGGTGGATGCAGGCGGTGCGCTTGGCATTTTTGCTGGCGCCGATGCCGGAGAGCAGGGCGGTGACGCAGGTGCCGATGTTCTGTCCCATGATGAGGGGGATGGCGATGTGAAAGGTCACCACACCGGTGGAGGTCATGGCCTGCAAAATGCCCATGGAGGCGGAGGAGCTCTGGATCAGGGCGGTGACCAGCGCGCCCACCAGGACGCCCAGGAAGGGGTTGGAGAAGGCCACGAAGAGCTCCTGGAATTCCGGCAGGTCCTGAAGGGGAGCCACCGCGCCCTCCAGGGTTTTCATTCCAATAAAGAGGAGGCCCAGCCCCAGAATGATCTGCCCGATGATCTTTTTCCGTCCGCCCCGGAGGAACATGTAGAAGAGAATGCCGATCACCGCCAGGATGGGACCCAGGGTGGCCGGCTTCAGCAGGAGCAGGAGGGGCTGATCAGAGGAGAGATCACCCAGACGGAGCAGCTGGGCGGTGACCGTGGTACCGATATTCGCGCCCATGATGATGCCCACGGTCTGCCGGAGCTTCATGATGCCGGCGTTGACGAAGCCCACGCACATGACGGTGGTGGCGGCCGAGCTCTGGATGAGTCCGGTGACCAGCGCGCCCAGAAGAACGCCCTTCCAGACGTTGCTGGTCAGGCGCTCCAGAATGGACTCCAAACGTCCGCTGGACAGCTTTTCCAGACCGTCGGTCATCGTGGACATTCCGAACAGGAATGTGGCAATGGCGCCCAGCATGGTAATGATGTCTGTGATCCCCATTTGCGGTGGCCCCCTCAATTCTCCAAATCAAAACAAAATTCAGCGTGTCTTTTTTTATTATATACGTCTTTTTGTACAGCGTAAATGCCCGGAGGGGGGTGGGAAGAAAAAATTTCTGTTTCGAATAAAAGGGAAAGAGATATTTTGTCAAAATTAGTTCTTGCATATCAGGGCGATACATAGGGACTTGCACCGGGGGAATAGGATGGGATGGAGCCCATACGCATTGTGACGGAAAGGGAGGAATGAAGCATGATCCCGGCATGGATTGCCCTGATACTCAACGGGCTGTTTCTCACGCTTCGGCTTTCGGGAGGAGAGGGAGGGTCCTTTCCCAGACCCCTGAAGGCGGAGGAGGAGCAGGAATGTCTGGAGCGGATGGCGGCGGGAGATCTGGAGGCCCGCAACCGGCTGATCGAGCACAACCTGCGCCTGGTGGCCCACATCGTGAAAAAGTACTATACCCCCAATGGAGATCAGGACGACCTGATCTCCATTGGAACGATCGGACTCATCAAAGGCATCACCACCTTCAAGCCGGACAAGAAGGTGCGCCTTGCCACCTATGCAAGCCGATGCATTGAAAATGCTATACTATCGCAGCGGACCTTTTGCCCCATCATGTGGCGGATCGCACCGACTTAAGGGATAAATGGAGGGTGTTTTGCCAACCTACGGAACACATGGTAGTCATGACACGCTATGCTCTCGATGTGGTCAGTTACGCGCCCTTGTATATTCATAGTTTCCGGCTTGTCCAGCCCCACACGCTGGTGGAGGCGGAGAAGTTCAATCTTATCTACACAGATCCAGCTCAAATCGACAAGATTGCGGACAAGCTGCGGTGGTACCGATACCAGCATGGTCTGCTGCAAAGAGATGTGGCAGACTACGCCGGTCTGGATCGCAGTACATATTCCGGCTATGAGAATACCCTGCGGGACTACTACCCCATCGAGAAGATGCAGAAGATTGCAGAGCTGTTCGCTGTGCCGGTCACGGATTTGCTGGACGAGTTTAAATTGTTCCTCTACAATGGTCAGGGACGACAGATTAAAGAAATGCGCCGGCGGCGTCAGATGACCCAGGTGGAATATGCCAGGCGACTGGGTGTCCCTTTTGGTACGCTGCAAGGGTGGGAGCAGGATCGGGTACAGATCTGCAAGCAGACATGGCGCAGACTGAAAATCAGAGGATAACACAAAGGGATGGGGTTATGCCCCATCCCTTTGCTGATGTATTCGTTTGATGGCCTCAATCAACTCCGCTTTCTGCTCCACGGGGCAGGGCATGGCTTTGATTTGTTCCATGACCGTCTGCGCATGGACGGCGGCAACTTTCTTGGAAAGTTCTTCCTGCTTTTCCGGAGTTGTCGGATAATGCATGATAACGCCCAACGCACATACCCTCCTCCTTGGTAAGGCAGTATATGCGTCAATGCTTGTCCTTCATGTTCTTTGTGGACAGTGAAGCCAGGTAAACATTGGTCACATCCGTCCGCTCATGGCCCAGCAGCCGGGACACCGTGAAGTGGGCGTCCAGAGCTCCCATGCCTTTGTCCATCAGTTCCTTATATTTCTCCGCCGCAAAGGTGTGGCGAAGCCCGTGAAAGGTCAGGGGAGGGTCGGATTTTACTTGAATGCTGTTTCGATGCGCCGCGATGAACAGCTGCAGGCGGTGGATGGCCTGGTCGGTGGGCATATCATCCGGCACCAGCAACTTGTGGCCCCGCTGGGTGCGTGCCAGTTGACGCCGCAGGGCAATGGCGATCTGCTCGTTGATGGGGACGGTGCGGATCTTGCCGCCCTTGCCCTTGACGGTGACGGCATTCTCCCGAAGGGCCTGCTTTGCCGCGGCGGTGTCGATGCGGAAACACTCGTGGATGCGGAGCCCAGCGTAACGGGCCAGATAGAGAGCCAGAATGTAATCCCAGCGCTCCGCAGCCAGGGCCCTGCCCAGCATGTGGTTGAACTCCTCTGTACTCCAGGTGCGGTCAACACCGCCAAAGCGTCGGCGCTCCAGTTCGACTCCCAGTTCGCTATTGGTGGGCAGCGCATATTTGGGATTGCTCACTTTGTCATGGAAAAAGCGAATGGCGGCCAAATCCGTTTTTATGGTGGAAGCCGACTTCCCATGCTCCTGCAAATACAGAACATAGCCAACCAGGTGCTTGCCGCTGATATTGCTCAGTTTCTGAAGGTGGTACTCGTCAGCCAGGTAGCCGCAGAACCGCTTGCACGCTTCGTAGTAGCGATCCTTGGTGCGGAAACTGCCTTGACGATTGTGGCGGGCCAACTTGTTCAGTTGACTCACCAGAACCAGGTAGAGGCCCTTGTTTTGGATGGATCGTGTCATATTGTAAAGTGCTCCTTTTCTTTCATAGATAGTTCAGATGGGCGCAGTTCGCCCCTTGGCAGAGCCGTCTGTTTCCGCCGGATCTCCAGGAAAATCTTCCTGGAGCCTGGGGGCAATCGCTTCGGAACCCATTGCAGCAGAGGCGTTTCCAGGAAGCGAGCCATGAACGGCGAATCTCTGTCTCTTTTTCAATTGGAACCAGGTCAGTACGAGCGCAGTATGGGGATAGACCCTGCCATCGGCGGGCATTGCTCCGATGACGACTGCCGACACAACCGCTGAAACTCGGCTGCAAGCTGCGGTAAAGAACCACAGCCTGCGTGTGTCTGTTGATCCCTTCGGCTGGGATCAGGGGAATTGCGTCCTCTTTGCTGCCGAACCGGCACTGTGCCGGAACAAAGAGGGGTGAGCCTGCTACACAGGCTCCGAGGTGCAGCACCCCAAGTCACTCCGCACACCTCAACGCGGAGAAGGGGGACGGCCATGTTTTAGAATAAGTTCTTCTGGCACCATACCGCAGACTGGCAGGGTCTGGTGTAACTCCCATCGGGAGTGCGGGGCTATGAACGCACAAAAAGAGGGTGCGAAAAGTTCCTTCTGTGCCTGATCTACACAGGCAGCAAACTTTTCGCACCCTCAAACAAGTGCTCGTATTCTTTCTCATGGCCATCCGAAGAAGAAGTCAACATCTTCGGCGCAACACCACATCATCAAAGGAAAAGACAGCCGATGAACATGGTTCCCTTGTTGTCCACTGAAACGGAGACAACAGCCGCAGGGCATTGCCCTGGCGGAAAACGGCTGAAACGTACAAACATAACAGCGTGCGCAATGCGAGATGCCCCACTCGCTCACAGGTGAATCCTGCCCCGGAGTTCCACCGAGTACGCGCAAAGAATCAATCGTAATTTTTATATACCACAAGATATTGTGCTTGTCAATATGATTAAACCATATATATAATTTTAACTGAAAAATTTTCTCTACTTCTTTCGACAGAAAATCAAAAGCCGCCTCCACAGCATATGTGTGGAAGCGGCTTTATGCCGGATCATCCGGGACATATTTGGCAATGTCTCCGATCTCGCAGGACAATACGGCACACAACTTGTTCAAAGTCTTGGTCTCCATATTATCGTTGGCCCGGAGACGGCGGATAGTTTTGCTGTCAATGCCGCATTTTTCTCTCAACTGATAGGTGGAGACGCCTTTTTCCTTCATCAACACCCATAAATTATCAAATA
Organism: Pseudoflavonifractor hominis; assembly: GCF_014288125.1. Classification (NCBI taxonomy): domain Bacteria; kingdom Bacillati; phylum Bacillota; class Clostridia; order Eubacteriales; family Oscillospiraceae; genus Pseudoflavonifractor; species Pseudoflavonifractor hominis. Next base: position 279,019 of record NZ_JACOPR010000003.1, on the reverse strand, counting down.
CGATCATCTGCATCCCCCCATCATTGATACCATACAGTATGGGGGTTATAATCCGCCTTATTAAGGGGATATAATCCCCATGCAAAATGCGGGAGATGATTTTTTGAAGAAAGCAAGAAAAGCCTGTGCGTTCACCGGTCACCGCCCGAAAAAACTCCCCTGGGGCTATAATGAGACAGATGTGCGGTGCGTCGCACTGAAAGCAGCGTTGGAGCGGCAGATTCGTTCACTGGTTCAAGAGGGGGTGACGGATTTCCTCTCCGGAATGGCCGAAGGAATTGACTTGCTGGCGGCAGAGATTGTCTTAAATCTGCGGGCCGAATACCCCTGTATCAAACTGCACTGCATTCTTCCCTATAAGGGGCAGGAAACGGAGTGGTCCGCTGCGTCCCAGGCCCGGTATCACGCCATTCTGGCGCAGGCGGATTCCATTATTTATGTCAGCCGGATCTTCCGAAAAAATTGTATGCTGGAGCGCAATCACTTTCTGGCCGCTCACTCTGATGTTCTGCTGGCCGTCTATAACGGCGAGTATCGGGGCGGCACAGCGGCGACCATACACTACGCACAGAAATTGGGACACAGCGTGATTATCCTTGACCCAACAAAATAAATTGAGCACACTCAAAATTAAAAATCTGACTGAATGGAGTTGTAAGATTTAACTGAATAGAGTATAATGATTTCACTGAATCATTGAGGTGACTGCCATGGACAAACAAATCTATAAGCCCCGCATTATCGATCATCAGGTGGAAGAATACCTATCCGCCTTCGGTGCCATCTGCGTGGAGGGGCCGAAATGGTGCGGCAAGACCTGGACTTCCTCTTATCACAGCAAGAGTGAGATCTATATTGGTGACCCTGCCGGCAACTTTCAGAACCGTCAGTTGGCGGAGTTGTCTCCTGCTCTGGTGCTGGAGGGAGAGACGCCCCGGCTGATTGACGAGTGGCAGGAAGTACCACCTCTTTGGGACGCGGTGCGCTATAAAGTAGATCAGACAGCGCAAAAGGGGCAGTTCATCCTCACTGGCTCCGCCACCCCTAACCACAAGGGGATTCTCCACAGCGGCGCGGGACGGATCGCCCGACTGCGGATGCGTCCCATGTCCTTGTGGGAATCTGGGGACTCCAGCGGCAAGGTGTCTCTGAAGCAGCTGTGCCAGGGGAAAGTGACCCCCGCCATGACCGGCGAGGTGGATCTGAAAAAGTTGATCGAACTGATTATTCGGGGCGGTTGGCCGGGAAGTCTGGGCCTGACTTTGGAGCAGGCGGCGCTGCTTCCGGCCCAATACCTGGATGCTGTCATCGACGATGATGTGTACCGGATGGACGGTGTGAAGCGGGATACCCAGAAAATGCGCCTGCTGCTGCGCTCCCTGGCCCGGAATGAGAGTACTACCGTTACCAATAAAACTCTGATGAAGGACATCAAGGCGGTGGATGACGAGGATATTGACGGCAACACGGTGGCAGCCTACCTGGACATCTTCAAGCGGCTGTTTATTACGGACAATCAGCCGCCCTTTTCGTCCAGTATTCGTTCCTCTGTACGGGTGAAGCAGGCAGAGAAACGGCACTTTGCTGATCCATCCTTGGCCTGCGCCCTGCTGAAGGCCACACCTGCCAGCCTGCTGGGGGATCTGGAGACACTGGGCTTTCTCTTTGAAGCTTTGTGTGAACGGGATCTGCGGATCTACGCCGAGGCCTTCGGGGCGCAGCTCTACCACTACCAGGACTATAAGAACCAAGAGATTGATGCAGTGGTCGAGTTGCCGGATGGCCAGTGGTGTGCTTTCGAGATTAAACTGGGAGCCAATCAGATTGACGCCGCGGCGGTAAACCTGCTGGAGATTAAAAAGCAGATCGAAGCCGATCCCAAAGGCAAGCCACCCGCAGTCCTGTGCGTCCTGTGCGGCATGGCCAACGCGGCCTATCAGCGGCCGGACGGGGTGTTTGTGGTGCCTGTGACGGCGCTCAAGAATTGAGGATTACGGCTTTGCTAAAAAGGAATGCAGAAAAGGATCTGTAAGAGAATAACTGTGCAAGGGAGGAACTGCAATGGCCTATAAATCGGTAAATGTCGAAATTACGCAGGAACATTTTGACCGCAGTATCAAAGGATCTCCGAAAGAAGCAGTTAAGGAATTAATCTGGAATGCCTGCGATGCAGATGCCAAAAATATTGAAGTGTCCTTTGATTATGATGGTATTGCTGGTGCGGAAAGTGTATCCGACATCTATGTAAAAGATGATGGCCACGGTATTGCGATTGACCGTATTGAAGAATATTTTGGAAAATATGGGCGTTCTCAGAAAACATATTCTGATAAAAGCCCTGGTGGTCGGATTTACCATGGAAAGCTCGGGCAAGGCCGTTATAAGAGTTTGGCAGCAGGAAATTTTTTAGATTGGGACTCCGTATTTCGAGATGAAAGCGGAACGCTTCTCCGCTGTGAAATTCATATTAATTCAGCTTCCCGGATGAATATTAGTTACAGTGAAACTGCAGAAAAAGCGGAGTCCGAACATACAGGAACGATTGTTCACATTCATGGGATTCCAGACGAAAAGATTGGCTTCATTACAAAAATGGCTGAACCGATGGAAACGATCCCTGATTTACTGGCGACCTTTGCACCATATTTACTTGCGTACACGGATATTACTATCAAATATAACGGCGTAACCGTCGATCCCGCACAGCAGATTAAGAGTCAAGAAGATCAAGAACTTGTGTACGAAGAAGATGGCAAAGAGCCTATAAAGGCAAGACTCAGTGCGATCACCTGGAAGGAAGCGCAGTTCAATAAACTGTATATTTGTGGTAGTTCAGGCGTCGTATATGCAGAAATGGATTATACTCCACTGAAACGGACTTCAACATCGCTTTATCTCATGGGAGACCTCTTTGAGCAAATGCACCGTGATAACACCCTTGCTATGGGAAATACAAACCCGGCGTATGCGTATTTTGAGGAGGAAGCGAAAAAATTTGCAAGAGCACTTGTGGGAGAACAGGAGGAGGAAGATGCCGCAGTCGAAATTGCGCGCATCAAAGAAGAAGGCATCTATCCTTATGATGGGGAACCAGAAGATGACATGAAGAAAGCCGAACGCGATGTGTTTGACGTTTTCGCTGTTCAGGTAAATCGCGCTGTCCCTCAACTCAAGTCATCCTCACGACAGACAAAGAAACTGACCTATCGCCTTATGCGTGAGGCCATTAACACAAATCCTGCCAGCATCAAAACCATTTTGACCGAAGTGTTCAATCTGACACAGCAACAGCAGGATGATTTAGCGGAGCTCCTTACCCATACCAGCCTGCCGGACATCATTGACACAGCTAAAACGGTAAGCGATCGACTGGTGTTTCTGCAGGTGTTGGAGGAAATGGTATACAACGATTCTGTGGGGAAAGCGATTAAAGAACGGACGCAGTTTCATAAGGTCTTGCTGAAGGAACTTTGGATCTTTGGAGAGAAATATACATTGGGAACATCTGACCAATCCCTCAGGAATCTATTAAAAGCGCATCTGAACTGTCTGGGGCGGGATGAACTGACGCCGGAGATTCCACCTGAAGCAGTAGAGGATTTGACGCGTATCCCGGATCTCTGCCTGTTTCAGCAGATTTGCCCCAGTTATGAAAACTTTGAGCATTTGGTTATAGAACTTAAGCGGCCCACATTGACTTTGACATTGAAAGAAATGGATCAGATTCGTGATTATGCGCTGACAGTTGCGGAAAATCCAATGTTTGATAAAACTCGGACCAAGTGGCATTTTGTATTGCTTGGCCAGCGATTGGATCAGCATGTTCAAAGGGCACTAAGAAATCAAACCGTCGGCGAGGGTAACTTTTACAACGCCGATAATGTTTCCATATCCGTCTTTGAGTGGTCAAAGATTATTCAGGACAACAAACTCAAATATGAATATCTCCGTCGGAAGTTAAACCATCAATTGAGCAGTGACCCCAATTTCGCATCAGACTACCTGCGGACCAAGCACGCAGAATTGTTCCCAACAGAAGAATAGGAGGCCAAGTAAATGGCGCGTCCAAGAAATGATGTGTCATACAATGTGGCCGATGTGGACGGAATTATCGGAAAATATTGTTTGTCAAAGGTGAAGATATTTTCTAATCTATTTAGGACAAACAAGGATAGCTTGAAAGACCATTTTTCAAGTAGCTTCATTTCGCCAACTCCAGAAACGCCTCCCGGTATCTTTCCAAAATCCGGGCGGCCGCCGCATCGATCTTCTCGTCATCGGTTAGTTCACGCTTGCCAACTTGAGGCGCCTGGGAAGAGGAAGAACCGTTTTCCAGCTGCTGGTCACTATGCGGGATAGGATTGACTTGATCCGACATCATGCTTACCTCGCTTTCCACCTAAAATGATCTGCTCTTATTTTGGCAGATGATTGCTCAAAGTACAAGGAAATCCTATTACGACAAACAAAATCAAGGGATATGCCGCGAAACGCCCGGTTTCGCGGCATATCCTTTTTGTTTCTCCCACTCCAAGCAAACATCCACCGCAACTCTTTATTGAGGAAACCTTATCTATTTGACATACTTTTGACAGAAAAACGGAGCGCCTGCATTGTCGCAAGTGCTCCGTTTGTGGTTCTGGTAATTCACTTTTGTCTTGGCTTTGGCAGTCGGTAAGTTCTTTCTGCCTTATTTTGCTCCTCCAGAGGCTGGACAAAGACAGAGAAGAACTCCTTTATGACGCGCAGGCTCCCATTAATCCCACCAGAAGTACCAAACAGTGGACTGCCGCAGCACATCGGCCAGAGCACCCACGGTGGCTTCCTCCGGGCCCTGGTCGATCACATCGGGGCAGAAGCCGTACTGCTCCACTGCTGCATCCATGGCCTTCTCCTGGGAAACAGGAGTCGGGAGCAGGAACTCCAGTTCATCGTGGGTCATAACTGCGGGCACCGTGCCATATTGCTCAAACCAGTATTTCGCCACTGCCATCAGCGACTGCGTGTCAGGACATTCATTCCAGTCGCCAAAGGGCAGATAGGCAAAGACCTCCCAAGGATTCTTCACTGGGATTTTAGCCAGAATGAGAGGATAAGTCATTTTGCTATCGGAATTCCAGTAGCTTGAAAAACGACGGTTATCATATCCGCTCCCCATCTCGCCCAGGATATCCTCATCCCAGTCCATATCGTCATCCTCGGCTTCTTCTTTGCGCCGCCCAATCATTTCCTCCAGAACCATCTTTCCATCCTTGAGAAAAGCGGTAAGCATCTTTTTGCGGTATTCCGCTACCTTGTCCGGATCAAAGGCGTAATCGTCCTCGCCATCGCTGTCCGGGTCGGAATTCATAATCAGGCATTCCCACAGGATTTCGTCATCCGCCTTAATCAGAACCGGCACAAAGCCCTCTTTGACACTTTCTCGTTTGGCATAGTTATATGCCGACATGATGGGATCATCGTCCGCCATCGCGGGGAAATAGGTACATTCACAGTTCAGATATTTCATCATGGCTTTCGCAAGGTCCGAAGGCTCCAGAGTGGCCTCATCGAAATCCTGTCCCTGCCAGTTGGCAAAGCGTTTATCAATCACTTTTGCCATAGCCTGATAATAGTCCTCATCAAAGGGAATGAACAGGTAAGCTTCCTCCTGGAACTGATCAGAATAATATTGCTCCGAGCCGAAATATGCCAAGGCATAGTTGTCAATGTCGCTGGGGAAGTAAGGGCTGTCCGCCTCCCCATAGTAGTAGGAAGCAAAGGCCGCGCCCTCCTTGTTGAACAGTGCCCCAAAAAGCTGCCCGTTCAGCTGGTCCCGGATAAAGCCACGCAGATCGGCGCGGCTCAAATCCGCCATAAACGGCTGCACCTGCTCCCAGTAGCGCTCCATAAATTCCACGCTCATCAGGTCATGTTCCATGCACCAGCGCAGATAAATCACCATGTGGTTGTAGGCATTGATCTCATCCACCGGCAGTCCCTTTTCCTGAATGGATTCCAGGTGCCAGGCGGCATCGTCCATATCGCCGGTGAACTCCTCCTCTGCAAGCGTTCCTCTGGTGATGGCATTCTGGCGGGTGGGATTGACCACAAAACTGATGCCTGCCATCTTTTCCAGCAGAGCGTCCGCATCATGCTCCAGTTTATACTTCAATTCGTTCCGATAGAGAGGAATTACCTGATAGAAGTTGACCTCCTCGCCGCTGGGCAAAGTGCAGACCTCGCCTCCGTTCCAGACAACATCCTGCGGTCCCACCAGAAGTGCGCCGCAGAGCGTCGTGTTCTCCGCAAACGGCGACTGCTTGTCCATCGTGTGACCAAATCCCAGCCAAGTATCGCCGGAAATGGGCAAGCGGGCCAGCACTTTCAAGAGGCCAATGGGCCAGTACCACCGCTCATCCTTCAGGGATTCCTCATCCAGTTTCCAGTCCTTCGGCAGAGCGATGGCCAGCTCCGCCCGCTCCAGCTTGTATTCCGCCAGCTCCTCCGGTACATTCATCCGGTGGGCACCCATGCCCATCGTCACCAGCGTGTAGTAGTCCCGCGCCTCAGAGGGCGGAACAACGCAGATGTCCACATGAATGTCGGGGGAAACCAGCTCATGGAACACATTCTCAAACTCGCCAAAGGTGTTTTTGATGTGCTCCTCGATTGCGGACATCTCATCCTCTGTATAAACCTCCGGTCCCCTGCTATCCGTCGAGGACCAGATGGCATCTGCCTTTGTACCGTCTGGATTCAGAAAAATCTGAAAATACTGATCGTCTCCCGGCTGTTGATAGACAAGGCCGATGCGGCGGGTCTGGTCCACAAGCACCGCCGTCAGGATGCCCTCTGCTTCCCCTTCGGGAGTGTGGGTCAGCCATTCCCCGCTGTCCAGCCGTTCCTTAAGCTGCCGCAGCCAGTCCGTTCCCATCTTGGAGAGTCCGGCTTCGTTCATGCGGAAGGAGAGCTCCACCAAGTGTTCCTTCACCGGGTATCGGAATTCACAGCAGGGGGCATTTTTCTCATAGCCATACCGCTCCGGGCAGAACAGCTCATAAAATTCGGCAAGTCCCGCTTCGTCCACCCGGATACAGGCCAGGGCGCGCTGTTTATCATCCACATCTTGGCCCTGCCCCTGCTGGAGCAGTTGGTCGGCATCGGGGTTGATCCAATGGTACTCCATCTGTTCCAGGGTTGCTCCGGCTTTAATCTCCTCCTGCAAGGTCAAGAACTCATAATCGCCCGGCTCCAGTTTTAATCCTTGCTTGACGGCATCCAGCGCGCCGGCTTGATCGCCAAAATGCGCCCGCAGCTTGCCCACCTGCAGCCAGATCCAGGGGTAGTCCGGTTCCTCCTGAGCACCCCGCTCCGCATATTCCAGTGCTTCTTCCAACCTGCCGCAGTACATCAGCGCCACAGAATACCGGTAGTACCAGGTAGCGCAGCCTGCGGCGTTCTTCTCCGAATCCTTCATCCACTCTGCAGCCTGGTAATAATGGATATAGTCATCCAGATTGTTGCAGGCGAAGGAATACCAGAGGGCGATCTGCAAATCCTGATGAGCCTGCTTTTCGCTGAATCTTCCTTCTTCTACGCCGCTTTTGATAAAATCCTCCAGCCAGCGGAGCATTTTCCCAAAGTAGCCGGAAACGCCTTCATCAAAGGATTCCAGCGTTTTGATATCCTCTGCCGAGAGCAGGGAGCCGGTTTCCTCATGAATATCAGGCTCCGGTTCGTTCTCATCCAGCAGCGGCACACCGCCCACATCCCGCCGGAACGCATGGAAGTGAGCATAGGGCAGGCCGCTTTTTTCAAAGAACGCCTGTGCCGCAGTCAGCACAGCGGGCAGATCCCAGGCAATGAAATCCAGGTACCCGCAATACAAGCCAGTGGCCCCGCCCAGGAAGGTCACCGCTTCCGCTCCCGCATCCCGCAGGATGGCATCCCGCAGGTCATCCCGGAAGTCCAGAATGGCGTTGCTCCGCTCCTCGCCGGTAAAACCTTCTAATGGGTAGCAGAGGAACCCCACCGCAATGCCGTCCTTGTGGTATTCGTCCACCGCATCACTGCGGGCAGTCATGTAGTCGTTGATGATTACCGGGAGACGGCAGGTGCCGGTATAGACATCCAGCCGCCAGTCGGCCTCCGGGTCTTCTACCGGTTCCAGTTCATAGGCAAGGTAGCTGTTATCCAGGTAGTCGCTGCCGTCCCGCCAGAGGGAGAGTCCCATGCTTTGCATCAGCTCCGGCAGCTGGGAAAGGAGCATAGCTGGTTCCTCTTTCGGCTGAGCATAAACATCGAACCCGGCGACAAAGGCGATAGCGGAAACTTCTCCGATGGTTTGATCCACCAGCATAGACAGCGCCCACCAGACCCGGTCCGTATTCTCTTTCAAAAGCGGCGTCAGCTTTTCACAGCAAAGGATCAGGCTCACCCGCTGATCCTCTGTTTTCTCTGCCCACATCTGCACATCTTCGGCCCGGATTTCCATGTCTCCGGCCCGAAGCATAAAGTCCTTGGAAGGCTGGCGTCCCACCCAGATATTCCAATGCTCAAGTACCGATTCCGGGGCCTGCTTCTGAAAGTACACGAGCGGGAACAGGCGGGAGCGAAGACCCTCTGGACTGAAGATCAATTCATACTTTTCGCCATTGAAGCCCAGTTCAAAAGAAGCATCATGCAGGGCCGTCTTGAGTACATTCCCGCATTTTTCAACCAGTTCTTCGCCGCGCTGGTGTGTTTCGTCCGTATCTATGATTTGACGCAGTTCTGCCTCAATCTGAGAAAAGGCTGCCCATGCTTCCTGCGTCCTTTCACGGAAGTTCTTTTCAAAGCGGGGCAGGGACAAACGGCGGCGGCAATCGTCTATGTACTCCTGGGTATCTTTGTCGCCGGGGCGGGCCTTCAGGGCCTTTTCAAAGTAACGCAGGGCGGGGCCCTCCTCATCCAGACAGTAATAGGCCAAAGCGATTCGATAATTCCAGCAATGATCTTCGGCAAAATACTCCTCATGGGGAGCCAGAAGTTCCAGCGCCTTTTCAAAAGGCTCCCGTTCTCCTATTTCTGCAACGGCAATATATGCCTTGGCCAATTCACTGTCCAGTTCCGGGGTGCGCTCCCCTGCGGGAATCGCTTCCAGGGCGTCGATTACCTTCTGCGCTTCATCCTGTTCAAACCATTGCTGGCATTGTTTCAATAAATCCATATCATAATCTCCTTTTCCATCTTCGGTAGGGATAGGTTTCACTAATAAGCAGAGCTTGTAATTTCAAAGCTAAAATTCATATCTGCATTTATGGTGACTTCTTCATTTGTGGCTGGTTGTATCACAAACTCAAATGTAGGTTCATAGTCCCCATCCTGCAAGGTTTCTCCACCCAAAATCTCGATATGATACCAGCCATTTTCAAGCTCAATCATCGGCTTATTATGCACTCTATAATAAGAAATCAGATCTTTCACCTTTTCAGGAGTAAACTGTTTCAATATCGGCCATGTAAAAAGCAACAGCATATTATGAGCTACTTTGAGGGAATAACCGCTTTTCCGAAACTGCAATCGGTTTTTTTCTTTGCACAGCTCCGGTGTATCACCAGAGAGGTTGAACAATATGGTATAGGGATAGTTTTCAATACCGGTCATGGGGATAACAATTCCTTCGACAAACGCCCTGTCGCCGCTTTCGTTTGTGGTAAACTCCATCGCCAAATCATCTGAAAGATGATTTGCTCGCTTCCAGTTTTCCAGCAGTAAAATGTCACCAAGAATAAAATAATTGACAAGATCGTTTAATACTTCCGTAAACCTATATATCATCCATTATGCCTCCCTCACAATCCGATCCGCTGCCAGCCGTCCAGCCGCTCCTGCACCGCATCGATCTTCCAGCCATCGCCCACCCGTTTCATGAGAAAGCGGCGGTCAAAGCCGGTGTTTTTCTCTCTGGTGTAGATGTAGAGTTTGTTCTTGGTGATCTGCTCCGCGTCAAGGAATTCTTCCCCGTTGTAGGTGCCCTGGGCGCTGTACGAAAGGCCCAGGGGCCGATAGCCCGGACGGGGCTTTTCGCTCACATACTTCTCCCAGATCGCCAGCAGGCGGGGCACAGCCTCGGCATCTTCAAACCCAACCTGCTCCATGTACTGCTCCCATTCTGTCATTTCGGCAAAGAAAGCGGACAACACACTGCGGCATTCCGACGCTGCCTGCTCATCCAGCTGGGCGGGCTTTTTCGCCTTCTCCCGCTGAAGCTGAGAGAAGTGTTCCATCTGCTCTTTGGTAAACTGCACATGGGCTACCGGCTCGATGCGGCTGCTGCCTGCGATGGACAGCAGGCCCTCGTAAGTAACAGCGGTGTGGTCGATCTGGATGTGGGAGAGCTTGGGGATGGAGGCCGCCTGGAGCAAGCCGGCATCATCCAGCCTGGTGCGGTTGAGGGTCAGAAGATCCAGTTTGCAGCTTTGCAGGGCAGACAGGCCGCTGCCGTTGATTCCGATGTTGCCATCCAGCAGCAGATAGCGCAGCTTGGGCATGGCGGAAAAGACGGGGAAGCAGGCATCGGTGAGCGCCCCGTCCTCCACGCCAAAGTTGGCCATGCTTTTGTGTCCGGCGAAGGGGGTAAGCAGTTCATCCGTCACCGGATACCCTTTCACATGGAAGCCCACCAGGGTGTAACCGGCCAACCGCTCCATGATCTCTGCGGTCAGCTTCGGGACTTCAAATTGTTTCTCTCTATCTAAGGCCAGGACACCGTTTTCCCAATCCGCTGTCCGCGCCCGTTTTGGCCATTCCATAGCTTTCCTCCTTACTCCTGTGCTCAATCTGCTAACATTTCATGGGGAAATCTCTTTTCAAATATCCCAGTCTATGAAATCTTCACGGTTCAATACAAAGTGCTGATACAGGCACTTCAAATTTTCTTGTTCATCCCGTGAGAGCTTCGCCCCGTTTTCATACTGTAAAGTGTCGGCATACAGGATAAAACCATCCACTTTTCCTGATGAAGCCCGAAACTCACCGTTTCCAATCATGGCTACATTGCCACATACAAATGTAACCGAAGAAGAAGTGGTGTGGATTTTCGTAATTGCTTCGATCATCTGATACTATCACCTCTCATCTTCGGAGGATACCATTCTCCACCCGGATGTCTGCACCCGGATAACAGGACGGAAAAAGTCATAGTCATTGTGAATCTCGTTATCTTCCCGAACCTCCGGTTTACAGTGAGGGGAACAGGGTAAATATCCAAGCAAAGGGCCCATGCCACCGCAGACATTGCAGCCACCGTCACCGCCGCAGGTGGTCAATGTTTTCCCGTCTACCAACTCTCGCTTATAGGGGTCGTAGGCAATAGACAGGCCAAAGAAGTTGGGCTGCTCCATGTCGTATGGCTTACCCTGATCTTCCCCACTTTCAAAGTGGTGCAGTTTCATCTTGTGGTCCAGTCCATCCCCCCAGGGAAACAGGGTGCGGCATCCGCCTCCGCACAGATAGGCCCACTCATCCGGCGTGGGAAGGCTGGCTGCCAGCTCCCACAACAGGAATCGCTGAAACTCTGCGTAGGTCATGGGATGGCACAGCCACGCTCGCCAGCTATCACCATTGCGTTCAAAGCGGACAGTTTCATGTATCTCAAAACTCTGTCTGTTCTGGCCCGCCCACTTCTGCAAGTTCTCCAGCCAGTCGGGGTGGGCGGTGATGCGAGGGTCGTTCATGGGTACGCTTTCCCAGCCGATCTCCTCCAGTTTCCTGCCCACGAACATGGGGGCGATGGTCACCTGGTGTACTGGAGTCATGCCCTGCCGGAGAAATTCCTCCGCAGAGTCCTCATATTCGATTTCCACAAAAATATCCGCCAGTTCCTCTTGGTTGGCCTTGTCCATTCCTTGGACAAAGCTCTCCCAGCCAAGAATCACGGTATCGCCTGGGACAAAGACAAACTCCCGGCCACCTTTTTCAAATAGGCCGGTGGTACAGCTTTGTCCCCAGCGGGAAAAGGCGTATAGTTCTTTAAATGTCAAATTATAACGAGTCGCCAGCGTCTGCATAAGCCAGAGCTTATCGGACAGTTTCAATGTATCAAATTGTGGGCGAAATAAATTCTCGTTCATAGCCATTTCCTCTTTCTGATTCAGGGCAATCCTGTCTCAAATTAAAAAAGCAGTTCACCGAAAAACAGCCTGAGAGTCACGGCAGATAACGATTCAAGCTGTGGCTTGCTGAGAGGAGTGTAGTGAAGGACAATTTCTCTATACAACTCCGTGGTGATGTGGTGTTCTTCCAGATGCCGCAGAACCTTTCGGTTGTTCCGCACGATATTTAGACGAAACCTGGTATTATCAAGGGCATATTCAAAACAGTCCGGGTCAATCAACTGACCATTGGCTGGATCATTCATTTCCAAGCGGAGTGCTTCCGCGCCGGTCTTTCGGGAGAGTGTAAAGTAACCATCCTCCAGTTCAAAGGACAGGCAGGACAGCCCTTCATCATTGTCCAGCTCCCAAGTCATTCTTTTTGCAAATAATTCCATTGGCTTACCTCATATCAACACTATCATACTCAGCCCTCATAACTACTCCAAGGTCATTTCACAAAGAACCAGCTTGTCTTTCTCATCGCTGAGAAATGCCCAGTTCCCCCATACATCCAGCACATGAAAGGAAGCGTATCCACGGGGCATGGCAAGGTCGATCAGCACCAAATCCGAAAGGCGCAGCAGCTTTTGTTTACCCTTCCAGTCGTCATTCTTAAAAATGGGAGATAGGATCAGGTAAGTCCTGTCACCGGAGAATTTTCCGCGCATCCCATGTTTTCCGGGCAGGCGGCTTAAATTATCTTTACCCCACAGTTTCTTTTTGAATAGTCCGTTTTCCTCCAGTTCCAGATACCAATAGTAGCCCATGAGAGAAAGACCCGCCGGATTGATAGTGCTACTTTCCAAAAAGGCATAAAACTGTCCATCCTGTTCCAGTATGGAGCCAATCATAGGATAGTTGTAGTGAAAGTCTGCCTGGGCAAAATTTCCGCCAGCTCGCTCTACCGCCGCCAAATGGGTCTGTCGGGTTCCTGCTTTGCTGTATACGCAAGAGCCGCTTTCTGCCCAGTGTGCAGTCATGGTTTCAAAGTCTACCGTCAGGCTGGTAAAACTGTTGGTCGCACCAGCGGAGTTGTCCACTCGGCACACAATAGGGAAAACGCCCTGGCTTCCGGTGACTGCCACCGGCTTGGGAATACCCTGGGCACACCAGTTATCCATGGGGATCGGAATCCACTCTCCATCCATCTGCGGCATCCACCAAAGGGATTTACTGGCCGGGCAAACCAACAGGATTCCTCTGTCACATGAGAGCAAGACAGGATCTTCCCAAACATCTTGCTGCTCTTTCGGCTCCGGGCTGGGAATCCACCTGGAAACTTCGCCTTTGACCCACAAAACGCCACAGCACTTTTGCGCGAGATGATAGGTCCAAAACACAATTTCATCCTCGCTGCGGGCTACCATACCCTTGCATCCAGTCGGGCTGTATTTGAAGGAAGTTCCCGTCAGTTCAAATTCCTCGAACTCCCAGTTCTTTATCACTTTTAGTTTCGCTTTCATACTTTCACCTTATAGCAAGTCTACCTTGATACTGCACCGTTCCAGAACCGGCAGCACCTGTTCCGGCTTGGAGGACATGAGGGTAATATGTTTGAGATTGGGGAACTGGCGCAGTTCCGCCTCAGTAATGGTATTAAGATCAAAGGCTCCATCCTCGCCATCCCAGAACGGACAGAGCTGGGTATAAATCTCGTTGCCGCCATCCATCTCAATTTCTGTGACCGACCGGGCCAGCTGCTCCGGGACAGGGTATTTCTCCAGCCACTTCCGAATCTCTGGGATGGGTTTATCCCCTTCCGCGTCAATGTCGATCTTGCGTCGGCTATACTCTCTGGCAAACTCATGGGCATCCAGTTTAGGAGCCAGTAAGCATTTCTCGTACATCAGGACTTCCATAACCGCCAGCTTGAAGTTGAAGCTGGTAAAGGTGAGCACTGGTTCAGTCGGCTTGGATAACTTGTATTTCCGCGCGTTCGCCGCCTGTTTCTCTGGCCCTTTCCAGCTGATCTGTACCATAGCGGAGAGGGCCTCCAGCTTTGCTTTCTGCGCTGATTGCTCCTCTGGAACAGGACCCGGCAAGCGGGTATAAACGGTAAAGCCGCCTAATTTGAGGGTATGGGCAACGCCGCCAAAGTCCTTCCATTTGGCCTCCCGGTAGTCCTTGGACCCGATCCAAACCGCTCCGTCAAATGTCTGCCGAACCGCATACTCTCCCTGTGCCGCTACCCGGACACCAAGGGTTTTGATGGTCTGCTCATCTTCATCTAACCAGCCCTGGAGTCCAAGCTCGTCCCACAAAGCAAGTGCCTGGGTATAGGGATTCTCTCGGCCAGTCAGGGGGCTTTTCCGTGTTCCATTTTGCAGGACAATGCGGGCAGGCCCCAACTTTTCCGCCAGCTGCGACAGGGTAAACGGCGGCGTAAATACCGACCCCAGAATGGTCAGGCTGTCTTTTTTGAGAATGATTTTTCGCTCTGTGGCCTTGGGCGGCAGAAAGATGGGAAGATTTGGGTACGCTTCCCCGTACTCTCGCCAAGGCTCCAGCTTTTTGCGCTTGTTTGCCGAGCGCAAAAAGCCCCAGAAGTCGATGGGGTAACGGAACACCGGCCCAACCATATCCCGCCGGGTGACGATGACCACTGTGCCATCGGTGAGCATCCCAATGTGCTGCATTTTCTCCCCGCCGAACATGCCCGGACGGATACGCAGCACTTCACGGGTGTTCCTATTGATGAGCTGGGCAAAGTCATCGGAGAGGATTTCGCCGTTTCCCTGCACCAGCAGCCAGTCTCCGGTAAACCAGCGAAGTTTCAGCCCCTCGCCCATTCCAGGCAGGGGGGCAATTCGGCACCGCCCGGTGTCCATGTCCAGTTCCAGCAGGCATTCTTCCATCCGCCCTTTGCCACTGACTGCGTGGATCATGGTAATGCGGCCTGTGCCGGGAACGGGAACGGCCTCGGAGAGATGGTCGTATCCATCAAGAGAGAAGGTGTGCTTTGTTACCTTGCCGTTTTCCCATCGGTAAATCTGCCCCTTGTACCACTCGTTGGAAAAGTAGACCCGACCCAGACCGTCTGTCGTAATGCCGCAATGGTATTTGGTGCTCCAGCCATCTTCCGGCAGAGTCCAGTTTTTCACATCCTGGCAGGTGCCCCGGTCTGTCAGTTCAATCCGTGTAGCGTTGGTGGGATCACCCACCCAGAGGGAATGGTCAGCCCAACACAGGGTCTGGGGTGGACCGTCATATCCAATGGGGGACGGTTCGGCCCAGTTGAGGGTGGCTGGATTCTTGCTCAGTAATGCCCGGCCAATAGTCCCGCTGCCAGCGGCCCTCGATGCAGCATATAGTTCATGTTCCGGGGAATAGGTAAGGCACCCAAGGTGCGGCAAGCTGTGGGAGCGGATTACTTGCGGCGGACGGTGGCGCAGATCGGCCACACAGCCGCTTTTCCATTCTTCTTCATCCTGGTTTTTCCATTTGCCCGCCGCAAAATCACCCGCCAGAGAATTGAAGAAATAATCGTACTCATCCTGAAGTATGTATTCCTCGCAGGGCATCAGCTTCCCAGGGTCCTGCTCCTTGGCATGGTCGCCCCATTTTCGCCCTTGCTGTTTCATCAGGTGACAATATTGCCCCTGCTTTTTGCAGTAGCGTTCCCATTCGCTGCGTTCTTCCTCTGGGATCAAGGCAAACAGATACTCGTCCTCATCGTCCAGGTTATACAGTGCCCAGCCGAAGGCAGACAGCTCCTGCCCCAACGCCGCCGCCCCTTTTTCATGGGGCAATTTCATATATTGGATGCCGATGGCGTCAAAGCGTTCATCCAGCAGCGCCGGGACCTGTGCGCCCCATTTCCCTCGAAGTTCCGCCAGAGTGTCCTGTACGGCTCCGTCAAATTTTAGAATGTCCAGCGCATCGGATATGATTTGTGCCCAGTCTGGCATGAAAGTACCCCCTTTTTAGTGCCTCAAAGTTTGCTGCTCAGCCGCTTGACTGGCGCAGACATTACATCTGGAAAATGCTTACACAGAATCTCTGTGAATAAGGTCATTGCAAGAAACGGCTTGAGATTACCTGCTGCAATCTCAAAATATTGAGAATAGCCCCAATCCAACTCATCTTCTCCGCACCAAAAGTTGAGAAGTTCTGCCCCCAGATCCATCCGCTGACTGGATAGGGATTTCCATGGAATCTGTGACCGCAGATACTCCTGAACCTCTCTGAGCTGTTCTGCGGCAATGCGCTGATGGGCATAATCCCACACATTCTTAAAATAGGTATCCAGTTCTACATAGCCAGAAAAGAGGATGCCGCAATCAATCTTGGAAAATATCTCCACCATACAAAGGATGCGCCGCCGGTGAAAAGCCTCCATTTCCCGTTCCAAGGCCTCAGCCTGAATCATTTCGTGTTTCTCTATACAGGCATAAGCTTCATTTTCTGGTATCTGGAACGCTTCATCTACTTTTTTGGCTATGGTAAACATCTGGATTTCATCGGCATTCTTGCGCTTGCGCAGGTCATCCCAACTGCCTCGCTCCCATTTATCCTCTTTTGAATAACAAGCAGAGCATATCGCCTGTGCCGGGTCAATTTCTCTCGTCAAACAGTAAGGACAAAGAATTTTCGCATTCTCACACAATCTGATCGGCTCCTTTATATTATTCCATGTCCGCTTCTATTTCTTCCGCTTCCGACAAGCCATATACATCCGTTGGCGTATCCCCTGAAAACTCAACCATAAGTCCAAATGGCTCCCCCACAGGAAGGGTACAAATCTCAAAGTGCAGGCCCCATTCTGTCTCATCATAAAACAGAAATTGCGGCTGCTCGGCGGGAATCTCCGTTTCAGGGAATGGAGCGCGCTGCAATCCAAACTTCTCAGGGCTTTTACCAATCTGCGCCTGAATCTCATGCTCCGCTTTTGAAAGATACTCCCGCCAGTTTTGAAGCACAGAACGGATAAAATCCAGGTTTGCCGACCGGAGTTCAGATGTGTTCAAAATAATGGAAAACAGGATCTCTGTGTCTGCGATTCTTCCAGTCCAGCAGTGGATGGCCCCTGGTCCTTTCTGAAAGGTCAGTGCTCCCAATCCCAAATCGGAATGTTCAAAAAACTGTTCCATATCATTCTTGCCCCAATCCCCAGGTTACAGCGACAGCCATGTGGTCAAAGCACTAATTTCCTCCCGCAGCAATGCGGATTTCCCAGCGACGGCAAAGGCTTTTTGGACACCGCCATAGCGCCGCTCGGAGCGATCCGCCAGCTGGAGCGCGGCTGCCTCCAGATTGGGAATCGCCATCACAGCATCTGCCAGCGCCTGGGCGGAGAGTTTATCCCCGATCAGAGAGGCGGCAAAGTAGCGCAAATGGCTGTGAGAGAGGGCGGACAAATCGTTTAGTTTATGCAGCTCATAGAGTTTCAGGGCATAAAGGGAAGGAAGCCCATCCAGAGCCGGTAGTTCCTGCACAGCTGGGAGTGACTGGAGATAGAGTTTCTGAAGCCGGGTCGCTGGAGTCAGGAAAGCGGCAAGATCTTCCGTTTTCCGCATTTCCTCCAAATGGAGATCGGTAATGCTGGTGAGAAGCGGGGTGATGTCGCCATTCTTTTCCCCACGCAGGTGAAGAACACGCAGGCCGGGGAGAGAAACATTGTCCCAGGAAACAGGGGCCGACAGCCATAGGGACAGTGTATGAAGCTGCTTTAGCCCGGAGAGAACTTCTACACCCTCACACTTTTCCATTAAGATCAGTTCCTCCAGATTGGGATAATCTCGTAGGAAGGACAGATTCACCTTCCGCTCTCCCGTCACAGACAGACACCATACCGCATCTGGCTTTCGTCCATTCAGATCAATCTTTTCTCCGCCGCGCCAGAAAACAGCGGTGCTAAGAGGGGGCTCTATTTTCATAAAAATCACCAGTCCCGTTCTCGGATGGCCTCCTCCATATCAATCGGGATACCGAACCACTCCAGAATGTAGGCAACGGTGTCTCCAATACAATCCCGGGCCACCGTTTCAATCTCGCTGTCGTTTTCGTAAAATTCATCCTGAAGATCATTGATGCCGCAGACCGCCTTATCCAGCGTGTTCTGTATCACTTCAATGTCGGTTTCGCCGCCCTCCAGCAGGTCGATGACCTTCTGGAGCTCATCCTTGACCTTATCTACCAGAAAAGCAGGATAATAATCATCCTGATACATCTCGTCCAGTAATTTATAATTGGGATCAAAGGTTTTCATTTTGTTTCCTCCTATCGAAAAATTTCCTGATACCGCTCTCTCGGTTCCTTCGGTGCCGACTTGATGACCTTGCTGCCGCCGTTTTCAGAGGCTTGTCCCCAGATGGCCCAGAGCAGGCTCTGCCAAGCAATGGCCCGGAATTTCGGGTCTTCGTTTTCTTCCGGCAGGAGATAAGCGGAAAAGCGTCGCTTGACTGCCAGCAGTGCATCCAGGCTTTCCTCATTGGCGATCAGGCTGCGGAATTCTCTGGCAGGCTCCAGCCACTGCATGGACAATGCGCCCCGCACCAGTACCCCCAGCGTCCATGGTTGAAACCCAAACTTTCGGATCAAGGCATGAAGGAATTTCCCTTGCAGGGAGGAGTGCTCGTCATCGCAGAGATCCAGATACTCCGTCACCAGCGGTGCCCACGGTTCTCCCTCCAGCCCCAGGGCAAACACGGCGAAGGTGCCGGGCATCGCACAGGCTTCATCTGAGAGGTTTTGGTACCACTCAAATTCCCGCATAGCCAGACGAGCGTATCGCGCCATAGCCGGATGCAGATTGGGGTGCTGCACAGCACAGGCAAAGAGCTGATTGACGCCCTTTTTGGGCAGACCGGGAATGGGCAGATAGAGTTTTTCCTTCCCACGGAACTCCACCGAGTAACTGCGGGGAAATCCCTCCTGCTCCAACACCGCACACAGGTAATCCAGAATTTCAGCATAGCACTCCTCCGTGGAGTCCCTGGCGGTGATGCGGATGGTAGCAAACACATCATTAGCCGATGCGGTGAAATGCTCCGTCTTACGCCGCTGGATGTCCTTTGGCAATTTGCCGCTGCCAGCTGTTTTCAGCTGCTTCACCATATCCGGGCGAAGCTGGGAAACCAGATCAAGGTAGTGTTCGGTTATAATCGTATTATCGCTGGCCCCATACACCGTATAACAGACCGCCACATAGCAAGTAAAGCGCAGCAGGTTCTCGTCCACATCCTCCGGCCGCAGCTCCGGCCATGCGGTACAGAGCGGGAAAGGCGAAAAGTAGTCCTCATTCTCTCCAATCTCAAAAAACCTCTCCTGCACCTGGTGTTTGATGTATTTTCCCAAGGTGTGGCCAATCTCCCTCCAGCCCACCAGCCGCCGCAGGGCATCGCAGAATGTAACAGCTTCCTCATAGGGGAATCCCTTCAAAGGCAGTTTGGACAGATACCGCTCCAGGAGCTGGCTGGGAAGAAAGGGCGTTCCGCTTTGGTTCCGAACGACCACCGGATAGCCGGAATGGTTTTCTTTTGCAGTTCCATCCAACACATCCTGGATGCACTGATCGGCGTGTTCCAGCACTTCGGGGTTCGTATCTGGTTTCTGGATCAAATAATAACGACCTTGTACGCCGTCGCGTTTCGGCAAACTCATAGCAGGCCACCACTTCCTTCCAGGTTCTTCGTTATCGGAATAAAAATCTGTCGGTAAAGTTCCTTCAGTTCCTCCGAAGCTGCTTCCACCACTTTCTGACCACCCTTGGCGCTGGCTTTGCCCCAGATCACATAGCAGACCGTTTCCCATGCGTATTGCAGCACTTCCTCCGGGCTGGCTTCTGTTTCCTCAGCGGGTTCCTCGTCCTCGTCATCATCCTCGTCGGAGGAAAAACCGCTTGGAACGATCTCGGACAGGTGGATTTTTGCCTCCAGCAGAGCGCCCAGGCTTTCTGCATTTGCCATCCACGCGGTATAGTCCTTGGAATACTTCATGTTCTGCATGGACAGCACCCCACGGACAAATACAGGGACGGTATCGGCGGTAAATCCGAACTGTTTCACATACTCCCGGAGGAATTTTTCCTGTAAGTGGGAGTGCTCATCATCGCAGAGATCGAGATAATCCCATACCAGCTGCTGCCACTCTTGCCCCAGCATTCCCAGGGCGAACACGGCAAAACTTCCGGGGAGCGCGCACTGCTCATCGCTGAGATTGGTGTACTGCTCATATTGCCGCATGGCAAGCCGGGCGTACCGTTCCATCAGGGGGTGGAGGCCGGGGTACTGCACGGCACAGGCAAAGAGCTGGTTTACTCCCTTTTTGGGCAGTCCTGTGATGGGAAGATAACTCTTTTCCGGCCCTTTGAACTCCACCGCATAGCTGCGGGGAAAATCCTCCTGCTCCAGAAGCTCACACAGGTAGTTCAGTACTTCATGGCAGCACTCCTCCGTGCTGTTCCTGGCAGTAATACGGATCACAGCAAAGGCATCGTTGGCCGATGCGGTGAAGTGCTCTGTTTTCCGCTTTTGCAGGTTGAGCGGCAACCTGCCGGTCCCATTTTCCCGGAGCTTTTTCACCATATCAGGACGGACTTTCTCCACCAATCCAAAGAGGTAATTGGTGTCCAGATACTGAAAGTCCATACCATATACCTTATAGCTCACCGCCACATAGCAGGCGAAACGCAGCAGCGGCTCCGGGACCTCCTCTGCACGGATACCTGGTTTCAGAGAATACTCCCGATCCCAGAAGTGATCATCTTCATTGCCTGTCACGATAAAATACTTCTCCTGTAGTTCCCGTTTCAGCATATCAAGTAAATGGTGGTCAATTTCACCCCACCGGCTCTGGCGGCGCAGGTTTTCGCTGAAGGCGATGGCCTTTTCCGCATCCAGGGTCTCGGCCCGCTGTATTTCGGTCCACGCCCTAAGCAGTTGCCACACCTCAAAGGGCGCGCCTTCGCTGCTGACCACGACCGGTGGCCAGAGGGAATCAAGCCGCGTGATTCTCCCGTCAATGGCATCCTGGATGCACTGGTCAAAGAGCGGCTGCAATTCCTCCTGTACCTCTGGCTTCATCCAGTAACAGCGCCCGTCCGCACTATTTCGTTTTGGTAAACTCATATCAGGCCACCTCTTTCCGAACAATAAAAAATGCCCCGCGACACCCTGTCATTTGGACAGGCTGACGCAGGGCGCGAAAAGGCCGCACAGAACCAAGACCTGTATCCCAAGGCTCTGTGTCTGACGATATTCTGCTGTCTTTCCCGTCCGCTTGGACATGGGTACTCATCTCTAGCCATCCGCTTTCACCTGCCGCACATCCTCTTTTACCCGCTCCATCTCGTCCACCAGAGCCCTGACCTGGAACTCCACCATGTCCTCCGCCACTTCTGGAAACAGGAAGGGCATAGTGTCCGGAATGGCCTTGTGCACCATCATCATGCTGAGGGCCAGATTGCCAAACAGCCGGGGATCAATACTGTCCACAGGGAGGCCAAAGATGGAGAGCAGTTTCCCATAAAAACTGACCTGGTCCTGTCGAAAGGCCTGAAAATTCTCCTCGGAAAGGCAGAGGCGCACCTGCTGCTCCTCCTCAATGGACAAAACCGCAACTCCGCTTTTGGCTCCGTAGCAACAGTTTTTCAGGAAGGTCTCCACCCCTGCCCGCCAACTGAGTGCCGGGTCCTCCATCAGCTGACGGGCATAGTCCAGCAGTCTGGGCTGCTGGTATCGCAGAGCATGGGATACCAATTCCTCCTTGGATGAGAAAAAACTGTAGAAGAAAGTCTTGGAGATGCCAACCTTTTTGCACAGTACATCAATACTGCTGTGGATCAGACCCCGATCCACAATACACTGGATCATAGTGGTCATCAGGGCCTCCTTTACCCGTGTCCGTTCCTCATCGGAATATGCCTTTCTTGCCACAAACCGTCACCTCCCCATATAAAATACAAAATTAAAAAATAGTCTTTATTTGTATTATAGCGAAACTTAATTGAAATGCAAGACTATTCCAAAAAATAAGCCCCCCGGTGCAACACACCGGGGGCATAGTAGGATGCGTTTGAGATGTCAGAGTAATCTTTGCTAATGCCTGCACAGATAAACCGCCGAAAGCTTTGCTCTCGTATTTACCAAAAGAGGACAATGTGATATATTAACTACATACACATATCGTATGACAGGACGGTGATTTTATGGCCGCTGTGCGTCCAATCGTAATCTACTCCCGAAAATCTAAATTCACCGGTAAAGGGGAGAGCATCGAAAACCAGATTGAAATGTGCAGGCAATATATCCGGCTGCAGTTCGGAGACGATGCCGCAGAGCAGGCCCTGGTATATGAGGATGAGGGCTTCTCTGGTGGCACGCTGGAGCGTCCCCAATTCAAAAAAATGATGGCCGATGCAAAAGAAAAAAGTTTCCGTGCCATCGTTGTCTACCGCCTGGACCGAATCAGCCGCAACATCGGCGATTTTGCCAAACTGATCGAGCAGTTGAACAAGATGAAGATCGACTTCATCTCCATCAAGGAGCAGTTTGACACTTCCTCCCCTATGGGGCGGGCCATGATGTATATTTCCTCGGTTTTTTCCCAGCTGGAACGGGAAACCATTGCCGAGCGCATCCGCGACAATATGCATGAGCTGTCCAAAACAGGGCGCTGGCTGGGCGGTAACACCCCCACCGGCTATGAGTCGGAGAGTGTCTCCCATGTGACCATCGACGGCAAGACCAAGAGGGCCTGCAAGCTGAAGATTCTCCCGGAGGAGATCGGCATCGTCAAGTTGATCTACGACAAGTTTCTGGAAACCGGCTCGCTGACAAAGACGGAGACATATCTGCTGCAGAATGGCTATACAACAAAAAACGGCAAACAGTTTACCCGCTTTGCCGTCAAGGGGATTTTGTCCAATCCGGTTTATCTGATTGCCGATGAATTTGCTTATGACTACCTGACGAAAAGTCATGTCGACCTCTTTGCGGAGCAAAGCGACTTTGATGGTGTCCACGGCATCATGGCCTATAACCGCACCTTACAGCAGCCGGGTAGAGCCCACCAGATCAAGCCAATGGAGGAGTGGATCGTGTCGGTGGGCAAGCACCAGGGCGTCATCGAGGGGAAGGCATGGGTCAAGGTACAGACGATTTTGGAGCGGAACAAATCCAAAAGCTACCGCAAGCCCCGCAGCAATGTGGCCTTGCTCTCCGGCCTGCTTGTCTGCGGCAACTGCGGCGAGTATATGCGCCCCAAACTGTCCAAGCGCCGGAATACAAAGGGCGAGTTTATTTATACCTACCTCTGCTCCATGAAGGAGCGCAGTCGGGGCCATGTCTGCAATATGAAAAATTGCAACGGCAACATGTTAGATGCCGATATTATAGAGCAGCTGAAGCATTTAAGCGAAGACGGCTCCGATTTTATCCGGCAGCTGGAGCAGAGCAAGCGGGCGCTGCTGGGCAACCGGCAAAGCTATGACGAGGAGATTTCCAAATTAGAAACTGAGATCGCTGCAAACGAGGAGGAAATCAAGTGCCTTGTCTCTGCCCTGGGAAAGTCTTCTGGCACCTCTGCTGAAAGTTACATCATGCAGCAGATCGATGAACTGCACAAGAAAGGCGAGGGCTTGAAACGGCATTTGGCAGAGTTGAAAGAGTTGACCTCCAGCCATGCCCTTGCGGACATTGAGTTTGATCTGTTGGCGCAGATGCTGTCCACATTCAAGGACACCGTGGACAAAATGACGGTGGAGCAGAAACGGGCAGCCATCCGTACCTTTGTCAAGGAGATCATTTGGGATGGGAGGGACGCCCATGTGGTGCTGTTTGGCTCGGAGTATGAATACGAGTTTCCCAAGACGCCGGTGGGCATAGGGAAACAAGTCGCAGGCAGTAAAGCAGAGGAAAATCTTGAAGGAGCGGCGGAAGGAGGGCTTGCGGAGCCGTCAGGAGAGGATAGCAAATGAGATCCTGATGTATTTTCGCTCCCAGCGCAAGCTGCAGGGGGAGGTCTCCCTGTCGGACACGCTGGATGGGGACGGCGACAGCAATTCCCTCTCCATTTTGGACACCATCCGGGTGGATGACAATATGCTGGAGGAGCTGGACACCCGGGATGCCTGCGCAAAGGTCCGCGCCTGCGTGGAGCAGTGCCTGGACGAGCGGGAGGCAATGGTCATCCGGATGCGCTATGGACTGGCCCGCAGCCATCCCCTGACCCAGCGGGAGGTGGCCGCGCAGTGCGGCATCAGCCGCTCCTATGTATCCCGCATCGAAAAGAAGGCCCTCAAAAAGCTGGAGGCCGCCATGGAGAGCGGGAAGGGCGGCGTATCATAAATAATAGGAGCGCCGCAGGGAGGAATCCCTGCGGCGCTCTCTCTTTGATATGGGGTAAGTATGCCGTCCGTGAGGACGGCATATCGGTGGATCAAGACCAGGATCAGTCACAGCAGTTTCGGATTTCCTCTGCCAGCTCCCATCCGCAGCTGCGGGCCGCCTCGGCCAGGGCCCACCCACAGCTGCGGGCTTCCTCGGCCTGGGCGCATCCGCTGCCGCAGAGGAACGAGGGGACCGACACCCAGTAGGAAGAGGCGCAGCCGGAGCCGGAACTGCGGTTCCAGCCGGAGCAGGAGGCCGAGCTGGTGGAGCTGGAGCAGCCGCAGCCATTGGAACGGGCGGAGCCGCCGCCGTAGGAGCAGCCACAGCAGCCCGAGCAGCAGGAGCAGCGGGAACAGGAACGAAGCGCGTTGTTTCGATAGCAGCACATAACGAGATTCCCCCATATCAGAGTACGGCGGGAAGGCCCCGCCTGCACCATACTATGGGAGGGAGGGCGAAGAGGTGCGGCGCCCGGAGGGACTGCCGGGAGAAAAGAAGGGCTGCCAGGCCGCGGCCAGCTGCTCCATGGCGGGGACCATGTCGGCGGGGTCCAGCCGTCCATAGCCCAGGACCAGGACGGGACCGGGTGTATCCGGGGGCGTGATGGAGTAGGCGCTGAGCGGGGAGACCCCCACCCCGGCCTCCGCCGCGGCCTCTACCAGAGCTCCCTCCGGAACGGGGGAGGACACCCGAAAGAGCAGGTGGAGACCAGCCTCCATGCCGGCGAAGGAGCCCCACGCCAGGAGCCCGGCCCCCTCCGCCGCCGCCAGCAGGGCATCCCGGCGCTGGCAGTAGATGGTCCGCATGCGGCGGATGTGGCGCTCGAAGTGGCCCCGCTCCAGAAAACGGGCCAGGGTGTACTGTTCAAAGGAGGGGACCGTGGAGGAGTAGAGCCGGAATTCCTCCCGATAGCGCCGGATCAGATGGGGCGGAAGGACCATATATCCGATGCGGAGAGAGGGGGCCAAACTCTTGGCAAAGGTGTTGAGGTAGATGACCCGCTCATTCTTGTCCAGGCTCTGGAGGGCGGGGACGGGGCGGCCGTCAAAGCGGAATTCGCTGTCGTAGTCGTCCTCGATGATATACCGGTCGGGCTGCTCTCCGGCCCAGCGGAGGAGGGCCTCCCGCCGGGGCATGGACATAACGGTGCCCAGGGGAAAATGGTGGGAGGGGGTGACATGGACCACCCGGGCGCCCGACCAGCGCAGGGCGTCGGTGCGCAGGCCCTCCCGATCCAGCGGAATGGGGCAGACCAGTGCGCCGGTGTGGGAGAGGATGCGCTGGACCTTCCGGTAGCCGGGGTCCTCCACCGCCCATCCGCCGCCCCGGCCCAGAA
Organism: Pseudoflavonifractor hominis; assembly: GCF_014288125.1. Taxonomy (NCBI): domain Bacteria; kingdom Bacillati; phylum Bacillota; class Clostridia; order Eubacteriales; family Oscillospiraceae; genus Pseudoflavonifractor; species Pseudoflavonifractor hominis. The sequence continues at coordinate 253,235 of NZ_JACOPR010000003.1, read as the reverse complement.
GCTGGAAGAGCAGGGTGGTGAGATATTCCGCGCCGGCCCCCACCACGATCTGGTCCGGGTGGACGTCGATGCCCCGGAAGTCATGGAGGTAGCGCACGATGGCCGCGCGCAGCGCCGGCACGCCCTGGGGGTGGGGGGAGGAGAGGAGGGCGCTGTCCTCCTCGCTGAGGACCTCCCGCATCAGACGGGCCCAGGTGGAGAAGGGGAAGTGCTCCGTGTCCACGGCGTTGGTGGAAAAGTCATAGGGAAGAGGGGACACCTCCGCAGGCGCGGGCAGGGCGGGGGCAGAGGGAGCGGCCGGGGAAAGGGGACGCTCGGTCTCCTGGGACTGGACAAAGAAGCCCCGCTTGGCCTGGGTGTACACGTAGCCCTCGGCCAGCAGCTGTTCATAGGCGTTTTCCACCGTGATGACCCCCACCTTCAGGTGGGCGGCCAGGGCGCGCTTGGAGGGGAGGCGCTCCCCGGGGCGGAGAGCGCCCCCTTCGATCTCCCGGCGGATATGGCGGTAGATCTGTTCATACAGGGGCTGAGAAGCATTTGGGTCCAGGACAGGTGTGAGCATGGCATTACCTCCCGATCCGGCGGCCGGAGCGCCCGGTCAAAGTTCACTCTATTATAAAAGAAAGGATACCGGCCGGCAAGAGAAAGAAACTTCATGCCGTGCTTCTGCACAGCAAAAAGCCGGGGGGCGCGGCCGCTTGGACCGCGCCCCCCCGGACAGGGGATGTAAATTAGCCCTTCTTGGGAACGAACAGGGGCAGGGAAGCGTAGAAGGAAATGGCCTTCATCAGCTCATCGATGGGCATCTTGTCCTGAGTGGAGTGGCACAGGGAGCCGTCGCCGGGGCCGTAGCCGATGGCGGGCACGCCCATGCGGCCGCACAGGTGGGTGGCGTTGGTGCAGAACTCCCAGGAGCCGACCACGGGCTTCTCGCCCCACAGCTCAGTGTAGGCATCCACGCCGGACTGGATCAGGGGATGATCCTCGGGCAGCACCCAGGAGGGGAAGTAGTCCACGCAGGTGATGTCATAGCCGGTGTAGGTCTGGACCTTCTCGGTGTCGATGGCAGCGGTGACGCCGGGGATATCCTTATAGAACTGGGAGACCTCGGCCAGCAGGTCATCGATGGACTCACCGCAGGAGATGCGGCGGTCGCAGGTGATGACGGCCTCACCGGGGATGGTGTTCAGGGAGGGGGTCTTACAGTCGACCTTGGTCACCTCGATGGAGCCCTTACCCAGGAAGGGATCCTCCACGAAGTCCTGGAACTTGTCCACGCGCTCCATGATGGGCAGAGCCTTGATCAGGGCGTTGTCGCCGCGCCAAGCGGTGGAGGCGTGGGCGCACTTGCCGGGAACGGTGATCTTGATGAGGGCGCGGCCCTTGTGACCACGGATCACGCGGCCCTCGGAGGCCTCGGCCACCAGCACGAAGTCGGGCTTAATGTCGGGGTTCTCCTCGGTCATGGCCTTCACGCAGGAGCCCTCCACGTCCTCCTCGGACAGGGAGCCGGACACCCACAGGGTGAAGTCCTGATCCAGACCCAGGGCCTTGAGGGCCTTGCCGGCGAAGGTGATGCCGGTCAGGCAGCCCTTGTCGTCCACGGCGCCGCGGCCGCGGAGGACCTTGCCCTCCTCCATCTGGGCCTCCAGGGGGTTCATGCCGCCCCAGTCGGCGGGCTCGCCCAGCTCCACGGTGTCGATGTGGGCATCGTAGAGGAGGACGGTCTTGCCGGAGCCAACGCGGCCAACCACGTTGCCGACCTTGTCGATGCGGACCTCGTCGAAGCCGAACTCCTTCATCTTATTGGCGAGAAATTCAACGGCCTTTCCCTCGTTGTAGGTGACGCTCTCGATGGCGATGAAGTCCTTCAGGAACTGAATGACTTCCTCTTCCTGAGAGGCCACGTACTCCTTGATTTTTTCCAGCGCTTCTTTTTTTGTAATCATGTGAATTCCTCCTTGATTTTTTCGAGAGATGCTGGTATGATTATACCATAAAGTATTCTAGAGATATAGAGACTTTTGAAAAAATTTTTTGGGAGGTTTTTATCATGCAGACAGGTCTCAAAGGTAAGCATTTTCTCTGTGAGCAGGATTGGACGAACGAGGAGCTGGAGACCCTCATGGACGTGGCGTCCGCTCTGAAGATGGACAACCTGCTGGACACCCACAAGTATGATGAGCTGCTGAAGAACAAGTCTCTGTTCATGCTGTTCTTCGAGGAGTCCACCCGTACCCGTAACGCTTTCGAGTGCGGCATCACCCAGCTGGGCGGCCACGGCAACTACCTGACCCCCAAGGCCACTCAGATCGACCACGGCGAGACCCCCCAGGACACCATCGAGGTTCTCTCCCGCATGGGCCACGGCATCGGCGTGCGCAACACTCTGGTGGGCGGCCATGCTTACATGCAGAAGCTGGCTAAGTACTCCAAGATTCCCATCTACAACATGCAGTGCGACCTGTGGCACCCCACTCAGTCCATTGCCGACCTGTTCACCATCAAGGAGAAGTTCCACAATGAGCTGAAGGGCCGCAAGTTCGTCATCTCCTGGACCTCCGCCGGCAACTACATGCGTCCCCTGTCCATGGCTCAGTCCCTGATCACCCTGATGCCCCGCTTCGGCATGGACGTGACCCTGGCTGTGCCCAACAAGGACTTCGAGCTGATGCCCGAGGCCATGGAGACCGCCCGCAAGAACGCTGAGTTCTACGGCTCCAAGTTCGAGGTCTGCAACGACATGGACGCTGCCTGCGAGGGCGCCGACGTGGTCTACGCCAAGGGCTGGGGCCCCATCATGGCCGTGGGCGACGACGAGAAGACCGGCGTCGAGATGATCAACGCCAATCCCGGTTGGTGCGTCGACAGCCGCCGCATGAGCCTGGCCAAGAACACCGCTATCTACATGCACTGCATGCCCGCTGACCGCGGCATCGAGGTCACCGACGAGGTCGCCGACAGCGCTCAGTCCGTCATCTACGACGAGGCCGAGAACCGCATGCACACCATCAAGGCTCTGATGGCTCTGACCATGGGCAACGTGGCCAGCCGCCGCTAAGCCTCGGCAAATCACAATTGACCCATTCCGCCCGCCGGCCCAGCGCCGGCGGGCGGGGGGAACATTCCCCTGCGATGCAGGAACTCAAAAACAGGCGCCTGTGCGCTGAAACGAAACATGGCGGCACATGCGACAAGATGTGTCGCCATTTTTTCACCGGTCTGGGGAAAACCAGAGAGTTTACCAGAGAACGGAACACGTTTCGGCGCCGGGACTGCCGGGAAGGGTGTATGTATGGAAGCGGCAACTATCATCCGTGGCGGAGCAGTGCTCCTGAAGGAAGGTCTCAAGACCGGATGGGGCGTCAAGCTCAGGGACGGTCTCATTGCAGAAGTGGGGCCCAACGAGACCCTGAGCGCTCAGGCGCAGGATACGGTGATCGAGGCTACCGACCAGGTCATCCTGCCCGGTTTCATCAACGGGCACAACCATATGTATAATGTATTCTCCCGCGGCATCAGCACCGATGCGGTGGTGACCGAGTTCTCCAGCTTCCTGGACGACTTCTGGTGGCCCTACATCGAGAACCGGATCACTCCGGAGCTGGCGGAGATCACCACCCGCTGGGCCAGTGTCGAGATGATCGACAGCGGCGTGACCACCTTCTTTGATATTCTGGAGGCGCCCAATGCCATTCCGGGCGCGCTGGAGCGGGAGGCTCAGGTCATCCGTGAGGCCGGTCTGCGCGGCATCCTCACCTTCGAGGCCTGCGAGCGGATGAGCAGCGAGAATGCAGAGATTGGACTGAAGGAGAACGCGGATTTCATCCGGAATCACGCCGACGATCCTCTGGTAAAGGGCGCGATGAGCATCCATACCCTCTTTACCTGCTCCAAGGAATATGTGCAGAAGGCCCGCGCCATGGCAAAGGAGCTGGGCTCCAAATTCCATATGCACCTCTCTGAGAGCGTGTTTGAACCCAACTGGACCCAGGAGCACTACGGCAAGCAGCCCGTGTGCATCTATGATGAGCTGGGCTGTCTGGACAGCGATGTCCTGGCCTCCCAGGTCGTACAGGTCAACCAGGAGGAGATCGACATCCTGGGCCGCAGCGGCGCCAGTGCCGTGACCATGCCCCTGTCCAACTGCGAGGTGGGCGGCGGAGTCGCACCGGTCACCGAGCTCCTGGATGCCGGGGTCAAGGTTGGGATTGGCACCGACGGCTACATCAATAATTTCTTCGAGGTTATGCGCGGCGCATTTCTTATCCACAAGGCACATCGGCAGGACCCACAGGCGATGGGCGCCCGGCAGGTCTACCAGATGGCCACGGATATGGGGGCCAAAGCCCTCGGCATGGAAAATACGGGGTGTATTGCCCCGGGAATGCTGGCGGACGTGATCACGGTCAGCATGAACGATACGCCCACGCCCATCAACGAAAAGAATATTTACGACCAACTGATCCTGTACCGGAACCCCGCCGACGTGAAAAACGTCTTTGTCGGCGGAAAGCAGCTCAAGAAGGACGGCGTTATCACGACGCTGGACGTTGAGAAGGCCCGCGCCGACATGCGGCAGGCCTGTGCGGAGTTCTGGAAGTTCAAGTAATCCGGACTTTTTCGACCCGACTGTACCTTTAACACCGGAGAAAAGGTCCCGTTCCGGATGGGATTTCCATGCAAGAGGAAGGTGATTTCATGCCCCTGTTAGGCGAGCTGAAGAAGAATTATAAAATTGTCAACCACTCGGTCCCGCGCATCGACGGTATCGACAAGGTGACCGGACGCGCGCACTACGCCGCGGACCTGAAATTTGTCGATATGGTGTACGGCGGCTGCCTGCGCAGCGGCCGCTCCCACGCCAAGGTGACCCGGATCGACACCGAGAAGGCCAAGGCCATTCCCGGCGTGCTGGCCGTGGTGACGGCGGACGATATGCCCAAGCCCAAGAGCTGCGCGGGCAACGCCCCCTACATGTACCTGACCAAAGAGGTCAAATATGCCGGCGACGTGGTGGCCATCGTGTGTGCCGAGACCAAGGCCCTGGTGGACGAGGCCCTCAAGGCCATCGAGGTGGAGTATGAGGATCTGCCCGGCGTCTACACCATCCGCGACGCCATCAAGCCCGGCGCCCCCGCGGTGCATGAGCAGTATCCCGACAACGTCTTTACCGACTCCATCTACCCCATCCGCAAGGGCGATGTGGAGAAGGGCTTTGCCGAGGCCGACCTCATCATCGAGCGGGAGTACGAGACCCAGTACATCGAGCACTCCTACATCGAGCCCGAGGCCGTGGTCTGCATCCAGAATCCCGCTGACGGCGTGATGACCGTCCACTCCTCCAGCCAGAACCCCTTCTTTACCCGCCGCTATGTGGCCGACATCCTGGGTGTGGGCATGCACGACGTGCGCGTGTTCCAGGAGACCCTGGGCGGAAGCTTCGGCGGTAAGGAGGAGGGCGTCGGCATGCTGGCCGCCCGCTGCGCCTATCTGTGCCGCCTGGTGGGCCGCCCCGTCAAGATGACCTTCTCCCGGGAGGAGTCCTTCCTGGAGAGCGCCAAGCGCCATCCCTTCCTGCTGCGCTACAAGGTGGGCGTGAAGAAGGACGGACATATCGTGGCCTGGGAGGGCACCCAGATCGACAACTGCGGCGCCTACAACAACCAGACCCAGTTCATGAACTCCCGCGCCAGCATCCACAGCTGCGGCGCCTACACCATCCCCAACGTCAAGACTGATACTTACGGCGTGTTCACCAACAACATCCACGGCGGCGCCATGCGCGGTTACAGCTCTCCCCAGCTGATCTGGGGCCAGGAGCAGCTCATTGAGGAGATCGCCGAGGAGCTGGGCATGGACCCCCTGGAGTTCCGCCGCATCAACTGCCTCAAGGACGGCACCACCAATGCCACCGGCACCGTGCTGGACCACGTGAACATGCAGGAAGTCATGGACTACACCGCAGAGAAGACCGACTACCAGCGCAAGCACGAGGAGTATAAGCACCAGACCTCCACCAAGAAGCGCAAGGGCATCGGCATTGCCATCGGCCACCGCGGCTGCGGCCTGGGCGCCGAGTCTCCCGACGCCTCCGGCGCCATGGCTATCGCCAATGAGGACGGCACCGTGCTCATCAACACCGGCCTTGCCGAGAACGGCCAGGGCCTGAAGACCGCCTTTGCCCAGATCGCTGCCGAGGCCATCGGCGTGCCCTACGAGGCCATCCGCTTCTACGGCACCGACACCCAGGCCATCGCCGACTCCGGCATGACCGTGGCCTCCCGCGGCACCGTGATGGGCTCCCAGTCCACCCGCAAGGTGGGCTACAAGCTCAACGAGATCATGCGCGCCAATGCCCTGGCTCTGGGCTTCTTCAAGGACCAGGAGAACGTGAAGAGCATCGAGCAGATCGTGCTGGAGGACGGCTTCTTCCACACCACTGAGAAGCCCGACGTGAAGGTCGCCTTCAAGGACGTGTGCAACGCCTCTCTGTGGACCGGCCGCCAGATGGCCGCCTATGAGTGGTATATGCCCCCCGCCTGCATCCAGGATCACCACACCGGACAGGGCGTCGCCTTCCCCAACTACGCCTACGGCTGCGTGGTGGCTGAGATCGAAGTGGATATGGAGACCGGCTACGTGGACGTGCAGAAGGTCACCGCCAGCCACGACGTGGGCACCGCCGTCAACCCCGCTCTGGTCATGGGCCAGATCTACGGCGGCATCCTGATGGGCCAGGGCTACGCCACCACCGAGGAAGTGGAAGTGAGCAACGGCAAGGTCCGCAACCAGAACTTTGAGAACTACATCGTGCCCACCGCGGCCGATATGCCCGAGATGGACGTGAACATCTTCGAGTGCGACGACCCCCGCGGCACCTTTGGCGCCAAGAGCATCGGCGAGCCGGCCACCGAGGTGGTGGGCGCCGCCATCGCCAACGCCATCTACAACGCCACCGGAAAGCGCATCCGTGAGAATCCCGCCAACCTGGAGCGGGTGCTGCTGGGCAAGAAGCTGAGATAAGGGGGATACCATGCAGAAGCTGAGTTATCTGAAGCCCCAGACCCTGAAGGAAGCTCTGGGCTATCTGAAGGAATACGGCGAGAAGGTTAAGCCTTACGCCGGCGGCACCGATCTGATGGTGCAGCTGCGGGAGGGTTCCTCCCGCCTGAAGGACGTGGAATACCTGATGGATGTGCAGGCGCTGCCCGAGCTGCGCGGCATCGAGGTCCGGGAGGACTCCATCCGCATCGGCGCCATGACCAGCCACACCGAGGTCAACGAGTCGGAGGTCCTGCGCAAGCATGTGCCCTTCCTCTCCATCGCCTCTTCCACCGTGGGTTCCACCCAGATCCGCAACAAGGGCACCGTGGGCGGCAACATCTGCAACGCCTCCCCCGCGGCCGACACCCTCTCTCCCTTTGTGGCGCTGAACGCCCGCCTGGTGGTGGTCAGCGTGGACGGGGAGCGGGAAGTGATGGTGAAGGACGCCATGGAGAAGGCCGGCAAGCTCAAGCTGGCTCCCCATGAGATGGTCACCAGCATTCTCATCGACCGGATCGACGACTACTCCACCGCGTTCATCAAGCTGGGCCGCCGCAAGGCTCTGGCCATCTCCCGTATGAACGCCGCCGTGGCTCTGAAGATGGAAAACGGCGTCATCGCCGCCGCCCGCATCGCTCCCGGCTGTGTGTTCTCCACCCCCGACCGGGTGGAGAAGGCCGAGGCCCTCATCGTGGGCAAGGCTCCCTCCGCCGCTCTCTTCGAGGAGGCCGGCAAGGCCGTCTCCGAGGAGATGATCGCCCGTACCGGCATCCGCTGGTCCACCGAGTACAAGAAGCCTGTCATCGAGGCCCTCATCCAGCGCGCGCTGTGCCGTGCCGCCGGGCTGCCCGAGGACTGAGGGGGTAAATGGATATGAAGAAGATCACTTTGAATTTTATCCTCAATGAGGAGCCGGTCTCCCTGGAGATCGACGAGAACGCCCGCCTGCTGGACGTCATCCGCGACGTGGCCGGCCTCACCGGCACCAAGGAAGGCTGCGGCGTGGGCGAGTGCGGTGCCTGCACCGTCATCCTGGAAGGGGAGGCCGTGGACTCCTGTATCGTCCTGGCCGCCTCGGTGGAGGGCAAGCATGTTACCACCGTAGAGGGTCTGGCCAAGAACGGCAAGCTGGACCCGGTGCAGCAGGCTGTGCTGGACCACCACGCCCTCCAGTGCGGATTCTGCACCCCCGGCTTCCTGATGAGCGCCAAGGCGCTGCTGGACAAGAAGCCCAACCCCACCCGCGACGAGATCAAGATGGCCATTGCCGGCAACCTGTGCCGCTGCACCGGATATCAGCAGCTGGTGGAGGCCTTTGAGGACGCGGCCAAAGAGTATCAGAAAGGCTAATCTGACGGAGAAAAGAGGAGAAATAGATGTTTGATAAGGAAAAGGTGAAAGGCGCCTCCATTGGCGTCAAGTTCTGTGGTTATGACCTCCAGAGTCCCTTTATCGTAGGCTCCGGCCCCCTCACCTATGGCTCCGAGGGCATGATCCGTGCCTATCAGGCCGGCGTGGGCGCTGTGGTCACCAAGACCATCCGCCTGGGCGCCGCCATCAACCCCGCCCACCACATGGCCAAGATCAACAACGAGGCCATTCTGAACTGCGAGAAGTGGGCCGACTCCGACCGCTTCCAGTGGTATGAGAAGGAGATCCCCGAGGCCGTCAAGGCGGGCGCCATCGTCATCGGCTCCGTGGGCCACACCCCCATGGAGGCTCAGGCCATCGTGGAGGACGTGGAGAAGGCCGGCGCGCACATCATCGAGCTGGTCTCCTACACCGAGGACACCCTGCTGCCCATGCTGGACTACGCCAAGGCTCACGTGAACATCCCCGTGATCTGCAAGCTCTCCGGCAACTGGCCCGACGCGGCGGCTACCGCCAAGAAGTGCTATGAGCACGGCGCCGACGGCATCTGCGCCATCGACTCCATCGGCCCCACCCTGATGATCGATGTGGAGAAGCGCGCCCCTGTCATGATGAGCAACGACGGCTACGGCTGGATGACCGGCGCCCCCATCAAGCCCATCTCCATGCGCATCAACAGCCAGATCACCCGCAACATCCCCGGCTACAAGAACCTGTATGGCACCGGCGGCGTGATGAAGGCGGACGACGCCATCGAGTACCTGATGATCGGCTGTAACGCCGTGGGCATCTGCTCCGTGGGCATCCTGAAGGGCCTGGACTATGTGGAGAAGATGTGCTATCAGCTCTCCGACCGTCTGGCTCAGCTGGGCTTCTCCTCCATTCAGGAGGCTATGGGCGTGGCCCTGCCCAACTTCCCCAGCACCGAGAACATCACCGACATGGGCTTCCACTACGAGCCCGGCAAGTGCACCAAGTGCGGCCGCTGCGAGACCGTCTGCTGCTACAACGCCCGCAAGGTGGAGTTCCCCGAGATGAAGCTGGACCGCACCCTGTGCCGCTCCTGCGGCCTGTGCGCCGACGTCTGCCCCACCCACGCGCTCACCAGCTTCGTGGAGGAGCAGTCCGCCGAGAACGCCAAGCGGGCCGCCGCTTCCAAGGAGTTCGACGCCCTGGTGAAGGAGCAGTCCCCCAAGCTGCTGGAGCACTAAGCTTCCAGGAGCAGCGCAAAGTCCCGACAAAGTGACCTGAACACCGAGGTATGACCCTCTCTTATGCGCGGTAGAGCTATTGTGCTTGCTACCCTGGCCGCCGGGAGAGCCCGTGAGGGTAAGGTGCGGGTGTATGAAGACGTGCATGTGAACCACTCCGTTTGGATGGAGGCGGAACTGCAGCTTTGTTTGGCACGAAGAATACAGGGAAGCAGGCGCCTCCATCCAAAAAAAGATGGAGCGCCTGCTTTTTTATACGCATTTTTCAATCACAAGGCAAACAAAACGGCTACTGTACGCCGGGCATACCTGAGTGTCGGAACCACCGGGCGGTGCAGAGAGCACCGGCGGCATCGGCACCGGGCTCCAGGCTATGTGAATCGTGTACGGGCTACGTCAAAGGATGCCGTGGGCAGCTCAGATGGCCGTAAATCGGATGAGGAGATGAATACATATGGAGGATTATAGCCGGATTGGTGAGAGTACCCCCATTCGGGACGCGGCGCTGAAGGTGACCGGCCGAAAGATGTATGTTGGTGACATGAAGCTCCACGGGATGCTGTACGGCGAGGTCCTGTTCAGCAAGGTGGCCCATGCCAAGATCAAGTCCATTGATACCAGTGAGGCCGAGGCCCTGCCCGGCGTGCGCGCCGTGGTGTGCCACAAGAATTCCCCCGATACCCTGTACAACAGCGCCGTGCGCTTCTATGAGCACCAGATCCCCGACACCGAGCGGGTCTTTGACGATACGGTCCGCTTTGTGGGCGACCGTGTGGCGGCGGTAGCCGCCGATACCCAGGCCATCGCCAAGAAGGCCGTGGGACTCATCAAGGTGGAATATGAGCCCCTGCCGGTCTATCTGGACCCGGAGGAGGCCGTGCAGGAGGGGGCCTACCCCATCCACGGCGACAAGAACGCCATCACCACTATGGTCCACAACGCCGGTGATCTGGAGCAGGGCTTTGCCCAGGCCGACCGCATCTTTGAGGACCGGTATACCACGCAGGCGGTGCACCACTGCGCCATTGAGCCCCATGTGTCCATCGCCGACTACGACTATTCCGGCAAGCTGACGGTCTACACCTCCTGCCAGAATACCTTCGGTTACCGCATCGCCCTCCACCGCATCTTCAAGCTGCCCATGAGCCGCATCCGGGTGGTGACCCCCGCCATCGGCGGCGCCTTCGGCGGCAAGCTGGAGATGACCCTGGAGCCGGTGGCCGCCCTCCTCTCCATGAAGGCCGGCCGTCCGGTGAAGGTGACCTACTCCCGTCAGGCCTGCATCGACTCCACCCGTACCCGCCACGCCTCGGTGGTCTACCTCAAGACCGGCGTGAAGAACGACGGCACCATCGTGGCCCAGGATATCCGCATCATCACGAATACCGGCGCCTATGCCACCAGCGCCCTCAACGTGCTGGGCGCCCTGAGCCATAAGGTATTCAAGGTCTACAAGATCCCCAACATGCGCTTTACCGGCATCCCGGTGTACACCAACACCCCCATCGCCGGCGCTATGCGCGGCTATGGTTCTCCCCAGGCCTTCTTCGGCCAGCAGCGCCAGTTCCAGAAGATCGCCAAAGCCCTGGGCATGTCCCTGGTGGACTTCCAGATGAAGAATCTGGTCAACCCGGAGGACAGCGATCCCATGGGCTTCAAGCTGGGCAACCCCCATCCCAAGGACTGCGTCCGTCGGGGCGTGGAGCTGATGGCCAACTGGAAGCCTCTCTCCGATGAGGACGGAAAATACTCCATCGGCGTCGGCATGGCAGTGGGCGCCCACGGCTGCGGCTGCTTCGGCGCACACCGGGATCAGGCCTGCGTCATGCTCAAGATGAACGAGGACGGGACCTGCACCTACTTCACCGGTACCCACGACATGGGCAACGGCTCGGTCACGGCCCAGACCCAGGTGGTCTCCAACACCCTCCAGATCCCCCTGGAGTCCATCACCACCATGGAGGCCGATACCGATGCCTGTCCCTGGCAGCTGGGCGACTACTCCAGCCACGGCATCTTCGTGGTGGCCAGCGCCGCCAAGAAGTGCGCCGAGTCGGTGGGCCGTGAGCTGGTGAAGGAGGCCGCCCTTCTCCTGGAGGAGAAGGAGGAGGACCTGGAGCTGGTCCCCGGCGGAATCCACTCCAAGGCCACGGACAAGACGGTCTCGCTCAGCGACGTGGTGGTCTATGCCCAGGATAAGTCCAAGCGGGAGATCATCTGCTCCGAGACCTATCCCATGCCCAACGGTCCCACCGCCTACGGCGCCCACTTCGCCCGGGTCAAGGTGGAGAAGGCCACGGGCAAGGTGACCGTCACCGACTATGTGGCCGTCCACGACGTGGGCAAGGTCATCAACCGCATGGGCATTGAGGGCCAGCTCCACGGCGGCATCCAGATGGGCCTGGGCTACGCCCTGTGCGAGGGACTCAAGTATGACGAGAACGGCCGCAACGTGTACAACAATTTCCGCAAGTACAAGATGTTCACCGCCGACCAGATGCCCAGCATCCAGGTGGACTTCATTGAGGCCTATGAGCCCAACGGCCCCTATGGTGCCAAGAGCATCGGCGAGGCCGCCGTGGTGCCCTCCAATCCGGCGGTGCTCAACGCGGTGTGCGACGCCCTGGGGAAGGAAATTTACAGCTCTCCCTACCGGGATTGGGAAGAGAACTGAGAAGGGGGATCGTTTATGAGCAACAACCGCAGGGATGTCCTGGCCAAGGTCACCGGCAAGGCCATCTATGCCAATGATATCCAGATGCCGGGTATGGTCTTCTGTAAGGTCGTGCGCTCCACCATCGCCAGCGGGCGCATTCGCTCCATCGACACGGCCCGGGCCGAGCAGGTCCCCGGCGTGCTCCGGGTGTTCACCGCCAAGGACATCCCCGGCATCCCCAACCAGCCCTGTGACCGGCCCGTCATCTGCGGCGACCGGGTGCGCTATATCGGCGACGCGGTGGCCCTCATCGCCGCCGAGACCCGGGAGCAGGCCGAGGAGGCCGCCGCCCTGGTGCAGGTGGAGTATGAGGAGCTCCCCGCCAACTTCGATCCCCTCCGCGCCCTGGATGAGGACGCCCCTCTGATCCACGAGGGCGGAAACACCATCTGCTGCTGGAAGACCCAGCGGGGCGATGTGGAGGAGGCCTTCCAGCACTGCGACCACATCCTGGAGCGGGACTATGTGACCTCCCGGGTCCAGCATGTCTGCATCGAGACCGAGGCGGCCGTGGCCTACACCGATCCGGTGACCAACGAGGTCATCGTCCGCTGCCCGGTCAACAGCCCCTTTGTCATCCGCAAGACGGTGGCCGAGACCCTGGGCGTGCCCTACACCCAGGTGCGGGTGATCCTGGCCACCATCGGCGCCTCCTTCGGCGGCAAGAACTACGACATCGCCATGGCCTCCAGCCGGGCGGCGCTGGTGAGCACCCTGCTGGGCCGGCCCTGTAAGGTGTGGCTCACCCGGGAGGAGTCCATCATGGAGGGGACCAAGCGCCATCCCATCCACGCCCATTACAAGGTGGGCTTCAATGACGACGGCAAGCTCCAGGCCATGCAGGTCCGGCTGGTGCTGGACGGCGGAGCCTACAAGAGCAAGACCTTCCCGGTCACCACCCGCATGGCCATCGAGGCGGCGGGTCCCTATATCGTGCCCAACATCGACACGATTTCCACCAGCGTCTACACCAACAACGTCTACTCCGACGCCCTGCGTGGCTTCGGTTCGCCCCAGGTGGACTTCTGCTCCGAGTCCCTCATGGACGAGATCGCCAAGGAGCTGCACATGGACCCGGTGGAGCTGCGCAAGAAGAACATGCTCTATGAGGGATGCACCTCCACCACCGGCCAGCACATGACCAACGTGACCCTGGACCAGTGCTATGAGGCCCTGGACAAAGCGGCTCAGATCCAGGAGCGGCGGGCGCGCATCGCCGCCTACAATGCCAGCCACACCGGCACGAAAAAGGGCCTGGGGATCGCCTTCCTGCACCGGGGCGAGTCCTTCGGCGCGGCCGGTCAGGGCATTGACACCGCCAGCGGCATGATCGCCCTCCAGCCCGACGGGAGCGTCACCGTGGCCTCCTCCATCGCCGAGGTGGGCCAGGGCGGCCCCAACATGCTGGTGAGCGTGGTCCATGAGACCCTGGGCGTGGCCCGGGAGAAGATCCACGTCACCCCGGTGGATACCGGCTACCTCACCGATGCCGGTCCCACGGTGGCCACCCGCGGCACCGTGTTCTCCGGCGGCGCGGTGTGGAAGGCCTGCCTCAGCGTGCGGGAGAAGCTGACCGGCTACGCCGAGAAGCGCCTGGGCACCCGGGATGTGGTCTTTGCCGAGGAGAAGATCACCGACGCCAAAAATCCGGCCAACTCGGTGGCCCTTCTGGAGGTCATCGGGGACGCCTTCAATAACTCCGATCACCTCAACTCCCTGGGCTACTTTGCCGCCCCTCCCTTCAACTACGACCGGAGCACCGGCGTGGGCGATGCCTATTGGTCCTGGGTATACGGCGCGGCGGCGGCCGAGGTCACGGTGGACCTGAAGACGGGCGCCGTGTCGGTGGACGACTACTTTGCCGTCCACGACGTGGGCCATGCGCTGGATATGGAGGAAGTCAAGGGACAGATCCGGGGCGGCGTGGCCATGGGCATCGGCTATGCCCTCACCGAAGAGGTGGACCTCAAGGAGGGCCGTATCCGGAACCTGAACCTGGAGAACTACATCGTGCCCACGGCGCTGGATGTGCCGGACCAGATCCACGCCATCGCCCTGGAGATCCCCAGCGAGATCGGCCCCCTGGGGGCCAAGGGCCTGGGCGAGCCGGCCACCTGCAACGTGGCCCCCGCCATCATCAATGCCATCGACGACGCCTGCGGAAAGCGGATTCGGGAACTGCCTGCCAATCTGGAGCGCATTGTCCTGGGTCATTCCATGAGCAAATAAGCGACGCCGTGAAGTGAAACAAATGGAAAGGAAATGATCGGTATGAACACCCTCTTCCGCAATCCCTGGATCGTGACGATGAACGACGACTTTGAGATGATCCGCAACGGATACGTCTACGTCGTGGAGGATAAGATCAGCGAGGTGGGCTCCGACCCGATGCGCATGGCGCAGCTGAGCCTGGAGGCCGATTCGGTCATCGACGCGGCCGACAAGATCCTGATGCCCGGTATGGTGAGCGCCCACACCCATCTCTTCCAGACCTTCATGCGGGGCCTGGCCGACGACCTGGAGCTCTATCCCTGGCTGTCCACCCAGGTGTGGCCCTTCTCGGAGCTGATGACTGAGGAGGACTTCTACTACGCGGGCCTCATCGGCTGTCTGGAGAACCTGAAGACGGGCGCCACCAGCTGCATCGACCAGCACTATATCTTCACCTCCCTGAACAACGGGGACCACATCTTTGAGGCCATGCGGGACTCCGGTATCCGCGGCAATATGTGCCGGTGCTTCGCCAACATCGTCTACTATGAGAAGTTCCGGGAAGAGGACCAGGACCGCATCCTGGACGACATCAAGCGCCTGCACAGCCAGTGGGCGGGCACCGAGAATGGCCGCCTCTCCCTGAGCGTAGGCCCCCTGAATCCCTGGGGCGTCTCCCCCGACCTGTTCCAGAAGAGCAAGCAGCTCTCCAAGGACCTGGGCGTCAAGTTCCAGGTCCACACGGCGGAGGACCAGGACGTGGTGACCAAGACGGCCGCCATGTACGACGGCATGCGCAACCTGGAGTTCTTCGACTCCCTGGGCATCCTGGATGAGGACACCCAGCTGGCCCACGCCATCTGGCTGGACGACCACGAGATGGAGATTCTGGAGAAGCGCCGCTGCCAGCCCATCCACTGCCCCGTGGCCAACGCATATCTGGCCGACGGTGTGGCCCGGGTGCCCGAGATGCTGAAGATGGGTCTGCCCGTGGCCCTGGGTACCGATGGGCCGGGCAGCAACAACGCCCAGGATATGCTGGGCACCCTGAAGTACACAGCCCTGATGCACAAGAACCACAACCTGAATGCCCACATCATCTCCAACAAGGACGTGCTCACCATGGCCACCCGCAACGGCGCCGTGGCCATGGGCATGGACGGCCAGATGGGTCAGATCGTCCCGGGCATGAAGGCCGACATCATCCTGGTGGACTGGAAGAAGCCCCACATCGCCCCGGTCCACCATCCCGAGTCCGCCCTGGTGAACAATGCCAACGGCAACGACGTGGACACCGTCATGGTCAACGGCGAGATCGTGGTGCGCAACAAGAAGTCCACCAAGATCGACGAGATCGCCCTGATCGACGAGTGCCAGAAGCGCATCGAGTACATCAAATCCAAGATGTAAGTTTGTAAAGTTACAAAGAAAGGCCCCGTTTCGCCGGATTCCGGCGAAACGGGGCTTAAAATGTAACGGAAAGCGCTGCGAGAAGGGAAAAACGTTGACAGTCCGGGGGAAAAAGGGTATGCTAGGTGTAAAAGGCTCTGTATGGAGGACATGGAAACAGGAAGACCCCGACAGAGCGTGGGAGGAACAGAGATGGATCTGAACACAATGGCACAGACACTGGGCCTGGATTTGACGGGAACACTGGCGCGCTTTGGCGGAAGTGAGGCGCTGCTGGTGCGGTTTTTAAAGAAATTTCCCCAGGACGGAAGCTTTGCGGCCCTCTGCGCCGCAGTGGAGCAGGGGGACATGCAGGGGGTGGAGCACGCCGCTCACACCCTGAAGGGAGTCGCGGCCAATCTGGGCCTGGAGCGGCTGAAGGAGCACAGTGACGCCCTTGTGGCGGCGGTGCGCAAGGGTGAGACAGAGGGCGTCCCCGCCCTCTTCGCCCAGGTGCGGGAGGACCATGCGGCCATCCTGTCCGCACTGGAGAAGCTGTAAAGTTGAGCCAAAACGAGGAGGAAGCCGTGATATGCAGGAGGAACGACAGACCATATTGATCGTCGATGACGTGGAACTCAACCGCGCCATTCTCCATATGGTCTTTGAAGAGGAATTTGAGATCCTGGAGGCGGAGAACGGTGCGGAGGCCCTCTCTGCCATCGACGCGCATCCCAGCGGCCTGGCGGCCGTGCTGCTGGATGTGGTCATGCCGGTCATGGACGGGTTTCAGGTTCTGGAGGAGCTGGGGAAGCGGGGACTGCTGGAGCAGCTGCCGGTCTTTCTCATCACGGCGGAGAACGATCCCAATGTACTCAAGCGGGGGTATGACCTGGGGGCGGTGGATATCATCGAGAAGCCCATTACCCCCTACTTCATCAAGCGGCGCATCGGAAATGTGATCCAGCTCAACAATCTGGTGCGCACCCAGGACGAGATGCTCCGGGAGCAGGCGGAGGAGATCCGCTCGCTCAACAGCTCCATCCTGGAGACCCTGGCCACCGCCATCGAGTTCCGGGACCAGGAGTCGGGGGAGCACGTCCTGCGCATCCGGGAGCTGACCATGCTGCTGCTGCACGGGATGATGGAGCGCTATCCCCAGCGCTATCAATTTGACGAGGAGGAGCTGCGCCTGATCGGAGACGCGGCGGTCATGCACGATCTGGGCAAGATCGCCATACCGGATCAGATCCTCAATAAGCCGGGCAAGCTGACACCGGAGGAGTTTGCCATCATGAAGACCCACACCACCCAGGGGTGCATCCTGCTGGACAGTGTGCCCCAGGTCCGCTCCAACCCGGTGTACGACTACGCCTACGACATCTGCCGGCACCACCATGAGCGGTGGAACGGCCGCGGGTATCCGGACGGTCTGGCCGGGGATGAGATCAGCATCTGGGCCCAAGTGGTGGCTCTGGCCGACGTCTATGACGCGCTGGTGAGCGAGCGGGTCTATAAGAAGGCCTTCTCCCACGAAAAGGCCGTGGATATGATTTTGAACGGGGAGTGCGGGGTCTTCAACCCCGAGCTCATGGAGTGCCTGCGGGAGATGGCGGGCGAGATGCGCACCCGGTATCTCCAGGTCCGCAAGGACGGGAAGTCCTGATTGTTTTCCATACTGCGCTGCTGCGCCGGTCTCAGAGCGAGGCCGGCGCAGTTTTTTTGTGCTCAGAGTGTGTTTTCCGGCCGGGGCGCGGAGCGGTGGGCGGCGCTGCGGAAGAGGCGCAGGAGCCAGGGCCGGAAGCGCCGGCACAGAAAGGTGAGCCCCAGTAGGACCAGTGCGGTGGGCGGGGCCAGCAGGCCCAGGAGGTTCCAGCCGTCCCGGGTGAGGGGCGTGAGCTGGAACCAGGGGAAGAAGAGGAGGACGGCCCCTGTAAAGGCGGCCAGAATCAGGCCCAGCACCAGCCCTCGGTAGGGGGTGAAGGGCCGGCACAGGAGCACCAGGACCAGAAATCCGTTCAGACTGAGGAGCAGGGTGCAGACCGTGGAGATCTGCTCCATGGGCAGCGCCATGGCGCTGCCCGCCCAGACGCAGGCGAAGATGGCGCACACATCGGCCAGTCCGCCGGGCAGGGCGTTGACAAAGACGCTGCGCAAGAAGTGGCCCCGGATGCGCTCGTAGGAGGGCTCAAAGGTCAGCAGGAAGGAGGGCACGCCAATGAGCAGGCCGCTCACCAGGCTGACCTGGGCCGGGCGGAGGGGGTAGAGCAGCGGGAGAACCAGCAGGATGGCCGAGGCCAGGAAGGAGAAGATGTTCTTGACCAGAAAGAGGGAGGCCGAGCGGGCGATGTTGTTGATGACCCGGCGGCCCTCCCGCACCACCTGGGGCAGAGCGGAGAAGTTGGAGTCCAGCAGCACCAGATGGGAGACCTGCTGGGCCGCGTCGCTGCCCGCCGCCATGGCGATGCTGCAATCGGCGTCCTTGAGGGCCAGCACATCGTTGACCCCGTCCCCCAGCATGGCCACCGCGTGGCCCCGCCGCTGGAGGGCGTGGAGGAGCTGCTGCTTCTGCTGGGGGGTGACCCGGCCGAAGACGGTGTACTGCTCAGCCAGGAGTTCCAGATCGGCGTCGGGGGGCAGGGTGGAGAGGTCCAGCCAGCGCTCGGCGCCGCTTACTCCGGCCCGCTGGGCGATGTGGGCCACCGAGGCGGCGTGGTCCCCCGAGATGACCTTGACGGTCACCCCCTGCTCCCGGAAATAGGCCAGGGTCTCGGAGGCGTCCGGGCGGAGCTGGTCGGAGAGGAAGAGGAAGGCCAGCGGCTCCGGCCGGGCGGTGAGCTTGTCCCCCGCCAGGACCTGGCGTCCCCGGGCCAGCAGGAGCACACGCTGCCCGGCGGCGGCCGCCTCCTCCAAACCGGGGGCGTACCGGGCCCAGTCGGGCCCCAGCAGGCCCTCCGGGGCGCCCAGCAGATAGCTCTCTTCCTCCGGGAGGACGAGGGCGCTCCACTTGCGCTCGGAGGAGAAGAAGACCTCCCGCACCGGGGACCAGGGGACCTCCGGCGGGGCAAAGCGGGCCTTGAGGGCCTGGGCCGTGGCGTTGTCACTGGCCGAAGCATGGACAAAGGCCCCCAGCAGTTCTTCAGCCCGGTGGGCCGGGATGGAGAGGGGGAGGAGCCGGGAGACCTCCATCTTCCCCTGGGTCAGGGTCCCGGTCTTGTCCAGACAGAGGATATCCACACGGGCCAGATGCTCGATGCAGGAGAGCTCATGGACCAGGGTGCGGCGGCGGGCCAGATTGGCCACGCTTACCGCCAGGGCCACGCTGACCAGGAGATAGAGCCCCTCGGGGATCATCCCCACCATGGCGGCCACCGTGGAGCTGACCGCGTAGGGGAGGGAGGTGTGGAGGAGCACATACTGCTTGTAGAAGAGCACGGTGCCCAGGGGGACGATGGCCACCCCGATGAAGCGGAGCAGCCGGTCCAGGGAGCGCATCATCTCCGAGCGGCTGGTACGCCGGCCCTTGGCGGCCCGGGCGATCCCGGCGGCATAGGAGTCGCCGCCCACCTTCTCCAGACGGGCGGAACACCGGCCTGATGCCAGAAAGCTGCCCGAGAGCAGGGGATCGCCCGGGCGCTTGAGAACGGGGTCGGACTCGCCGGTGAGGAGGGACTCATTGACCTCGGCGCAGCCCTCCTTCAAAACGGCGTCGGCGCAGATCTGGTCTCCGGCGGAGAGCAGGATGATGTCGTCCAGCACCAGCTCCTCCGTGGGGAGGGTAAGGCGCTTTCCGTCCCGCACCACGGTGGCCGTGGGGGCGGAGAGGAGGGCGATGCGGTCCAGGGTGCGCTTGACCCGCAGCTCCTGCACGATGCCGATGAGGACGTTGCACACCACAATGCCCAGAAAGAGCATGTCCCGGTAGGCTCCCACCGCGAAGAGGCACAGGGCCAGGGCCACAAAGAGCGCGTTGAAAAAGGTGCACAGGTTGTCCCGGATGATCTGGCTGACCGGCTTGGGCAGCTGATTGGGGTCCCGGTTGGACCATCCGGCGGCGGCGCGCACAGCAGCCTCCCGGGTGGTGAGGCCCTGAGAAGGGTCGGGGTCCAGCCGGGGGACCGGCGTGCGCTGAGGCGCTTTGGCGCGGGGCTTCATAGGCATCGTCCTCTCGTTGGGATCTTTTGCTAAGGAAAGTGTACCAGCTTTGTATGAAGAGTCAATGAGTCTTTTCTTACGATTTTTTAAAAAAGCGGGCAAAAACCGCAAAAGATGCAAAAAATCCCCCCTGCCCGTAGGCAGGGGGGAAAACATTTGCGGATGCGGAGGGGAAATTACTCCTCCAGACGCTCCAGATCCTTCAGGTAGTCGGTCTCACAGCAGAACTGCTTTTCGGCCTTCTTGGCATACTTCTTCACGGCGGCGGCCGACTTGTCGATGGGCTGCATGGAGCCCGCACCCGCCACACAGCCGCCGGGGCAGGCCATGCCCTCCAGCAGGTAGCCGTTGTACTTACCGGCCTTGGCCATGACCATCATCTTGCGGCAGTCCTCCAGACCCTGGGCGCTGGCCACCTTGATCTCGCCGTGCTCGGGGTACATCGTCTTGATGCAGTTGACCACGGCCTGGGCCACGCCGCCGCTGACGGCAAAGTTACGGCCGTCGGCGCTGGACTCGGAGAGGAACTCCTCCTCCTCGATGTTCTGGATGTCGATGTTCCGGGCGTTGAAGAGGCCCATCATCTCCTCAAAGGTGAGGACGAAATCGATGTCGCTGCGGATGCTCTTGCGCATGGCCTCCAGCTTCTTGGCGGCGCAGGGACCGATGAAGGCCACCTGGGCGTTGGGGTGCTTCATCTTGATGAGGCGGCCGGTGAGCACCATGGGCGTGAGGGCCATGGAGACGCAGTGGGCAAGCTCCGGGAACTGCTTCTTGGCCATGACGGACCAGGCGGGGCAGCAGGAGGTGGCCATGAAGGGGAGATTCTCAGGCACGTTCTTGATGAAGTCCTCGGCCTCCTCGGCGGCGCACAGGTCGGCGCCCACGGCCACCTCGATGACGTCGGTAAAGCCCAGCTGCTTCATGGCGGCGCGGAGCTTCTCCGGGGTGACGTTGGGGCCGAACTGGTCCACGAAAGCGGGGGCCACGGCGGCGTAGACATGGGAGCCGCCCTTCATGGCGGTGATGAGCTGGAAGATCTGGCTCTTGTCGGCGATGGCGCCGAAGGGGCAGTTGACCAGGCACATGCCGCAGGAGACGCACTTGTCATAGTCGATCTCGGCCCGGCCGTACTCGTCGGAGCCGATGGCCTTCACACCGCAGGCGGCGGCACAGGGGCGCTCCTGCTTGATGATGGCGTTGTAGGGGCAGGCGTCCACACAGCGGCCGCACTTGATGCACTTGTCCTGGTCCACTACCGACTTGCCGCCCACGATGTGGATGGCGTCCTTGGGACAGACCAGAGTACAGGGGTGGGCCAGACAGCCCTGGCACCCCTCCGTGGAGATGACCTGCTTTTCCGGGCAGGCATGGCAGGCGAATTTGATGATGTTGATGAGGGGAGGCTCATAGTAGGTCTCGGGCCGGGTGCTGTCCTCAATGCCCTTGGAGATGGGGGCCGACTCCGCCGCGGAGCGCACGGGCAGTCCCATGGCCAGACGCAGACGCTCGCCTACGATGGCGCGCTCCAGGAAGATGCTCTCCCGGTACTGGGCCTGCTCGCCGGGGAGGATCTCATAGGGAAGCTCCTCCAGCTTCCGGGCGTAGTCCCCGTCCTCGTAAGCCATACGGGCGATCTCGGTAAAAATACTGCGACGGATGTCGGTAATGGAGGTGTAAATTCCACGCATATCCAAAAAGTCCACCTTTCACTGCTTGCCTTGCAGCTGTCTCAATTCAAGTTCAGTTTTAAGTATAGCCGGAAACCAGTGGATTGGCAACGGAGACTGAGCAGTTTTGCAAAAATTTACAACATATAAACAAGAAAAAAGAAAAATAGATGGCAAAAAAGACGGAAATGAGAAGAATCTAAGGGGAAAAGATGTGACGGGAATGAACGGGTCGGTTCAAACAAACTAACCGGTCAGGGAAAAGGACACCCGGCGGTCGGGATCGGTCATGCGGGCCACCAGCGCGGCGGTCTCGGCCCGGGTGATGACGCTGTTGGGGCGGAAGGAGCCGCTGGCATCCGACCCGGCAAAAATACCGGCCCGGTAGAGCTGATAGACGGCGGGGCCGTGGAGGTCGCTCTCGGCCAGATCGGGAATGCGCTCCACCGTGTTGATGGGGGGCAGGGCGCTCCCCGGCAGAGAGCGGGCCAGGAAGGTGGCAAATTCCGCCCGGGTGAGGGGGGCGCTCAGCTCCGCGGCGGAGAGATTCTGGGTCAGAATGCCCTGGGTACGGGCATAGTCCACATAGGGCTGATACCAGGGAGAGCCTGGGGAGATGGTCTCCCGGCCGTTGTGATGGCGGTCGTGGATGCGGCTGGCCAGGGCGATGCCCTCGGCCCGGGTGAGGGTGCGCAGGGGGGAGAAGGAGGTGCCGCCCGTCCCCTTCATGAGTCCGGCCTCATAGGCCGCGCATACGTCCTCATAGTACCAGCTGCCCGGCACCAGGTCGGTGAAGGGGTGGGAGGCATCCTCCCGCAGGGTGCGGGTAATGGCGGCGAGGAGGCTCTTGGTGGGGTCGGAGGTGTCCTGGGTGATCTCCCAGATCATGACACTCCCCAGCTCATCCCGGGCATACCGGGTCTTGGCCTGGATGGTGGACAGGCCGTTGTACCAGACCGTGCGGCCCTGGTAGGTCACCGAGTCGCTCAGGTGGGCGTTGGGGACGGCGGAGAGGATGTCCCGGTAGGCCGTTCCGCCGGGGCGGGCATAGAAGGGGAGGCCCAGGACCACCTTTTCGGCGGGCACCCCCCGGGTCTTGTGCCAGTAGTCCCCGGAATAGCGGGCGAACTGGTAGGTGGAGTGGCGGGCGCCCTCGTCCCCGTCATAGGCCATGACATTGATCCAGTCCACGGCATGGAGGACCGCGTCGGTGTGGGCGGCCGAGTCGGAGTAGACCGCGCCCTCCGGAGACACCCCGCAGAGCACGGCGCTGGTGAGGAGCTTCCCCTTGGCGTGGAGGCGCTGGGCCAAGTCCAGCATGAGGGCCTCGTACTGCCGGTATGTACCGTCCTTAAGGCGGGGGTGCTCCCAGTCCATGTCCACGCCGTCAAAGCCGTACTGATCGCACATGGCGATGATGGCATCGGCAAAGGCCTTCCGCTTGGCCTCGGTGGCGGTGGCGGCGGCAAAAGTGGGCTCCAGGACCACGCCGTTGTAGCTCCAGCCGCCCACGGCCAGGAGGACCTTGACTCCCTTCTGGTGGGCGGTCTGGATGAGCTGCCGGGCCGCCTGGGCGTTTTCCAGGGGGCGCAGACCGCCCTCCGCGGTGGGGATGGCAAAGGCGTAGTTGAGATGGGTCACCTGGTCATAGGGGATCTGGGAGAAATAGCCGCTGCGCCAATAGGGGACATAGCCCACCACTTTTTTCTGGGAAGAGGTGCCGCCGGCGGCCTCCAGCCCGGGGGAGACCAGGGAGAACGCGGTGAACAAGGCGAGCAGCAGCGCCAGAAAGGAGAGGGCGCGTGTTGTTCGTCGGTGCATGATAAAATTCCTGCCTTTCTCAAGATTGCGTGTGGAAGATACCACAGAGAGCATGATACCATGGAGGCAGGGGGCCATGCATTAGGAGAGTACAGGAAAAAAGGGTCCGCCAGGGACAGTGATCTGTCCCGGCGGACCCTTTGCAGAGGTTGAACATTCAGTTGTCGTCGCTCCACAGGACCACGGTCCCGGCTGCGCGGGAGCGATTGAGATCGATGAGACGCTGGTTGGAGGAGCCGCGGAAACGCAGGGTAATGTCCTTCTTCTCCTCCACAAATTCCCCGTCCACCAGTACGTCGATGAGAGAGAGCATCTCGTCGGTGACCTCGCACCGGGCCCGGCTCTCGCCCAAAAGCTCGGTATCATAGACGTATCCGGAGAAGGCCCAGATATCCTTGTCCGGGAAGCGCGCCTTGACCCGGCGCAGGAAGGGGAGGAGGGCACGCTGATTGTCCGGCTCAAAGGGCTCTCCGCCCAGGAGGGTGAGGCCGTTCATATAGGAAGGGGAGAGGTCCTCCAGAATGGCGTCCTCCACCGCGGGGGTGAAGGGCTGGCCGTAGTGAAAGTCCTGGGCCTCCTCATTGAAGCAGCCCTTGCAGTGGTGGGTACAGCCGGAGACAAAGAGGGAGACCCGCACGCCGATGCCGTTGGCGATGTCCCGCCGTTTGATAGCGGCGTAGTTCATAGCGATCCGTCCTTTCCGGTGCCTTACAGGTGGAGCACCCGCTCCTTGATCTCCTGAGTGCGGCCCTGATTCCAGTACTGGGTGCCGATGTAGCCGCAGGTGCGGCGGGCCACGTTCATCTTGTCCTGGTTGCGGTTGTGGCAGTGGGGGCACTCCCAGACCAGCTTGCCGTCCTCGTCGGTGACGATGCTGATCTCGCCGTCATAGCCGCAGACCTGGCAGTAGTCGCTCTTGGTGTTGAGCTCAGCATACATGATGTTGTCGTAGATGAACTGCATGAGCTGGAGCACGGCCTCCAGGTTGTTCTGCATGTTGGGCACTTCCACATAGCTGATGGCGCCGCCGGGGGAGAGGGTCTGGAACTGGGCCTCAAAGGAGAGCTTCTGGAAGGCGTCGATCTCCTCCGTGACGTGGACATGGTAGCTGTTGGTGATATAGGCCTTGTCGGTCACGCCGGGGATGATGCCGAAGCGCTTCTGGAGGCACTTGGCAAAGCGGTAGGTGGTGGACTCCATGGGGGTGCCATAGAGGGAGAAGTCTATGTGCTCCTTGGCCTTCCAGCGGGCGGTGGCCTGATTCATGTGCTCCATGACCGCCAGAGCGAAGGGGGTGGCCTCGGGATCGGTGTGGGACTTGCCGGTCATGTACTTGACGCACTCGTAGAGGCCGGCGTAGCCCAGGGAGATGGTGGAGTAGCCGTTGTAGAGGAGCTTGTCGATGGGCTCGCCCTTCTGCAGGCGGGCGATGGCGCCGTACTGCCACAGGATGGGGGCGGCGTCCGAAAGGGTGCCCTTGAGGCGGTTGTGGCGGCACATGAGGGCCCGGTAGCACAGGTCCAGGCGCTCGTCAAAGACTTTCCAGAAGGCATCCATGTCCCCGCCGGAGGAGAGGGCCACGTCCACCAGGTTGATGGTGACTACGCCCTGGTTGAAGCGGCCGTAGTACTTGGGCTTGCCGGTCTCGGGGTCCACATAGGGGGTGAGGAAGGAGCGGCAGCCCATGCAGGTGTAGCAGTGGCCCTCGCCGTTCTGGTCCACCTTGTTCTGGAGCATGATCTTTTCCGAGATATAGTCGGGCACCAGGCGCTTGGCGGTGCACTTGGCGGC
This sequence comes from Pseudoflavonifractor hominis, assembly GCF_014288125.1. Classification (NCBI taxonomy): domain Bacteria; kingdom Bacillati; phylum Bacillota; class Clostridia; order Eubacteriales; family Oscillospiraceae; genus Pseudoflavonifractor; species Pseudoflavonifractor hominis. The sequence continues at coordinate 227,853 of NZ_JACOPR010000003.1, read as the reverse complement.
CAGCTTGGTCAGGTAGTAGTAGGGGGTGCCGGGACGGACGTTGTCCTCCTCCAGCACATAGATGAGCTTGGGGAAGGCGGGGGTGACCCAGACGCCCACCTCGTTCTTCACGCCCTGGTAGCGCTGATTGAGGGTCTCCTCGATGATGAGGGCCAGGTCCTTTTTCTCCTGCTCGTTCTTGGCCTCGCCCAGGTACATGAACACGGTGATGAAGGGGGCCTGTCCGTTGGTGGTCATCAGGGTGACCACCTGGTACTGGATGGTCTGCACGCCCCGGCGGATCTCCTCCCGCAGGCGCTTCTCCACGATCTTGTGGACCACGTCGGGTTCGGTGGAGCCGCCGCAGATGGCCAGATCGGCCAGCACTTCGGCCAGGATCTTCTTGCGGGAGACATCCACGAAGGGGGCCAGGTGGGCCAGGGAGATGGACTGTCCGCCGTACTGGTTGGAGGCCACCTGGGCGATGATCTGGGTGGCGATGTTGCAGGCGGTGGAGAAGCTGTGGGGCTTTTCGATCATGGTGCCGGTGATGACGGTGCCGTTCTGGAGCATGTCCTCCAGGTTGACCAGATCGCAGTTGTGCATGTGCTGGGCGTAGTAGTCCATGTCGTGGAAGTGGATGATGCCGGCCTCATGGGCCTCCACGATCTCCCGGGGGAGGAGGTGGCGCTTGGTGATATCCTTGGATACCTCGCCGGCCATGTAGTCCCGCTGGACCGAGTTGACGGTGGGGTTCTTGTTGGAGTTCTCCTGCTTGGCCTCCTCGTTGTTGCACTCGATGAGGGAGAGGATCTGATCGTCGGTGGTGTTTGCCGACCGGCGGAGGTTGTGGTCATAGCGGTAACGGATGTAGTGCTTGGCCGTCTCGTAAGCGCCGTCCTTCATGAGCTCGGTCTCCACCATCTCCTGGACCTCTTCCACAGAGGGAGCTCGGCCCATCCGGAGGCAGTCGGCCTCGATTTTTTGCGCAATGGCCTCGATCTGCTCCTCGGTGAGTTCCGGAATGGTAGAGGCGGCCCGGCTGGCCTTGGTGACAGCGGTGACAATTTTCTCCCGGTCAAACAGGGCCTCGGCGCCGCTTCGCTTCATGATCTTCATATTTGCGCTCGCTCCTCTTACGTATCTATTTGGACCGCCCGCCGCCTCAGCGGCGGACATAGCGGCCCATGAAAAGAGGCAATCTCCCACACACAAGATCTTGGGGGGAGAATGCCCTCGAACTGAAAAACTGTGTACATTATATAGTGCCTGTTTTGAAAAAGCAACCCATATTTAGCGTTGGGAAGGAATCGAGGGGCGAGGCGCAGTCAATTTGCATGAAGGGGAGAAAAACCATGCCGCAGGAAGGGGTTGCGGTCTTATGACCGGGGAAATGACCCGCCGGTGGACCGGAAAAGAGATAGGCCCATGGATGGAAAAACAGCAAATCGACGGAAGTGAAAAAGAGGGTTGACACACGCCCCAAAACAGGGGGAGTAGACATAACCATATATAATGTGTCAAGCACCCCCAAAAATTTTATGAGAAAGGGAAAAAGAGCGGTTGACGCGGCGGGGCGAGAATGTTACTATATTAAATGTCAAATTCGCATATATAAAAACGATTCGTATATCGGAATTTTGTGAGAGATAAACGGATGCAGAGAGGAGAATGTATAATGCATCGCAGTGAGAAAATTCTGCGCGGAATCGACAACCAGTACTACAGAGCGACTTACAAGTCCATGGGCTTTACGACCGAAGATCTGAAGCGGCCCATCATCGGCATTGCCAATGCCTGGAGCGAGTGCGTGCCCGGACACTTCAATCTCCGGCAGGTGGCCCAGCGGGTCAAGGACGGCATTTACCGGGCCGGCGGTACGCCGGTGGAGTTCGGCGTGATCGGCGGCTGTGACGGTATGGCCCAGGGACACGACGGCATGCACTATATCCTGCCCTCCCGTGAGATCATTGCCAACTCGGTGGAGTCCATGGCCCAGATCAACCTCTTTGACGCCATCGTGCTGCTGGGCTCCTGCGACAAGATCGTGCCCGGCCTGCTGATGGCGGCCGCCCGTCTGGACATCCCCTGCATCCTGCTGCCCGGCGGACCCATGGAGGGCGGCATCGTGTTTGACGGCCGTCAGTCCGACCAGACCTCCAGCGCCGAGGCCTACGGCATGCTCTCGGCCAACAAGATCACCGAGGAGGAGTATAAGGTGCTGGAGGAGTGCTCCTGCCCCACCTGCGGCTCCTGCTCCTACCTGGGCACCGCCAACACCATGTGCTCCCTCTCCGAGGCTCTGGGCATGACCCTGCCCGACGGCGGCATCGTTCCCGCCTCCTCGGCCGCCCGTCTGGCCGTGGCGGAGGAGACCGGCATCAAGATCATGGAGCTGCTGGAGAAGGGCATCACCTCCCGGAAGATCATCACCAATGAGAGCATCCGCAACGCCATCAAGGTGTGCCTGGCCATGAGCGGCTCCACCAACGCGGTGATGCACCTGACCGCCATTGCCCACGAGGCTGAGCTGGACATCGACGTGCTGGAGGAGTTCGGCACCCTGTCCAAGACCACGCCCCAGGTGGCCAAGATCAACCCCGCCTCCAAGTACAACATGGTGGACTTCTACCGGGCCGGCGGCGTGGTGCGCCTGATGAGCGAGATGTCCTCCATCCTGGACACCGACCAGATGACGGTCAGCGGCAAGACCGTGGCCGAGAACATCGCCGGCCACCGCTACCTCTATCCGGTGGACCGCCGGGTCATCCGCACTCTGGACGATCCCTTCGGCTACACCGGCGGCGTGGCCGTGCTGCGGGGCAACCTGGCCCCCGACACCGGCATCACCAAGCCCGGCGCCTTTGACAAGAGCCTGCATCACTTTGTGGGCGAGGCCATCTGCTTCGACTCTGAGGAGGAGGCCGAGGAGGCCATCATCGCCGGCAAGGTGCGGGAGGGCCACGTGGTGGTCATCCGCTACGAGGGCCCCAAGGGCGGCCCCGGCATGCGCGAGATGTTCAAGGCCATGAAGTACCTCTATGGCCGCGGCCTGGCTCTGACCACCGCGCTGATCACCGACGGCCGGTTCTCGGGCACCAACAACGGCTGCTTCGTGGGACACATCTCTCCCGAGGCGGCTGAGGGCGGCCCCATCGCCATCGTGCAGGACGGCGACAAGATCGAGATCGACGTGGACAACAGCAGCCTGAACCTGCTGGTCAGCGAGGAGGAGATCGCCGAGCGCCTCAAGCACTGGAAGCGTCCCGAGCCCAAGTTCAAGAAGGGCTATCTGGGCCTGTACTGCAAGCTGGCGGCCTCCGGCGCGAAGGGCGCCATCATGGATTACAGCCTGCTGTAAGACAAATCAGACCGAAATACACAGCCAAAAGGGCCGGAATGCGATCTGCATTCCGGCCCTTTTTTGCACTTAATATCAGGGAATGTGGATATTCACGCCGTTGACCTCCACGCCCTCGTCGGCGCGGATGAGGATGTACTTGACGCCGTTGATGACCCGGGTCTCCACCAGATCGCCACGCTCCGGGTTGACCCGGATGGTGACGTTGGGGGTGCGCACCTCAAAGCGCTTGGGGTCCACCAGGTTCTGGGGGGGCAGCTGGGTGTCCGAGCCGAAATGGGTGTCGAACTTGGTGTCGAAGAGGGCCATCTGGGTCTCGTTGACGCCGCAGGAGCCGAGTATCTGCTTGACCATGTCCTTGGTCATGACCAGAGGCTCCTCCTCCTTGTTGAGCTTGTGGGCCTCGATGAGGTCCCGGATCTGCTCGTGGACGGCCTGGACCGCATCAAAGCTGCAATCGTCCTCCAAGGTCTCCTCCAGAATGCTCTGGAAGGCCTCCTTCTGCTCGTCGGCAGGCATGGGGAGGGTGCGGGAGAACACGGCCTCCACGAACGAGGCGTGGTTCTCGGCGCTATTGCGGGTGTAGTAGAGGGTGTTATAGAGGTTGGTGCTCCGGTCGTCAAAGGAGGGGAAGATGAAGCCCAGCTCCGGGGCCGAGACCAGCCAGTCGGAAGTGCGGTTGTGGAAGGCATTTTCCGCCACATAGTAGCTCAGGGCGGGCTTGGTCAGCTTGATGGGGCAGACGCTGCACAGAATGTAGGAAAAGACCTCGGAGGAGGCGTCAGCCTGGGTATCCCCGTCCTTGGAGCGGTAGGGGACATCGTAGGTGTCGTGGGCCAGCAGGATGAGATAATTTCCCTCCAGCGCGGCGGACTGAATGACCTTCTGGAAGAAGGTGTCCACCGCCTCCTCATCCTTCAGGGAGGAGTCACGCAGAGCCATGAGCAGACGGTGCTCCTCACTGCTGACCACCTGCTGGGTGTCAAAGGCCAGGTCGATCAGATTTTTGCCCAGGCTTCCGCTGAGGGTGCGCTTGAGGATGGAGAGAAAGGTGTCGGTCTCCTCCTCGGACATCATGGCGAGAGACTGGTCGAAGCGGGCGACGATCTCCTGATTTTCATTCACATAGCAGCCGCGGATATGGGTAATATTGCTCTTGTCCTTGCGAAAGCGGCGGCGAATTTCAGCAACTTCTTTTTCGTTCATAGGGAACCTTCCTTCTATCTATCATCGGTCAATGGAATGCGGCAGAGAAGGTAAGAGGACAGTGTCACAGAACATGAAACATCCCCACCTCGTGGGAGAGGTGAGGGGGTAGGGCCGGCTTGTGCGGCGGTTTCTCATGCGCAGATGGAATGCTTCAGACCTTCGTGATTCCGGACCGATCCGAGGCACCCCGGATCGGTCCCATTATTTTACCATATGGGAGCGGGCTTTTGCATCATCAAATTTTACACTGCGCCTCCTCCGGGCAGGGCAGCACCAGGAGAAAACGGCTTCCACCGCCCTGGACCGCCTCCGCCCGCACGCTGCCGCCGTGGAGCTCCGCAATGGCCCGCACCAGGGAGAGGCCCAGCCCGGCCCCGCCCAGCTGCCGGGAGCGGGATTTGTCCACCCGGAAAAAGGGCTCAAAGATCTGCTCCCGGAACTCCGGAGGGATTCCAAGGCCCTCGTCGCAGACCTCCACCTGGGCATATGCTCCCGCGCGCGTGGCCCGGACGGTCACGGTCCCGCCGGGACGGTTGTATTTGACGGCGTTTTCCATGAGATTGAAGAGGGCACGCTCCAGCAGGATGGCATTTCCCAATACCGTCACAGGTTCGCGCTCCAGTTGGATGGCAATGTTCTGCGCCCGGGCCGCCTCCTCCAGGGTCCCGGCCACCTGGGTGAGCAGCTGGGAGAGATCCACGCGCGCGCTGCGCTCCAGATCGTCCAGGTTGGTGAGGGAGAGAAGGTCGTTCACCAGAGCGGAGAGCCGCTCCGTCTGCTCCTCCAGTACGTCCAGTAGCGCGGCTGTCTCCGGCGTGGTGCACAGCCCCTTCTTCCGGAAGAGGGCCATGCGGGTCTTGAGCACAGCCAGGGGCGTGCGCAGCTCATGGGCGGCACACTGGGCAAACTGCTTTTGCTGCTGGAAGGCCCGGCTGAGGTTTTGGGACATCTGGTTGAAGGAGACCGTCAGTCCGGCCACCTCGTCTCCGCTGGCGGGCACGGGAAGAGGGGTGTCCAGGTCGGAGGCGGTCCGGCCGCGGATCTGTTCGTCCAGCCGGCGCAGGGGGGCGAGTGCCTTCCCCGTGAGCCAGTAGACCATCAGGCAGCCGCTCACCACGATGATCCCCATGGCGGCCACGCTCTGCATCCGGAAGGTCTCCCGGGCGGGGCGGCTGACCGCCGCCATGGGGAGCTGGGAGAGCGCTCCCGTTTCGCATGCGCCGATCGCCTGGGCCGGCTGAAGGGGCGTGGCCTCAATGGCGTCGGCCATCTCATAGGCGGAGTAAGTATGGCTGACGGTCAGCAGCAGGCAGCACACGGCCAGCAGCACGCCGCAGACCAGCGTCACCCGCAGACGCAGAGAGATCTTCCGGCTCAAGTCCTCACCTCCAGACGGTATCCCTGTCCGATCTTGGTCACGATGGGGTCATAGCCCAGGGCGGTGCGCAGCTTTTTCCGCAGGGAGGAGATGTGCATCCGCACCGCGTGGCTGAAAGGGTTGGACTCGGCCTCCCAGATGTGCTCCAGAAGCTCCTCCTGGCTGACCGCCTGCCCCGCCCGGAGCATGAGATACTCCAGGATCCCAAATTCCTTGCGGGTCAGGGAGAGGGGGAGACCCTCGGCGGAGATCTCCCTCCGCTGGGTATCCAGCGTGAGTGGCCCCACCACGAGGGCCGTATCCCGGGAGGCAAAATCCCGGCGCAGCAGGGCGCGCACCCGGGCCTCCAGTTCCTCCAGGGCAAAGGGCTTGGTGAGGTAGTCGTCCGCCCCCAGGTCCAGTCCGGCCACCCGGTCGGCCAGGGTGCTCCGGGCGGACAGGATGAGCACCCGCTGCTCGGGTTTTTCCCTGCGGACTGCCCGCAGGATATCCAGCCCGTCCATACCGGGCAGGTTCAGATCCAAAATCACCAGATCGTAGGACTCCACCAGAATGCGCTCCCAGGCCTCCAGCCCGTCATAGCAGCGCTCCACGGTGTAGCGCTCCAGCTCCAGGTCCTCGGCGATGTCGTCGCACAGCTGGCGCTCGTCCTCTACCACGAAAATCTTCATTACAAAACGCCTGCTGTTTTTCTCCTATGGTAACACAGTCCCGGTCAAATCTGTGTCAAGAACTTGACAGGGACTTGACACGCTCTATGGTATCATGTCCGGCGTCAAATGAAAACACAGGAGGAATCCCCATGAAACAAAACGCGATTCTGGCCGGCGCGCTGGCGCTGTGCCTGACCCTCTCCGCCTGCGGGAGCAAGGCCCCCGGCCCGGAGGAAGTGGAGGCGGCCATCCGAGACGGCTCGGTGACCATCGAGGACGCCCTGGACAAGGGGTGGATCACCCAGGAGTGGGCGGACAGCTATCAGGAAGAGCGCTCGGTCCCTGCGGCGGACAAAATGGCCGTGAACAAGGTGGGCGCATTTGAGACGGAGACCCTGACCGGAGAGACCTACACCGGGGCGGATCTTCCGGACACCGCCTTTCTGGTCTTTCTGGACCCGGAGGACCCCGGAGCCGCGGATTTCTACACCGGACTGGTGGACGCGGTGGAGGATGTCCGCGCCGCGGGGGCGGACATCGTGGTGTGCAGCAAGGGGGACATGGACCACGAGCTGTTCCAGGGCGCGCCCTTCCCGGTGGTGGCCTACAACGAGTCCATGCAGGAGGCGCTGGCCCAGAATGACGAGATGGCCTCGGAGATCCCCTGTGTGGGCGTGTGGTATGTGAACGGCTCCCTGATCTCCGCCTGGACTTCCCAGGTGGAGGCGGAGGATCTGGCGGCCTCCGCGCCCAGCTTTGTCGCCATGGCCCAGGAGGACGACCCCTCCGGGGAGGATGGGATGGCCGCCGTTGCGATGGGATGAGAGGAGCGGGACGATGAAAAAGATCCCGGTCTGCCTTCTGTTGGCTGCGGGTGTCCTGATCGCCGCGGGCATCCTGCGCGGGGAAACGGCCACCGTCTGGAACAAGGGCATCAATCTGTGTCTGGAGTGTGTTGGCATTGGCTAAACAACGGAAAACAAGCGGACGGTGGAAGATCCAGGCGGCGGCAGCCCTGGCTTCCAACCCATTTCTGCTCCATTTTTTCAGCGGAAAATTATACCGGGGGCGGCTGAAAAGCCTCTGTGTGCCCGGACTCAACTGCTACTCCTGCCCGGCGGCGGCGGGCTCCTGCCCCATTGGATCGCTGCAGGCGGTCATCGGCGCGCCGAAATATCAGGTGTCCTACTATATCATGGGAATCCTGCTCTTCTTCGGCGTCCTGCTGGGGCGGGCGGTGTGCGGGTTTCTGTGCCCCTTCGGGTGGTTTCAGGAGCTGCTCCATAAGATCCCCACGAAAAAGTTTGGGACCCGCCGGCTGCGCTGGCTGACCTATCTGAAATACGGCATTCTGGTCCTCTTTGTGATCGTGCTGCCCATGACGGTGGTCAATGAGGTGGGACTGGCCGACCCGTTTTTCTGCAAGTACATCTGCCCCGCCGGGATTCTGGAGGGGGGCATTCCCCTGGCACTGGCCAACGAGAGCATCCGGGCCAGCCTGGGGGCGCTGTTCACCTGGAAGAGCTGTATCCTCCTGGGTGTCATCCTGCTGGCCGTCTTTTTCTACCGGCCCTTCTGCAAGTGGATCTGTCCTCTGGGGGCCTTTTACGGCCTGTTTCACAAGGTCTCCCTGTACCGCCTGTCGGTGGATGGGGAGAAGTGTACTGCCTGCGGCGTGTGCAGCCGCGTGTGCGGCATGGATGTGGACGTGTTCCGCCATCCCAACCACGCCGAATGCATTCGGTGCGGGGGCTGCATCCGGGCCTGCCCCCACCAGGCCATCCAGAGACAGGCCCCCTGGATCATGAACGAAAAAAGGAGCACAAACCATGGATAAAAGAATTGCTACCCTTCTGACCACGGCCCTGGTTCTGGGGCTGAGCGCCTGTTCCTCTTCCGACGAACTGGTCTCCAAGACGCCGTTTCCCACCTTCTCCGAGGTGGACACCGAGGGAAATGAGGTGACGAACGACATCTTTTCCGAGTACGACGCCACCATCGTCAACTTCTGGAACAACGGCTGCGGCACCTGCATCGAGGAGATGCCGGAGCTGGAGGAGTATTTCCAGGAGTTTCAGGAGAAGAACATCAATCTCATCGGCGTGGCGTCCGATTCCGGCGAGAGTGAAGAGCAGCTGGAGACCGCCCGGAAGATTTTGAAGGAAAAAGGGGTCACCTACACCAATCTCTCCCCGGACCCCGACCAGGCGCTCTATACGGACTTCATCTCCCAGCTGGCGGGATACCCCACCACATACGTGATCGACAGCGAGGGCAACATCGTCGGCGCGCCCATCATCGGGAACGTAAAAGCCCAGGAGGACACCCTGAACGCCCGCCTGGAGCAGGCCATGGACGGCTGAGTCCCTGGCGGTCAGACCGAAAAACCGGGTCATATCCGTCGTCTGGACTGGTATGACCCGGTTTCTATGCTATAATAATAGATCAGAGACAAGAGAAGGAACTGGAGGCGGGAGCAACATGGAATTTATACCGGTCGATCTGGACACCTGGGCCCGAAAGGAGCACTTTGAGCACTACTTTCACCAGGTGCCCTGCACATACAGCATGACGACAAAGCTGGACATCACGCCGCTCATCGAGGCAGAGGAGCGGCTCTATCCGGCCATGCTCTACCGGATCGCAAAGGCGGTCAATCAGTATCAGGAGTTTCGCATGGACCTGGGGCCCGACGGGACGCTGGGATTTTATACGGAAATGCATCCCTGCTACACGATTTTTCACCAGGACAGCGAGACTTTTTCCAATCTGTGGACCGAATACACCGACGATTACGGGGCCTTCTGCCGGGCCTATCAGCAAGATCTGGAGCAGTTTGGAAGCTGTAAGGACATGATGGCAAAGCCGGACGTGCCGGTCAACACCTTCCCGGTCTCCATGGTCCCGTGGGAGAGCTTTGAGGGATTCAATCTGAACCTGCAAAACGGCTACCGCTACCTGCCTCCCATTTTTACCATGGGGAAATACCAGCGAGACGAGCGCGGGGTGTGGCTGCCGCTGTCCATTCAGGTAAATCACGCGGTCTGCGACGGCTTCCACGTCTGCCGGTTCATCGCTGCGCTGCGGGAGATGATCTGAAGAGCTTCCACCCTGCGGTCAGACGGACGGAATTCCCCGCACGGAATGGAGAAAGAAATGGAGCGTGGTCATATGACAGAAAAAATCAGATGCAGCTGGGCCAATCCCAAGAATCCTCTCTATATCCGCTACCACGATGAGGAGTGGGGCATTCCCGTCCACGACGACCGGAGGCTGTTTGAAATGCTGGTTCTGGAGGGCTTTCAGGCGGGCCTCTCCTGGGAGTGCATCCTCAACAAGCGGGAGGCATTCCGCCGGGCCTTTGACGGCTTTGATCTGGAGAAGGTCTGTGCGTACGACGCGGAAAAGCTGGAGGCACTGAGGCAGGATCCCGGCATTGTCCGGAACAAGCTGAAGATCCGCGCCGCAGTAAAGAACGCCAGGATTTTTCGGGACATGCAGCGGGAGTGGGGGAGCTTTGACCGCTACCTCTGGCACTGGACGGAGGGGAAGCGCATCCATGAGACCGGACAGGTCCGCTCCGAGCTGTCCGACGCGGTGTCTGAGGACCTGAAGCGGCGGGGCATGAAGTTCGTGGGGAGCGTCATCATCTACTCCTATCTGCAGGCGGTGGGCGTGATCGACTCCCATGAGGAGACCTGCTTTTGCAGGCAGGGAAAGAGGGCATAACTTCGACCGCACCATATCGAGGAGGAACTATGAGACAGGACAATATCATCATCCGCCGGGAAACACCGGCGAACTACGCTGCCGTAGAACATCTCACCCGGGAGGCCTTTTGGAACGTCTACCGCCCCGGCTGCCTGGAGCACTATGTGGTCCATGTGCTGCGCCGGGACCCGGATTTTGTGCCCGAGCTGGACCTGGTCATGGAGCGGGACGGAGTGCTCATCGGCCATGTGCTGTATATGCGCGCCAAAATTGTGGCCGATGACGGCCGGGAGATCCCCATGATGACCTTCGGGCCCATCAGCATCCGCCCGGACCTCCAGCGGCAGGGCCTGGGCAAGTACCTGCTGGACGAGTCCATGGAGCGGGCCAGAGAGCTGGGGGCGGGGGCCCTGTGCATCGAGGGCAACATCGACTTCTACGGCAAGTCCGGCTTTGTAGTGGCCGGGACCCGGGGCGTCCGCTACCACGGGGAGCCGGAGCAGGAGATCGTCCCCTATGTCCTGCTCAGGGAGCTCCAGCCGGACTTTTTGAAGGGCGTCACCGGGGTCTACCACACGCCGAAGGGCTACTATGTGGATGAGGCTGCGGCGGAGGAATTTGACCGGAACTTCCCGCCCAAGGAAAAATTAAGGCTGCCGGGACAGCTGTTTTGATCCGGGCGCATGTGAACATCGGCCGCAGTTTTTCCTGCGGCCGATGTTTCATATAGGGCGGATCGGAGTGCATGGAAAGGAACGATTCCGAAGACGGAAGACGCCTCTGCCGCAGCCGCACAGCGCTGCCCCTCTCCCCCAAAATCCCCCCTTTCGAGGGAGTGACAAGGCCCCCCTTTTTTCCTATAATAAAAGATAGGAACGGGGTGAGCAAATGGATACGCTCTATTTTTCGCAAGATATCCAACAGAAACTTTCTCACATCTATCAAAGCAGTCTGACCATGATCGAAGCGCCTGCGGGCTATGGGAAAAGCACGGCGGTCCGCTGGGCCATGCGGGAGATTCCTCCCGAGCAGGTCCACTGGTTCACGGCGGTGAGCTTTTTGCAGGACACCAGCCTGGACTGGTTTATCCGGCAGATCGGCACCCTGGACGCGGACGCAGGCGCCGCACTGCGGGGGCTTGGCTTTCTGAACCGCAGCAATGTCAGCGCCGCTGCGGACATCCTGGCCCGCCTTTCGGTCTCCTCACCCTGCTATCTCATTTTGGACAATTTTCAGCTGATCGGCGACAACTGGCCGTTGCCCCTTCTGCAGGCGATAGCGGACCGGCCCCGGGATAGCCTGCATGTGGTGCTGATCTCCCAGAACTTTAAAAAGCTGCGGGCTGTCTTTGAAAGCAGCTCCGGCGTCTCCCGGCTGAATTCCCGGGATTTTCTGCTGGGCAAGAAGGACATCCTGCAATATGCCCAGCAGCTGGGCCTGAACCTGACCCGGCAGCAGGCCGACATGGTCTACCGCAATACCGAGGGCTGGGCCGCCGCGGTGGCCCTGTATTTGAAGAGCTTACAGGACAATCCCGACAAGCTGCCGGAATTCCACGATATGGACGGGCTGCTCCACGAATTTTTCTGGCGGAAAGTCTCCTGCAAGGAGCAGGAGATGCTGCTGCGGGTGGCGGTGTATGACTGCATCCAGGAGGAACAGCTGCCGGACATTGCCCCCGGTCAGGAGGCGGCTTTGCAGAACCTCCTGGTGCGCACGCCTCTCATGCACCACGACATCCGGGCCAGAACCAGCTACCCCCACGAGCTGCTGCGGCATATCCTGCTGGAGATGCTGGAATCCATGCCCCCGGACTTCCGCTGTCAGGTCTATGAGGCCGCGGGCACCATCTACCGCCGGACCGGGAACAACAAAAAGGCCGTGGAGTGCTTTTTCCAGGCGGGCAACGACGAACAGCTGCTCTCCTGTGAGCTGGTGGGTCTCCTGGGGGAGACCTTCGGCTCGATCCCCTACACCGCCCTGGCCCGCAGGGTGCTGCAGCGCTGTCCCCGGGAGACATTGGCCCAATACCCCCTCTCCATGCTGCGGCTGTGCCTGGCCCTGTTTGCAGGCACGGATTTCCGGGGCTTTGAAGCCGCGCTGGAGGAGAGCCGGGAGATCCTGGCGGAAAACGGCAGCCGGCAGCTCATGGGGGAGTGGTATCTCCTCTCCGCCTTCCGGGAGTTTCCCGACATCCCCCGCATGAAGGCATGTTACCAGGAGGCTGCCGCCTGGATGAGCGAGCCCTCCCGGCTCTTCAACCGGCGGGAGCCTTATCTGTTCGGCACCACCTCCATGTGGTATCTCTTTTACCGCACACCGGGGAAGATGATGGAGACGGCGGAGGAGCTGCGGGACATGCTGGAGGTCTACAACCCCCTCACCGGCAATCACGGGGCCGGGGCCTATGAGCTCTACCTGGGCGAGGCCCTCAGCGTCCAGGGGCGGTTTGACGAGTCGGACATCTACGCCCACCGGGCGGCGCTGCTGTCGGAGCAGTGGCAGAACGCCACGGTGACCTACGGCGCGGCCCTGCTGCTGGGCATCAACGCCATCTACCAGTCGGACATGATCTCCCTGCAGAAGGCCATCGAATATCTGGAGACCAAGGCCCTGGCCTATCCCTTTTTGCAGCACACCGCCATCAACACCCAGATGGCGGAGACCGTCCGTACCTATCTGCTGGGCCTCATGATGGAGCCGGACCGCTCCGCCGCCTGGGCCAGAGGGGCGGCGGACATGCTGGGGGACCTCACCTTTACGAACTTCATGGCCAAGACCAACCGCATCACCGACCTGATTTTGAAGAAGGAGTACAAGCGGGCCATTGCCAGCGTAGAGGCCTCCCTCCAGCTGGACAGCCGTCTCATCTCCCTGTCCACGCGCAATTTCATGTGTGTGGGCCTATCCCTGTGCTATCTGTCCATGGGGGCGATCCCCCGGGCGGCGGAGTGGCTGGAGCAGTCGCTGTCCCTGGCGGAGCAGGATAAGAACTATACCTTCCTGGCCTGCTTCCGAAAGTATCTCTCGGTTTTGTTTCTGCTTCCCTCCATCAAAAAGAAGCATGAGACCGCCATCGCGGAGATCAAAGCCATGGAGATCCACTATACCAGGGCGGAGGAGAGCCGGATCTTTGCCATGCTGGAGAAGTACCCGGATCAGATGACCGAACTCAGCGAGCGGGAGCGGGAAGTGGCCCGGCTGGCAGCGGAGGGCCTGCGCAACAAGGAGATCGCCCAGCGCCTCTTCATCTCGGAGGAGACCGTGAAGAGCCATATCCGCAGTATCTTCAACAAGACCAACATCGACCGCCGGAGCAAACTGGTGGATCTTTTGAAATAACTCCCCCCAAAATCCCCCTTTCGGGGGATGTGCGCAGCATAGGAACTCGGTATGATAAATACAGAGTTCCTATGCTGTTATTTTTGCGCGAAAGGAGGAGAGCTTATGGACGCCTCCGGCATCACTTTGCAGGTACTTCCCAACTATCAGCTCAAGCTGAGTTTTCCCAACGGCAGCGAGGCGGTCATTGACATGAAGCAGCGGGTCCACGCCATCCGGTTTGGAAGGCTGTCGTCGCCGGAGCTGTTTAAAACCGCCCGGCTGGTGGACAGCGAGGTGGTCTGGGACAATGGGGCCTACTGCGTGCGTGCATCCATCAATGAGCTGCTGGATTCCATGCAGATGGACGGATAGAAGGAGGAATGTGTGTGAAAAAGAGAGTGTTGAGCCTGCTGCTGGCAGTCTGCATGACCCTGTCATTGCTGCCGGCCACGGCTTATGCCGCCGTAGGCGGCTTGTTGGGCAATCCGCCGGAACGGAATGAAAGCCTGCTCCAGCAGCTGGAGCAGTTCACCGGCGAGAGCTATGAGGGGGTCTATGACCTGCTCGACACCCTGGGTCTCCTGGACGAGGACGGCAATCTGGTCACCGACCGGACCATCGACCTGGACGGGGAGACCTATACCCTGGAGGAGATGGAGGCCCTGCTCAGCGATCCGGCCACCGATCTCACCCAGGTGGCAGAGGTGGACGGGGTGCCCATCGCCCTGAAGGACCTCAAGACCATCATCGCCATCGAGCGGCAGCTGCAGTATCTGCAGGAGAAGTATTTTACTGGGGCCACCTTCGAGGGGGAGACCCTGGAGAATCTCAACAGCCTGCTGGAGCAGCTCCAGGGCGAGGGCATGACCCTGACGGCCAACCGCGAACAGGTCGTCTTTGATACCAGCAACGTGCAGGTGAAGGACGACACCTATTACATCAGCACCCCCGACGTGACCATCCCGCGGGGCACCACCCTCTCGATCAAATTCAAGGTGGATTTTTCCAATGTGCTCAAGGCCATGGGATTCTGGGGCGAAGAGTCTGTGAGCAATATGTTTAACCGTGGGCTTGCCGTCTACCTGTCCGATCAGACCAGCAACCGTTATTCTCTGGGGAACAACAGCGGTGAAATCATTTACTTTTTTACCCCAGAGGAAATGTTACAGGTGGACGGAACAGAGTACACACTGACGACAGATGCGTTCAGGAATGATTACACCGGGCCGCTGTATCTCTGCATTAGTGCGCCTGGGATCTCGGATTATGCGACAACATGGAAAAATTATCTTTCATTTGGTGAGATTTCCTTCGGGGATATCTGGCAGAATGTGTCCTTCTATGACGCCCAGGGCTTCTTCTTCCAGAACGGGAGCGGCCTGAGCGACTGCTGGAACGGCTACTTTTCCATCTCCAATCCGTTGCCGGCCATGCCAGGCTCTGCAAGCGCCTCCCAAGAGATGACCTCTTCTAACAAGATCGATTACGAGCTCGTTAGCCAAATAGGGTTTTCGCTGGCGTTGAGCACCGATCTCGAGGCACTGGAGCAGACGCTGACTTATCTCCAGCAGTGCCTTGACACGCTCGACTCCGACAGCGCGATACGCACCCACGTCACCGCCACCATCAAGCAGGAGAACACCGATGATTACCAAAATATCACCGGGGAACAGCACCGCACGCTGATTGTGCCGCAGAGCGTCCTTCTCGGCGCGAACCCCTACATCGACGCAAACAGTGTCACCGGTTTTCCGCTCAGCCTCCCCTCCGGCAGGGGGACGGCGGACATCTCCTACAACATCATCTCCACAACGATGTCCTCTTACCCCGCGGTCTATCCCCTGAATTTTCTTCTGAAATTAATTATCTGCAAGGATGACACGGTACAATGGGATCAGATCAGCGACGGCGACTTTGACGAAACCTACGTTTACTATGTAAACGGCTATACCGCCACTACCACCAAGTCCAGTTTTGAACTGGTAAATGACGGCGAGGCCCCCATCCTCACCGTCTCCGCACCGCAGGGTACCTACCGGAGCGGCGATGTGATTCCGATTACCATTACTGCCGATGAGTTCATTCAGGCCACGAATGATACCCAAATCACCATCAACAATACTCCGTACACGCTGGAAGAGCTCCACGGCTCCACCAGCGGCAAGTACATCACCTTCTTCTATGAGGTCAAGGAAATGGATGATGGTGTCCTTACCGTGGGCGTGGCCTCTAACTCCGGCATCACAGACTACTGGGGCAACGAGGCCAAAGAGGTGAATAACGTTACCGTCTCCGGCGTGACCCTGGATACCCCCATTCTGAAGAATGCCGTGGAGAACCTGGATGTCACCTATGATGAGAGCGGCAAGGCGCTGAATTTCGCCATCTCGGCCAAGCAGGGCGAATATCAGCAGATGTACAGCGAATATCTGACCGATCCCACCGGCCTGATGCGGCTGCTCGTCAGCGTGAACGGCGCCCCGGATCAGGAGCATACGGTTACCATGGAGGAAGGGGCCAATGACTCCTACACCTTCACCGCAAAGCCGTACCCCCTCACGCCCACAACGGTGGAGCAGAACGTCACCGTTCAGCTCCAGGTAAAGAACGGAGAGAGCTGGGAGACCGTGCCCTGGGAGACAAAATCGGTCACCATCGCCAGGCGTGTGGATGTGGCCGATGTGGTCATCAGTGTGGTCGGCGCTGGGCCGGACTACAACTACACGATTGCCCTCAGCGACGAAGCCATCCCCAAGCTCCAGGCGCAGACCAGCCCGGAGGGGGCGGCCACCAGCGGCACCTGGCACAGCACAGACGAAACCGTTGCCACCATTACCAAGGAGGGCCAGATCGAGCTCCAGTCCAAAACCGGCAAAGTGAGCTTCTACTACGTGGCCGACAACGGTACGCCGGAGGATACAAAGGATGATAAGGAATCCAATTATTTGGAGTTTACCATCACCGCCGGCGACAAGTTGTATCTGGGCATCCCCCAGTATGCCCAGGAGTCCCTGCTCCAGAGCGGCAGCAGCGCCACGGTGAAGTGGAACACCAATGTCTTTGACCTCTATCCGGGACAGGATATCACCTTCACTGTCAAGCTCTTTGCGGGCACGGATGCCACCGGCGAGCCCAGCAAGAGCTATGAGGTGAAGAGTACGGCCGGGGGGGAGCGGATCACCTCCTGTACCATCCCGGCCACAGACCTGCCGGTGACCTATCCCCAGAGCCAGTACACCGTGGAGGTCGGGATGGAGAGCCCCGAGAAACGCGCGGCCACCTCTTCCATTACGGTGCTCTCCCCGCCCACCCAGCTGCGCATCACCTCGGACAAGACCGACCTCACCGATGCGGAGACCGCCGCGCTCACCTGCACCATCTCGGGCAATCCGGATGCAAAGGGCACCCTGTCCGCCGCCCGTATGGCGGACGGTGCGTCGACGGCGGAAGAGGTCACCAGCCAGTGCCTGTCCGCCACATCGGTAGACGGGGGCAGCGGTACGGTGCGCTTTACACCGGCAGCGGTGGGCAGTGGCCTCTACGACACCTACACCATCACCTTTACCGAAAATGAGACCGGCAGCCCGAACTTTGCCCCCAGCTCCGACTCCATCGTGCTGCGGGTCTACCGCTCCGGCGCGCTGGAGATCCAGCCGGAAGGCCCGATCACTATGGATAACACCTCCAAGGTGAGCGGCAGCCTTCCCACGGACAGCAAACGCATTCTGGAGCTGCGCCAGGAGCTGGGCCTCATCGAGTACGTGAGCATCAACGCGGATGCCTACAACTGGAGCAGCTTCCGGGACGGCATCCGGTGGGTCTCGGACCACCCGGAGTCCGTGGGCATCTACTACCGCCAGGGCGGTCTGTGGGACAACATTGCGGATCTGAGCTACGAGACCTATCTGCCCCGGACGCAGATGGCGCTCTCCGCCACCACGGACGGCTCCGCCACCATCACGGCCACCCACGCGGCCACCGGCATGAGCGACAGTGTGACCGTGAATGTGAACACCCTGCGGGACAAGTTCTACCTCTTCCAGGTCACGCCCGCGGTGACCACGGAGGTCACCTACACCAACGGCGCGGGCGAGAGCAAGACGGTCCAAACCAATGCGGACGGCCTTCTGGCCCTCTATGAGCCCAGCGGCATCCAGAGCGACGTGTATTTCCGCTCGGGCAGCGAGAAGGAGCCCAATCTGGGTACCATTCTCAACAGCGCTCTCTCCAGCGGGGAGCGGGACGCGGCCAAGCTGCAGCTCTATCCCCTGAACACCGTCACCCTCCGTCCCGCCGCCAAGGCGGAGCTGTACCTGGTGCAGCCCGACGGCACACCCTTTGCCAACGAGACCGTCACCCTCCGGGGCGGTGTGTACCTGGGCGGCTACTACTGTGAAAGCGCCCAGATGGGACCCACCTCCGGCAGCCTGATCTCTGGGGCCACCGACGGCAAGTACACCACCGATCAAGACGGCAAGCTGACGGTGTACATGGATGCCACCCAGTTTGCGGCCGATGGCTATACCGGACAGCTGACCAACGCTGCGCTGGACTACTGGTTCGAGCTCAGTGACATGAACAATAACAAATATTATCCCACTCTGGTGAACATCCAGGGCAGCATGTCCGCCGACCGCATCCTGCGCACCGGCAGCGCCGTGGTCAATCTGGAGACAGTTCCCCAGGGCCAGGAGGAGCAGCCCTTCCTCACTGCCCAGACCATGGCCTACGGCAAGGAGAGCGGAACCGATCTGCAAATCCGGGATGTCATGGGCTCCACCGGCCGAGTGGGTCCCAACAGTACCTACAAGTATGCCGAGCTCACCAGCCGCTTTATGCTCTGGGGCGTGGAAGCGGAAAATGGCAAGGCCACGGTCTCCATGACCGGGGAAAACGGATTTGTACCCGAGGGACAGACCGTGGAGGACAGCACCTTCCCCTTCTCCTCCATCCCTATCGTCACCAACACCATGGTCCTGACCAAGAAGACCATGACGGAGTCCGGCTGGCTCAAGCCCGAGACGGCCGCCAAGCTCCGGGCCTGCGTGTACCAGAATGACCAGCTGCTCAAGGATGTGTCCATGCCCTTCCAGGTCATTGATCTGACCGATGTGAAGCTGGTCAACGAGGACGCCAAGGCGGTGGTGCTGGATATGCAGGGCAGCTTCCAGAACGGCCTGAACAGCAACAGCAGCCGCTTCACCTTTGGAGGCAGCTCCATCAGCAGCGCCTTTAACGGGGATATCGCCTCCATGCTGCGCTCGGTGGCCAATTCCAGCAACCCCCTGTTCAAAGTACTCATCACCCCCACGGAGGACAGCACGGTCTTCAATGTGCTCATCTGGGGCGGCTATGACAGCCTGGAACTGGAGGACTTCGACTACGACCAGGACGGCCTGTCCATGAACTATGAGCTGCTGGACACCGAGCGGCAGGTGGGTGTGCCCAGCGTGGGCGACCTCAGCGATATGGCCCAGGGCAACTACCACCCCAGACAGGACCTGAGACAGAACTATCTGAAGACCACCAACTCCGGCCTGGACTTCGGCGCGCAGCTGACCGGCTGCTACGAGGGCCAGTTCTACTACGACACCGACCAGCACGCGTGGGCCTTCCGTGTGGTAAGCGGCGGCTTTACCGCCGGTGCGGGCGTGGGCTTTGAGGCCAATGTGAACTTCTTTGCCGGTCCGATCCCCATCACCGCCTCCTTCGGCGCGGGTCTGTCCCTCCAGCTGGACTACAAGGCCGCCACGGTCTACACCGACCAGGTGAAGGATACCTCCGGCTGGAGCGAAGAGGCCAAGGCCTCCGACTCCGTCAACGATTTCCTCACCACCCTGCGCATCAACGGCTATATCAGCGCCTTTGGCGGCGTGGGCTTTGATTACAGCATCGTGGCGCTGAAGATCGGCCTGTTCGGCAAGCTCACCGGCGACTCCACCAACCAGTTCCTCTCCCGGACCTATCTGACCAGCGGCCAGCAGCGCAACGGACAGGCCCTCGGCGTGGAAGGCGAGGTGGGCCTCAAAGTGGTGGTCAAGCTGCTCTTCATCTCCTATGACGGAGCGCTGGTCTCCGGCAAGGTCAATTACAACGAAAAATTCGGCGACTATCAGTACATCAACGACTACTGGACCGGAAACGGCACCAGCACCACGTCTCTGGCGGGTACGCCCACCCTGCTCAGCCGCAGCTATCTGGAGGCCTACGCCAATGGGGAGCGCGCCTGGAATACCCCCGGCTTTGACAGCGACGCGACCGTGGTGCAGAGCGACGCCAACCCCGGCTCCGAGCCGGTGGTGAATGACGACGGCAGCCTCTCGGCCTACATCAGCGACGGCAACAGCGAGGACTTCTATGCCAGCCGCATCCGGGCCGGCAAGGTGGGCGATGAGGGCGCGGTCATCGACGACGACGGGGACGACACCAACAACGGCTTCGGCGACCTGTCCCCCTCGCTCTCCGGCACCAGCGGCTTTACCGTGGCCGCCTGGTCCCGTCTGAGCACCAATCTGGACAAAAATGCCGGCGATCCCATTTCCCCCGACGAGCAGAAGCAGCTGCTCAACAGCACCGAGATTATGGTGGCTGCTACCTCCGACGGCGGAAGCAGCTGGACCACCAAGCAGCTCACCGACAACGCCTCCCCCGACCTGGCGCCGGTGACGGCGGTGGACGGCAGCCATGCCGTGGTCTTCTGGCGGAGCGTCTATGCCTCGGATGCAAATGATCTGACTTCTTTCGACACCAGAGACAGCATCTGCTTCAGCATCTATGACGGAAACGGCTGGAGCGACGCCAAGATGGCCTACAACGGTTCCCAGGGCGGCGTGGTCGGCCTGAAAACCGCCATGCTGGAGAACGGGACCTCCATCGTGGTCTTTACCCTGGATCGCGGGTCCAGTGACCCGGAGAATCAACCCATGGAGGGCTACGAGCTGGCCTACCGTGTGGTGGAGAAGGACGGCACCCTGGGCGATCTGGTGGTGCTCACCAACGATAAGGAGACCGACGCCAATCCCCAGGTGGCGGCGGCGGATGGCTCCTTTATCCTGGGCTGGTACAGCACGCAGGACGGCGGCGACATCCGTCTGCAGGCCGTGGGCGCCGATGGGCAGCTCTACAACGGCAGCAGCGAAAACGCCATCCCGGCCAGCGTCAAGGCCATCTCCCAGGAGGAGAATCTGAACATCAACTCCAATTTCCAGTTTGCAAAAGAGAGCGGCCAGAGTGTCCATGGCCTGACCCTGGTGTGGGCCGAGACGGCATCCAACGCCAAGGGCGAGGCCGACCACAGCGTGCTCTATGGCACCCAGCTGTGCAAGAGCGGGGGAGAGGTGTATCTCTCCACGCCTCAGCCTCTGGTCACCCTGCCCAGCCGTACCCTGTCCAACTCCTTCAGCGCCTGGAAGGACAGCGACGGCAAGATCAGCGCCTACATCTTCGGCACTCAGTACAGTGAGTCGGCAACGGAAAACGTGGCCGGATATGCGGTGCCCGCCGACACCGATCAGCTGCTCACCGGCGGCGGCAGCCTGACGGCGGAGGCCGTGTCGGTGGACGCCATCTCGGTGGACTATGCAAATCTGCAGGTAAACGCCTTCACTCCGGTCGGGTTCACCCTTCGCAACACCGGCACCACCCCGCTTACCGGCCTGAAGGCGGAGGTGGGCGGATATGCCTCCGATGCCGTTGCCCTGAACCCCGGCGAGAGCGCCAGCGTGACGGTGCTGTACAAGACGGGCGCCGCCATTGCCAATACCACCTATACCATCACTGCCGATGGAAGCGGACCGCTTGCCGGCGACACCCTCCACCTGGACTACAACGACGTGGGGATCTCCTCTATGGAGGTGGTCCGTGAGCATGAGGGCAAGCGCACCGTCCAGGTGACCCTGTACAACGATTCCGCGGCCCTGCTGGAGAACACGGGGCGCACGGTGGAGCTGAGCCTCTACACCGATTCCGAGTACACCAGTGCCGCTGCGGTCACCCTGGAGGGCAGCCAGGACGGCGTATCTGTATCTGGCAACACGGTCACCCTCCGCGGCGACGCCCTGCGGCGCATGGACCAGGGCAGCATGACCTTCCAGTTCACCTATGATCTGAAGGATTATGTGTGCAACACCTTGCAGCAGGAGGAGGTCCCCGCCAGCGGCGTGTACCTCTACGCCAAGGCGGAAGTGAAGGAAAACAGCCAGACCATGGCGGAGTATGCCACCGGCAATAACACCTCCGCGGTCCTGCTCACCGGCGCATATGCCCGCACCGGGGAAAAGACCACGCGGAACGTGACGCAGACCAATACCGACGTCACCACCGCTGTGGTGGAGCTGAAGAACAATTCGCTCCAGGATCAGACCACCGCGACTCTGGTGGCCTCCCTGCTGGACGAGGACGGCCAGGTGCTGGAGACCAAGACCACCGACATCCGCGGAACGCTGCTTGGCGAGACCGTGCAGACCAGCACGATCCCGTTCACCCGTCTGGGCAGCCGCGTGGTGGTCCACGCCGCGGCGGCGGGCGAGGACAGCCTCACCTTTGAGGGGCTGCCTGTGACCCGGGATGACTTCAAACCGGACGAAAACGGGGTGCTCACCTATGCCATCTCCGGGATCTCCGACTATGGTACCCTGGTCACCGCCATCTCCGGCAGCGGGGAGAAGGTCACCATCAACGGTACGGAATTCACCGGCAGCGGCAGCCAGTACATCCCCATTGGCGCAAGAGAAACGGTCATCACCGTGCATATCGGCAGCACCGCCTACGCCCTGCACATCACCAGCACACACACCAGCGGCGGCGGGGGTGGGGGAAACCCCAGCTATAAGATCACGGTGGAATCCGGCGACCACGGAACCGTGACTGCCAGCCGGAGCATGGCCACCGCGGGCACGGCCATCACACTGACCCCCGCGCCGGAGGAAGGCTACCGGCTCGCCAGTCTGACCGCCACCGATCCGACCGGAAAGACGATCCCTCTCAACGGCAAGGGGGATGGCACGTACACCTTTACCATGCCGGCCGGTGCCGTTACCGTGAAGGCCTCTTTTGCGGAGATGACCTCGGACGGACTGCCCTTTGTGGATGTGCCCGCAGGGTCCTGGTATGAAGAGGGGGTACGCTATGTCTACGAGCATGGCCTGATGGCGGGCACCAGTGCCACCACCTTCAGCCCCGAGGTAACCACCTCGCGCAGCATGATTGCCACCATTCTGTGGAGAGTGGAAGGCAGTCCTGTGGTGAATTATGCCATGACATTCGATGATGTGGACCAGGGCTCCTGGTATGGCGAGGCGGTCCGATGGGCCGCCAGCGAGGGGATCGTCGCCGGATACGGAGACAACAAATTTGGTCCGGACGATCCGATCACCCGCGAGCAGATGGCCGCTATGCTGTATCGCTACGCGCAGTATAAGGGCTATGATGTGAGCGTGGGAGAGAGCACCAATCTCCTCTCCTATGCGGACGTTGCGGAGCTGGGAGAGTATGCCGTTCCCGCGATGCAGTGGGCGGTTGGTTCCGGCATCATCAACGGGACCGGGAAAGCGATGCTCAGTCCCCGGGGCAGCGCGACCCGCGCCCAGGTCGCGGTGATGCTTAAGCAGTTCTGTGAGAAATACGTGACCTGGTAACAACGTGGGATCCGATCCCGTTACCTGCGAAAACAAGGCGCGGACAGCCAGCTGGCTGTCCGCGCCTTATTAGTTAGACAATAAAAAATCGCCGCAGTGAAAACTGCGGCGATTTCCATATATGGTGGACCTGATCGGATTCGAACCGACGACCCCTACAATGCGAACAAGCCCCTGAAACTTTTTTCGAGTATTTCCGGCCATTTTTAGCTGTTTCCGCTCCGATCCACTTCGTCTTTGGGCCTCTTTGACCATGCTGTTTCCGTGTGGTCCGAGGCGGTGTGTGGTAGGTTCTGTGGTCAGAAACGCTCCCCAGCCCTTGCCGGTTACTTTTACCGACAGGGACGGGGAGCGTTTTTCATGCCTTTAACTGCCTGCATTGTACCTCTGTGGACGGGATTAAGCAAGTCATTTCTGTGCTGTCCACGGCTCAGAAATTGGGGGACTGTAAACAAAAAGAACTTTGCCAGTCAGTTTGACTTGATACTCCATTCTCAAATACTCTCACTGATACGGGCAAAGGCAGAGTTCAGATCCATACCTTGACCCGCCTTGGCCTGATTCAGTCTTTTCTCCATCATCTGGTTGAACTGTTCCGCGGAGAGTTCGTCCTGCGTTGGAAGAGCGGGAATACGGAAGGAATAGGGGATGCTGTTTGTCATAATAATCTGCCGATAAAGAGAATCGATCAGCACAGATACCGGGATACCTAACTGATCGAGAATCGCCTCGGCCTTCTGCTTGATCTCGGGTTGGACCCTTGCCGTTACATTGGCTGTTTTGGCTGCCATAAAGGACACCACCTTTCCAAAACTATTATATTCATTTGTATAGCGTTTTGCAATACATTTCATTGAGAACATAGAGGTGGATTTTCTATCCGCAGATTAAAAAACCTTAAGAAAATGTTCATGAGCATCCTCCATTCACTGTGATATAATTTCAGGACTTCACCAAGGTATAGCCGGAGGATATGATATGAAACGCATCATCACAAATGGGATTACGAATCTGGAGCCGCTGCCTGGCAGCAGCGAATGGTACTGGGGCACCGACTATGCCAGCAACGATTTATATGAGGCCGAGGAACTGTTCCACAGCGGCCATCCCATCGACAAAAACCGGCTTGTCCTGGTCCACTGCCCGGAGGGCACGGTCTATGAGCCGGTATGCACAAAGTCGGGGCAGTACCTTGGCAGACCAGTGTATCACGACGGGCAGATCGTACTGCTTCTGGTGGATTTTCCGAAGGAAGAGATTCGTATTCTGACCTTCCATGAAGCAGAGGAAACTACTAAGCCGCTGGCGGTGTTGCCTCTCTCGATCGTGGCGGACTGCTATAATCTCATGCTGGAGGCATCGCCGCTTATGCTGACCAGGTCAGCCCACGACAATCAGTTTCAAATTATCTGGCCGGAGCGCCGGGACTTTGCCATAGAGGACCATGAGTTTTTTGAGTTTCTGGAAGGAAACAGGCTGTATACTTCGGTTTGGTATGAGGACCCGGACTACCGGGAGGAGCTTCTGGTGCGGGATTATGATACCGGGGAACTGCTGGAGCGAATCCCGGGGAGCTTCCGACGAATGCCGAACGGCCAGAGGTGGCTCCTGGTGTGAGGAGGAACCTATGAAACCGGATATTGAGAAAACACGGGCCTATTACCACAATCTCGGCCCAGAGAACATCTGTGATTGCGCCTACTGCCAAAACTACTGTGCCAGGGTCAAAGCGGCCTATCCGGAGGTGGCCCGGTATCTGGACTCCCTGGGGGTAGACATTGAAAAGCCCTTTGAAACCTTTCCGCTGGAGCCGGACGAGAACGGATACCTGGAGTACTGCGTCTGCCAGTATGTGGTCTTTGGCAGCTGCCCCAAGGACTTCACCCACCGGATCGGGGATGTGACCTTTGGCCGCTCGGACTGCCATCCCAATACAGGAATTGATGAGGAGCACTTTGTGCTGGACTTTTATCCCATCAGGCTGCCGTTTGAGGAGCCGGAAAGCGAGGACATTGACCTATGAAATGTTTGGATTGCGGCGCTGAGATGGAGCAAGGCACGGCGGAGTGCGTTGGCGCTGGTTTTGAGAGCTGGTATGAGTTCACCTCAGAGACAGAGAAGGCGAAAAAGGGAATTGCGGGATTGTTCACCCGGCAGACCATCGCCATTCCGTTTACCCTGGCGGAGCACCCCGCATGGCATTGTCCCAGGTGCAGAAAAGTTTTGATGTGGGTAGACAGTAAGGAATAAACGCGGAGCAAAACGGAGGCAAAGGATGGAGCAAATATTTAAAAAATGGTATCCTCATGATAACCTGGACACGATGTACGATGTGGACGATATATGGATGAGGCCGGATGGATACACCCTGATTTTGCTGTCGGATGGGAGATACAAAGAGGAGCTGGAAGGGCAGCGGCTGATGCTCACATGGGAATCCATCGTTAGCTATCAACTGTCTGGGGAACGTTACCGGGAAGATCTCTGGATCTCCGATTCTAAGCAGGCATGGTCTTTCTGGAAAAGTACAGACTCCGCATATTTGAATACGCTCCGAGAACGAAGCACCCTGCTTCCTGAGGGCACTGTCCACTGGCTGTTTGTGGGGACCAATCTTGTTGTAGATGTAATTGCAGCGCAGCCGCCTAAGGTCACCGTGATCGCGCCCAGTGCTGGAATTGCTAAGGTGCACCGCAAGGAGTTTGAGTTCCAAGGGTGCGTGGAGGTGCCCATGGAGCTTTCAGAGGACCAGTTCCTGGACCGATTCCTGATGTTCATCGAGGAAAATCGCTGGAGCTTCGGCGGCGGTGTACGAACCATCATAGACGGCTGCTATATCAACGCGGACGGCACTCCGGGAAAGCCGGTTTGGCCGGAAGAAGACAAGTAAGGGATACCCTGTAAAATAACGAAAAGAAAGGACGATGAAAGGATGGCACTTGATATATATGCAGCCAAAGACCTTAACCATGCGTTTGAGATTGCGTCGATGGCCCCCGAAAAAAGGATGGAAGATCACGTTGTATCAGAACCGGAAGAAATAGGCCACTTCCTGTACGATATCAGAGACGAGCTCACAAACTATACATGCTATTATCAATTCGATCCATACATGGAAATCCAACTGGAAGCAGACCAGGTTCCGGCAATCAAGACTTTTTCGCAATCTATCGTCAAGTGGCTTGAGGTACATGGCGCAGAAGAAAACCGTGTAATTCAGCAATATGGCTTATCCTTCCCGAAGATCCGGCGTTTTGCGGATGAATTGGGTCATGTATGTGATGTAGCCATGGAGCATGGATACGGATTGTCCGGCCTGGGAGACTAAAATATATAAGCGAGGCGATCAAACAATGGCTTTGAGTTATGATGAAATGCAGCAACTTTTTGAGCAGATAGGGTTCAAAGGTTTTTCCATGCGGCCGTATGATGCAAAAATGGAAAATCTTCTTTCCACTGAGCCGGAGGACAATGCAAAAGCCTATGCTATCGATGTAGTTCCTGGTGGTCTTGCAGATGGACTGAACGATGGTATCGCCTTACTCGAGAAGCATTACTATAAAAAAGCCAACATGGACAAGCTGTATGAAAAGTGGCTGGAAATTGTTCTTCATTTTTCTTGCTATTACCCACTAAAGAGCGTTTTTGTTACCGGCCTTGCATTACCAGATGATGAGGAATTCATGGCTAAAACACCTAATGAAGATGGGTATTACCTTGAATTCCCATTAGAATCTATTGATGACTTGGATATGCTTTCCGAGCTGGTTTCCCATAAAACCCATGGTTCTTTAACCTTCTGGTTTTCATCGCTTGATATGGTGTTTCATTTCTGGAGAAGTAATGTCTATATCATTGTCACACTGAAGAAAATGACTGAAGAAAACCAGGCCGCAATAGAACTTCTGGGGAAACTGGTTGAGGCCCAGGGGATGTTTCTTGTGTAAAGGAGGAGCGTATGCCATGAGCGAGATGTTGCTGAACGGGTTGCCGTTTGATGATTACCTTGAAAAGTATGAGATATTTGAGAAAACCAAGCAGTGCATGATGAGGTACCTGAAAAATTGGTACGATGATAATCCGGAGGATTTTCAGAAAGAAATACGAGCAGATTACCGGACTGTGGCGAAAACCTATCAGTTTAAGCGGAAAATTGCCGCATTTGAGAAAAACTATATGTATGACACGCCTTTGCTCTGCATTGCTTTCAGTATGGACATCAATGATGATGAGGGGGATTTTGTGGCAATTTATACCGCAATTTTTGACCTTGACGGTAACTGCATTGATGACCTGCTGCGCTGATGGAGATAGAATGATGAAGATTGAATTAAATGAACACGAAGCCCTCATCCTTTACAGACTTCTTTGCCGCTGGGAGTCTACAGGGAAACTGACGGTTGAGGGCAAAGAAGAATCCAAAATGCTGTGGGATCTGCAATGTGTTCTGGAGAAGGAATTGGAACCGGTGGATGAGGCCATCACAAAAAGGCTTGTTTGACGAATATTCAAGAACACAACTGCAAATAGAGGACGATGAAAATGATACTTCCGAAAGGAATTACAGGATTTGGGGGCGTGGACACCGCCCCGCCGCCGCATTTGGACGAAAAAGCGTTCTGCCTGATGTGCTACTTCATTGCCATGGAAAATGGCGGGACTGTGACAGAATTGGACACAGATACCTACCCAAGAAACTTCTACTCTGCCAAACTCAGCAGATATGACGATGCTGTTTTTATTTTGCAGAACATCCACTATCCCTACATAGCTTTTGCCCAGTGGGACGGCGCCAGCAGATTTGTTCTCATCAGTCCACCGGATTGGTTGCAGCTGCCGGATGGCCCGGTGCGGGTTCTGAGCCCCAACGAACTGAACCAGGACTGGCATGGCCTGTGCGAGGAGCTGAGCCCAGAAGAACTGGAGCAAATCCGTTATTGGAATCCGCAAACGGTGGGTGAGATCGTATTCAATACTTGGGACTGAGATGAAACTGGTCAATAAATAGGACGGCCTAACCTGTAATTAGCACAGGTCAGGCCGTCCTACTCATTTGAGTGACTTGAGATGGCTGACAATCACTTATTTTGAATATTTGAAAGTCAGCCTTTTCATGCTATACTTGAACTATAAATTTGAAGATTTTTACTGTAATCAAATTGCGAAGATATACATCACAAATGAGGAAAAATTATGAGTTTATTGGATGAGTTCTATGCCAATTTAGGAGCCTCTTCTCAAGTAGCATTTCATGAGAAATTTATGCCCGCACAATACCGAGGTAAGTTGTACCATTATACTTCGCCAGTTGGACTAACATCGATTTTATTTGGTGATCCGAAAGCAATGACGTTATGGGCAAGCCGTTGTGACGCTCAGAATGATTCTTTGGAAGGGAAAGTGGCGGTTGACATATACAAGAAAGTATGTGCAGAGATTGATGGTGCAGAGAGTATTGGCCTGAACACTATCCTACCAACGAGAACGCTTTTAATGCAATCTAAGGTCGATGGAAAAATAAAAACGATTCGTCCAGAATGCGAGGACTTCATTTGCTGCTTTTCAAAAAGTCCAGACTCACTTCCAATGTGGAATTACTATGCAAAAGGAAACGCCTATGAAGGGTATAACATTGGGGTGGATATAGATAAATTAAAGGATTCCTTGTTGCATAATTATCAAGATCTTGAAGTAAGCAGCAAGATATATCCTGTAATTTACGATGAAGTGGAGCAAAAGAATCTGGTCAAATCTTTTATGCAAGCGGTGCTTTCAAAATATGATCCTAAACATGATACTTCTGTTAGATATGCCATTTCCAATCAGCTGGCAATGTGGCGACTCTTATTCAAAAGTAAATACTTTGAACATGAAAAAGAAGTGCGTGTGATTATCAGTGTGGCAAAAGGAACTTCAATAAAAAAACCACCTATGGACATCAAATATAGAGCAAACGGAATGTACATTATTCCATACATAGAAATGAAGATAGATAAAAATTGTATGACTTCAATTATGTTTGGGCCGCAGCAATGGAATGAAAAGCAAAAGAAGAATCAAACTGAAATTATCAAGGATGTGATATGGAGAAATCGATATTCAGTAGATGTTACACATTCAGAAGTTCCGATAAGGTATTAAACGCATACCAACATTTCAAGCGGGGTGAGGAGATGGGGAGATTTGAATATTACCCGAAATCAAAAGCGGAATGTATTGGTTGTCCTGACAGGGATAAATGTGATGCTCAAACATCACATCTGATCCTTGTAGATTGCAAGAGCTTTTACTACACATATAATCTGCTGGAACCATACAACCGCATGCCCGAACTCACCGAAAATGAGGAACAGCAAAAAGAGATAATGGAACAATATTTAGAGGAGCATGAAAAGCACCCTATTTTGCTGTTCCCTTGGATTGTGAACGGCGCATTGGCGGCAGAGCTGGCTTTGAAGTTTCTTACATTCCGAGAAACCAAATCTTTTGAGACAACACATGACCTGAGAAAATTATACAGGCAGCTGCCAACCGTACATAAATCAGAATTGTTGGAACGACTTAAAATACAGGCACACCAAAATGAAGAAACGCTCACGCAAAACCTTGAAAGTTTTGCGGAGGAATAAAACAATAAATGCCTCCGCTACTTACAGCAGTCCTGTATTCCGCTATATTGAAAACAGAAAAGCGAGGAGGTGCGGCGATGGCGGGCAGACGGATTAGCGCTGGGTACTACCGTCGGTATGACGGCAAGGTGGTCTATGTAATCTCTCTGGCCACCGACGCCGACACTGGCGAAGAGCGGGTCATCTGGACCACCTACCCCTTTGCAACCGTCCCCAGATACTACACCTCCAGCAAAAAGTCCTTCTGCGCTTTTATTGAAGTGAACGGCGAGCGGAAAGCTAAGTATAAGCGAATGCTCAATATGAAGATCTCAGGGGAAGCCATAGAGCGGCTGGAGGAAGAAGGCTTCCGGGGACCGGTTCGTAAACGGCAGCAACCACAGCCGGATGAAGTATACGACTCCCGCGAGTACCAGCAGTCTCTTACCTACTACGCATACGCAAAAGATCTTTGTGAGCACTACAACTTCGACCGGAACAAATATCGCCTCTGCGTAAAGGAAAAGAGATTCGTTGCCATCAATAAAAGTGACTTCGCCAAACTGAAAGAGGACCTGCAGTTTCTGGACAATGTCCTGAAAACGGTGCTGGTTACATACCAGGGCTATTTCCAGGAGCGGTTCGTGGATGGCCTGTCCATTCGCAAGTATGCGGAAGCCCATCAACTGAACCGTGGCAGCGTGGACTATCAGCAAAAGAAATTCTTCTCTGCCCTGGCCTCTCTGCTGAAAGAGCGGGACGAGGCGGAGGGAACATGCCGGCTGCTGAAACCAGCACAAAAGTAAATAATCCAACCTCAAACGGAGCGTCTGCGATAAAGCAGACGCTCCGTTTTTTCTGTCAATTGTATGTCAATAGGATGTAATTTCCCCAATACAAGTAGAGAGGTAACTCGGACGCCATCCAAAAACTATGTCAAATCTATGTCACACGCAAATGTTCTTGGCTAAAGAAGTAGAGGGAGTTTTGAAAAGGAGATGGTCAACATGAAAGAATCTATCTACAAAAGCTACGACGAACTGCCGCTGTTTCTCAATTCGGAATTGGTGGCAAAGGTGCTGGGCGTATCGCCGTCCAGTGGGTATGAACTCATGCACCAACCGGACTTCCCGGTACTGCGTGTGGGCAGCCGCATGGTGGTGCCAAAAGAAAAGTTCATTCAATGGGTGGAGGAGCATACGGGAGGTGCGGGATGAAGTACATTGGAAACTTTTTCTCTCTGCCCAATGAGATTTTCCTCTTGGGCCTCAGCCCCGGCGAACTGGCAGTGTACTGCTATCTGCGCCGGTGCGAAAATCAAAAGACGCATCAGTGCTGGCCCAGCTATAAGACCATCGGGGAGGCAGTCGGTATGTGTGAAAACACCGTGAGCCGATATGTGAAAAAGCTGGAGGAGCGTAGGCTCATCGCGGTGGAGCCTACCAAGGTAACGACCAAGGCTGGTGTGACACGCAACGGGACTTTGCAGTTCACTCTGCTGCCGCCTCAGAATGTGATCGCCCGACACTACGAGGAAAAGTTAGCAGAACTGGAACTGACAACAGAGCGGCAGCGGGTACAAGAACTCCTTAAGCAGCAAACCCAAAACACCCCGTGTGCCCCTGTGTGAGGCGCTGTGTGCCCTCCTTCGAGGCAGGGCAGCGTCCCTGTCCACCTGAGGCTTTCAAGGCGGATTTGGCCCGATTTCGGGCGAGGCTTCGGGACGGGGCCACGAGGGGGACGAAGAGCAGGAGAAACTGCCGGGGTCATGTGCCCCTCGGCAGAGACACAACTGCCCGCAGTGCGGGCAGTTTCGGGGGATGGGCGAGGGCGTTCCAAAAACAAAAATTTCCTCATTAGGGGGTTCTCCCGGTACAAAACCCACGAATCACAAGAAAATTCAGGGCGTTCCTACGAAAAAAGGAGGTTTCAAAGCATGGTTATCGGGAAAGAGAAATTTGCCCTCTGGATTACGCCAGAGGCTAAAAAAGAAGTGGAAGCTCACTATAAACAGGATAACTGCAAAAGCCAGAGCGAGTACATTGAGAAGGCTGTCCGATTCTATTCCGGCTATTTGGACACAAAACACGCGGAGGAATATCTGCCCCGTATTCTCTCTGATGTGCTGGAAGGCAAGTTGGGTGCCTTCGGAAAACGCATGGGGCATCTGCTCTTCAAGCAGGCAGTGGACCAGGATATGATGGCGAATCTACTTGCCAGCGATATCAATGTCGGCCTGGATACGCTGCAAAAACTTCGGGTGCGCTGCGTGAAAAATGTGAAAGAGACGAACGGGGAAATTGACTTCCAGGATGCGTTTCGGTTTCAGAAGAGGATTGAGGAATGAAGGGTCTTATCCAAAAGTCCGGCTACATCAAGCCGGGAAACGGCGGCGGACACTATGCTGAGTACATCGCCACTCGGGAGGGTGTGGAGCTCATGGATGCGCAATATCCCTCCCATGAGTGCAGCGGATACCTGGAGTACATGGCCGAGCGTCCCCGCTCTCACGGTCTGTTCTCTGCAGACGGTGCTGCTGATCTGGAGCAAACCATGGAGGAGATCAACGCACACGCCGGTCCGGTGTGGACCTTCATCTATTCGCTGAAGCGGGAGGATGCCGCACGGCTGGGCTGCGAAAACGGCGAGAGTTGGCGCAGATTGCTGCTGGCCCATCAGACAGAACTGGCGACAGCGATGAAAATTCCACCCAGCAACTTTCGGTGGTGCGCTGCCTTCCACGATGAAAAGCATCATCCGCACATTCACATGATGGCATGGTGTGCCGATCCCAAGCAGGGCTATCTTACCGAGAAAGGCATCGAGCAGATGCGCTCCCAGCTGTCCAACGATATTTTCCAGGACGAGCTGTTGTCCATCTATCAAGAGAAAGATCTGTCCTACCAAGAGGTGCGGGACGCGGCAATGGAAGCCATGGGCCGTCTCATCCGGGAGATGAAGTCCGGACTCTGCGACAGTCCTATCATCGCTGGTCAGATGGAAACGCTGGCCGGAATGCTGGCGGAGGTCAAAGGTAAAAAGGTGTATGGCTATCTGAAAAAACCAGTAAAGGCGCAGGTGGATGCCATCGTGGATGAGCTGGCCAGGCTCCCGGAGGTGGCGGAGTGCTATGAACAATGGAACCGGCTGCGGGATGAGTTGGAGCGGTACTACAAAGACACGCCAAGAGAACACAAACCCTTGTCACAGCAACAAGAATTTAAAGCCATCAAGAACATGGTCATACATGAAGCAGAGGAACTGCGCCTGGGTACCTTCACCTTCGAAGATATGACCATGAAAGACGAAGTGAATGAAGATCAGGAGGAGGTGTACTATGCTTGGTCCTCCCTCTGGGAGATGGCAGAGGCCTACCAGAACGCGAAAGAAATCCTCACGGTATATGAAAACACAGAAGCGGAAAAGGCGGAGCAGGTGTGGATGCTGGAACAACTCTGGGACGCTGGCTTCACCGTGGCCGCTCACCTGTTGGGCAAATGCTGGCGGGATGGTATGGGTGTGCTGCCGGATGACGAACAGGCGGAGCTGTGGTTCCGCCGTGCCGCTGAAGTGGGTCATGACTTCTCTCAATACGCTCTTGGCAAACTGCTGCAAAGTCAAAAGCGGATGGAGGAGGCGGTGTCCTGGTATGAGAAAGCGGCGGCACAAGGCAATCTCTGGGCCGCCTATCGGCTAGGGAGAATGTATCTGGAGGGAACGGATGTCCCGAAGAATGTAGCCAAGGCGGTAGAGTATCTGAGCGATGCCGCTCAAGAGGGCAACCAGTATGCTCAGTACACCCTGGGCAAGCTGTACCTCACCGGCAAGGATGTGGCCCGGGATCGAGAGCAAGCGTACCGCTGGTTCTGGGAATCTGCATCACAGGGAAATGAGTACGCCCAGTTCTTTCTGGATCACTTCAATGATAACTATAGTCCCAATGTGCTCCTCTCTGCCACCAAACTGCTCCACCACATGGGCCGGATCTTTCAGGACAACTCCATTCCGCCCTGCCCGCCGGGCAGTCAGAGGGCGGATCGCAAACTGCGCCAGAAGATCCGTCAGAAGAAGATCGCCATGGGCCACAAGCCGGATGATCATGAGGAGGAGCAGAACATGGGTGGCATGACCATGGGTGGGATGTGACGCTCCCTCCTAAACTTGCGCCGCATAAACAAAAATAAGCGCTGGGCAATTGATAACAAATTGATAACTTGCTGGGATTGGGATGGCTATTGACCAAACCTTGTGGTATTGTGTGTCGCTGCAAGGAGGCGGTACACATGAACGATTACATGAGAGCCCTGCACCAGCGGTTCTACCGGGAGCCGGATTTCAGTGAGTTGGAAGAGGACATTGAGAACACCCGCCAGGAGGTCCGAGACTTCTTAGATAAGATGCAGCGCCGCAGGCTCATGCACCTGGTGGACACCCAGAACCTCCTGCGGGAGGAAACTTCCCTGGCCAGCTTTACGGCCGGATTCAAACTGGCCTGGGGACTGAGCAAAGAGCTGGAGGTGGATGGTCTGTATTCCTTCGATGAGGAGGAGACAGAGCACGTCTGCCGTCAAATAGGAAAGGAGGAGTGAGCACGTGGGAAAGCGCAGACCATCTGGGGACGGCATGGTTCGCAAGCGGGAGGACGGCCGCTGGGAAGGGCGCATCGTCGTCGGCCACAAGGAAAGCGGCGAGCTCATCTTCCGATATCTATCCGCCAAGACGCAGAAGGAGCTGTTGAAAAAGCTCCATCAGAATATCGAGGAATACCGGGATGTGGACCTGAACGAGAACAGTAAAATGCCCCTGGGCCAGTGGCTGGACCGCTGGCTGGAGGAGTACGCTGCCCCCTCGGTGCGACCCTCCACTCTGGAAGGCTACCGGGGATATGTCGAGCGCAACATCAAGCCCTACCTGGGAGACAAGCCGGTGGGGAAGGTCACCCGAGAGGATGTCCAGAAGCTGTACCGGGAACTCCAGAAAAATGGGCGGAAGGAACTCCACCCAGAGTACGGATACCAGTTGTCCGGCGCGACCATCCGCCGCATCCACGGGGTATTCCACCAGGCCATGGAGACGGCGGTGCGGGAAAACCTTATCGCCCGAAACCCCACCGAGGGCATCACCCTGCCCAAGAAGAAAACGGCTCCCAAGCAGATCCTCAACGACGCTCAGCTGGAGCGCTTCCTGGAGGTGATCCGGGCGGACAGTGTCTGGCACGACTTCTTCTACACTGAGTTGACCACCGGACTGCGGCAGGGTGAGATCTGCGGACTTATGTGGAGTGACTTCGACGAGGCCCATGGCACCCTCTCCGTCCGAAGGACGCTCCACATCCAGAAAGGGGGCAGGGTGGTCACAGGGGAGACCAAGACGGGCACAGGAAAACGGACCATCACCCTGCCGCCCAGCACCGCCCAACTGTTGGCCCAGCGGAAGAAGCACTCCTACTCCCAGTGGATCTTCCCAAATCCGCTCCGACCGGAGCAGCCCGTCAGTCCCAGCACCGCCTACAATCACTTAAAAATGCTGTTGAAACGGGCAGGGCTGCCCAGCATCCGCTTTCATGATCTCCGGCATACTTTCGCCACCCACGCCCTGGCCAGCGGAGTGGATGCCAAGACCCTCTCGGGAATCCTGGGCCATACTCAGGCGTCGTTCACCCTCGATACCTACACCCATGTGACCGGCGATATGCAGAAGCGGGCCAGTGAGATCGTGGGCGGCTTCATGGAAAATATTATGGTGAGGTGAGAGCATGGCGGGCAAGAGAAAGAAGGGGGAAGGCACGGTCCGCCTGCGGAAGGACGGCCGCTGGGAAGGCCGCGTGGTGGTGGGCTACGATGAGGCGGGCAATCCCAAGACAAAAAATGTACTGGCAAAAACCAAAAAGGAATGCATTGAAAAGTTGGAGGCCCTGAAAAGTAGTTGCCAGGTGGTGCGACCCGTCCAGGTGCGGTCCGATATGCTTGTTCGGGACTGGCTGGACTACTGGTACCAGAACTACTCCAAGCCCAGGCTCCGGCCAAGCACCCAGCTCAACTACGAGAGCTGGATCTACCATCACCTGATCCCAGGAGTAGGCGAGATCCCGCTGAATCAGTTGACCCAGGCGGAGCTGCAGCAGTTTTTCCGGCGCATGAAAGAGAGTGGGCGGAAAGTAAATGTGGAACGCAGAGGCCCCGGCATGGCAGACCGCTCAGTGCGCAGCTGCCACGCGGTCTGCCAGATGGCTCTGGACAAGGCGGTGGAAGAGAAACTGATCCACACCAACCCGGCGGTGGGCTGTAAACTCCCACCGATGAAGGGTAAGGAGATGAAAATTCTGACCCAAGAGGAGATCCAGCGATTCCTCATCCAGGCCAAGGCGGAGGGGATGTATGAGCTCTTCCTGCTGGAGCTGACAACTGGTATGCGCCGGGGTGAACTGCTGGCCCTCCGATGGGATGATCTGGACTTTGCCACCGGGAAGCTGCGTATCGACAAGCAGATCTATCCCGTAAGTGGAAAGCTGATCCTCAATGAGCCCAAAACCAAAGCGGCCAACCGCACCATCATCCTGCCGCCCGCCATGGTGGAGCTGCTGGCTGAGTACAAAAAGGGTGTGTTCTCTGAATTGATGTTTCCCTCACGAATCAAGCCGGAGCAACCCATCGACCCCGGCTATGTCCGAAAGAGACTCCAAGTGATTTTGGAGCGTGCAGGGTGTAAGCGTGTAAGATTTCATGATTTACGCCATACATTTGCCACCCTGTCCCTGGAAAATGGGATGGATGTAAAGACCCTCTCCACCATCATTGGCCATGTTTCGTCAGCGACCACGCTGAACACTTATACCCACATCACCGATGAGATGCGGAGGAAAGCGGCGCTGAACATCGACCAGGGTATCGCCAAGGCGGAAGTGGGTCTCATGCCGGAACAGACAGACGAACCCCCAAAGCAGGACTTTGTGCCGATTGAACCGCCCCGGCGCAGGCCGGGAACCGGCTGCGTCAGCCAACTGCGGGAATATCTCTGGGAGGGCCGCTATTCCCCGGTGTGGCCGGACGGCAAAAAACACTCCCGAAATGTCTATGCCAAGACCCGTGCGGAGTGCGAGGAGAAGTTGAAGGTGCTGATCCTGGAGATGAAGGCGGAGATCGCCGCTCTCCGCTCCGGCGCAAGTACGGAATACCCCGACGGGGTGAGTCCCAAAAAGAAGGCCATCGCCGCCTACCTGCGAGAGCACCCCGGTGTGTCCAGCAAGTCCTTGATTGCCAGGGAGTTGCAGATGGACCGCTCCACGGTGCAGCGGTATTATGACGAAATCCGGGAGGAATTTCAACGGCAAGGATGACATGGAAGAAAACCGAGAGAGCTGCGCCTGAAACAAGCGTAGCCCTCTCGGTTTTTAATGGGACTGGTATGAAATCTATTTGCCTGAGTCGGACATCTCATTTAAGAGGGGGCGCAGCTGTTCATATTCCGGGCTGCCCCGGAAGAAGGCAAATTCCTCGCTGTGCTCCAGGTCCTCTATGATCCGGTCGTAGAGGGATTGAGCCAGGGCGGTCAGGTCCCCGTCTCCCATGTGGCGGTAAAGGGGGCATGTCTGCGGAGTCCAGGGTTCCTTCAGCACGGGCAGAATGTTGCGGAGAGCGGACAGACAAGCGGCCCTGTCCTGACGGAGGGAGGCCAACTGGAATTTGGCGGTGTAGGGGATCCACTTCGTCACATGGAGCAGGCTTGAGACCTGCTGATAGGTGTCCGCGCAGAACTGGGCGTCCTGCGGGCGGTCCTCTTTTTCCGCAATCTCCATCAGATGAATCAACGCCGTCTGAAGCTCCGTGGCGCTCTGTAAAATTCGATGCTCCCAGAGTCGCTGGGCATCCTCCCGCTTTTCCTGCTGGGTGTAGAGCGAGGCCAGCTGTTCCTCCTTATCAATGTGTGTGGATGGAATCGTGTTGATGAGTTCCTCCGCCCGGACAAAGTCTTTCCGGTTGCGGTGATAGGCGATGCACATGGACAGAGCGGCATCCCGGATCTCCGGCGTCTGACTGTGGGACATGGTGTCATAAAAGGGCATCAGCCGATCAGTATAGTCGTCCGGGTTTGGAAGGCCGTAGAGAAAGCGGGCCCCGTCCAGATAGAAAACTACCGAATAAATCAAAGCCTCACAGTTGGGGTACTGATGGATCTCATCCATCCCTCTCTGAAAGGCGGCTTCATACCCCTCCTCACGGACCAACCGGTCCAAATCGTCTGTGAAATGGGCAATCTCCTCGGCAGTCAGGTCCTCCTGAAAGGACAGCAGGGTGTTAAGGTCGGTATGCAGCACCCGGGCCAGAGCGGGCAGGGTGGTGATGTCTGGGTATGTGGTTCCTTTCTCCCACTTGTGGACTGCCGGAGCCGACACCCCCAGCAGGTCTGCCAGCTGCTCCTGAGTCAGGGAGAGCTCCTTGCGTTTTTCGCGAATGATTGTACCGATTTTCATACGCCACCTCCGGTTCTGGTGCCTCCATGATAACAGAACGAGGGAAACGGAGCAATGGCGTGGTTGTTAAACAAAAGGATAGAAAAAGAAACCACAGGTTAAATCACACCTCTCAAAACCTGGGGCGGGTAATTCTTATTTGGTGACGATAGATGGTAGACAAGGCATGTTCAAGTGTGGGAAGATTCCCATGCTTGCAGAACCTTTCGCTGCTCCGGCGTATGGAACCAATGCTCCACGTTGTCCATGATCGTAAGCTGCGCCCCATGTTGCAGGGTAAATTCCTCCACGGTTTGTCGGGAAGTCATGTTGTCCTGACCGGCATACAGAATACAGATAGGGCACTGCCAGTCATGGACAGGATGCTTCCGCACATAGCAGAGATACGCCCATGACAGCGTCTGTCCAAAAGAGGTGGCAATTTCTCCCTTCTCTGAAAGCTCCCGCTCCGTCACATTGGCCCAGCCCATCATATCCAGGATCAGGCGCTCCATGTCCAGAATGGGAGACACCAGCAAGGCCTTATCGGGTGCGTCAAAAGCGAGCATGGCAAAGTAAGCGCCGATGCTGTTGGCACGGAGGGAGATGGAGTCCCAGCGGACTCGGGCCCAATCCATCACCGCCTGCAGTTCCGGTACCACCGTCCAGGGGTTCAGTTCCTCGTTTCGCCCCTGACGGGCTCCGTGTCCTGGAAGATCCATGCTCAGAACCTGAGCGCCTTTCGGGCAGACAATTTTGGCAAAGGCCTCTGCCTCCTCCTTGTACCCCATCTGCCCATGGAGAAATAGCCACAGCCGCTTCGCGTGTTCGCCATATAAAACGGCCGGAATCTGGCCGATTAGAAACTGTTGTGTTTTCATCGCTGTATCCCTTTCGGTGGAAGTATCTAAATACGCAATAAGTATAGCAGAGCTCATGCGGAATGTACATGAAAAGCCTGTTTGGCAGACGGTATCTTCCCGTTGGAACAAATCTATGCTATAATTAAGCGATTATAGAAGAAAGGGGTGTGTTTTTATGATGAACACAAAGAAAATGGAGATTGTAAGAATGGAAGGAGGTGTGACGAAGTAATCGGTACAGACCTCCT
Organism: Pseudoflavonifractor hominis; assembly: GCF_014288125.1. Lineage (NCBI taxonomy): Bacteria > Bacillati > Bacillota > Clostridia > Eubacteriales > Oscillospiraceae > Pseudoflavonifractor > Pseudoflavonifractor hominis. The sequence goes on along the minus strand of NZ_JACOPR010000003.1, from coordinate 188,435 downwards.
TCCGTCTGGATATGTGAAGACGATCAAAATGGAGGTTATTACATTGCATCAACTGAAAAGGTATGGCGTTTCCGAACGCTTTTTGGCCGAAGCTACTTTATATCCGGAAGAGACACTGGCCAGAGTGGTTGCCCAGTACCGGGGGAAGTATAAGATCGTGACCGAGCAGGCGGAACTGCTGGCGGAGGTATCCGGCAAACTTCGGTATGAGACAGAGGAACTGGCCCAATACCCCACTGTTGGCGACTATGTCATGGTGACGGTGGAGGGTGGACTGGCGGTCATCCACCGGGTGCTGCGGAGACGAAGCCTGTTTGTCCGAAGAGCAGTTGGCGTGTCCGGTCAGGCTCAGCCTGTGGCATCCAATGTGGATGTGGTCTTTTTGTGCATGTCCCTCAACCAGAATTTCAGCCTGAACCGTATGGAGCGGTATTTATCCATTGCGTGGGACAGTGGGGCAACGCCGGTCATTGTATTGACCAAGGCGGATTTGTGTGAGGACATTGCACAGGCGGTTTCTCAGGTGGAGGCCATCTCCTGTTTTTTGGATATTCTGACGCTGTCCATGTTTGATGAGGATATCCGCGACAAATTTGCGCCCTATTTTGCCAAAGGACAGACCTGTACGTTTATCGGCTCCTCCGGTGTGGGAAAATCCACCCTCATTAACTGCCTGCTGGGCGCGCAGGCTATTTCCACTCAGGAGATCGGCAAGGGAGACAAAGGACGGCACACCACCACCGGGCGAGAAATGTTTCCCTGCCCGTTAGGCGGCGTGGTGATCGACACACCCGGTATGCGGGAGATGGGGGCTGAGAGCGCGGACCTCTCCCATGCCTTTGGGGAGATCGAGGACTTGGCCCAACATTGCAGGTTTCGGGACTGCACCCATACCAACGAACCGGGGTGTGCTGTCCTGGCAGCGGTGGAACAGGGACGGTTGGATCAGAGACGGCTGGACAGCTATCGCAAACTGGAGCATGAGAGCGGTTATGACGGACTGAGCAGCAAGGAAGTTGAGGTCAAAAAGGCGGAGCGTATGTTCAGGGAAGTGGGCGGCATAAAGCAGGCCCGGCGGTTTGCTAAAGAACACAATCAGCGCAAGCATGGCAAATTCCCCGGCGGAGAGATGTAAGGAGGACAAACGTATGAAGCAAGAGAATATCATCATCCGCCGGGAAACGCAGATAGACCACGCTGCGGTAGAACATTTGACCCGGGAAGCCTTTTGGAATGTGTACCGCCCTGGCTGCCTGGAGCACTATGTGGTCCATGTGCTGCGTGAGGATCCGGACTTTGTACCGGAGCTGGACCTGGTCATGGAACGGGACGGGGAGCTCATAGGCCATGTGCTATATATGCGGGCTAAGATCGTGGCCGACGACGGCCGGGAGATCCCCATGATGACCTTTGGCCCCATAAGCATCCGGCCCGACCTGCAGCGGCAAGGCCTGGGCAAGTATCTGCTGGACTATTCCATGGAGTTGGCCGAGGAACTGGGTGCCGGGGCTCTGTGCATTGAGGGCAACATCGACTTCTACGGGAAGTCCGGCTTTGTGGTGGCTGGGACGAAAGGCATCCGCTACCACGGGGAACCGGAACAGGAGATTGTCCCCTATGTTCTGCTAAAAGAACTCCAGCCCGGTTTTCTGGACGGTATCACTGGCGTCTACCACACGCCAAAGGGCTACTATGTGGACGAGTCCGCGGCGGAGGAATTTGATTGCAGCTTCCCACCCAAGGAAAAATTGAAGCTGCCAGGGCAGCTGTTTTGAGGGAAGAAGCCCCTCAAATTCTGCGCCGTAGAAAACAAAAAAGGCGGGCACCCCCTCTCGGGAGTGCCCGCCAAGTGGTCAAAGCAGAAATCCGTCTGTGGTATTTCTGTGGTCAAATGAGAAATCGCCGCAGTTTTCACTGCGGCGATTTCCAGTTTTGGTGGACCTGATCGGATTCGAACCGACGACCCCCACAATGCGAATGTGATGCGCTCCCAACTGCGCTACAGGCCCATATTGACCATTTTTCAATCAAAAAAGTTATGAAAAACGGATTTTTGAGATATTTAATTTTGAGGGGTAAGTCCGGGAAATTGGACTGCTGAATTGGAAGGGAACCCGAGCCGTGGGATGAGGTTTCATATGGATGCGAATGTAGTGCGCTCCCAGCTGCGCTACAGGCCCATGACCATGAAATATTATAGCATGAATTTTCGAAATGTAAAGAGTTTTTTGAAAAAAATAAAAAAGCGATATTGCTAATTTGGGGGAAATGATGTATGATAACAAATACGAGCTTTCCGAATGCACGGGCGTCCATTGCCCGGCCTACGGCAAGGCCGCACTAGTTGGGGAGATAGCGGTGCCCTGTACCTGCAATCCGCTACAGCAGGGATGAATCCCGGCCCCCGGATTTTCGTTGTGTCGTCTGACCCAGGTAAGCAGCGATGATGGATCGGTCCCGCGCAACGGGGCCCCGTGAACCGTGTCAGGTGGGGAACCAAGCAGCACTAAGCGGAATGCGCCGTGTGCCGCGGGACTCCCGCTCCTGAGCCGGCTGCCAGGGTAACGGACAGAACGGAAACTTCAAAGGTCGGTGTGCGGTCTTGCCATGTGCCGGGCATATGGGCATGGAAGAGGAGCGGGGCGACGGGTCAATACCCGCATCCTCCGCTCCTTTTCACATGGACCGAATTTTTGGCGAGGTGACAGGCATGTATCAGGCACTCTACCGCAAATGGAGACCACGGACCTTTGACGATGTGGTGGGGCAGAGCCATATTACCGATACCCTCAAGCGCCAGGTGGCGTCGGGACGGCTCTCTCACGCCTATCTCTTCACGGGCACCAGAGGGACCGGCAAGACCACCTGTGCCAAGATTCTGGCCCGGGCGGTGAACTGTGAGCACCCGGTCAACGGAAACCCCTGCAACCAGTGTCCCTCCTGCCTGGGGATCGAGAACGGCTCCATTCTGGACGTGCTGGAGCTGGATGCGGCCTCCAACAACGGCGTGGATCAGGTCCGCGCCCTGCGGGATGAGGCGGTCTACACCCCCGCCGCCGTGCGCAAGCGGGTGTATATCGTGGACGAGGTCCACATGCTCTCCACGGCTGCCTTCAACGCCCTGCTGAAGATTTTGGAGGAGCCGCCCGCTCACCTGATGTTCATTCTGGCCACCACTGAACTCCACAAGGTGCCCGCCACCATCAAGTCCCGCTGCCAGCAGTTCTCTTTCAAGCGGATCCTGGCGGGGGACATCGCCCAGCGCCTGAGCTACGTGGCGGGGGAGGAGGGCATCCAGCTGGCCCCTGAGGGAGCTGCCCTCCTGGCCCGGCTGGCGGACGGCGGCCTGCGGGATGCACTCTCCCTGCTGGATCAGTGCGTCAATCCCAGCGGCGTGATCGGGGAGGCGGAGGTCCTCTCCGCCCTGGGACTGGCCGGTAATTTGGAGACTGCCGCCCTCATGGACCACATCGCTCAGGGCAACACCGCAGCCGCACTGGAGACCCTGGGGCGGCTCTATGGAGCGGGAAAGGATGTGGGGAGCCTGCTGGGAGAGCTGGCCGGTCTGGCGCGGGACCTGTTGGTGCGCAAGACGGCCCCCCAGGGCGGCGCAGCCCTGCTCACTGGCGGATACGATGAGACCACCATGCGCAAGCTCTCCAACCAGCTGGAGCCCCAGCGTCTGATGCAGATGCTGAGCCTCATGCAGCAGACGGCCGCCGATCTCTCCCGCAGCGGAAACCGGCGTACCGATGCGGAGCTGTGCCTCATCCGGCTGTGCGACACCACGCTGGACAGCAGCCCGGCGGGCTTGAGTGCCCGTCTGGCCCGTCTGGAGGAGCGCTTGGCCCAGGGCGGGACCTTCCAGGCCCAGCCCGCTCCGGCGCAGCCTGCGGCCGCTCCGGTCCAGGCCAAAGCGGTGGAGCCGCAGCCCCAAACGCAGCCGCAGTCTCAGCCCTCCGGGGAGGATCTGCCCCCCTGGGAGGAGGAGCGTCCCCCGCTGCCCGAGGAGCCGGGAGAGCCGGTCTTCCCCGTACCCGAGCCGCCGTCCCCGGCGGCCGAGCGCCCGGCAGTCCGGCGCCGGCCTGCGGCCCCTGCTTCTCCCGCTGGAGCGGGCAGCAAGGCGGCGGGGCATTCTGCTGATCTCTGGCCGGCTGTGGTGGGCGCGGTGCGGGGCAAGGTGCCCATGAGCGACTACCCCTTCCTCAGCAATCCCGCCCAGGTGCAGGGACGGCTGGAGGGCGATCTGCTCACCCTCTGGGTGGACTCCGACTTTACCCGGGTGATGGTGGGCAAGGCTGCCACCCTCCGGGCGGTGGCGGCGGCGGCCGGGGCCATTGTGGGACAGCCGGTCCGCTGCGCGGTGTCGGTGGGCGTTCCGCCGGCGCCCGCTCCAACGGCATCCGCACCGGAGCACGACAATCTGGAGGACCTGCTGGCCCTGGGGCAGCAGTTTGATTCCATTATCATCAAAGAATAAAAGAATCCATTCCGCCGAGGGCGGAATGACAAGGAGGAAACAACGATGGCAAAAGGATTTGGCGGCCGTCCCGGTATGGGCGGTATGGGCGGCATCAACATGAATATGATCAAGCAGGCCCAGAAGATGCAGCAGGACATGCAGCGCATGCAGGCTGAGCTGGAGGAGAAGGAGTACTCCGCTCAGGCCGGCGGCGGCGTGGTGGAGGCTGTGGTCACCGGCAAGCGGGTGCTCAAGAGCCTGACTGTGGATCCCGAGGCAGTGGATCCCGAGGATGTGGAGATGCTCCAGGATCTGATTGTGGCGGCGGTGAACGAAGCTCTGCGCACCGCGGAGCAGGATATGGCCGCGTCCATGCAGAGCATTACCGGCGGTCTGGGACTGCCGTTCTAAGGTCGTGCAGAGAGAGGGCGGGCCGCCAGGCCTGCCCTTTTTGCGTGGAAGGGCCGTCGGGCGGCAAGTTTCGTTTGTGCCGGGCGGCAAGTTATGGTATCATCAAAAGAGGTGGAGGCATTGCAGGCAATCAAACGAAAACAGATGTCGGAGACCTTCCGGCTGGGCGCCGTCCTGGCGCTGGCGGGCGGCTTCCTGGACGCCTATTCTTACAGCGTGCGGGGAGGGGTCTTTGCCAATGCAGAGACCGGAAACATGGTTCTCCTGGGCATACACGCCATGCGGGGGGAGTGGCACACCGCGCTGACCTATCTGGTGCCGGTGGCCGCCTTTGCCGCGGGGATCATTGTGGCCGAGTGCATCAAGGCACGGTTTCGGGACAGGGGAGGTATCCACTGGAGACAGCTGAGCGTTCTGGCCGAGCTGTGCATCCTGCTGGTCGTGGCCTTTTTGCCCCAGAGCCTGAACATGGCGGCCAATGTGTCGGTCTCCTTTGTCTGCGCTGTGCAGGTGGAGAGCTTCCGCAAGGTCCACGGAAACGCCTTTGCCACCACCATGTGCACCGGCAACCTGCGCAGCGGGACGGAGCGGCTCTATCAGTTCCTGCGCAGCGGGAATCCGGAGCAGCGCCGGCAGGCGGGGCAGTATTACGGCATCATCCTGTGCTTTATCCTGGGGGCGGCCCTGGGGGCATGGGTGAGTTCGCTGCTGGCGGAGCGGGCGGTACTGATCGCCTGCGTGCTGCTGCTGGCGGCCTTTCTGATGATGTTTTGGAACATGGAGGACCCCTGCGCCGAGGAGGCGGAAGGGTCCCGGGAGAAAACAAGGTAAGGAGAAATGGATATGGAACAAGCAAAGGTCTATTTTACCGATCTGCGGGCGAAGTCCGGGGATAACCTGCTCCAGAAGCTGGAGCGTCTTATCCGCACCGCCGGGATCGACACCATTGATTTTGAGAAGAAGATGGTGGCCATCAAACTCCATTTCGGAGAGCCGGGCAACCTGTCCTTCCTGCGTCCCAACTACGCCAAGGTGGTGGCCGACGTGGTCAAGAGCCTGGGCGGCCTGCCCTTCCTCACCGACTGCAATACCCTCTATGTAGGCCGGCGCAAGAATGCCCTGGAGCACATGGATGCCGCCTATGAGAACGGCTTCTCTCCCTTCAGCACCGGCTGCCAGATCATCATTGGAGACGGCCTCAAGGGCACCGACGACGTGGAGGTCCCGGTAGAGGGCGGCACCTATGTGAAGAAGGCCAAGATCGGCCGGGCGGTCATGGACGCCGATGTGTTCATCTCCCTGAGCCATTTCAAGGGCCATGAGGCCACCGGCTTCGGCGGCGCGCTGAAGAACATCGGTATGGGCTGCGGAAGCCGCGCCGGCAAGATGGAGCAGCACAACGCCGGCAAGCCCGAGGTGAAGACCAACAAGTGCGTGGGCTGCCGCCAGTGCGCCAAGCAGTGCGGTCAGGACGCCATCTCCTACGGGGAGGACCGGAAGGCCTTCATCGACCATGACAAGTGCGTGGGCTGCGGCCGCTGCCTGGGAGCCTGCAACTTTGACGCCATCGTCAACCGCAACGCCTGTGCCAACGACGAGCTCAACGCCAAGATTGCCGAGTACTCCAAGGCGGTGCTGGCCGGACGTCCCCACTTCCACATCAGCCTGGTGGTGGACGTCTCTCCCTTCTGCGACTGCCACGCCGAGAACGACCTGCCCATCCTGCCCGATGTGGGTATGTTCGCCTCCTTCGACCCGGTGGCCCTGGATCAGGCCTGCGCCGACGCCTGCATGGAGCAGCAGCCCATCCCCGGCTCCCGCCTGGATGAGAACATGCACGCCCACGATTTCTGCGATCACCACGACCACTTTACCAATAATTTCCCGGAGACCAACTGGAAAAGCTGCCTGGAGCACGCCGAGGCCATCGGCGTGGGCACCCGCTCCTATGAGCTGATCCGTGTCAAATAATGCCGGAAGTGAGCGTGTCCATTGACTTTTGGATGAGCACACGATATAGTGAACCTGTGACAGAGAAAAGCCATGGATTTAGAAAGGAAATGGTATAATATGGACGTAAAACAGATCCTTACCATGTGTGACCACACCCTCCTCAAGCAGGAGGCCACCTGGGAGCAGATCAAGACCATCTGTGATGACGGCAAGGCCTATGACTGCGCCTCGGTGTGCATTCCCGCCTCCTATGTGAAGCAGGCGGCCGAGTATGTGGGCAATGACCTGAAGATCTGCACCGTCATCGGTTTCCCCAACGGGTACTCCACCACGGCGGTGAAGGTCTTTGAGACCGAGGACGCCATCCGCAGCGGGGCCGACGAGATCGACATGGTGGTCAACCTGGGCTGGGTGAAGGACCGCCGCTGGGACGACATTCTGGAGGAGATGAAGGCCATCAAGGCCTCCTGCCAGGGCCGCATCCTCAAGGTCATCGTGGAGGCCTGCCTGCTGACCGAGGAAGAGAAGATCAAGCTCTGTGAGCTGGTCACCGAGTCGGGGGCCGAGTATATCAAGACCTCCACCGGATTCTCCACCGGCGGCGCCACTGTGGCCGACGTGGCCCTCTTCAAGGCCCACATCGGACCCGATGTGAAGATCAAGGCGGCCGGCGGCATCCACTCCTTTGAGGAGGCCCAGGCCATGATCGATGCCGGCGCCAGCCGCATCGGCGCCAGCGCTCTGGTCAAGCTGGTCAAGAAATAAGTTTGTAAAAAAGACGAAAAGAAATTATATGAAAAAGGAGGCTTTTCGGAGTGATCTGAAGAGTCTCCTTTCACTTATGTAACAAATTTTTAAAGATTATTTGCAAAACGGAAAAATGCGGTTGCTCTTTGTAAAAGCATGTTGTATAATACATGCGTATGACAGACGCCGAGGGTCGACAAGCGGCTCCCGTCTGTGCATCCAGTTATGAAAGGAAGGTAGATTACATTGAAGAACTTCAATAAAATCACCGCTCTGCTTCTGTCCGTCGGTATGATCGGCAGCCTGGCCGCCTGCGGCGGCGCTGCGCAGACCAGCACTCCTCCCGCCTCCGGCGCCCCTGCGGCCTCCGGCGAGCCCAGCACCGGCGTGACCGAGGACTCCGCCGGCAACATCCTGGCCGCCGACGGCAGCTTTGAGATCGCCATGATCACCGATAAGGGCGACATCAACGACAAGTCCTTCAACCAGGGCACCTGGGAGGGCATCAAGAACTACTGCAGCGAGAACGGCAAGACCTGTAAGTACTATAAGCCCGCCGCCGCCACCACCGACGACTATGTCACCTCCATGGAGCAGGCCATCAAGGACGGCGCCAAGGTGGTCGTGACCCCCGGCTTCCTGTTCGAGGAGCCCGTGTATAAAGTACAGGATCAGTATCCCGATGTGAAGTTCATCCTCATCGACGGCAACCCCAATGATGCGGTTCAGCCCAATCCTACCTATAAGACCGCTGACAACACCGTCGGCGTTCTCTTCTCCGAGGAGCAGGTGGGCTATCTGGCCGGTTACGCCGCGGTGAAGGACGGCTACACGAATCTTGGCTTCATGGGCGGCATGGCGGTTCCCGCCGTGGTGCGCTACGGCTACGGCTTTGTGCAGGGCGCTGACGCCGCTGCCGCCGAGCTGGGCGAGACTGTCAACATGAATTACTACTACACCGGCGACTTCGCCGCCACCCCCGAGGCCCAGACTATGGCCGCCGGCTGGTACACCAGCGGCACCGAGGTCATCTTTGGCTGCGGCGGCTCCGTGGGTAACTCCGTCATGGCCGCGGCTGAGGCCAGCAGCGGCAAGGTCATCGGCGTGGACGTGGATCAGTCCTCCGAGTCCGACACCGTTATCTCCTCCGCTATGAAGGGCCTGTCCTCTGCTGTGGAGCAGATGCTGGACCACTACTACAACGACAGCTTCCCCGGCGGCCAGAACCTGACCCTGGGTGCTGCTGACAACGCCGTGGAGCTGCCCATGGCCACCTCCAAGTGGAACAACTTCACTCAGGAGGACTATGACACTCTGTTCAGCAAGCTGGCTTCCGGTGAGATCACTCTGAAGAAGGATACCGACGCCGAGATCCCCACCGATCTGGGCTGCGCCAATGTGACTCTGAACTACATTGCCGAGTAATTGGCCTTCCATTGTTCCTGCAAATGGGCGGACACCAAGGTGTCCGCCCATTTTTTCTCTCCGAAAGTTCTTTGTGGGAAATAGATAAATTACCTTGCGCCAGGTAGGAAAAAACGGTATAATAAAACAGAAGCAAACAGAGAAGGGAAGTGACAGCGGATGAGTGAGTATGTCATTGAGATGTGCAATATCACGAAAAAATTCCCCGGGATCATTGCCAATGATAACATCACCCTGCAGCTGAAAAAAGGCGAGATACACGCGCTTCTTGGTGAGAACGGAGCGGGTAAATCCACCTTGATGAGCGTCCTGTTCGGACTCTACCAGCCGGAAGAGGGCGTCATCAAAAAAAATGGCCAGGAAGTGCGCATCAAGGACCCCAATGACGCCAACGCCCTGGGCATCGGCATGGTGCACCAGCACTTCAAGCTGGTCCACAATTTCAGCGTGCTGCAAAATATCATTCTGGGCGTGGAGACCGTCCGCGGTGGCTTCCTGAAAATGGATGCCGCCCGGGAGAAGGTCATGGCTCTTTCGGAGCAGTACGGCCTGAAGGTGGATCCGGACGCCCTCATCGAGGATATCACGGTGGGCATGCAGCAGCGTGTGGAGATCCTGAAGATGCTCTACCGCGACAATGAGATCCTGATCTTTGACGAGCCCACCGCCGTGCTCACCCCCCAGGAGATCGAGGAACTGATGAAGATTATGAAGGGGCTGGCTGCCGAGGGCAAGAGCATCCTCTTCATCACCCACAAGCTCAACGAGATCAAAGAGGTGGCCGACCGCTGCACCGTTCTGCGCAAGGGTAAGTATATCGGCACCGTCAATGTCGCCGACGTCTCCAAGGAGGAGATGAGCGAGATGATGGTGGGCCGTAAGGTCTCCCTGAACGTGGAGAAGGACGAGGCCAAACCCAAGGACGTGGTCTTTGAGGTGGAGGGCCTCACCGTGGTCAACAAGGAGCACGGGAAAAAGGTGGTCAACGAGGTGTCCTTCCAGGTCCGCCGGGGCGAGATCGTCTGTATCGCCGGTATCGACGGCAACGGCCAGTCCGAGCTGGTGCAGGCCATCACGGGACTCATCAAGGCCGACCACGGCACGGTCAAGCTCAAGGGCGAGGACATCAGCCACTCCTCCATCCGTCACCGCAACACCCACGGCTTGGGCCACATCCCCGAGGACCGGCACAAGCACGGCCTGGTGCTGGACTATCCCCTCTCCTACAACCTGGTGCTCCAGAGCTATTTTGAGCCGGAGTTCTGCCAGGGCGGCTTCCTGAAGTATGACAAGATCAACCAGTATGCCGAAAAGCTGATCAAGGACTATGACATCCGCTCCGGTCAGGGCGGCAAGACCATTGCCCGCTCCATGTCCGGCGGCAACCAGCAGAAGGCCATCGTGGCCCGGGAGATCGACCGCAACCCGGATCTCCTCATCGCGGTCCAGCCCACCCGCGGCCTGGACGTGGGCGCCATTGAGTATATCCACCGACAGATCGTAGCGGAGCGGGACAAGGGGAAGGGCGTGCTGCTCATCTCCCTGGAGCTGGACGAGGTCATGAACCTCTCCGACCGCATCCTGGTCATCTACGAGGGCGAGATCGTGGCCGATCTGGACCCCAAGGAAGTCACGATCCAGGAGCTGGGCCTCTACATGGCCGGTTCTAAGCGGAAGGGGGCACAGTAAATGAAGGAAAAACGACTGGGAAATCCCCTTCAGCATACAGGCGTACAGAACGTGTTGGCTGCGCTGATCGCCATCCTCATCGGTATGCTGGTGGGCTTTGTTATTCTGCTCATCACCGATTCCTCCATGGCCCTCAAGGGTTTGGGCGCCATCATGACGGGCGGCGTGCAGGACATGAAGAACGTGGGCCAGGTGCTCTACTACGCCACCCCCCTCATCATGACCGGTCTCTCGGTGGGCTTTGCCAAGCGGACGGGCCTCTTTAACATCGGCGGCCCCGGCCAGTTCATGATGGGTGCCTTTGCCGCGGTGTATGTGGGCGTCAAGTGGACCTTCCTCCCCGGCGGCATCCACTGCCTGGTGGCCATCCTGGCCGCCTGCCTGATGGGCGCCCTGTGGGGCGTGGTGCCCGGTCTGCTCAAGGCCTACTGCAACATCAACGAGGTCATCACCTGCATCATGATGAACTATATCGGCATGAGCACCTCCAATGTGCTCATCCGGGCCTATATCTTCGACCGCACCAAGAACCAGTCTCTCCGTCCCGTGGACGGGGCCAACCTGCCCAAGCTGGGCTTTGACAAGATCTTTGTGGCCGATGTGGGCACTCCCTCCAGCGTGAATGCCGGTATCCTGGTGGCCATTCTGTTGGCCATTGTGGTCTGGGTCATCCTCTCCAAGACCAAGCTGGGCTATGAGCTCAAGGCCTGCGGCTTCAACAAGGACGCGGCCAAGTACGCCGGCATCAGCGAGAAGCGCAATGTGGTGCTGGCCATGGTCATCGCCGGCGCGCTCTCCGGCATCGGCGGCGGCCTGAACTACCTGGCGGGTGCCGGCACCGGCATCGCCGTGGGCAGCGAGCTGGCCCAGCAGGGTTTTGACGGCATCGCCGTGGCCCTCCTCGGCATGTCCAACCCCATCGCGATCATCTTCACCGGCATCCTGATGGCCTATCTGACGGTGGGCGGCCTGGCGATGCAGAGCTACGGCTTTGTCTCCCAGATCATCTCCATCATCACCTCCGTCATCGTCTACTTTGCCGCTTTCATCCTCTTCTTCAGCCAGATCATCGGCAAGCTGGGCAAGCGGGGCGGAAAGAACGATGCCAATGCCAATGCGGATCAGACGCCCCCCGCGCCGCCGGTCCAGACTGAGAAAGGAGGCGACGCTCAGTGAAACTCGATGAACTGATTTTTTTCCTGGTCCAGCAGACCATGTATTTTGCCATCCCCCTGCTGGTGGTGGCCCTGGGCGGCCTCTTTGCGGAGCGCTCCGGTATCGTCAACATCGCCCTGGACGGTATCATGATCATTGGCGCCTTTACCGGCATCATGTTTTTGCAGATGGTGCAGGCTACCGGCATGAGCGGTCAGGGAATGCTCCTGGCGGCCCTGGTGGTGGCGGCCCTGTCCGGCGTGATCATCAGCGCCGTGCATGGCTTTGCCTCCATCAACATGAAGGCGGATCAGACTATCTCCGGTACGGCCATCAATACCTTTGCTCCCGCCTTTGCCATCTTTGTGGCCCGTATGATGACCGGCGTGCAGCAGATCCCCTTCAAGAACGACTTCCTGATCCGGAAGGTGCCTGTGCTGGGTGATATCCCCGTGATCGGCCCCATGTTCTTCCAGAACGCCTATATCACCACCTATCTGGGTGTGCTGATTCTGGTGGCGTCCTGGGTCGTGCTCTACAAGACCCGCTTTGGCCTGCGCCTGCGGGCCTGCGGTGAGCATCCCCAGGCGGCTGACTCGGTGGGCGTCAACGTCTACAAGATGCGCTATGCCGGCACGCTGCTCTCCGGCGCGCTGGCGGGCATCGGCGGCGTGATCTTCGTGGTGCCCACCTCCACCAACTTCAACGCCACCGTGTCCGGCTACGGCTTCCTGGCCATCGCCGTGCTCATTTTCGGCCAGTGGAAGCCCGGCCGCATCGCGCTGGCCGCCCTCTTCTTCGGCTTTATGAAGACCCTGTCGGTGAGCTATGGCCTGATCCCGGGCATCAAGGACCTGAGCATCTCGGGCGAGATCTACAAGATGGTCCCCTATATTGCCACCCTGATCGTGCTGGCTTTCACCTCCAAGAACTCCGCCGCGCCCCGCGCCGAGGGTATCCCCTACGACAAGGGCCAGCGCTGAGAAAAGACGAAACATTCCTGCCCGCTGTGCAGGATGAGAGAAAAAATATGCTGGACATGGTTTTATCCACCGTGTCCAGCATATTTTTCTTTATTCCGCCAGATGGGTAAGGGTATCGCCTGCGATGCGGTACACCGTCCAATCGGACATGGGCTCTGCACCGAGCGACCGGTAAAAATCAATACTGGGCTGATTCCAGTCAAGACACCACCACTCCAGCCGTCCGCACTTCCGCTCAACCGCGATGGAGGCCAGCCGTTTCAAAATGGCTTTTCCATAGCCCTTCCCCCGGTATTCCGGCTTCACGTACAGATCTTCCAGGTAAATTCCCGCACGCCCCAGGAAGGTCGAAAAGTTGTGGAAGAAGAGGGCAAACCCGATCTCGTTTCCATCCACAAGGGCGAAGAGGACCTCTGCCTTCTGCCGGTCAAAGATCCACTCTTCCAGGGTCGCTTCATCTGCGACGACTTCGTGCAGCATCTTTTCGTAGTCGGCAAGCTCCCGGATAAACTGTAAAATCAGAGGGACATCTTCCCGTGTGGCAGATCGAAACACAAGCTCTTTTTTCATGCTGGATCATCCCATTCCTTTCGTGATTTTGCTCCGCAAAGGAAGCGGCATCGTCTGAACGCTTCCAGGCTATTGTATCATAGGTGCTGGGCCGCAGCTACCATAGAATGTTTTAACCGCCCGAACAGCGTTTGGCTGTCCGGGCGGTTGATTCAGGAGTGATCAGATCAGACGGATGCGCTTCCACTTGCCCTGGACAAAGCGGAAAATGAAGATCAGGGCGCGGACCCACCAGTCGATGATCATGGCGATCCACACGCCCAGCAGACCCAGATCCAGCCCCCAGGAGCAGGAGAGCAGATAGCTGAAGCCGATCCGGAAGAGGAACATGGAGGCCAGGGACACCGCCATGGTGAAGACCGCGTCGCCCGCCGCCCGCAGAGCGTTGGGCAGGGTAAAGGCCAGCGGCCAGATGATCAGGTCAAAGACCGCACACCAGCGCAGGACCTCGGCCGCCATATCCGCGGCCTCCGGGGTGAGCTGGAAGATGGAGCAGAGGGGCGCGGCAAAGAAGAACATGATGAGGGCCAGAGAGCCCATGGACACATAGACGATGCTGACCAGCTTCCGGGTGTAGGAGACGGCCTGCTCCGGGGCCTGGGCCCCCATGCACTGGCCCACCACGGTGATCATGGCCAGACCGATGGCCTGACCGGGGACGTTGACCACGCCGGCGATGCTGTTGGCAATGGCGTTGGCGGCCACTGCGTTGGTGCCAAAGGAGGTAATGAGGCTGAGCACCACCAGCTTGCCCGTCTGGAAGAGGCCGTTTTCCAGGCCGTTGGGGATGCCGATGGTGAGGATGCGTCCCACCATGTCGCCCCGGAACTGGAAGCGGAAGAGCCCCTCAATGCGCAGGACATTGTTGTGGTGCTGAAGCAGGTAGAGGATGATCACCGCGGCCACGATGCGGGAGACCAGCGTGCCGATGCCCGCGCCCAGGGCGCCCATGTGGAACCCGTAGATGAGCACCGCGTTGACCGCCACGTTGACCAGGTTCACGATGAGGGAGTTGAACATGGAGACCTTGCTGTTGCCCATGGAGCGGAAGAGGGCGGCTCCGGCATTGTAGAGGGAGATGAAGGGGTAGGCCAGGGCGGTGGCCAGGAAGTAGACCAGAGCGCTGTCCATGACGTCGGGCTCGATCTGTCCGAAGAGCAGGGAGAGGATGTGCTGCTGGAAGATCAGGGCGACAGCCATCAAAGCCACAGCCAGGGCAAAAACGGTATAGAGCAGCTGTTTGGCCGCGGTACGGGCGCTCTCCACATCCCGCCGGCCCAGATACTGGGAGCAGACCACCGCGCCGCCGGTGGACAGGGCGGAAAAGATCTGGATGATGAGCTGGTTGACATTGTCCACCAGGGAGACGCCGGACACGGCGGCCTGCCCGGCGGTGGTCACCATGACGGTGTCCATCATGCCTACGCTCATGAGCAGGAACTGCTCAATGACCAGGGGGATGATGAGTCGGATGAGTGCCTGGCGGGAAAAGAGTGGTTTCAGAGATGTTTCCGTCTGACCCAAGGGAGGAGCCTCCTTTTCCTGATTTCTCCGGGGAGAAAAAGATCAATCAACCGCACAGGCGGTTGATTCAGTAGGCTTAATTGTAGCACAGTCAACTTCTTTGACAAGGGCCATTTTCCACAAAAAAGTCGTCCGCTTTCCGAAAAAAGCGGACGACTCTATGGGGAGCAGGGAAAATCAGCGGTCCAGATAGCGATGGACCACCGCGTTGGCCTGGGAGACAGCCCGGGCCTCGTCCAGAGTGGTGAGCTCGCCCCGCTGGACCACGGGGACGCCGTTGACGATGGTATAGTCCACACTGCCCTTGAGGCCGACCGTGCCCAGCATGGACTTGGGGTCGAACTGGGCGCCCACCAGGGGGAGCTGCTCCAGATTGACCAGGAAGCAGTCGGCCGCCATGTTGGGAGCCAGATAGCCGATGTCGGTGCGGCCCAGGATCTGGGCGGAGCCCCGGGTGGCCATCTTGAGAAGGTCGTATCCGGTGGGGGCGTCCTGGCTGGAGTGGAGCCGGTGGAGCAGGTAGGCCACCCGCAGCTCCTCCAGCATGTCGCAGCCGTCGTTGGAGGCCGAGCCGTCCAGGGCCAGTCCCACCGGCACGTGGAGCCGGAGCATGTCGGGCACCCGGCACACACCGGAGGAGAGCTTCATGTTGGAGGCGGGGCAGTGGGCCACGCCGGTGCCGGTCTCGGCCAGGATGCGCAGCTCGTCGTCATCGAAGTGGATGCCGTGGGCGTACCACACGTCGGGGCCGGTCCAGCCCAGGCTTTCCATATAGGCCACCGGGCGCATGCCGAAGCGCTCCAGCGTGTAGCGCTCCTCGTCCTTGGTCTCGGCCACATGGGTGTGGAGGCGCACGCCCAGGGAGCGGGCCAGCTTGGCGCTCTCCCGCATGAGGTCACCGGTCACCGAGAAGGGGGAGCAGGGGGCCAGGGCCACCTGGTGCATGGAGAAGCGGGAGGCATCGTGCCAGGTGCGCACCAGACGCTCGGAGTCGGCCATGATGGCGTCGATGGACTGGACCACGCTGTCGGGGGGAAGACCGCCGTCCTTCTGGGACAGGTCCATGGAGCCCCGGGAGGCGTGGAAGCGCATTCCCAGGGTATCGGCGGCCCGGAACTGGGCGGCCACCAGGTCCCCGGCGTGGGCGGGGAAGACATAGTGGTGGTCAAAGCAGGTGGTGCAGCCGGTTTTCAGCATCTCGGCCATACCGGTGAGGGAGGAGTGGTAGACCACCTCCTCGTCCAGGTTTTTCCACACCTCGTAGAGGGTCTGGAGCCAGGCGAAGAGCTCCATCCGCTGGACCTCGGGCAGGTTGCGGGAGAAGATCTGATAGAGGTGGTGATGGGTGTTCACAAGGCCGGGATAGACCACCATGTCGGACGCGTCGATGGTCTGGTCGGCGTGCATCAGCTCGGGACCGATGTACTCGATGGCGTTGTCCCGGATGAAGAGGTTGGCGTGTTCCCAGAGGGTATCCTGGTCGTTGCAGGAGACGATATAACGGGCATTGCGGATGAGCAGTGTAGACATATCAAAGCCTCCAGTCTTAGGATACCTTTATCATACCATACAAATTTATAGGCTGCAAGAAAATAAAAAAGGCCCCGCCCGGCCGGGAGCGATCCACGGCGGAGCGGGGCGGGAGGTCACTGGATGGCGGTGACCTCGTAGCCGGCGTCGGTGACGGTCTGGGTGAGCAGAGCATCGGACACGTCGGCGGAGAGGGTGACGGTGGCGGATTTGCCCTCCAGGTCCATCACCACGGAAGAGACGCCCTCCAGAGCGGAGAGGGCCTTCTCCACCCGGCCGGTGCAGTGAGAGCACATCATGCCCTCGATGGTCAGTTTCTTTGTCATGGAAAACACTCCTTTGGTTGAGATTGGTTCCCCACATCCACAGGGGGTGTCAGCGGGAGCGGAGGGGGCGCTGGGGGAGAACCTGGGCTTGAACAGCCGCAGGCGCAGGGCGTTGCTCACCACGCACACCGAGCTCATGCTCATGGCGGCGGAGGCAAACATGGGGTTAAGCATTATATGGAACAGGGGGTACCACACACCGGCAGCCAGGGGAATGCCGATGATGTTGTAGATAAAGGCCCAGAAGAGATTCTGCTTGATGTTGCGGATGACCGATTTGGAGAGCTCCACAGCCGTGACCGCGTCCAGAAGGTCGCTCTTCATGAGCACGATGTCGGCCGACTCGATGGCCACGTCGGTGCCTGCACCGATGGCCAGGCCCACGTCGGCCCGGGCCAGCGCGGGGGCGTCGTTGATGCCGTCGCCCACCATGGCCACCTTCCGGCCCTGGCTCTGGAGGGCGGCCACCTGCCGCTCCTTGTCCTGGGGCAGAACCTCGGCGATGATCTCATCCACGCCCAGGCTGCGGCCCACCGCCTGGGCGGTGCGGGCGTTGTCGCCGGTGAGCATGACCACCCGGATGCCAAGGGCGTGGAAGCCCTCCACCGCGGCGGCGCTGGTGGGCTTGGGCAGGTCGGCCACGGCGATGATGCCCAGCAGTTCCCCATCCCGGGCGAAGAAGAGGGGCGTCTTGCCCTGGGCGGCCAATTCTTCTGCCTGTCCGGCGGCATTTCCCAGGGAAATGCCCTCGTCGGCCAAGAGGGCGGCGTTGCCTGCCAGGAACTGTCCGCCCTGGATCTCGCCCCGGATGCCCTTGCCGTGGAGGGCGGCAAAGCCGCTGACCGGGGCCAGGGGGATCTCCCGCTCCTGGGCGGCGGAGACGATGGCGGAGGAGAGGGGGTGCTCTGAGGGCTTTTCCAGGGAGGCGGCCACGCACAGCAGTTCCTCCTCGGTGGTATCCCCCAGGGGAAGGACCTCGGTGACCCGGGGCTTGCCCTGGGTGAGGGTGCCCGTCTTGTCCAGCACCACCGTGTCGATAGCGTGGAGGGTCTCCAGCGCCTGGGCGGATTTGATCAGGATGCCGTGTTCCGCGCCCTTGCCGGTGCCCACCATGATGGCCACGGGGGTGGCCAGACCCAGGGCGCAGGGGCAGGAGATGACCAGCACGGCCACCCCGGCGGTGAGGGCCCGGGCGATGTCGCCCCCGGTGACGGCCAGCCACACCAGGGCGGTGACCAGGGCGATGCCGATGACCACCGGGACAAAGACGCCCGCCACCCGGTCGGCCAGCTTGGCAATGGGGGCCTTGGAGGCCGAGGCCTCCTCCACCAGGCGGATCATCTGGGAGAGGGTGGTGTCCTCACCCACCCGGGTGGCCTCAAAGGTGAAGGTGCCCGACTGGTTGATGGAGGCGGCGGCCACCTTGGCGCCGGGGGCTTTTTCCACTGGGATGGACTCGCCGGTGAGGGCGCTCTCGTCCACCGAGGACCAGCCCTCCACCACCACGCCGTCCACGGGGACCCGGCCGCCGGGCTTGACCACGATGCGCTCGCCCACGGCCACCTCTTCCACCGGGACCTCCACCTCCGCGCCGTTCCGGAGGACGGTGGCGGTCTTGGGGGAGAGGTCCATCAGCCGGGAGATGGCCTGTCCGGTCTTGCCCTTGGAGCGGGTCTCCAGGAATTTACCCAGCGTGATGAGGGTGAGGATCATGCCCGCCGACTCCAGGTAGAGGTCCATGGACCACTTCTCCACCCGGGCGGCATCCCCGTGGCCCAGGCCCCAGGCGATCTGGTAGAGGGCGGCCACACCGTAGAGAACGGCGGCGGCCGAGCCCAGGGCGATGAGGGAGTCCATATTGGGGGCGCGCTTCCACAGGGTCTTGAAGCCCACCTTGTAGTATTTGTCGTTGATATACAGGATGGGCAGGACCAGCAGGAACTGGGTCAGGGCGAAGAGCATGGCGTTTTCCCGGCCGTGGAAGATAGCGGGGAGGGGCCACCCCATCATGTGGCCCATGGAGAGGTAGAAGAGCGGGATCAGGAAGCAGAAGGAGAGGATCAGGCGGAGCTTCATCTGCCGCAGCTCCTCGCCCAGGGTGTCAGGAGGCTGAGTCCCCTCCCGCCGGGCGGTTTTGGCCGCGCCGGGCAGAGAGGCGCCGTAGCCCGCGTCCACCACCGCCTTGACGATGTCAGCCGGGGTAACGGCGGTCTGGTCGTAATCCACCAGCATGGAGCCCGTCATCAGGTTCACGCTGACGGAGCGCACGCCCGCCACCTTACCCACGGCCTTTTCCACATGGGAAGAGCAGGCGGTGCAGGTCATGCCGGTCACATGGTATGTCTCTTTCATGGAGTCCTCCTCAGAAGGGATGCGGCGGGTCTCACCGGAGGATGCGGCCCAGGGTATCCACAAATTCGTCGATTTTCTGCTGGCGGTCGGCCTCGCTGGCGGCGTGCTTGACGCAGTGCTCCAGATGGGCGGCCAGGATTTCCTGGTTGACCCGCTTGAGCAGGGCCTCGGTGGCCATGACCTGGGTGGAGATGTCGATGCAGTAGCGGTCCTCCTCCACCATTTTGAGGATGCCGTCCAGCTGGCCCCGGGCGGTCTTGAGCAGCCGCTGGACCTTGGCGTGGTCTGCCATCATGGGGCAGCCCTCCTTTGTCAAAGTAATACCCCCCGGGGGTGGGGTGTAACTGGAGTATACCCCAAGAAGCAGGCGGTTGTCAAGGGGTAACCGCACAGAATCTTGACAAACATGTGTTACGGTGTATTATATAAGTAGAACACCTGTGGAGGTGAGAGACATGCAGTTTTCCACCAGTTCACCCATCTATCTTCAGGTCATGGACTGTATCAAGCGGGAGATCATATCCGGACGCCGCCGCCCGGGGGATCGGGTGGAGAGCGTGCGCACCCTGGCGGCCTTCTATGGCATCAATCTGAATACCATGCAGCGGGCCTGCTCGGAGCTGGAGCGTGAGGGGGTGCTGGTGACCCGACGGGGCGTGGGGTCCTTTGTCACGGAGGATCAGGAGCGGATCCATCGCCTGCGGGAGCATATGGCCGACGAACTGGTGGAGCACTTTCGCCGTGAGATGGCCGCGCTGGGCTTTACAGAGGAAGAGATGACCCTGCGTTTGCGAGGAGGGAAGCCATGAATATTCTGGAAGTAAAGGGACTCCACAAGAGCTTTGGGGACCGCCAGGTCTTGAACGGCTGTTCCCTGAAGGTGGGAGAGGGGCGCATCATCGGTCTGCTGGGGCCCAGCGGGGCGGGGAAGAGCACCCTGCTGCGCTGCATCGCGGGCCTGCTCCGGCCCGAGTGGGGGACCATCCGCCTGCGGGGGGAGGAGATCCGCCCCAAGGACCGGCCCCGCATCGCCTACCTGGCGGACCACACCCTGCTCCCCGGGGGGCTCTATGTGCGGGATGCCTGTGCCTACTATCTGGACCTCTTTCCCACCACTGACCGGGAGCGGGTGTGGCGGGAGGTGGAGCGCCATCACATCCCGTGGGAGCGGCGGGTCCGGGACCTTTCCCGGGGAGAGGCGGAACAGCTGGAATTGCTCCTCCTGCTCCAGCGGGAGGCCGAGCTCTATCTGCTGGATGAGCCGCTGGGCGGCGTGGACCCAGTGACCAGAAGGGAGATCCTGCGGGAGCTGATGGACTCCATGGACGGCACGCGGAGTATCCTGCTCTCCACCCATCTGGTCCACGATATGGAGCCGGTGCTGGACGAGGCGGTCTTCCTCCGGCACGGGGCGGTGGCTCTCCACGCCCCTGCGGAGGAGATCCGGGCCGTCCACGGCTGCTCCGTGGAGGAGCACTACCTCCATGTGTTTGGAAAGGAGGGGACGGTATGAGAGGGCTGCTGCGCATCATCCGCTGGGAGTGGCATGGAAAATTGAACGGCCAGGATTTCTTTATCTGTGCGATCGTAGTTCTTATGCTGGCCTGCGTCAACGGGAGCGTGGTCAAGAGCGGAGAGTGGCGGTACAGCTTCCTGCTGCCCTTCCTGGGCCTTATCTGGGTCTTCTGGTCGGGGTATGTGTGGCTGCGCTGTGAGGAGCCGCTGGAGCGTCTGGCCGGTATCCCGCCCTGGCAGGCCGTGGGCGGCCGGCTCCTGTGCTGGGCGGCGCTCTTCAGCGCACTGGAGCTGGTGCGTCAGGTATCCCTCTATCTGGGCCTCCCGCCCTCCGCCAACCTTCCGGGAAATTGGCGCGAGCTGGGGCTTATCTGCCGGGAGAGCGCTGTGGGAACCCTCCTGGGGCTGCGGACCGGTATAAGTGTGGTGGTGCTGGGCACGGCGCTGAGCGAGATCTATCTGACGGTGCTGCTGCGCAACCGGATCCCTTGGATGGGGAACGAGGCGGGGAGTTGCAGTATGGGGGTATGGTTTGGGATCTACTGTGCTCTTTTCCTCGGCATATCGCTCTGTCGGATTTGGAGCTGGGGCGTGTGCTGGGCAACCTTGGCGGTGCTGGTGGCACTCTTCCCCCTGTGCTGCTGGCTCCTGGCAAAAAAACTCGAGTCGGAGACCCGGTAGAGGAAGTTCCTGCGCCGGACGTTTGAAACTGAAAAGCGGCGGGCCGAAACCTCGGCCCGCCGCTTTCGCATGGGATACGGGAGATCAGGTGTGCTGGCCCGCAGTGGTGGTGTCCCGGAACAGGAGGGAGATGCACCACAGGGAGGCAAGCCCCACCAGAGCAAAGATGATGCGGCTGAAGGTGGCGCCCTGGCCGCCAAACAGGAAACCGACCAGGTCGAACCCAAAAATGCCGATGCTGCCCCAGTTGATGCCGCCGATGATGGCCAGCGTCAGGGCGAGTTTGTCAATGAACATAGTCAAAAAGACCTCCTCAAACTTCGGATTCCAGGATTAGCTTGACCGTTCCGCCGCCGATTATGCAAAAAATTTGAATTTGAGGGGGCTTACCCGTTGGAGGAAGGGGGAAGATGGGCCTCCAACCAGGCGAGCACGTCGGCGTAGACCTCTTCCCGGTTGCGCTCGTTGAGCATTTCGTGCCGCCCCTCCGGGTAGAGCTTCAGCGTGAGGTCCCGGACGCCGGCATCCCGGAAGAGTCCGGCCACCTTGCGCACCCCCGCTCCGCTGCCCCCCACGGGGTCCCGGTCTCCGGAGAAGAGGAGCACAGGGGTGTCCGGGTCCATGTGCTTCAGGTTGGCGGGGCTGCCGATGAACTGAAGGCCCCCCATCATATCCCGGAACATCCCCACGGTGGGGACAAACTGACACAGGGGATCGGCGTTGTAGGCGTCCACCACGGCTTCGTCCCGGCTGATCCAGTCGTTGGCGGTGCGGTTGGGCCGGAACTGGCGGTTATAGGCCCCCAGGGAGAGGGAGGTCACCAGCTTGCTGCGGGTATTGCTCCCCCGCACTGCGCAGAGCAGGGAGGAGATGGCCTTACCGAAGGCCACCAGGGGGGCGCTCTCCTGGCCGGTCCCCGAGAGGATGCAGCCGTCCACCATCCCCGGCCAGCGGATGAGACAGGTCCGGGCCACAAAGGAGCCCATGGAGTGCCCCAGCAGGAACCATGGCAGGCCGGGGAAGTGTTCCCCCTCCCGCTCCCGCAGGGCGTGTACGTCCCGGGCCAGATAGTCCCAACCATTGCGCTCGCCCAGGAAGCCGTATTCCCCGGGACCGGCTGCGGTCCGGCCGTGGCCCAGGTGGTCGTGTCCGCACACGGCGAATCCATGTTCATTCAGAAAACGGGCAAAATGGTCATACCGGCCCATGTGTTCCGAGATTCCGTGGACCAGCTGGACCACCGCCCGGGGCGGCGCGGAGGGGGTCCACTCCACCGCCTGGACGGTGTGGAGGCCGTCGCTGGAGGGGAAGGAAACGGATTGGAAGTTTGTCATGGAACTGTCACTCCTTTTGTGGTAAAATAGGGAGGCGAAGATATCACCTGCCCATGTCTTTGGGTGGAGAACAAGGCCCCCGGCGGGTCCCTCCCCCGGGCAGAGGCAACCTGGAAAGGAAGTGCGATGCATGCATGTCATCGACCGTTTTTTGAAGTACGTCTCCTATGATACCCAGTCCGATGAGAACTCTTCCACCGTGCCCACCACGGAGAAGCAGAAGGTACTGGGCAGCGCCCTGGCGGCCGAGCTGGCCCAGATGGGGCTCCAGAACGCCCACATGACCGAGCAGGGCTATGTGTACGCCTGGCTGCCCGCCACCCCCGGGTGTGAGGGGATCCCCTGCATGGGGCTCATCGCCCATATGGACACCTCGCCCGACGCGCCGGGCGGTGGAGTTCAGGCCCGGATCGTCCGCTACGAGGGCGGGGACATCGTGCTCAACCAGGAGAAGGGCATCGTCATGCGCGCCAGTGAGTTTGAGAGCCTGGAGAAGTACGTGGGGAAGGATCTGATCGTCACCGACGGCACCACTCTGCTGGGGGCGGACGACAAGGCGGGCGTGGCGGAGATCGTCTCGGCCATGGAGTATCTCACCGCCCATCCGGAGATCCCCCACGGCCGCATCGCGGTGGGCTTCACCCCCGACGAGGAGGTGGGCGCGGGCGCCGACTGCTTCGACATCGAGGGATTCGGCGCGGCGGTGGCCTACACGGTGGACGGCGGCGAGCTGGGCGAGCTGGAGTATGAGAACTTCAACGCCGCCGGGGCCAAGGTGGTCGTCCACGGCGTCAACATCCATCCGGGCTCTGCCAAGAACAAGATGAAGAACGCCCTGCTCATCGGCCACGAGTTTGTCTCCCTCCTGCCCCCCGCTGAGACTCCCGCCCACACGGAGGGCTACGAGGGCTTCTACCACCTCTCCAACATGGCGGGGGATGAGACCCGGACCGAGCTGAGCTACATCATCCGGGACCACGACCGCCCCCGCTTTGAGGACCGGAAGCGGACCATGGAGCGCACCGCCGCCTATCTCAACGACAAGTACGGCGCGGGCACGGTGGAGCTGGAGCTGAAGGACCAGTATTACAACATGCGGGAGAAGATCGAGCCCCACATGTACCTGGTCCTCAAGGCCCGGGCAGCCATGGAGGCCTGCGGGGTCACCCCGCTGGAGGTGCCCATCCGCGGCGGTACCGACGGGGCCCGCCTCTCCTACGAGGGCCTGCCCTGTCCCAACCTGTGCACCGGCGGCGTGAACTTCCACGGCGTCCACGAGTACATCCCCACCTTTGCGCTGGAGAAGATGGTGGAGGTGCTGGTGCGCCTGGTGACCGCGGAGGGATAACCGGAGCAATCCGAAATGGTGAAAAAGGCTTCCCGCAAGGCAGATGCGGGAAGCCTTTTTGTTATCCCAGGGCCTTCTCGAAGCAGACCTGCGTCTGGGTGGTGCCGCAGGCAAACTGGAAGGAGACACGGCCCGCCTCCTGGTAGCCCAGCTTCTCATAGAACTTCCGGGCGGGCAGGTTGCCCTCATAGGTATCCAGGCGGACGGCCTTGCAGCCCATACCGGCGGCCAGGCCCTCGGCAAAGGCCATCAGATTCCGGCCCAGGCCATGGCGGGTGATGACGGGATGGACCGCCAGAGTGTGGACCACCAACACCTCACCCCGCTTGGCGGGAACGGTCCACGCCGCATTGGCGTATTCCGCGGGCTGGACCTGGTCGAACACGGCGCAGGAGGCCACGTCGCCCCCCTGAATGTCCACATAGAGGGTACCGGCCTTCCCGGCCTCCCGGGCGTCCTCCCGGAGGGGATAGACCCCACGCCGCCAGCTGGTATCGCACTGTCCGGTCTGTTCTTCCCGGCGGAAGATGGCGTCGTAGAGCTCTTCGATGCCGTCCAAATCGCTGGGGATGGCTTTACGTATCATAGGTGACACCCCTTTTTCTGGATGAGTTGCCTTTTTTCTTCCTCTCCAGTATAATGAAAGGACGCAAAAAAGTCAAATGAGAAACCGATGACCGGGGCACAGGCCCCAAAAGGAGCGATTTCATGTCCAAAACACTGGTGTTGGCGGAAAAACCCTCGGTGGGCCGGGAACTGGCCCGGGTGCTGGGCTGTACGAAGAGCGGAGAGGGCTGTCTGGAGGGTGCGGAGTACATCGTCACCTGGGCCCTGGGCCATCTGGTGGAGCTCTCCGCCCCGGAGGAGTACGACAAGGCGTGGCAGAAGTGGGACCTCCTCACTCTGCCCATGCTGCCCGAACCGATGAAGACGGCGGTCATCCCCCAGAGCGCCCGGCAGTTCCGGGCGGTGCGGGCCCTGCTCCACCGGGGGGATGTGAAGGAACTGGTCATCGCCACCGACGCGGGCCGGGAGGGGGAGCTGGTGGCCCGCTGGATCCTGGAGAAGGCCGGGTGGAAGGGTCCCACGAAGCGGCTGTGGATCTCCTCCCAGACCGACCGGGCCATCCGGGAGGGCTTTGCCCATCTGCGGCCGGCCGCGGAGTATGACAATCTCTTCTACTCCGCCCGGGCCCGGAGCGAGGCCGACTGGCTGGTGGGCCTCAATGTGACCCGGGCCCTCACCTGCAAGTATAACGCCCAGCTCTCCGCCGGGCGAGTGCAGACCCCCACCCTGGCCCTCATCGTGGACCGGGAGGAGGCCATCCGCTCCTTCCGGCCCCGGGAGTTTGACACCCTCCAGATCCGGCTGGAGGGCTTCACCGCCACCTGGCGGGACGGGCAGGGACAGGCCCGTATCTTCGACCGGGAGAAAGCCCGGGCCCTGGCCGGGCGTCTGGCGGGGAAGGAGGCGGTCATCCGCTCCCTCCAGCGCAAGCGCCGGGAGGTGCCGCCCCCCGCCGCCTACGACCTCACGGAGCTCCAGCGGGACGCCAACCGGAAGTACGCCTACTCGGCGAAAGAGACCCTGTCCATGATGCAGTCCCTCTATGAGAACCACAAGGTGCTCACCTATCCCCGTACCGACTCCCGCTACATCTCCCAGGATGTGGTGCCCACGCTGCCCGAGCGCATCACCTCGGTGGCGGTAGACGAGTACCGGGACCTGGCCCTCTCCATCCGGCGGCAGCGGCCCCTCCAGACGAAATATCTGGTGAACGACGCCAAGGTCTCCGACCACCACGCCATCATCCCCACCGAGGAGCAGGTGGAGCTCTGGCGGATGTCGGGGGGCGAGCGCAACATCTACGATCTGGTGGTGCGGCGCTTCCTGGCGGTTTTGCTCCCACCCTGTGTGTATGAGGAGGTCCGCCTCAGCCTGGAGGTGGACGGCGAGACCTTTACCGCCCGGGGAAAGGTGATGGTGGAGCCGGGCTGGCGCGCCGCCTATGACCGCTCCTTCTCGGACCTGGACCAGGAGGAGGACGAGGACGAGCGGGAGCAGGCCCTTCCGGTTCTGCGGGAGGGGGAGCGCTTCCCGGTGGGCGAGGTGCGCCTGCGCCCCGGACAGACGGCGCCCCCGGCCCGGTACACCGAGGCCACCCTCCTCACCGCCATGGAGCACCCGGGAAGCCAGGTGGAGGACCGGGAGGAGAGCCGTATCCTGGAGGAGACGGGCGGTCTGGGCACCCCGGCCACCCGGGCGGACATCATCGAGAAGCTCTTCTCCTCCTTCTACGTGGAGCGGCGGGGGAAGGAGATCGTCCCCACCTCCAAGGGCGTCCAGGTGGTGAAGCTGGCTCCCGCCGACCTGCGCTCGGCAGCCCTGACGGCCCGGTGGGAGGGCCGCCTGGGGGCCATCGCCCAGGGCAAGGAGCGGGAGGCTCACTTTGTGGAGGAGATGCGGCAGTACGCCAGCCACCTGGTAAGCGAGGTCAAGGCCAGCGACGCCTCCTACACCCACGACAACCAGACCCGGACCCCCTGCCCCGACTGTGGGAAGTACCTGCTGCGGGTCAAGACCAAGCGGGGGGAGATGCTGGTGTGCCCCGACCGGGAGTGCGGCTACCGCCGGAGCGTGAAGCAGACCACCAATGCCCGCTGTCCCAACTGCCACAAGCGGATGGAGCTGCGGGGCGAGGGGGAGAAGCAGATGTTCGCCTGTGTGTGCGGCTACCGGGAAAAGCTCTCCGACTTCAAAAAGCGCCGGGAAAAGGCGGGGGGCGGCAAGCGGGATGTGCGCCGCTACCTGGAGCAGCAGGCCCGGCAGGAGGAGACGGGGAACTCCGCCCTGGCCGCCCAGTTGGCCAAGTGGATGGAACAGAATCGATCGTAACGAGAGAAGAAGCGAAATGACAGGAGGTGTTCTGCGTGCAGCAACGACTGGCACAGGAGTTTTCCTTTCCTGAGCTGCTGCGCTTTGCCTTTCCGTCCATCGTGATGATGGTCTTTGTATCCCTGTATACCATCGTGGACGGATTGTTTGTATCCAATTTCGTGGGACCGGAGGCCGTGGCCGCCCTGAACCTGGTCTACCCGGTCCAGGGCGTGGCATTGGCCATCGGCATCATGTTTGCCACCGGCGGCAGCGCGCTGGTGGCCATCCGGATGGGCCAGGGGCGCAATGAGGAGGCCCGCAGTGCCTTCACCCTGATTTTAGTGACCTCGGTCACCCTGTCACTGGCGGTGACGGTGCTGACGCTGACCAATCTGGAGTCCCTCTGCCGCTGGCTGGGCGCGGAGGGGGAGACGCTGGTTTACAGTGAGGTCTATCTGGGGACGTTGATCTGCTTTATCCCGGTGGGCGCCATCCAGCTCTTCTTTCAGAGCTTTTTTGTGACGGCGGGGCGCCCCAAGCTGGGGTTGGTCATGAACATCGGGGCGGGCGTCTTCAACATCGTGTTTGACTACCTGCTGGTAGTGCCCGGCGGGATGGGAGTGCAGGGAGCCGCCCTGGCCACCGGCGGAGGCTACTGCATCCCGGCCATCGGCGGACTCATTTTCTTCTGGCGCAACCGGAACGGCCTGTGCTTCCGGCGGCCCAAATGGGACGGCCGTCTCCTGCTCCAGACCTGCGCCAACGGCTCCTCGGAGATGGTGACCAACCTCTCCAGCTCGGTGACTACCCTGCTGCTGAACTTCTACACCCTGCGCTTTGCCGGGACTGACGGGGTGGCGGCCATCACGGCGGTCTTTTACTGCCAGTTCCTGATGACCTCCATGTTCATGGGCTTTTCCATGGGCGTGAGTCCGGTGATCTCCTACCACTACGGGGCGGAGAACCGGGATTATCTGCGGCGCACGGTGCGGCGGTGCGGCAGCTTTGTGCTCCTCTCCTCGGCAGCAGTGTGGGTCATCTCCCTTCTGGGGGTCACCGGGATCGTCAGCGCCTTTTTCCGGCCGGGCACGGCGGTCTTTGCCATGGCGGTGCGGGGCTTCCGCATCTTTGTGACGGGATTTTTGGGCGCGGGGATCAATATTTTTGCCTCGGCCCTCTTCACCGCCATCGGAGACGGCAAGAACTCTGCCCTCATCTCCTTTTCCAGGACCCTCTTTTTTGAGGTGCTGGCCATCGTAGTGCTGGGATATTTCTTTCAGATGCACGGCGTTTGGATGGCCGTCCCGGCGGCCGAGTTCATCACCGTGGGCGTGGTGGGCCTGTGCACCATAAGACTCCGGCGGGAGAACCTGCTCTGATCGAAACACAGAAAAGAATGGCCCCTCAGCAGAAGCAAGTTGCTCTGCTGAGGGGCCATTTTGCGTCTTATTGCAGGTGTTCCGGGCCGAAGGACATGGGGAGAAGCTCTTCCAGCGTGGTCTCGATGACCTCCTCCTCACTGCGGGCGATATAGACTTTCATCCCGGGCAGGGCAAATTCCCGCAGGAATTGCCGGCAGATGCCGCAGGGATAGGCATAACCCCGCTCCTCCGGAGGGGCGTCCTCGGGGAAACCGGCCACGGCGATGGCGGAAAAGCGCTGCTCGCCCTCATAGACCGCCCGGAGCGCAGCGGTGCGCTCGGCGCAGATGGTGCCGCCGTAGGAGGCGTTTTCCACGTTGCAGCCCTGATAGACCTTCCCGGAGGAAGTCAGAAGGGCGGCCCCCACGCGGAAGTGGGAGTAGGGGACATAGCTGCGGGCCCTGGCCTCCAGGGCCAGGCGTACCAGTTCCTGCTTGTTCATAGAGCGCTCCTTTCGTCGATGGCGTGCAAACTCCTGCCGATTAGCCGGGAGGCCAGGTCATATCCCGTCCCGCCAGCACATGGAAGTGCAGGTGGTGGACGGACTGGCCGGCCTGCTCGCCGCAGTTGGAGACCACACGGAAGTCGGTGATCCCCAGGTCATGGGTCACCTTGGAGATGACCTCGAAGATATGGGCCACCACCGGGGCGTTCTCCCCGTTGATCTCCCCGCAGGAGCCGATGTGGGCCTTGGGAATGACCAGGAAGTGGGTGGGAGCCTGGGGGTCGATGTCGTAGAAGGCATAGACCTGTTCGTCTTCATAGACCTTGTTGGACGGGATCTCGCCCGCCGCGATCTTGCAGAACAGACAATCGCTCATAGAATAACCCTCCTTTGAACAGAAGATGGATGGGGGAAAGGACGCTTACAGTCCCAGCTTGCTGGCATCAAGGTTTTGCACCGGTTGGTGCAAAACGCTTGGAACGCCGCAGGGGCGGCGGGGCTGGATGACGCCCCTGCGGCAGAGTAGGAAGCGTGTGTCTTACAGTCCCAGCTTACCGGCGACGAAGTCGTCCACCGCAGCCAGGGCGTCATCCAGCTTGAGCACGTTGGAGCCGCCGCCCATGGCGGAGTCGGGCTTGCCGCCGCCCTTGCCGCCGCAGATGGCGGTGACGTGCTTGATAATGTCGCCGGCCTTGAAGCCCTTCTGGACGGCCTCCTTGCCGCAGACGGCCAGGAAGGTGATCTTTTCGCCGTTGACGGAGGAGAGCACGGCCACCACGTTGGGCTGCTTGTCCCGGAGGAGGTCGCCCATCTGGCGCAGCTTGTTGGCGTCGGCATCGGGCAGGGTGGCGGTGAGGACCTTCAGCTCGCCCACGCTGTGGCCGCCCAGCAGGAAGCGCTCGGTCTCACCGGCGGCCTCCTTGGCCTTGTACTTCTCCACCAGGTGGCGCATCTGGCGCAGCTCCTCCATGGTCTGCTCCGCCTTTTCCCGCAGCTCGCCGGGCTTGGTCTTGAGGATGGCAGCGGCCTCAAAGAGCCGCTCTTGGTTGCGGTTCATGACCTCCAGGGACTTCAGGCCCGTGGTGGCCTCGATACGCCGCACGCCGGAGGCCACGGAGAACTCGCTGTTGATGTGGAACACGCCCACCTTGGCGGTGTTGTCCAGATGGGTGCCGCCGCAGAACTCCACGGAGTAGCCGCCCATGTCCACCACGCGCACGGTGTCGCCGTACTTCTCACCGAAGAGGGCCTTGGCGCCGGTCTTTTTGGCCTCGTCCAGGCTCATCTCGTTGGTAACCACGGGATAGCCGTGGAGGACCGACTGGTTGACCAGCTCGGAGACCTTGCCCAGCTCCTCGGGGGTCATGGCGGAGAAGTGGGTGAAGTCAAAGCGGAGGAAGTCGGGCTCCACCAGAGAGCCGGCCTGGTTGACGTGGTCGCCCAGGACGATCTCCAGCGCCCGCTGGAGCAGGTGGGTGGCCGAGTGGGCACGGGCCAGGGCCTGACGGCGCTCCACATCGATGGAGGCGGTCACGGTGTCTCCCACCTTCAGGGCGCCGGCCTTGACCACGCCGGTGTGCATATACTTGCCGCCCTTGTTCTTCTGGACATCGTGGACCTCGAAGAGGGCGGAATCGGTCTTGATGACGCCGTGGTCGGCGATCTGGCCGCCCATCTCCGCGTAGAAGGGGGTCTGATCCAGCACCACGATGGCCTCGGCGCCGGTGCCCACCTCGTCCCGCAGCTCTTCCTCAGCCACCAGAGCCAGGATCTGGCCCTGGGCCTCGGTCTGGGTATAGCCCACAAACTGGGTGGCGGGCATGTCCTTGCCGAACTCGATGCCGGCCCAGCCCAGGTCGCCCAGCGCCTCACGGGCCTTGCGGGCGCGGACACGCTGCTCCTCCATGAGGGCCTTGAAGCCGGCCTGGTCCACGGTCATGCCGGCCTCTTCCACCATCTCGATGGTCAGGTCGATGGGGAAGCCGTAGGTATCGTACAGCTTGAAGGCGTCGGCGCCGGAGAAGACGCTCTCCCCCTTCTCCTTGTGACCGGCGAGCATATCGTCAAAGATGCGCATGCCGCCGTCGATGGTCTTGGCGAAGTTCTCCTCCTCCACCCGGATGATCTTGGTGATATAGGCCTGACGCTCCCGCAGCTCGGGGTAGTGGCCCTCGTTCTCCTGGATGACGGTGTCGCAGACCGTGTAGAGGAAGGGATCGTTCACGCCCAGGAGCTTGCCGTGGCGGGCAGCCCGGCGGAGCAGGCGGCGCAGCACGTAGCCCCGGCCCTCGTTGGAGGGGAGCACGCCGTCGCAGATCATGAAGGTGGCGGAGCGGATGTGGTCGGTGATGACCCGGAGGGACACGTCCTTCTCCCGGCTCTGGCCGTAGCTGGCCCCGGTGATCTCGGTGACCTTGTTGGTGATGTTCATGACGGTGTCTACGTCGAAGAGGGAATCCACGTCCTGGCACACCACGGCCAGGCGCTCCAGGCCCATGCCGGTGTCGATGTTCTTCTGCTTGAGCTCGGTGTAGTGGTTCTCGCCGTCGTTGTCGAACTGGGAGAACACCACGTTCCAGACCTCCATATAGCGGTCGCAGTCACAGCCTACCGTGCAGCCGGGCTTGCCGCAGCCGTACTTCTCGCCGCGGTCGTAGTAGATCTCGGAGCAGGGGCCGCAGGGGCCGGAGCCGTGCTCCCAGAAGTTGTCCTCCTTGCCGAACTTGAAGATGCGCTCGGCGGGGATGCCAATCTCCTCGTTCCAGATGCGGAAGGCCTCGTCGTCGGCGGGGGTGGTCTCATTTCCGGCAAAGACGGAGGGGTAGAGACGGTTGGGGTCCAGGCCCACCCACTCAGGGGAGGTCAGGAACTCCCAGGCCCAGTGGATGGCCTCCTTCTTGAAGTAATCGCCGAAGGAGAAGTTGCCCAGCATCTCAAAGTAGGTGCCGTGGCGGGCGGTGTGGCCGATGTTCTCGATGTCGCCGGTGCGGATGCACTTCTGGCAGGTGGTCACACGGTGACGGGGGGGCTCCTGCTCGCCGGTGAAGAAGGGCTTCATGGGCGCCATGCCGGAGTTGATGAGGAGAAGGCTGGCGTCATTCTGAGGGATGAGGGAAAAGCTGGGGAGACGGAGATGGCCCTTGGTCTCAAAGAACTTGAGGAACATCTCGCGGAGTTCGTTGACTCCATACTGCTTCATGGGAAGGACCTCCAAAGAAAAGATATGGGTGGGATGAAAAAACCGCCCCTGGCGCTGGCCAGGGGCGGAAAAGTTCCACGGTACCACCCTGATGATCCCCTGATCGGGGACCTCTCATTCGCCCGGTAACGGGGGCGGGACGTTCCGCTCGTCGCGGACGGCTCAGGAGTGGCGTGCGAAAACCGGTCCGCCGAGGGCTTGCACTCTCCCCTCTCGCTTCCAGACGCCGGAATTCCGCTTGGCTCCGTCAAAGCCTTACAACTTGATTACGGAGTAATTTTATCACACTTTTCCACAATGTCAACCGTCAAAGCGACCGATTTACGCCTGATCTGCGGTCCAGCTCTGGATCAGGCGGAAGAGATCGTCGTCAAAGCAGGTGCGGTAGACCGTCCGGCCGCAGACCAGCTCGCCCCGGTCAGAGAGGATCATGCTGTAAGAGGTGTTCTCCGTGGCGAGGACCAGATGGTACGCGCGCTCATCATAGGCGCGGAAGCCGCCGTCCCAGAGAGAGACCCAGCGGACCCAGGTCTGGGGAAGTTCTTCCTCCAGGGCCTGAATCTGCTCGGGAGAACAGGCCAGTTCCCCGATCTCGGCGGAGCCGGACAGGAGGAGGACCTTGCAGAAGGTGATCTCCTGTCCTCCGTCCGGCAGCACATCGGACAGCCGCCTGGGACGCAGAAGGAGAACCAGTGCCAGGACCGCCAGGAGGATCAGAACGAGGATGAGAGGACGCCGGGATTTTTTCATACGATTCCCTCCCCTAAAAATGGTTCCGCACAGGAGCTCCGCCACGGTTTGAATGGATCGATTTTGTCTTTTAATTATATCTGATTTTTTGTAAGGGGTCAATTATTCCGATTTTGGGCGGGGCGAAAGAGCGCCAGCAGGCTGCTCTCCCGGCGGGCGGCGGAGAAGCGCTGCCCGGTGAGGAGGTAGCAGACCACCGGAATGGAGGCGGCGATACTCACTCCCACCACGCACCCGGCCAGAATGGCCAGATAGAGGAGTACCTGGTCGGGGATGGTATCCACCGTGTCGTGGAGGAGGACATACCAGAGATGCTGCATCAGGTTGATGGCCTTGGGGTGGGCCAGGTAGACCCCGAAGGAGATGCCGGAGAAATAGGTCATTACCCGTCCGCTCTCCCGCTGTGAGAGGTAGGAGCGGGCCAGCAGGAAGAGAACCACCGAGAGCAGGGCGGCAAAGAGATTGAGATAGCTCTTGAAGGTCTCGTCATAGACGCCGGAAGAATCGGTGCGCCAGGCGGTCCCGGCGGCGATGAGGATATAGAGGACCCCTGCCGCGGCCCAGAGCGCCCGGCGGGAGGGGAGATGCTCCATGCGCTCCAGCGCGGCCCCCAGGAGAAAATAGCCCAGATAGCCGCCCACAAAGATCAGGTTGAAGCTCCCGTGCTCGGTCAGGGCAGTACGCCAGAACCCCACGGGGAGGAAGGCCCGCAGGGTGCGCAGGCCCAGCACCAGCACGAACCAGAGCCCCAGCAGATACCGCCACAGAACCGGGGTGAGCCCGTCGGCCATCTCTTTCAGAAGGGGAGCCAGCAGGTACATGGGCACCAGCGCGTAGAGGAACCAGTAGGGGACCACCACCGGATTGTGCAGGAGATTGCCCAGCAGGGAGGCGGCTCCCGCCGGGTCGCCCCGGGCGGTGAGCAGGATGATGAGCCCCGACCAGGCCAGCAGGGGGAGGAGGATCTTGGGCAGGCGCTTTTTCAGCACCACGCCGGGATCGGCGGTCTCGGGCCGGGACAGGAGCAGGGCCCCCGAGAGCATGAAGAAGAGGGGGACGGCAGTGGTGGCCAGGGCGGTGATGAGGTTGGAGAAGTGCCACACCGCCGCGTTTTCCGGATGGCGCAGGGCCCCCGCCGCCGTGTGGAGATAGACCACGCCGAACATGGAGAGCACCCGCATCAGATCATAGTCAAAGCGGCGCTTGACGGTCACGGTTCACTCACCTGCCTTCTCAGAAGAGAGAGCGCGGGAGCGGGGTGGGGGAGCTGGAGGGTGAACTTCATCTGCGGGGTGCGGGGCTCCTCCAGAGGAAAGCCGTCAGAGTCCGCCATGACCGGGACCTGGAAGGAGACCGGCTCCAGACCGGGGCCGATGAGCTCCAGGGTGTCCCCGGCGCGGAACTTGTTGCGCAGAGAGCACACCGCCCGGCCGTCGGGAGCACAGGACTCCACCACGGCGCAGACCTGGTAATCCCGGATGTAGCGGGCATCCTCGGTGAACTGCCCCGGCTGGCCGAACCAGAAGCCGGTGGAGTAGTGGCGGTGGCTCACCTTTTCCACCTCATCCCGCCACACGGGGGAGAGAGGCACACCGGCCTGGGCCGCGTCCACCGCGTGGCGGTAGGCGCTGGTGATGACAGCGGCGTAGTAGGCCGACTTGGCCCGGCCCTCGATCTTGAGGGAGTCCACCCCCGCCTCCATCAGCTCCGGGATGTGGTCGATCATGCACATGTCCCGGCTGTTCATGATGAAGGTCTCGCCGTTCTCCTCGTAGACGGGGAAGTACTCGCCGGGGCGCTTTTCCTCCATCAGGGCGTATTTATAGCGGCAGGGCTGGGCACAGGCGCCCCGCTGAGCGTCCCGGCCCGTCATGTAGTTGGAGAGCAGGCACCGGCCCGAGTAGCTCACGCACATGGCGCCGTGGACAAAGGCCTCGATCTCCAGCTCCCTGGGCGTCTTGGCGCGCAGCTCGGCCACCTCCTCCAGGGAGAGCTCCCGAGCCAGAATGACCCGGTCGGCACCCAGATCATGCCAGGCCCGGGCCACTTCGTAGTTGGTGACCCCTGCCTGGGTGGAGACATGGCGCTTGAGGCCGGGGGCGTGCTTTCCAGCCAGGGCGAACACGCCCAGATCGGCCATGATGACGGCGTCCACCCCGGCGTCCGCGATGAGCTCCAGCCAGGCGGGGAGCCGGCTTACCTCATCGTTGCGGGGCATGGTGTTGCAGGTCACATGGACCTTGACGCCCCGGGCGTGGCAGAAGGCCACCGCCTCCCGGAGCTGGTCGGGGGTAAAGTTGCCGGCGAAGGCCCGCATACCGAAGTCACTTCCGGCCAGATAGACCGCGTCGGCGCCGTAGGTCACGGCCATGCGCAGGCGCTCCATATCTCCGGCGGGGGAGAGCAGTTCGATTGACATAGTACCATCCTCTCTGTTTCTTGTGGTGCAGGAAGAACGGCGGACACGGCTGGCCGTGTCCGCCGCTTGAGCGCAGTGGTGCGTGTTACTGGGAGGTCTGATAGCGCTCCTGGCTGGCGATAAAGCGCTGATGCTCCTTGTAGGTCTTGAAGAAGGAGTGGGTGCCGTCATCGCCCAGGGCGTAGTAGTAATAGTTGGTATCCGCGGGGTAGAGGGCAGCGCGCAGGGCGTCAATGCCGGGACAGGAGATCGCCGTGGGGGGCAGGCCCTTGTGGGTAGAGGTGTTGTAGGGCGTGTCCGCGTTGGTGTCCACCACGGTCCCGCCGGTGGCGTAGAGGATCGTGGCGTCGATGTTGAGGTAACCGGCGGTCTCGCTGGTGGGATTTTCAAGGCGGTTATAGATGACCGAGGCGATCTTGGTCTGGTCGGTACCGTCGGTCTCCTTCTCGATCATGGAGGCGATGGTGACGATCTCTCCCACCGTGTAGCCGCGGTCGGCGGCGTCCTGCCGCATCTCGTCGGTAAACATCTCGTCAAAGCGCAGGATCATCTTGTTCAGGATCTGCAGGGGGTCACCGCCCATATAGAAGGTATAGGTATCGGGGAAGAGATAGCCCTCCAGCCGGTGGTAATCGCCGGTGGGCAGATCCTTGAGGAAGGAGTATTTGAACTGGTGGTTGGCCGCCTCCTCCTGGAGCTTGGCCGCCGTGGAGACCCCTTCCTTCTCCAGCAGGGCGAAGATCTGGTCCAGAGTCATGCCCTCGGTGATGGTGACTGTGACCTCCTTCCGGCTGGAAGAGCCCTTGCCCATGTTGCTGATGAGGGCGTGATAGTCCATATCGGTATCCAGCTCATAGGTGCCGGCGGTGATCTTATTGTCCTTCTCCGCGCCGGTAAAAGAGGCAAAGAGCTTGAAGAGGAATTTGTACTCGATCAGGCCGTTGTCCTTCAGGGTGTCGGCCACCTGGTCCAGGGAGGTATTTTCCTCAATGGTGACGGTGGCGGCGTGCTCGGGCTTATTGAGGGCCAGCACATCGCAGGCGGCCACCCAGCCAAACGCCGCCAGCAGCGCCGAGATGCCGATGACGAAGATCACATAGAGCATGGCTCCATAGGGACCAAAGCGCCCCTTGCGCTTCCCTCTGGGGCGGTTGGGCCGGGAGGGGCCGGAATCCCGGGAGGGCGGTGTGGTGCGGGAGGATGCGGTGCTGCGGGAGCCGGAAGCAGACGAGGTCCGGCGGCGGGTCTCCCCCCCGCTCTGCAAGTGGGAGGGGGTATATCTGCGTCCCTGGACCCGCCGTCCCGGCGAGCGTTCATATTCCTGTGACATGGATTCAACTCCTAACTGTACCGCCGCGCCGGCGGGGCACGGCGGCCGGACCTCCGCCGGAGGGGCGGAGAAAACGGTGAAACGAGACCACGATCGGCATGCACCTGTGGCAGCCTTACCACATAGTATGGGTCAGTTCGGGCGAAGGCAAACCACCGACGCCCAGAAAAGGTGAGGTGTATCTACTTATGTGTGGAAACAACAATGGATTTGGCGGCGGAAACTGCATGTGGATCGTGATCGTGATTCTGGTACTGTGCTGCTGCTGCGGTGGCGGCAGCGGGATGGGATGGAGCGGCAACAGCGGCGGTTGCTGCTGCGGCGGAAACCGGATGCATAACGGCTGCTGCGGCGAGAGCTGCTGCGGAGACAGCTGCTGCTGAGCGGAGAGCAGCCTGAAACAAGCGGGGAATTTCCCCGCTTGTTTCTTTTTGCATCAAAGGGCGGCGGGACCGAAGGTCTCCTCCTCGGTGAGGACCAGGTCCACCGGCGCATCGTGTTCCTCCCGGGGGACTGCATCCAGCAGGAAGCAGGACCGGCACAGGGCCACGGTAAAGGCCTTCGTCTGGGGAAGATAGCGGTCATAGTAGCCGCCCCCCTGGCCCAGCCGATAGCCCCGGCGGTCAAAGGCCAGGCCCGGGACCAGGACCAGATCGATCTCCCCGGGGGAGACCACGGGGCGGTCGGGCCCCGGTTCCAGCATGCCGTAGCGGTGGCGCACCAGGGGGAGGGACGGGTCGTAGACCCGTGCGTCCATGATTCCGGGCGCGTCGGCACAGCGGGGGAGGAGGAGCCGCTTGCCCCGGGCAATCAGCTGGGGCAGCAGGCGGAGGGTATCCAGCTCGGCCCCCATGCCGCAGTAGAGCAGCAGGGTGTCCGCCCGCTCCACGGCGGGAAGGGAGAGGAAGCGGGCAAAGAGGGCTTCATCGCTCTCATGCCGCTCCTCCGGCGTGAGGGCCTTCATCTGCGCGCGGATGGTCCGGCGCAGGGCGGCCTTTTGTTCATCCATGGTAGTGCACCGCCTGGGCTACGGCCTGGGCGGCGGGCGCGCCGGCCAGGACCTCGATCAGCTTGAGACCGAAGGGGAAGGCGGAACCAGCGGCCTGGGCGGTGACGATATGGCCGTCCACCACCACGCGGGCGCCCCGCTCCACCACGGAGGAGCCCATTTCATCCTCCATGCCGGGGTAGCAGACCGCCTTCCGGCGGTCCAGCAGGCCCATACCGGCCAGGATGGTGGGCGCAGCACAGATGGCGGAGAGCCAGATGCCCCGGTCATAGGCCCCCTGGATGAGGCCGAGGGCGGGGATGCTGTTCTGAATGACCTCCACACCGCCCAGTCCGCCGGGGAGAAGGAGCATCTTGGCCCGCTCCAGATCCACATCGGCCAGGGACAGGTCGGCGGCGACCTGGATGCCGTGGCCGCCGGTGACGGTCATGCCGTCCACGCCCACCAGGGCGGTCTCAATGCCGGCGCGGCGGAGCAGATCGGCGGGGACAAGTGCCTCGGCCTCTTCAAAGCCGGTGCCAAGCAGAATGTAAACCATAGGAAAACCTCCTCGTTTCGATTCAGGTTGGATCGGATACCATGGGGGAGAGGATCTCCCAGAGCTGATGGTGGAGCGACTCGATGGTGCGAAGGGAGCCGTCGGCCTCCGTACAGGGGATGACCTTCCACCCCAGCACCGGGGCGGCGGCCAGGGCCGTGCGGCGGCACAGGGCCAGATACTCCGGGTCCACCTCGTGGATGTCGCCGGAGGTGTGGGTGCTGGCCTCCCGGCTGCGCAGGAGGGTCAGGGC
Organism: Pseudoflavonifractor hominis; assembly: GCF_014288125.1. NCBI lineage: Bacteria > Bacillati > Bacillota > Clostridia > Eubacteriales > Oscillospiraceae > Pseudoflavonifractor > Pseudoflavonifractor hominis. The sequence goes on along the minus strand of NZ_JACOPR010000003.1, from coordinate 150,189 downwards.
CTGCTGGGTGGGCATGTCCAGATAGAGCACCAGATCGGCCCGGGGGAGCCCCAGCTTGGTGTGCTCAAAGTCATCCAGCCAGCGGAAAAACTCCTCCCACTGGTGGGGAGGCAGCTTGCAGGCCTGGTGGACGGCGTTGGAAGTGCTGTACCGGTCGGAGAGGACCAGTCCGCCCCCCTCATAATAACTCCCCCACACCTTTTTCCAGGAGGCGTAGCGGTCCACCGCGAAAAAGGCGGAGGCGGCATAGGCGTTCACGTCGGAGGGGTGGGTGCCGAACTCCCCGCCCAGATACATCCGGATGAGGGCGGAGGAGGGCTCGCTGTACTGCGGAAAGACCAGACGCTGGAAGGGACGGCCCTCCTGCTCCATCCGCTGACACAGACGGGCAAACTGGGTGGACTTGCCCGAGCCGTCGGTCCCTTCGAATACAATTAGTTTACCAGACAATGAGGATTCCTCCCATTTACTTGCCGCGCAGGCGCGCCCCCGCCGCCTGGAAGAGGACCAGGGGGAGCTTGGCCATGCGGTTGATGCGCTTGGGATCTTTGATGAGACGGTAGAGCCACTCCATTCCGGCCTTCTGCCAGGCCTCGGGGGCGCGCTCTGTCTGTCCGGCGAACACGTCCAGCGCGCCGCCCAGGCCCACCATAAACTTGGCGCCGGTGGCGGGGCCGTTCTGCGCCATCCAGAGCTCCTGCTTGGGCGCGCCCAGGCAGACCAGGACCACGTCGGGCTCAGCCTCCCGCACGGCCTGGATGACGGGCGCATCCTCCTTGAAATAGCCGTCATGGGTGCCGCACACGGTCAGGCCGGGGTGCCGCTGGCGCAGGTTGACGGAAGCCATCTCGGCGATGCCGGGCTTGGAGCCCAGCAGGAACAGCCGCTTGCCGTGCTGTGCCATCCAGGCCATGAGCCCGTCGGCAAAATCGATGCCCGGGACCCGTCCGTTCAGCGGACGCCCCAGGATCTTGGAGGCATAGACCACGCCGATGCCGTCGGGCATGGAGAGATCGGCCTGATTGAGCACGGTGCGGAAGGCCTCGTTTTTCTGAGCGGCCAGCAGGAATTCGGGGTTGGGTGTGACGGCATAGTGGAACCCACCGGCCTCGATGAGGGAAGCGGCGGTATGGACCATCTCCTCGGGGGAGAGGGTGTCGAAGCCTACACCCAGTATGTCAGTTTTCAAAATAAAAGACCTCCGATAAGGATCATTTTGTGCTCCCCATTGTAACACAACCGCCGGGAGAAGTCTATGAAAAAACCATTAAGACCGGTGCACCAGCGGGAAAACAGGGCTTGACAAGGGAGAGGAAGGTCATTATAATGAATATAACCTTGGACCGAGAGGTATTTTTTTAAACCTCTTTACTTTAGCACATAAAAGCATAAGTGTGCTAAAGCGAACCATGAGATGATGGAGGAGCTTGCAATGAAATATCTGCCGAAATTGACTGCCATGGCGCTCTCCGTGGCGATGGCGGCCTCCCTGGCCGCCTGTTCCAGTTCCGATCCGTCCGCCTCTCCCGCCCAGAGCGCGGGGGGAGACACCGGTACCCAGGGTGGGCAGGACAGCTACACCATCGGCGTGTGCCAGCAGATGCAGCACGAGGCGCTGGATGCGGCCACGCAGGGCTTCCAGGACGCCCTGAAGGAAAAGCTGGGCGACCAGGTGGAGATCAAGGTGGAGAACGCCTCGGGCGACTCCAATAACTGCAATACCATCGTGGGCAGCTTTGTCTCCAACGGCGTGGATCTCATCATGGCCAACGGCACCACCGCCCTCCAGGCGGCGGCCTCTGCCACCGAGGATATTCCCATTCTGGGCACCTCCATCACCGAGTACGGCGTGGCCCTGGGCCTGAACGACTTTGACGGGGTCACCGGCTTCAACGTCTCGGGTACCTCCGATCTGGCCCCGCTGGATGAACAGGCCGCCATGCTCCAGACCTGGTTCCCCGACGCGGAAAAGGTGGGCCTGCTCTCCTGCTCCGCCGAGCCCAACTCCGCCTATCAGGTCAGCGCGGTGCAGGGCTACCTGGAGGAGATGGGCTATACCTGCACCAGCTACACCTTCTCCGACTCCAATGATCTGGCGGCTGTGGCCGAGTCGGCCTGTGCCGCCGAGGATGTCCTCTACATCCCCACCGACAACACCGCCGCCCAGAACGCCGAGCTGATCGGCAACATCGCCCTGGCGGCCAAGACCCCCATCATTGCCGGTGAGGAGGGCATCTGCCGTGGCTGCGGCGTGGCCACCCTGACCATCAGCTACTATGACATCGGCTACGCCACCGGCGAGATGGCCTATGAGATCCTGGTCAACGGCAAGGATCCCGCCGAAATGGCCATTGAGTACGCGCCCCAGTTCACCCCCAAGTACAACCCGGCCATCTGCGAAGAGCTGGGCCTCACCCCGCCCGAGGGATATGAGGCTATCGAGTAATCTGTCCCCCGCATAAAATCCAAAAGCAGCGGAACGTCCGTTTCCGCTGCTTTTGGGCGCATTTCCGCGATTTAAGGAGGAGATCATCTGTGGACATCACAGCCTTATTCAATATGATGCCGGGAGCGGCCGCTCAGGGACTCATCTGGGGCATCATGGCCATCGGCGTCTATCTGACCTATAAAATCCTGGACGTAGCCGACCTGACGGTGGACGGCACCATGTGCACCGGCGGCGCCGTCTTCATCATGCTCACCATGGCGGGGGTCCCCATGCCCCTGGCCCTGCTGGGCTCCTTCCTGGCCGGTATGCTGGCCGGACTGGCCACGGGATTTTTCCACACCGTGTGCGGCATTCCCGCCATCCTGGCCGGCATCCTCACCCAGCTGGCCCTCTACTCGGTCAACCTGCGCATCATGGGACAGGCCAACCAGCCCATCAGCTTCCGGAACTATGATCTGCTGGTGTCCTCCCGCAATGTGAAATCCCTCAGCCTGGAAAACCCCATCCTCATCGGGGTGATCTTTGCGGCGGTCATCATCGCCCTGCTCTACTGGTTCTTCGGCACCGAGCTGGGCTGCTCTCTCCGGGCCACGGGTGCCAACGCCAACATGGCCCGGGCCCAGGGCATCAACACCAATGTGGCCAAGGTGCTGGGCCTGATGCTCTCCAACGGTCTGGTGGCCCTCTCCTCGGCGCTGCTGGCCCAGTACCAGGGCTTCGCCGACGTGAACATGGGCCGGGGCGCCATCGTCATCGGTCTGGCCGCCGTCATCATCGGCGAGGTGCTCTTCTCGAAGATCTTCCACAACTTCGCCCTGCTGCTGCTCAGCGTGGTCATCGGCTCGGTGCTCTACTATGTGGTGTACAATGTGGTCATCTGGCTGGGCCTGAACACGGACGACATGAAGCTCATCACCGCCCTGATCGTGGCCCTCTTCCTGAGCATCCCGTACTGGAAGGGGAAGTACTTCTCCAAATCCGCCAAGAAAGGAGCGGCCAGCCATGCTTGAGATCAAAGGGGTCTGTAAGACCTTTAACGCGGGCACCGTCAATGAGAAGCGGGCCCTCAATCACCTCACCCTCACCCTGAACGACGGGGATTTTGTCACGGTCATCGGCGGAAACGGCGCCGGTAAGTCCACCATGCTCAATGCGGTGGCCGGGGTATTCCCGGTGGATGAGGGCACCATCACCATTGACGGGGTGGATGTGACCCGCCTGCCCGAGCACAAGCGGGCATCCTACATCGGCCGGGTGTTCCAGGACCCCATGATGGGAACGGCGGCCACCATGCAGATCGAGGAGAACCTGGCTCTGGCGGCCCGGCGGGGCAAGCGCCGGGGCCTGCGGGTCGGCATCACCGGAAAAGAGCGCGCCGAGTACCGGGAGCTCCTCAAGATTTTGGACCTGGGCCTGGAGGACCGCTTGACCTCCAAGGTGGGTCTGCTCTCGGGCGGTCAGCGGCAGGCCCTGACCCTGCTGATGGCCAGTCTGGTCCGCCCCAAGCTCCTGCTCCTGGATGAGCACACGGCTGCACTGGACCCCAAGACGGCAGCCAAAGTGCTGGATACCACCGAGAAGATCGTCCACCGGGACAACCTTACCACCCTGATGATCACCCACAACATGAAGGACGCCATCGCCCACGGCAACCGCCTGGTGATGATGTATGACGGCCATATCGTGCTGGACATCTCCGGGGAGGAGAAGAAGCGCCTGACGGTGGAGGACCTGCTGGAACAGTTCACCAAGGCCAGCGGCGAGGAGTTCTCCAGTGACCGCGCCTTGCTCTCCTGATCAAACAGAATAAAACCGACCCGCCGCAGAGAAATGCTCTGCGGCGGGTCTTTCTATCTTAAGGGATAATTCGAAGGGGTGAGCGGTATACTACCTCCACAAGGAGGTGGTTTTTCATGAGCGAAGTCAATGCCGATGGGGTCCTGATCAACCCGCAGGAGGCCCTGCTCCAGCAGGTGCAGCACCGGACCAATGCCCTGATGGCCCGTCGTCCGGACGGAATGGAAGAGGATGAGATGGTCACCGGCGTACAGGCGGCCAACGGCCAGTGCGCCGGAACCGTGGGCGGAGTCCATCTGCCTGCCGGGCAGCAGGCACGCCGGAGTGAAAAAAAGGGCCGGGACCGCGGCTGACCGAGTCGGCGGAGGCCCTTTCGGAGGGACCGTCTGTCATAGAGAGGGCCTCCGCCGCATATAGATGCCACAGAGTAAAAACCTGGAATTTATACGCAGGAGTGTGGCAGACATGCAAATCAACTGGAATGAAAATCAGGCCCTGCTGCGGGGGACCGCAGCCGAGGCTCCCGTCTATTCCCATACCAACCACGGTATGGAGTATGAGGCCTTTCCCCTGATGGTACGCAGGCTCTCCGGGGCGGAGGACCGGGTCAATGTCATCGTCTCCCGGGCACTGCTCCAACAGCATCCTGTCCAGGCCGGGCAGGAGGTGGAGATCGAGGGGGAGGTCCGCTCCTTCAATAACAAGAGCGGGAAGGGAAGCCGGCTGGTCATTACCCTGTACGCCCGGCAGCTGCGGGAGGGCGTGGGAGAGCACTGCAACAATCTGGTCCTGGCCGGGGCCATCTGCAAGCCGCCGGTCTTTCGGCGCACCCCCATGGGGCGGGAGATCTGCGATCTGCTGCTGGCCGTCAACCGGCGCTACGGCCGGGCGGACTATCTGCCCTGTATCGCCTGGGGAGCGCTGGCCCGCCGCTGCGCGGAGCTGTCCGTGGGGGATGCCATCCGGCTGGAGGGGCGCTTTCAGAGCCGATCCTATACGAAAGTGGAGCAGGGGGAGACCACCCAGCGCATCGCCTACGAGATCTCCGTCATGCAGCTGGAGCCGGTGGAAGCCATCGAATAGAATACATAGCAGCGCGCAGTCCCGTCCGGGACTGCGCGCTCAGCGTGTCGAATACATTCGACACGCTTCTCAAAAATGCAAGCATTTTTTCGAGAGGATGCAGGCCGCTGCGCGCATGGCCCGAAGGGCCACACACTTGCAGCCTGAGAAGAGTGTTTTCCGACGTACACGCCGCCGGAAAACACGATTTGATTCTCTTCCGCCATCTGCGGACGGCGGAACTCTGCGAGGCTCTTGCAGCAAGAATCGCAGAAATACACTTTATCGATCGTTTGAGTGCGCAGTCCCGTTCGGGGCTGCGCGCTTTTTTGCGGCTGGGACTTGACAATTGTGTATATGGCATATATACTGTATATGTCAAGTATATACGGTATGACAGAGGTGCACCATGGATATCATCATTCGCAATACGGGAGAGGTCCCGATCTACGACCAGATCACCCGCCAGATCAAGAGCCTGATCCTGAAGGGAGAGCTCCAGGAGGGGGAGGCGCTGCCCTCCATGCGTCTGCTGGCCCGGGAGCTGCGGATCTCGGTCATCACCACCAAGCGGGCCTATGAGGAGCTGGAGCGGGAGGGATTTCTCACCACGGTCCCCGGAAAGGGCTGCTTTGTGGCCCCCCGCAATCTGGAGCTGGTGCGGGAGGACGCCCTGCGCCGGGCGGAAGAACACCTGGGCGCGGCGGTGGAAGTGGCGCGGACCGGGGGCATCACGCTGGAAGAGCTGATGCAGACACTGACCATTCTGTACGAAGGGGAGGAAGCCTGATGAACTACGAGAATGCCATTGAGATCGAACATCTGACCAAGGATTACGGCAGCTTCCGGCTGGACGATGTGACCCTGGCGGTGCCGGGAGGGACCATCCTGGGACTCATCGGGGAGAACGGCGCGGGAAAGTCCACTACCATCAAGTGCATCCTGAATCTGGTCCGGCGGGACGCCGGGGAGATCCGGATCTTTGGGATGGACAACCGGAAGGAGGAGCGGGCAGTCAAGGAGCAGGTGGCGGTGGTACTGGACGAGTGTCCGTTCCATGAGCTCCTCACGCCCCACATGGTGGAGACCATCCTCTCCGGCGCCTGCCCCGGCTGGGACAGCAAGCGGTTCCACAGCCTGCTGGGGGAGTTTGAGCTGCCCGAGAAAAAGCTGGTGAAGGAATTTTCCCGGGGCATGAAGATGAAGCTCTCCATTGCCGCGGCGCTGGCCCGCAATCCGCGCGTGCTTCTGCTGGACGAGGCAACCAGCGGGCTGGACCCGGTGGTGCGGGACAGGATCCTGGAGCTCTTTCTGGATTTCGTCTCCGATGAGTCCCATGCCGTGCTGCTCTCCAGCCACATCACCAGCGATCTGGAGAAGGCGGCGGACTATGTGGCCTACCTGCACCGGGGAAAGCTGGTGCTCCAGGGGGCCAAGGATGAGCTTCTGGACGAGTATGGCCGTCTGGCCTGTGCCCGGGGAGAGATGGACCGGGTGGACCCCGCCTTCCTGGTGGGCCGGCGGGAGAGCGCCTTCCAGTGCGAGGCGCTGGTGCGGGACAAACGGGAGTTCCGCCGCCGCTACCCGGAGCTGGCGGTGGACCCGGTGAGTCTGGAGGATTTGATGGTATTTACGGTGCGAGGTGACAGAGCATGATGGGATATGTGCGGAAAGATTTTCTCCTGATGCGCAAGCAGATGCGGACCTACGGCGTGATTCTTCTGGTCTATGGGGCGATCAGCGCCGCCGGTGTGTGGGAGTCCTACATCCTCTCGGGCTTTGTGGTGCTGGTGACCCTGATGTGCCCCCTCTCGGCCATGGCCTTCGATCAGGTCTCCCGGTGGGACAGCTATGCCTGCACCCTGCCCGGCGGTGCCAGGAACGCGGTGCGGGGGCGCTATGTCTATACGGCGGTCATCGCCCTCGGGAGCGTGCTGATCTGCGGCGCGCTGTGCCTGCTCATTCATGCGTTTGGCCTGCTGAGCGACGATCCGCTCGAGATGGTGGCCGCCACGGTGACAACCGGGTTGGTGAGTCTGCTGATGGCCAGCATCACCCTTCCGCTGTGCTACCGGTTCGGCGTGGAGCGGGGGCGCACCCTGATGACGCTGGTTTTTGTGGTGGCCTTTGTGGCCATTGTGGGGAGCGCGGGCTTCCTGTTCCCGGCCATCGGCGCGGAGGAGCGCCTTCAGGAGAGCGCAGCCGCCTTGGCGGTGGGCCTGATTCTGGTGACCGTGGCGGCCTACTTCATCTCCTGCCGTATCTCGCAGCGCATCTATGCCCAAAAAGAGTGGTAATACGACGCTTTAACAGGAAGACAGCCCGGAATGCAAACGCATTCCGGGCTGTTTTTTCTATGAGTCGGTTTTGTAGGATTACAGCTTGCTCAGATCCCGCACGGGGACATCCCAGATGTCCCGGGCGTAATCCCGGATGGAGCGGTCGGCGGCAAAGATGCCGGAGCGGGCCACATTCATCAGGGACATCTGGTTCCACTTCTTGCGGTCCAGATAGGTGTCGGCCGCCTTCTTCTGGGCGTTGCGGTAGCTGTCAAAGTCGGCCAGGAGCAGATACTCGTCGGCCGGGCAGCCGTCTCCGAAGAGCAGGCGCTTTGCCAGGTCGTTGTAGCTCACGCCATCCTGGAAGCCCTGGGCCAGAGCATCCACCACGGCGCGCAGGTCATTGTTGTGCATATAGTACTCGTAGGAGTGGTAGCCCTTGGCCTTGAGCTCACTGACCTCGTGGGCCTTGAGACCGAAGAGGAAGATATTCTCATCCCCCAGGACCTGGTGCATCTCCACGTTGGCGCCGTCCAGGGTACCGATGGTCACGGCGCCGTTCATCATGAACTTCATGTTGCCGGTGCCGCTGGCCTCCTTGCCGGCGGTGGAGATCTGCTCGCTCAGCTCGCTGGCGGGCATGAGCTTCTCGGCCAGAGAGACCCGGTAGTTCTCCAAAAAGACCACCTGGAGCTTATCCTTGCAGATGGGATCGGCGTTGATGGTGGCGGCCAGGGAGTTGATGAGGTGGATGATCCGCTTGGCCACATAGTAGCCGGGGGCGGCCTTGGCGCCGAAGAGGTAGACCTTGGGGACGATCATGAAATTGGGATCTTCCTTCAGGTGCTGGTACTCATAGATGATGTGCAGCACGTTGAGGAGCTGGCGCTTATACTCGTGCAGGCGCTTGACCTGTACGTCAAAGACGGCGTCGGTGTTGAGGATGATGCCGCTCTCCCGGGCCACATAGGAGGCAAAGGCCTTCTTGTTGGCCTGCTTGATGGCGTCCAGGCGCTCCAGCACGGCGCTGTCGTCCTTGTACTTCTCCAGGCCGGAGAGGGCGTCGGGATCCAGAAGATAGCGGTCCCCGCCGCAGCACTCCTTGATGAGGGCGTCCAGCTGGGGGTTGCACTCGCTGAGCCAGCGGCGGTGGTCGATGCCGTTGGTGACATTCTTGAATTTGCCGGGGGTGCGCAGATAGGCGTCGTGGAAGACCTCCCGCTTGAGGATATCCGAGTGGAGGGCGGACACGCCGTTGACGGCAAAGCAGGCGCAGATGCACAGGTTGGCCATGCGGACGTCGCCGCCCCAGATGATGGCCATGCGCTCCACCTTGGACATATCCCCGTGGAAGTAGGTGGTCAGCTCGGCCTGATAGCGGTTGCTGATCTCCACGATGATCTGCCAGATCCGGGGCAGCAGGTCGATGACCAGCTGCTGGGGCCAGCGCTCCAGCGCCTCGGCCAGAACGGTGTGGTTGGTATAGGCCACCGTGTGGGTGACGATATTCCAGGCCTCATCCCAGCCGTAGCCCTCCTCGTCCAGCAGGATGCGCATGAGCTCGGGAATGACCAGGGTGGGGTGGGTGTCGTTGATCTGAATGACGTGCTTCAGATGGAAGTTGCGCAGGGTGCCATACTCGGCCCGGTGCTTGCGCACGATGGACTGGATGGTGGCAGAGACAAAGAAATACTGCTGCTTGAGACGCAGAGATTTGCCCTCGTAGTGATTGTCCTCGGGATAGAGAATCTTGGAGATGGACTCGGCCAGGGCCTGACGCTCCACCGCCTTGAGGTACTCGCCCCGGGAGAAGAGGGACATATCCACCGGCTGGGGGCTCTTGGAGTCCCACAGGCGGAGCACATTGCCGTGTTCCGTGCCGTAACCCGCGATCTCCATGTCCTTGGGCACGGCCAGGACCGAGTCATAGCCGGTGTGGCGGATGGAGTGGTGTCCGTGCTCATCCCACACGTCCTCCACGCGGCCGCCGAAGCGAACCTCTTCCACCTCGTCCATCTTGGGGATGAGCCAGGCGTCGCCCAGACCCAGCCAGTTGTCGGGCAGCTCCACCTGCTGGCCATCCACGATCTTCTGCTTGAAGATGCCCAGCTCATAGCAGATGGAATAGCCGGTGGCGGGAATATCCAGGGTGGTCATGGAGTCCAGATAGCAGGCGGCCAGACGGCCAAGACCGCCGTTGCCCAGGCCGGCGTCCGGCTCAGACTCAAAGAGCTCCGGAGCGGAGAAGCCCAGGCCCTCGATGGCCTCCTTCAAAGGCTCCAGCACGCCCAGGTTATAGGCGTTTTTCATCAGGGAACGGCCCATCAGAAATTCCAGGGAGAGGTAGTGGACCTGGCGGGCGTGACTGCGGGTGGTCCGATCCTGTGTCTGCATCTGACGCTCGGACATGATGTCCCGCAGGACCAGGGCGCAGGCCTTGAACATGTGCAGGCTGGTGGCCTCATCCACATCCCGGCCGAAGTTGCGGCGGAGCTTACCGGTGATGAGAGCCATCAGCTCTTTTTTGGTATAAGTGTGCATGGAATGTTTCCTCCAAAATCTCAGCGTTCCCGGAAGACGGCAAAAGCCTGCGGGCCAGGGAATCCGGGCCCGCAGGCTTACAGGGTATCATATGCCGGTCGACGGGTCTGTGACCTTAGCCGTTCCGCTGGAATACCGGCGGAGCGGTAAGGGGATCAGTGAATACGAAGGGACGTTATTCGGATTTTGCGGCCTTCCGGGCGGCACGGCTCTTCTTGCTGCCGCCGGTCTTTTTCGTGCTGCGGCGGGCCGGAGTTTTTTTGGCGGGAGCGGGCTCGGCTGCGGGCTCCTCAGCCACGGGAGCGGGCTCGGCCACGGGCTCCTCAGCGGCGGGAGCGGGCTCGGCCACGGGCTCCTCAGCGGCGGGAGCAGGCTCAGCCACGGGCTCCTCAGCGGCGGGAGCGGGTTCAGCCGCAGGCTCCTCCTCAAAAGGGACCGGCTCCTCCTGCTCGGCGGGATTGGTAAAGCCCGTGACCCAGTAGTAGACCTGGAGGTAGTCCTGGGCAGACTGGTTCCAGGAGAAGTCGGCGGTCATGGCATTGCGCTGGAGGGCCTGCCAGGCCTCCTTGCCGTTGTAGTAGAGGTTGACCGCCTCACCCAGCACCCAGGTCATATCGTGGGCGTTGATGTCGGCGAAGGTAAAGCCGTTGGCGTGCTCGGTGCCGTTGGGACGCACGGAATCCCGCAGGCCGCCGGTCTCCCGGACCACGGGCAGGGTGCCGTAGCGCATGGCGATCATCTGAGACAGGCCGCAGGGCTCGGCGATGCTGGGCATGAGGAAGAGGTCCGCGCCGCCATAGATGGCGGTGGAGAGGGCGCCCGAGTAGAGAATGTTGGCCGAGAAACGGCCGGGATACTGGGCCTGCGCGTGGCGGAAGGCCTCCTCAAAATTCCAGTCGCCGGTGCCCAGGACCACCATCTGCACATCCATGGCCATGATGTCGTGGATGGCGGAGGCCACCAGCTCAAAGCCCTTGTGCTTGACCAGGCGGGAGATGCAGGCGATGATGGGGATATTGGGGTCCTGCCGCAGGCCGACGGCCTGCTGGAGGGCGGCCTTACAGGCGGCCTTGCCGGAGAGGTCGTCGGGCGAGAAGTTGGCGGCCAGGCCGTGATCGTGGGCGGGATCGTACAGCGCGGTGTCGATGCCGTTCAGGATACCGCGCAGCTTGTGGCGGTTGTCGGCGATGACGCCCTCCAGACCGTGGGCGTAGAAGGGATACTGGAGCTCGCCGGCATAGGAGGGGGAGACGGTGGTGACATAGTCGGAGGCGTAGATGGCCCCCTTCATCAGGTTCACATCTCCGTGGTAGGCCAGCATATGCTCGTGGAAATAGCCGGAGTTGAGACCGAACAGATCCTCCAGCAGCTCCTTTCCGTAGCGGCCCTGGTACTCGATGTTGTGGATGGTAAAGACAGACTTGGTCCCATAGAGCTGGGGCACACGGGTGCGCTCCTCCAGCAGATAGATGGGAGCCAGGGCGGTCTGCCAGTCATTGGCGTGGATCACATCGGGGTGCCAGTCCAGGTGGGCGGGGGTCTCCACCACGGCACGGGAGAAGAAGGCGAAACGCTCGGCGTCGTCATAGTGGCCGTAGAGGCCGGAGCGCTTGAAGTAGTACTCGTTATCCACGAAATAATAGGTCACGCCGTCCCGCTTGAGCTCAAAGATGCCGCAGTAGGGCGTGCGCCAGGCCAGGATCACGTGGAAATTGAAGAGATAGGTCATCTGGTCGCGCCACTCCTGGCCGATCCCCTCGTAGAGGGGGAGGATGACGCGCACATCATGGCCGGCCGCGGCCAGCGCCTTGGGAAGACTGCCCGCCACATCGGCCAGGCCGCCTGTTTTAATAAAAGGGGCGACCTCAGAGGAAGCAAAGAGAATGTTCATATGGGGCAAAGACTCCTTTCACACAGTTCAACTGCCCATTCGGAACAATGGGAATTTCACAATGGGTGGAGACTGCTGTTATGTCCAGTATAGCAGAAAGTTCCAGTCAGAGCGAGAGACGAAGTGTTGAAAAAACAGCTTCGTCTCTTGGCTCTCACAGGGGAAAATGTCAAAGGATCATACGATTTCGTTCTTGGCGATGGCTAAAGGATAGCTGGAATGACCCATCAGCATCCGCCCCGGATTCACCCGGACATTCTTATCTGTGATCACATATTTGAGCACGGCATCCGACTGAACGACGGTGCCCTGCATGAGCACACAGTTGGAAACCCGGGCACCCTTCTGGACATGCACGCCGCGGAAGAGGATGCAGTTTTCCACCTCGCCCTCGATGATGCAGCCGTCGGCCACCAGAGAGTTGATGCTCTTGGCGCCGGGGCCGTAGTAGGTGGAGGGGTTGGACTGGTCCTTGGTCTTGATGGGACGTTCGGGGGCAAAGAGCTGTGCGCGGACTGCGGGGTCCAGCAGCTCCATGCTGCGGGCAAAATAGCCGGCCACCGACTGAAGGCGGGCGGCATAGCCGTCAAACTGGTAGGCGTGGATCTTGAGATTATGCACCGCCGACACCAGAACGCCGTCGCTGAAGGAGGAGATGTTGTGGGTAGAGCAGTGGTCCACCAGGGAGAGGAGCAGCTCCTTGGAGAGGATGTAGACCTCCAGGGACTCCAGACCGGCGGCCGTGGTGGGGTTGACGGCCACGTCGGTGACAAAGCCGTTTTCGTCGGTGGTGAAGTAGTCACAGCCGCGGGGGTCGCTGTTGAGCTTGGAGGTGCACACGGCCGTCATGTCGGCGCCGCTGTCCAGATGGGACTGGAAGATCTCGGCGAGGGGCAGGTTGACCGCCACGTCGCCGCCGGCCAGGACCACGTAGTCCTGCCGGATCTTCTGGAGGTAGGAGTACACGCCGGCCAGGGCGTCCATCCGGCCGTGGTAATTCCCGTCGCCCCGCTTATCGGCATAGCCGAAGGGGGGCAGGATGCGCAGACCGCCGTGCTTGCGGGCCAGGTCCCAGTCTTTACCGGAGCTCACATGGTCCAGCAGGGACTGGTAGTTGGCGTGGGCGATGAGGCCCACATCGGAGACCCCGGCGTTGACGAAGTTGGAGAGCATGAAGTCCACTACCCGGTAACGGCCGCCGTAGGGGATGGAACAAGTGTTGCGATGCTGGCTCAATTCCCGCAGACTGGGATTGGAGCGATAGGCAAAAATGATGCCGTGGAGTTTATTCAGCATTTCTTATCGTCTCCTTTCACATTGCGGGTAATCATGGCCTTGGCGGGTACGACGGCGCCCCGGCCAACTTTGAGGTTCTGCGCCACGACGGCGATGCCCCATTCCGAATCGTTCTGGTCGTCCGGGGACGTACCCACATGGGCCTGCTCCCCGATGACAGTATTTTCCGCAATGATGGCGTATTCCACCACGGCCCCGGCCTTCACGACCGTGCCGGGCATGAGGATGGAGTAGGCCACCCGGGCGCCCTCTTCCACCTGCACCGAGTGGAAGAGCACCGAGTTCTCCACCGTGCCGTAGACCTCACAGCCGCCCGTGACCATGGAGTGGGACACCTTGGCGTTGGGACCGGTATAGAGGGGGGGCTTGGTGGGGGTGCGGGCGTAGATGGGCCACTCGGTATCGTAGGGATCGATGCCGTTCTCCGGGGAGAGCATGTCCATATTGGCGTCCCACAGGGAGTCGATGGTGCCCACGTCCTTCCAGTAGCCCCGGAAGCGGTAGGCCATCAGCTTCTCCTGGTGGGCCAGCATGGAGGGAATGATGTTCTTGCCGAAGTCATTGGAGCTCTTCTCATCGGCCTCGTCCGCCATCAGATACTCCTTGAGCTTGGACCAGGTGAAGATGTAGATGCCCATAGAGGCCAGATTGCTCTTGGGATGCTTGGGCTTCTCCTCAAATTCATAGATCTGGTCGGAGTCGTCCACATTCATGATGCCGAAGCGGGTGGCCTCCTCCAGCGTGACCTCCAGCACCGAGATGGTGCAGGCCGCGCCGCTGGCCTTGTGGTGGGCCAGCATCTTGGAGTAGTCCATCTTGTAGATGTGGTCACCCGAGAGGATAAGCACATACTCCGGATCATAGAGCTCGATAAAGCCCATATTCTGATAGATGGCGTTGGCGGTGCCCTTGTACCAGGTGCCCTTTTCCCCCTCGCGCATGTAGGGGGGGAGGATGTGGACGCCCCCGTCGGAGCGGTCCAGGTCCCAGGCCTGGCCGTTGCCCAGATATGCGTTGAGCTCCAGCGGACGGTATTGGGTGAGCACGCCCACCGTGTCAATGCCGGAGTTGATACAGTTGGACAGCGGGAAGTCGATGATGCGATATTTTCCGCCGAACGGAACGGCGGGTTTGGCCACGTGGCTGGTCAGGGCATGGAGACGGCTTCCCTGTCCGCCAGCCAAAAGCATGGCGACACATTCCTTTTTCATAACACGTTCACCTCTAGCGATTGCTTTTCAAATGTCCCTCTCCACATCGGCTCCGGAGCGGAACGAAGTCCGGAGCGCAATGACAGGCAATGTTGGATTCCCAGCTCCTCTCTGCGTATGTAGATGGTTTAACTGCCCGATTTGGAAGCGCGGGGCTTGCGGGCGGGACGCTTGGTCTCCTGGGCGGAGGACTCCTCCGCGGCAGGGGCCTTTTTGCGGCTCGTGCGCTTGGCCGCCGGCTTTGCGGCTGGCGAAAGCTCCGCCTTTTTGCGGCGGGGCGGGAATTTCTTGGTGCAGCGCAGGATCACTGCGCCCATGGGGGGCAGGTCCACCGAGATGGACTGCTCCAGCCCGTGACATGGGATGTACTCCGACTTGAGGGGCTCCAGATCGCCCAGTCCGTTTCCGCCGAAGGCGGGATCGTCCGTGTTGAAGGCCACCTCGTACCGGCCCGGGCAGGGAACGCCCAGACGGTAGCCCGCCCGGTGGACGGGGGAGAAGTTGCACAGGGTGAGCAGGAAGTGTCCCTTCTTGTCCTTCCGCAGGAAGGCGGCGCAGTTGCCCTGGTTATCATCGGCACAGATCCACTGGAATCCCTCCCAGGAGAAGTCCAGCTCCCACAGCTCGGGGTGGGCCAGATAGAACTGGTTGGCGGACTGGAAGAAGCCCTGGAGCTGCTGATGGCGCTCCTGCTCCAGAAGGTGCCAGTCCAGAGAGTGCTCAAAATGCCACTCGTTGAACTGTCCGAACTCCGCGCCCATGAAGAGAAGCTTTTTCCCCGGATGGGTGAGCATATAGGTGTAGAAGGCCCGCACACCGGCGAACTTCTCCTCATCGGTGCCCGGCATCTTGTTGATGAGGGAGCCCTTCATGTGCACCACCTCGTCGTGGGAGAGGGGGAGCACGAAGTTCTCCGAGAAGGCGTACATCAGGGAGAAGGTGATGTCCCGGTGATTGAACTGCCGGAAGTAGGGGTCCAGCTTCATGTAGTGGCACAGATCGTTCATCCAGCCCATATTCCACTTGAGGTTGAAGCCCAGACCGCCCTCCAGGCCGCCCTGCTCCACCGGGTGAGATACCCTGGGCCAGGCGGTGGACTCCTCCGCGATCATGAGCACGTCCGGGTGAGCCTGGAAGATGTGGGTGTTGAGCTGCTGGAGGAAATCCACGGCCTCCAGATTCTCGTGCCCGCCGAAGAGGTTGGGGCACCACTGTCCATCCTGCCGGCCGTAGTCCAGGTAGAGCATGGAGGCCACCGCATCCACCCGCAGGCCGTCGATGTGGAACTGCTCCAGCCAGAACAGGGCCGAGGAGTAGAGGAAGGAGCGGACCTCGTTGCGCCCGTAGTCAAAGACGCGGGTGCCCCAGTCGGCGTGCTCGCCCTTGCGGGGGTCGGCGTACTCGTAGCAGGGGCCGCCGTCAAATTCGTACAGGCCGAAGGCGTCCTTGGGGAAATGGGCGGGCACCCAGTCCAGAATGACGCCGATGCCGGCCTGGTGGAGCTGATCCACCAGATACATGAAGTCGTCCGGCGTGCCGTACCGGCTGGTGGCGGCAAAGTATCCGGTGCACTGATACCCCCAGGAGTCGTCCAGCGGATATTCGCTCACGGGCATGAGCTCCACATGGGTGAAGCCCATCTCTTTGACGTAGGGGACCAGATAGCGGGCAATATCCCGGTAGCTGAGGAAGGTGTCCTCCCCGGTGCGCCGCCAGGAGCCCAGGTGCATTTCATAGATGTTGAGGGGCTTGTGATAGATGGGATTGGCTTTCCGCCACTCCAGCCAGGCCTGATCGCCCCAGACATAGCCGCCCAGCTCATAGATCTTGGAGGCGGTGCCGGGACGGGTCTCAGCGTGGAAGGCATAGGGATCGGCCTTGGCCAGGACACGGCCGTCCTGTGTGTGAATGGCATATTTATAGGAGTCGTAGCGCTGAAGGCCGGGGACAAATCCCTCCCACACGCCGCCGCCGATGGGAGCGAGGGGGTGATCGGACTCATCCCAGTCGTTGAAATCTCCCATGACGCATACTGCCTTGGCATTGGGGGCCCACACACGGAAGACATACCCCTCCTGCCCGTCCTGTACCTGTGCGTGAGATCCCAGATACTCCTGCGCACGGACGGCCTGACCTTTTGAAAACGCATCCAGAGCGGGTGCATAGCTGGTGACCTGATTCATAGGCATACTCTCCTTCGTACGAAAAACGCCCAAAAGTAAAGGGAAAAAAGAACCTTCTCTTGGCATAGATGATAATAAGGATCCGAAAAAGCGGATGCTTATTTGTAGAAATTATACAACATAATATGGAATACGTCAAGGCTCTGTGCCGCGCTATTTCGTAAAACACATCATAACGCAAGATATGGAAGAAAAATACAGAAAAAGGGGGAGAGAACCAAAAGAATGGTTCTCTCCCTGAAAAAGGTCAGGCAGCCAGGAACAGGCGCTGGAGAAAATCCAGGAAAATGCCGGGCACGGTGACGCGCTCCACGGCCTCGCAGGCGACGATGGGGATGCGCTCCCGCTCCTCCCCGCCCACGGTCACCACCAGGTGGCCCAGGATCTGGCCCTTCTCCACGGGGGCCTCCACATCCTGGCAGAGTTCCAGCTGGGTGGAGAGCTGGTTGATCTGGTCCTTTTCCACCAAAAGCCGGCTGGAGGCGGAGAGCTCCGGCTGGACCTGTTCCTTCCGGCCCAGGATTACATCCACCGGGGGAAGGGCCTGGTTGGGGCGGATGTCGGCCAGGGTATAGTTGGCAAAGCCGAAGTCCAGCAGACGCTTGGCGCTGTCAAAGCGCTGGGCCGAGGTGGGGGAATGCAGGATTACGGCGATGAGCTCCATGCCATCCCGCTCCGCCGTGGCCGAGAGACAGTAACCCGCCGAGTCGGTGGAGCCGGTTTTGAGGCCGGTGGCCCCGGGGTAGAAACGGATGAGCTTGTTGGTGTTGGAGAGCTGGAAGGCCCCGTTGCGGATGGAGTCCATCCAGATGGTGGAATACTCCCGGATCATAGGATGTCCGATCAGGGCCCGGGACATGAGGGCGATATCGTAGGCGCTGGTCAGATGCCCGGCGGCGGGCAGGCCGGTGCAGTTGAGAAAGGTGGTGTCCGCCATGCCCAGCTCGGCGGCCCGCTCGTTCATATCGGCCACAAAGGCCTCCTCACTGCCTGAGAGGTGTTCGGCCAGGGCCACCGCCGCATCGTTTCCCGAGACCACAGTCACCGCCTTGAGCAGGTCCTGTACCGTCATCTGCTCGTTTTCCTTCAGATAGACTTGGGAGCCCCCCATGGAGGCGGCGTGGGCCGACACCGTCACCAGGTCGTCCAGGCCCAGGCGGCCGTCGTCAATGGCCTCCACCACCAGGAGCAGAGTCATGACCTTGGTGACGCTGGCCGGTTCCAGTTTGTCGTGGGCGTTTTGTTCATAGAGAAGGGTCCCGGTCTCCTTCTCCATCAGGACAGCGGCGCTTGCCTCCGCCTGCGGCGCGCTGGAGACCGCCCCGGCGGGGCAGAGGAGCAGAGAAGCGGCCAGCAGGGCCGCGGCCAGTTGTTTCATGACAGTACCTCCCGTATCAAAGCGATCATGCGCAGGTTTCTGTAAGAACAGGATATGGAAGATTTGTCCGTTCTATGCCGCCGGAAAAACTTGTCAGTGGGAAAGAGAGCTGATACAATGAAAACCGGTTTACACCGGACAGGAGGAAGGTCCATATGCATATTACAACGGTGATTTTGACCGGCGGAAAATCCCGCCGGATGGGACGGGACAAGGGGGAACTCCCGGTGGGGGAGAGTACCCTGCTGGAGCGGATGATCGACCGCTGGATGGGGGTATTCGACGCCGTGGCCGTCTCGGCGGGAGAGGGAGGGCGCACCCTTCCGGCGGAGGTGCCGGCCCTCTTGGACCGGCATCCGGGCGCGGGACCCATGGCCGGCCTGGAGGCCGCACTGGCGGAGCTGGAGACCGACGCGGTCTTTCTCACGGCAGTGGACATGCCCTTTGGAGATGCCGCCCTGGCCCGCTGGATGGCGGAGCGGATGGGGCAGGCGGATGTGTGCACCATCCGCAGAGGGGACGGGCGGCCGGAGCCCCTCTTTGCCCTCTACCGCAAAAGCTGTCTGCCGGTCATTACCCGCAGTCTGGAGGAGGGGCGGCGCTCCTTTGTCCAGGGCCTCTTTCCCTTTGTAGCGGTGGAGCAGATCGGAGAAGAGGAGCTTGCGGCCTTTGATCTGGAGCGCAGTCTCTTCAACGCCAATTCCCCCGAGGAGTGGGAGCGGGCCCGTCCGCTGCTGGAGCCGTGAGCAGGTCCGTTCCGGCGGCGGGGAAACCGGGGATCGTCCTAGGTAGAGGGGGCGGCAAAAATTTTTTGCGTTACCCCCTTCACAAGAGCACTTTATTGTGGTAATATACTAAAGCAATAGGACGACACCCCGGACACTGTCCGCGAAAGAACGACAATGGGAGGAATTTAGATATGAAACGGAAACTCTCTGCGCTGGCTCTGGCCGCTGCCCTGGGCCTGTCCCTGACCGCCTGCTCCGGCGGCACCGCCTCCAGCCCTGCTCCGGCCGGAAGCGGCACCCCCGGGGGCACCCCTGCCCAGAGCGCGGACAGCGATTGGGCCTATGTGGAGGGCAACGGCAAGCTGAAGATCGGCTACACCCTCTTTGAGCCCATGAACTACATAGGAGAGGACGGCGAGCTCACCGGATTTGAGACCGAGTTTGCCACCGCCGTGTGCGAGAAGCTGGGCGTGGAGCCGGAATTTGTAGAGATCAACTGGGACGCCAAGCTGCTGGAGCTGGAGTCCAAGAACATCGACTGTATTTGGAACGGCATGACCATCACGCCTGAGCTGCAGGAGGCCATCTCCATCTCGGATCCCTACATCAAGAACTACCAGGTGCTGGTGATCCGTGCGGCCGACGCGGAGAAGTACACCTCCACCGAGTCTCTGGCCGGCGCTAAGGTGGACGCGGAGGCGGGCTCCGCAGGCGAGAGCACGGTGCAGAATGACGAGTTCCTCAGCCAGGCCACCTACACCTCGGTGGTCAAGCAGACCGACGCGCTGCTGGAGGTCAAGAGCGGCGCGGCCGACGCGGCGGTCATGGACTTTGTTCTGGCCAACGCCCTGGCCGGTGTGGGTGATTACTCCGACCTGATGGTCATCCCCGATCTGGAGCTGTCGGTGGAGGAGTACGGCATCGGCTTCCGGAAGGGATCCGATGTCACCGAGAAGGTGAATCAGGCCATGCAGGAGCTGGTGGACGACGGCACCCTGGGCACGCTGGCGGAGAAATATGAGCTGAGCGAGCTGCTGCTGGCCAATCAGAAATAATCACGTCATCAAGCGGAGGACAGAAGAGGCAGGGGGCAGCCCCTGCCCCTTGTCCGCTTCCGGCATAGGAGAGAGAATATGTCATTTGAAACGGTTACAATCACCATGATGAAGGGCTTTATGCTCAACATCCAGCTCTTTGTCATTACGCTGGTCTTGTCGCTGCCCCTGGGACTGGTGGTATCCTTCGGCACGATGAGCAAGTTCAAGCCGCTGAGCTGGCTGGTCCGGCTCTATGTGTACATCATGCGCTCCACCCCTCTGATGCTTCAGCTGGCGGTGGTGTACTATCTGCCGGGCATCCTCAGTCCGGGACATATTCTCCCGCGCATGACGGCGGCATCGGTGGCCTTCGTGCTCAACTATGCCGCCTATTTCTCCGAGATCTTCCGGGGCGGTATCCAGGGCGTGCCCCGGGGACAGCAGGAGGCCGGACAGGTTTTGGGCATGACCCGGCGGCAGATCTTTTTCCAGGTGACGCTGCTCCAGGTGGTCAAGCGCATCGTCCCGCCCATGGGCAATGAGATCATTACCCTGGTCAAGGATACCTCCCTGTCCAACTTCATTATGGTGGGAGAGATCATCAAGCTGGCCAAGGACTTTGGCAACAAGGGCATGATCTGGCCCTTGTTCTATGCGGGATTTTTCTTCCTGGTATTCAACGGTGTGGTGACGCTGCTGCTCAGCCGGACCGAGAAAAAGCTGGACTATTTTCGGGTGTAAGGAGTAGAAGATATGGCGATTTTGCAGGTAGAAAACATCCAGAAGAAGTTCGGAAAAACCTCGGTCCTGAAGGGGATCAGCTTCTCCCTGGAGGAGGGACAGGCTCTGGCCATCATCGGCTCCTCCGGCTCCGGCAAGACCACACTGCTGCGGTGCCTCAATTTTCTGGAGACTCCCGACGTAGGGACCATCCGGGTACGGGACGAGGTGCTCTTCGATGCGGCCGATCCCAGTACCCAGCGGGAGGCGGAGGTGCGCAAAAAGCGCCTCCACTTCGGTCTGGTGTTCCAGTCCTTCAACCTCTTTCCCCAGTATACGGCCCTGAAGAACGTGATGCTGGCCAAGGAGCTGCTGGCCCAGGAGCGGAGCGACTACAAGGCCAACCGGAAGGAGATCCTGGCTGAGATCCGGAAGGAGGCCCTGGCCCTGCTGGATCAGATGGGGCTGGCCGACCGGGCCGAGCACTATCCCCATCAGCTCTCGGGCGGACAGCAGCAGCGAGTGGCCATCGCCCGGGCGCTGGCGCTGCATCCGGACATCCTCTGTTTTGACGAGCCCACCTCCGCGCTGGACCCGGAGCTCACCGGCGAGGTGCTCAAGGTGATCCGCTCCCTGGCCGACAAAAAGACCACTATGGTCATCGTCACCCATGAGATGGCTTTTGCCCGGGATGTGGCCGACCAGGTCATCTTTATGGACGGCGGCGTCATCGTGGAGCAGGGCCCGGCCCGACAGGTCATCGAACAGCCCACCCAGGAACGGACCCGGCAGTTCCTGGCCCGCTACGCACAAAAGGCATAAGAACAGCCCCCGGAAACAAAGGTTTCCGGGGGCGTTTTCTTGCGGCGTGCAGATTCCCGAAGCGTACCTGTTCAGGGTGGGCACGGTGTGCTATAATAACACCGAGAGATTTGCCAAGACGAGGAGAACGCAACACATGGAAGCATTTTTTCTGCCGGTTTTATCCCATTTTCAAAATGAGAATTTCTGGACGGCCAGTGCCGGCCGGATGCGCTATCAGGTGACGCCCGAGGAGGAGAATCTGGCCGCCGAGGTGTGGGAGGGCCCCTGGGGCTATGCCTTCAGCACAGTGGAGGAGAAGCGGTATTTCCCCATGACCGCCCAGGGGCTGGAAGAACTGCGGGCCTGGGGCATCGCGTGGGCGGAACAGATCAACGCCCGGCCGCCCCGCACGCTGGAGGAGACCTTGGCGATGCGCGCGGCGGCGCTGGAGCGCAAACAGGCGGCCCAGGCGGCGGAAGAGCAGGAATAAAAAAAGCAGACACGCACAAAACCGGTGCGTGTCTGCTTTTTTGTTGTCTCAGGGGAGAGATGATCCCGCTCAGTCCTCGATGTCGGAGATCAGATTGACCCGGCGCTCATGGCGGCCGCCCTCGAACTCGGTGGTCAGGAAGGTCTCCACGATGCGGTCGGCCATGTTGGCCCCGATCATACCGCCGCCCATGGCCAGCATGTTGGCGTTGTTGTGGCGGCGGGTCATCTCGGCGGAGAGGGGCTCGGAGCACAGGGCGCAGCGGATGCCATTGACCTTGTTGGCGGCAATGGAGATGCCGATGCCGGTGGTGCACACCACAATGCCCCGCTCACAGGCGCCGGAGGCCACCGCCTCTGCGGCGGCCCGGCCGTAGACCGGGTAATCCACACTCTCGGTGGAGTAGCAGCCGCAGTCCTGCACCTCGTAGCCGTGGGACTCCAGCCAGCCCTTCACATGCTCCTTCATGGCAAATCCGCCGTGGTCGCAGCCCAGAGAAACTTTCATGTTCATATCCTCCTCAAATCAATTCAGTCCATCTATCCAGATCCGCCCTTACAGCGGCTTGGGAACGGGATTGTGACGGTGGTAGGTGGTCACATAGCGGAATCCGGTGTCCTTCAGCAGGTCGTAGGCGGCAGGGATGCCCAGGCCCACCCGCTCGGGGAAGTGGGCGTCGGAGCCCACGGTGATGAGCTCACCACCCAGGGCGCGATAGCGCTCCAGAATGGGGCGCCAGGGCGCCACAGTCTTGCCGCAATAGGTGTTCAGCTCGATGCCGCGTCCAGTCTCTACCACCCGGCGCAGCACGGTGTCGATGCTGTCCCACCAGGGGGCCAGGGAGATTTCCTGGGGCATATAACGCAGGGGATAGATGATGTGTCCCAGGATATCATAGGTCTCCGGCAGCTCCACCAGGCGGAGCATGGAGGCGAAATAGTCGTCCAGTACCCGGCGGCAGGTCTCCTCCGAGTCATAGGAGAAGTAGAAGAAGTCCTCTCCGCCCAGCTCGGGAGAGAGATTGTGGAGCGAACCGATCACAAAGTCCAGCTCGGGCAGGGCGAGCATGCGCCGGGCGTAGTCGGGATCAAAGGGGGCGCTGCCGTATTCGATGCCGAACCGGAGCTGGAGTCTCCCCTCAAAGGCGGGCGCCGTCGTCCGGAACTGCTCCAGGGCAGGGGACCAGTCATAATCGGGGGCAAAGCCGCCGTGCTCCAGAATGCGGTCATAGTGGTCGGTGACGCACAGCTCGGAGAGTCCGGCCTTCTCGGCCGCCCGGGCCATTTCAGCCAGAGGGACATGCCCGTCGGGGGAGAGTCTGGTGTGGGTGTGATAGTCGATGAAATACATACAGCACGCTCCAATTTGTCAGATTGGCCAGGAGGGAAGCCACTGGAGAAGGTTTGAGGTATACCACCGGGGGACCATCAGACCGATGAGCACCGGGTAGAAGGCGGCATACAGGGCCACCGCGGTCCCGGTCAGGGCATAGACGCTTTTGCACATCCAGGGCAGACCCATCTCGAAGAGATCGTTGTACACATAGGCCAGGGCAAAGCAGAGGAAGAGGATGGAGGGGAAGTAGTGATACTCGAAGGTGGTCCGTCCAATGAAGAACCAGGGGGCCAGCTGGGAGAAGTAGGCCACCACGATGAAAAGGGCCTTCCCGCAGCGGCGCCGGATGCAGTGGACGATGAGGCTCACAACGGCCAGCAGTCCGCCCCAGCAGACCACCGGGTTGGAGAAGGAGGCAAAGGCCGACTTGCTCCCCGGTACGGAGGTGTAGTCCAGATAGTAGAGGATGGGCCGTCCGTCCACGATCCACTGATACCAGCGGGAGGAGTAGGGGTGGGTGTCGTGGACGCCCTGGTGGTAGGTGAGCATATACTCCTGATTTTTCCACATCTCATGAATGAGGTTGCCCAGGCTGGTATCCCCTTTGGCGGCGGCGTAGGGCCAATAGGAGAGGGTATAGATGCAGGCGGGGATCACCACGAAGCACAGCACAGAAAAGGCCAGTGTCTGGATCAACCAGAGATTCCGGAATACCGGGGGAGTTTCCCCCTCCTCCACTTTGGGCCAGTCCCGCAGCTTGAACCACAGGCCCAGGAAATAGAGCAGAGCCAGTCCCACGCCGCCATAGATGACGGTCCATTTGCTGGCCGCACCGATCCCCCAGAAGAGGCCGGAAAGGAACAGCCAGGGCGCGCCCTTCCGGAACGGGGTGCCCGCCGGGAGGGTGAGATACCGGTACATGAAGTAGTACATGGCCAGGATGAAGAACACCCCGTAGGTGTCGATGGTGGCGATGCGGGTCTGGGTGAGATGCATGAAATCAAAGGCAAAGAGGGCCGTCCCGCAGAAGGCCACCGGCGTCTTCCCAAAGAGATTTTTGAGGAAGGCATAGAGCAGAGGAAGCATGAGCACACCGAAGAGCGTGCCCATAAAGCGCCAGCCAAAGGGAGTCATACCGAAGAGGCGGATACCGATGCCCAGGATGAGCTTGCCCAGCGGGGGATGGGAGATCTCATAGGGGTAGATCCCACGGATGTGCTCATAGGCGGTGCGGGCGTGGTAGATCTCATCAAAGTAGGTGGAGTTATACCAGGAGGGAGATTCCGGGACGGTGTCTCCCTCGTCAAAGAGGGCGGAGGCCTCCCCCGGCTGGTCGGGGCACACCAGATTTCCCGAAGTGTCATAGAGAGCCAGCTCCCCCAGTTCGATGGGGCTCTTGGTGGATTTGGCGGTGATGCGCAGGAAGCGGACCTCCAGCGTATTCTCGGGCGTGATTTCAAGCCACTTGAAGAGGTCGGCATAGTGCTGGGGCATGGCATAGCTGGGCTCATAGCCCTCCGCGTCGGCCCAGTAGTAGCCGGTGACGGTCCCCTCCTCGTTCTCCCGGGCCCAGAGGGTGGACCAGTGGGAGCCATCGGCGGAGATTTCCACATTGTAGTCTCCGGTGCCGAGACCCGGATAATACATCAGCCGGGTGAGCTGGAAGGGCTGGGAGAATTCCACCTCCACCGTCTGTGTCTCGGTAAAATTGTGAAAAGACTGTGGATTGGTAAAGGAGCCCAGCTGAAAAAAGGCGGTGGCGGCATAGACCAGCGTCAGGAGCAGGATGAGCAGGCCGTCCCGCCGCTCCAGTGGGTGACAGCGTCCCGCAAAGGAAAAGCGGGGTTTGGCGGGGGAGGGGAGGACCTCTCCGGTTTGACGGCGGATCCGGTCATGCAGGTTATGGGGAGAGAGGATCCAGCGCCAGTAAGAGCCAAACAGGAGAAAGAGGGCGGCGAGCAGAAGGATGGGAAAAATCAGCGTAGGCCGGATGGCCTGGAGCAGGATATCCATGAAAGACCTCCCGGAAGTTGGATTCAAGAGATAGCATAAGGTCAGATAACAAAAAAGGGATGGACAATGTCCATCCCTTATTTTATTTCTTTTTCTTTATTTTGTCAAAGAATCCTTTGAGCCCCTCTTCCTCCTCCGCGTCGGGCAGCTCGCCCATGGCGCGGCCGAAGTGGCGCAGGGCCTCCTTCTGCTCGTGGGTGAGCCCGCGGGGGACATCCACCGAGACGGTGACGTACTGGTCGCCCCGGCCCCGTCCGTTGACGGAGGGGATGCCCTTGCCCTTGAGGCGGAACGTGGCGCCCGGCTGGGTGCCCTCGGGCAGGTTCCACTTGACCTTTCCGTCGATGGTGGGGATCTCCAGCTCCGCGCCCAGGGTGGCCTGGAGGAAGGAGACCTTCTGATCCAGGTAGACATTCATGCCGTCCCGCTTGAACTGGGGATGGGGACGCACGGTGATGCTGATGATCAGATCGCCGGCCGGACCGCCGTTCTTGCCCGCGCCGCCCTGGCCACGCAGGGAGATGGCCTGACCGTTGTCGATGCCGGCGGGAATCTTGACGGTGATCTTCCGGTTCTTCCGAACCGAGCCGGCGCCGTTACAGGTCTTACAGGGGGTATGGATGAGCTTGCCGGTGCCGCCGCACTTGGGGCAGCTGGTGGTGGTGGCAAAGGAGAACGCGCCGCCGCCCCGCTGGATGCGGATGGTACCCGAGCCGTGACAGTCGGGGCAGATCTCGGCCGTCGTGCCGGGGGCGCAGCCGGTGCCCTTACACACGTCGCACTGCTCGCTGCGGGTCAGGCTGATCTCCTTTTCGCAGCCAAAGGCGGCCTCTTCAAAGGTGATGGTGACGGAAGCACGGAGGGTATCGCCCTTCATGGGGCCGTTGCGCCGGGCACCGCCGCCCCCGCCAAAGCCGCCGCCGAATCCGCCTCCGAAGAAGGAGCCGAAAATATCACCCAGGTCGATGTCGCCGAAATCGGCGCCGCCGAAGCCGCCGAAACCGCCGCCGGGGTTATAGTTGGGGTCAACACCGGCGTGGCCGAACTGGTCGTAACGGGCACGTTTCTCCTTGTCGGAGAGGACCTCGTAGGCCTCGTTGACCTCCTTGAACTTGGCCTCGGCCTCCTTATCGCCGGGGTTGAGGTCGGGGTGGTACTGCTTGGCCAGCTTGCGGTAGGCCTTTTTCAGCTCATCGTCGCTGGCGCTCTTGCTGACCCCCAGGACCTCGTAAAAATCTCGTTTCTGTTCAGGCATATGATCACCTCTTAAATTGAGGGAGTATGGAACGGCGGGCGCAAAGCGCGCCCCTACGCTGCATTTCCCGTTGCAGGGACGTATCTGGTACGCCCGCCAAAACGCCCCGAGTGGGACGGATGAAATTCACCCGTCCCACCACAGAGCTGATGTTTCTTTGAATCGCCGGAGGCGGTTTGCTGTGCGCCTGCTCCGGCCCCGGAGCGCTTCTATGTCACGCTCCAATGGGCCTGCGCCGCGGCCAGCTGCTCAGCCCTCCGCCGGAAATGCCGCCGGTCTGCGCCCGGCCTGTTTTCCGGGCTGCGGGCTTTGCTGCTGTCCTGCTTCAGCCCCGGAGCGCTTCTATGTCACGCTCCAATGGGCCTGCGCCGCGGCCAGCTGCTCAGCCCTCCGCCGGAAATGCCGCCGGTCTGCGCCCGGCCTGTTTTCCGGGCTGCGGACTTCGCTGCTGTCCTGCTCCGGCTCCGGAGCGCTTCTGATTCTTACTTCTTATCGTCGTCCACGACGGTGTAGTCGGCGTCCACCACGTTGGGGTCGGTGCCGCAGCTGCCGCCGCAGTCGCCGCTGCCGCAGTTGCAGCCGTCGGCTCCGGGCTGACCGCCCTGGGGATTGGCCTGCTGATACATCTTCTCAGCCACAGGATAGAACGCCTTGTTGGCCTCCTCGGTGGCAGCCTTGATGGCCTCCACGTCGCTGCCCTTCAGGGCCTCCTTCAGCTTGTTGATGGCAGCCTCCACGCTGGCCTTGTCGGCAGCGTCGATCTTGTCCTTCATCTCGTCCAGAGCCTTCTCGGTCTGGTAGACCACCTGGTCGCCCTGGTTGCGGACGTCCACCTCTTCCTTGCGCTTGGCGTCCTCAGCGGCGAACTGCTCGGCCTCCTTAACGGCCTTGTCGATGTCCTCCTTGGACATGTTGGTGGAGGAGGTGATGGTGATGTGCTGCTCCTTGCCGGTGCCCAGGTCCTTAGCGGAGACATTGACGATGCCGTTGGCGTCGATGTCGAAGGTGACCTCGATCTGAGGCACGCCGCGGCGGGCGGGAGCGATGCCGTCCAGGTTGAAGCGGCCCAGAGTCTTGTTGTACTGCGCCATCTCACGCTCGCCCTGGAGCACGTGGACCTCCACGGAGGTCTGGTTGTCGGCGGCGGTGGTGAAGACCTGGCTCTTCTTCACGGGGATAGTGGTGTTGCGCTCGATGAGCTTGGTCATCACGCCGCCCATGGTCTCAATGCCCAGGGACAGGGGGGTGACATCCAGCAGCAGCAGGCCCTTGACGTCGCCGGTGAAGACGCCGCCCTGGAGCGCGGCGCCCATGGCCACGCACTCGTCGGGGTTGATGCCCTTGAAGCCCTCATTGCCGGTGATCTTCTTCACGGCCTCCTGCACGGCGGGGATACGGCTGGAGCCGCCCACCAGCAGGACCTTATGCAGATCGCTGGAGGAGAGACCGGCGTCGCTCATGGCCTGGCGCACGGGGCCCATGGTGGCCTCCACCAGGTGGGCGGTGAGCTGGTCGAACTTGGCGCGGGTCAGGGTCAGGTCCAGATGCTTGGGACCGGTGGCGTCCGCGGTGATATAGGGCAGGTTGATGCTGGTGGAGGTGACGCCGGAGAGCTCGATCTTGGCCTTCTCAGCGGCCTCCTTCAGGCGCTGCATGGCGACCTTGTCGCCGGTCAGGTCGATGCCGGTGTCCTTCTTGAACTCGGCGGCCATCCAGTCCATGACGCACTTATCGAAGTCGTCGCCGCCCAGGCGGTTGTTACCGGCAGTGGCCAGAACCTCGATGACGCCGTCGTCGATGTCCAGGATGGACACATCGAAGGTGCCGCCGCCCAGGTCGTAGACCATGACCTTCTGGGCCTGCTCCTTATCCACACCGTAGGCCACAGCGGCGGCGGTGGGCTCGTTGATGATGCGCTTGACATCCAGACCGGCGATCTTGCCGGCGTCCTTGGTGGCCTGACGCTGGGCGTCGGTGAAGTAGGCGGGGACGGTGATGACGGCCTCGGTAACAGGCTGGCCCAGATAGGCCTCGGCGTCCGCCTTCAGCTTCTGAAGGATCATGGCGCTGATCTCCTGGGGAGTGTAGGCCTTGCCGTCGATGTTCACCTTATAATCGCTGCCCATCTCACGCTTGATGGAGATGACGGTGCGGTCGGGGTTGGTGATGGCCTGGCGCTTGGCCACCTGACCTACCATGCGCTCGCCGTCCTTGGAGAAGGCCACCACAGAGGGGGTGGTGCGGTTACCTTCCGCGTTGGGGATGACGACGGCCTCGCCGCCCTCCATAACCGCTACGCAGCTGTTCGTCGTACCTAAGTCAATACCAATGATCTTGGACATAATGTGTTTCCTCCAATATATCGAAATTTATTTTAAACAAAGTGAAAATGGGATGTGAACCCTCCGCGCTTGTTGTCACGCTGCGGGTCCTGCGCGGACGGCACACTGCTCGCTGCTGTGTGCCTGCTCCGGGCCCTTCGCGCTTCTTCTTAGTTTGCCACCTTTACCATGGCAAACCGGATGACCTTGTCACCGGACTGGAAGCCGGCCTGAAAGACCTCCACGACGGTATTTTCTCCGGCGTTTTCGTCCTCCACATGCATCACGGCGTTGTGAAGGTTGGGGTCAAAGGTCTGGCCCAGCGCGGGGATCTCCTCGACGCCCAGCTTGGAGAGGACCTCCTTGAGACCATTCATGGTCATCTCCACGCCCTTTTTATAGGCCTCGTCGGCGGTCTCCTGCTTGAGGGCCCGCTCCAGGTTGTCATACACCGGGAGAAAAGCCAGCACGGCGTCCGACTTGGCGCTCTGGTAGGCGTCGGTTTTTTCCTTCTGGGAGCGTCGGCGGTAGTTGTCATACTCGGCGGCCAGGCGGAGGTACTGATCCTCCTTCTGGGCCAGGGTATCCTTGAGCGCCTCCAGCTCCGAGAGCAGAGGATCGGGGGTGTCCGTCTCAGGGGCGGCGCCCTCCGTGACCTCTTCGGTCACGGTCTCCGGCTCCATCTGCTCGGCCTGTTCCACGGCCTGCTCGTTCTCTTTCTTACTCAAAGAGGTTCCCTCCTATTATGTTTCATCGTTGCGTCCGTCCCCGGTGGGAAGTTCTCCCTGGCCAAACAGC
Source organism: Pseudoflavonifractor hominis (assembly GCF_014288125.1). Lineage (NCBI taxonomy): Bacteria > Bacillati > Bacillota > Clostridia > Eubacteriales > Oscillospiraceae > Pseudoflavonifractor > Pseudoflavonifractor hominis. The sequence goes on along the minus strand of NZ_JACOPR010000003.1, from coordinate 120,601 downwards.
CGGGTGAGACCCTCCGCAAAATAGGACAGGCGGGCGGTGATCTTTGCGTAATCCATCCGTGTGGGGCCCACGACTCCGATGATGCCCCGCATGCCGTCCCCAATGTCGTAGCTGGCCATGACCACGCTGGTATCCTTCAGCGCGTCGGCCACATTTTCCGGACCAATGAGGATCTTCATGGGGCCATCCTTGGGAATGGGGAAGCGGGCGGCGTCCTGGTCCTCGGAGAGATAGCTCATCAGGGGCTGGGCCCGTTCCAGATTCTGATACTCTGGAAGCTCCAGCAGATGGGCCAGACCCGCGGTGTGGACCCGCCGGTGCTCCAGACCCTCCAGCACCTCCATGGCGAAGGAGACCACCAAGCTGATCAGGCCATAGGCATCACCGGCGGCATGCTGTGCCACCCGCATGAGTTCGGGCGTGATCTCCTCCAGCGTCAGATTGGTAAAGGTGGTGTTGAGCAGGGTGTTGAGCATCTGGAGCTGCGCCTCAGTCAGATCGGAGGGCAGCTGCACCAGCTTGTTGCGCACCAGATTGTTGTCGGTCATGACCACAATAATGAAGGCGTTTCGCTCCACCATCAACAGGTCAAAGCGCCGGATGGTCACCCGCTCAAACCCGGATGAGAGGGCAAAGGCGGGATAATTGGTGAGACGGGAGACCACCCGTCCAGCCTCGGAAATGACGCGATCCAGCTCCTGCATTTTGAGACGCAGGGCGCGGTTGATGCGCTCGGTCTCCTGCACGGAGAGCTGGTGCTCTTCCATCAGCTCATTGACGTAGAACCGGTACCCCTGGGGAGAGGGGATCCGTCCGGCCGAGGTGTGGGGCTTTTCCAGCAGGCCCATGGACTCCAGATCAGCCATCTCATTGCGGATGGTGGCCGAAGAGACCGAACGGTCCAGGGAGTCGGCAATGGCCTTGGAGCCCACCGGCTCGGCGGTGGAGATATAGCTTTCAATGATGGCACGGAGAATCCGCTTTTTTCGTTCGCTCAGATCCATGCGCATCACTTCCTTTGCGGCGGATTGGTTTAGCACTCTTTGTACCTGAGTGCTAAAGATAATGTACCACCCTCACCAGCAATTGTCAATAGGGGGGATGTAAATTAAATGTGAACGAAAATCCCGCCTTATGACTTGCATAAGGCGGGAGAGTCTGCTAAAAAAACCGGGCTCTTTTAAAAGGAGAGACAGGTCCCGGTATGGAGCGGTATGAGGCATCCGGGTTCCTGCTGGGCCATCAGATCAAAGGCCGGATGGCCGGTGCAGTGACCGGTACAGATCTGCTCCACCTCCAGCTCCTCGGCCAGCCGGCGGGAGAGGAGGCGCACCTGCTCCGGTGCCACACCCAGGGAGCCCATCCCGGTCTTGCCCACCAGGTGGAATCCCCCCACGATGGCGTGGACCTTCTGGGTGGGAAAGAGGGCGCGCACCTCGTGGACGATGTGGGCGGCTCCGGCGTGGCAGCAGGAGTTCATCACCACCAGCCCGTGGGCGGTCTCGGCCACCAGGGACTGCTCGTGGGAGACCGCGTCGGGGATCAGGTGGAGCCCGGGGGCCAGAAGCCGGGGGCCGTCGGCCAGATCAAAGCGCCCAGCCCATTTGGTAAAGAGATCCGGGTCCACACCGGCCGGGCGGCGGGAAGGATCGGCGGTGTCCTCCAGATAGGCCTGGACCGCGGCGGGGCGGGCCAGTACCGGGGCCTGTTGGTTGCGCCGGAAGAAGGCGGAGAACCCGCCGGCGTGATCGTCGTGGCCGTGGGAGAGGGCAGCCCGCTCCACCCGGCTCAGGTCGATGCCCAGCCGGTCCGCGTTGCGCACAAACAGGCCGGAGGTGCCGCTGTCCAGAAGATAGGAGTGGCCCTCGTAGTCCAGGTGCAGGGAGAGGCCGTGCTCGGCAATCAGGTGGTCGGGCGCGGAATTTTCGATGAGAACGGTGAGCCGCAGCATACAGATGCTCCTTTCCGGGGAAGAGGGCGGCGCTCAGGCGCCGGCGCGGGTGATGTCGTTGATCCAGGCGTGGGACCGGAAGCGGAGAATGCCCAGCGTGGACTTGACCAACTGCTCCACCGTCACGGCCACATAGACCCAGACAATGTTCCAGCGGAGCACCAGGGCGAAGAAGGCGGCCAGAGGAATGGCCACCAGCCACATGGCAGACACATCGATGATGGCGGCCACCCGGATGTCTCCGCCGCCCCGGAGGACGCCCACGGTGTTGGTGGTATCAAAAGAGCGCAGGGGCATCAGACAGCCGATGAAGGTGAGGATGATGGTGGCGATCTCCGACGAGACCGGGGTGAGGTGGAAGAGGGGATAGACCACCACCGGCAGCCAGGTATGGGCCGAGATCACCAGGAGGGTGCCGATCACGGCGCCGCAGAGGAAGGAGATGGTGTCCAGTGCGGTGGCCAGCTCATAGACCGTGGAGCGGCGGCCCGCGCCGATCTCCCGGCCGATGATGATGGCGGTGGTGTTGGCGATGGCCAGCACGGCCACGATGCAGATATCCTCGATGTTGCCCGAGATGGCTCGGGCGGCCAGGATCTGGGTGCTCCCCTCCATATGTCCCATGATGACCTTATACATGGAGGTGCCAAGACCCCACAGCATCTCATTGACCACCACGGGGGTGGCATAGCGGAAAAACTTCTGCACCAGCGCCCGGTCCGGGCGGAAGAGCACGGCGGGCTTGAGGCGGAAGCGGCGGTTGCACTTGGCATAGACCACCATGATGATGAATTCCACGATGCGGGAGGTGAGGGTGGCGATGGCGGCGCCCTCCACCTCCAGCCGGGGCGCGCCCAGATTGCCGAAGATGAGCACCCAGTTCAGGAAGGTGTTGGTGCACATGGAGGCGGCGTAGATGCACAGGCCCAGCTTGGGATTCTCCATGCTGCGGTGGGCGCCGGTATAGACGCCGGTGATGCTGTTGAACAGATAGGAGAAGCCCACGATGCGGGCATAGCCCACGGCCAGGGGGATGAGCTCCTGGTTGTCGGTGAGCAGACCGATGATCTGATAGGGGAAGAAAAAGAGGGAGGCGGCGAAGAGGGCGGAGATGGCGCCGGCCAGATAGAAGCCCACGCCCATGACCCGGTTGATGGCGTCGGTATCGCCCTTGCCCCAGTACTGGCTGATGAGCACGGAGGAGCCGCTCTGCAGCCCGAAGATGATCAGCTGAATGATGAAGACCAGGATATTGGCCTGGGCCACGGCGGCCAGGGGAGCTTCGCCGAGGCTGCCCACCATGAAGGTGTCGATCATGCCCAGGGATGTGGTGATGAGATTCTGGAACAGGATAGGCAGGGCCAGAAAGAGCAGATTCTGGTAGAAAGCCCGCCCCCGATTCAGATAAGAGAACATATGATTTGACCAAGCCGGCGATACCTCGCTCCGCCGGTGCCTTTCTGATGAAGTGTAAAATATGGAAGAGAAACAGACACGCGATCAGGCCCCCACACGGCTGGACCGGATGGCAGAGAGGGCGTCGGCCAGGGCGTCCACCTCGTCCCGGGTGCTGGTGGGACCGAAGGAGATGCGCAGCACCCCCATGGCGGTGCGCTTGGGCAGGCCCAGGGCGGCAAAGACATGGCTGGGCTTTCCCTTGTGACAGGCGGACCCGGAGGAGACACAGATCCCCTGGTCGCTCAGCGCCCGCACCAGCATCTCACTGGGATAGCCGGGCAGAGAGACGGAACAGATATGGGGGGCGTCCCCGGGTGTGACGATCTCCAGCCCCTCCACACGGGCCGGGAGCTGCTCCAGCGCATAGGCCTTGAGGGACTCCATATGGGCGCGGTATTCCGTCCCGTGGTCCATCCAGAGCCGGCAGGCGGCCGAAAGGGCCGCGATCTGGGCGGTGGGCTCGGTACCGGGGCGCAGTCCGCGCTCCTGTCCGCCGCCCCGCAGCAGGGGAGAGAGCTTGAGCCCGCTCCGGATATATTGGACGCCGATGCCCTTGGGGGCGCGGATCTTGTGGCCGCTCACGGTGAGCAGGTCCACACCCAGCTCCTTCACGGTAAAGGGAACTTTCAGAAAACCCTGCACCGCGTCGGTGTGGAAGAGGATCTCCGGCGCATATGCCTTGACGATGCGGGCGCATTCCGCCACCGGCTGAAGGGTGCCCAGCTCGTTGTTGACCAGCATCATGGAGACCAGCACCGTGTCCTCCCGCAGGGCGGCGCGCAGGTCCTCCGGCGAGATCCGGCCCTGCCGGTCGGGCTTGAGACGGGTCACCGACCAGCCCTTGCCCTCCAGGGCCTTGATGGGCTCCAGCACAGCGGAGTGCTCAATGGCAGTGGTAATGATATGACGGCCCCGCCGCCGCCCATGCTCCACCGCGGCCTGGATGGCCCAGTTGTCCCCCTCGGTGCCGCAGGAGGTGAAAAAGACCTCCTCCGGCGTGCAGCCCAGGGCCTCAGCCACAACGGCCCGGCGTTCCTCCAGCCGCTGGGCGGCCTGCTGGCCGAAGGCGTGGCGTGCGGAAGGATTGCCGAATGCGGCGGTCATCTCCTCCAGAGCGGCCTGCGCGGCCTCCGCGCAGACGGGAGTGGTAGCGGCGTGGTCCAGATAGACGAACATAGAACCTTATTTCCCCCTTGTTGGATCGCAAAAAATCACATGACACAGAATGAAAATATTGTATCGCCCGCTGTGCGGAAAGTCAAGGAAGGAGCATTTTGCAGATTCCTTAAGAGAAAAGAGAAGTGGTTAGCAGATGAAAACCGGGGTCGGAGAGGCGCTTTTGTGTATTGTGACAGGGAAAGGAATGGAGAAGAATCAATAGTCTGGCAGGCCCAAGCAAGGGATCAGACTTGACAGTATATAAAAAGGGTCCTATACTGAAGTCGATAACCTAGAAAGAAGGTATGAAAATGAGCGCCATTGCGTTGAGAGAGGGCGTCTGGTCGGTGGGTGTACTGAATCCATCGCTGCGCGTCTTTGATATTGTGATGGAGTCCAAGTACGGGACTTCTTACAATGCCTATCTCCTGACCGGAGAGAAAAATGTCCTCATTGAAACGGTACATACCGACTATTTTGAGGAATATGTGGAGAACATTGAACAGGTGATCCCGCTGGAGCGGGTGGACTACCTCATTATGAATCACAACGAGCCGGACCACTCTGGCAGCGTGTCCAAGCTGCTGGAGCGCTGCCCCGACCTGAAGATCTTCTGCACCGCGGCTGGAAAGAAGCATCTGGAGGACATCACCAACCGCACCTTCCCGGTGCAGGTGGTCAAGGCGGGGGACACCCTGGATCTGGGCGGAAAGACGCTGGAATTCATTCCGGCCCCCATGCTCCACTGGGCCGATTCCATGTTTACCTGGGACCCGGCGGACAAGGTGGTATTTACCTGTGATTTTCTAGGCGCCCATTTCTGTGAGCCCACCATGCTGGACAGCAAGATCCATGACAAGGCGGCCTATGCCGGGGAGCGTCACTTCTATTATCAGTGCATCTTCGGACCCTTTGCCTCCTATGTCCAGGCTGGTCTCAGCAAGCTGCCCGCCGAGGCGGAGATGGCCTGCACCAGCCACGGCCCCGTGCTGACCGAGACGCTGGAGGAGTGCAAGGCGCTCTACCGCCAGTGGAGCACGCCGGTCCCCAAGGAGGGGAAGACGGCTGCCATCATCTACGCTTCCGCCTATGGATGCACCCGGGCGCTGGCCCAGGCCGCTGCCGAGGCGCTGGAGGAGATGGGCATCCGCACCGTACAGCACGATGTCACCATGGAGAGTCTGGACGCCTGCGCCGCCATCGCCAACGAGGCCGATGTGGTTCTGGTGGGTTCTGCCACCATCAACCGGGACGCGCCCAAGGCGGTATGGGATGTGCTGGGCTCCATCGACGCCATCAACACCAAGGGCCGCGCGGCCGGCGCTTTTGGCGCCTACGGCTGGAGCGGCGAGGCGCCCGGTATGCTTCAGACCCGCCTGGGACAGCTCAAGTTTGCCACCCCGGCGGAGGCCTTCCGTGTGCTCTTCACGCCGACACAGTCCGATCTGGACGCGATGAAGGACTATGCCCGCTCCGTGGCGGCCCTGTTGAAATAAACCATAAAAAAGGAGATTAGAAACCATGGATAAGTATGTCTGCGGCCCCTGCGGCTATGAGTATGACCCCGCGGTGGGCGATCCCGACAACGGCATCGCTCCCGGCACCCCCTTTGAGGCTCTGCCCGAGGACTGGGTTTGCCCGGTCTGCGGTCTGGGCAAGGACGTCTTTGAGAAGGCGTAATTCCAACCTGAAACACTGCAAAGCCCCGGAACCATCTGGTTCCGGGGCTTTCTGCATAGAAATCGGTTCTGCGTGCCCGAGGGGATCACACCGGGAGCACGCCGGTATAGATGAGTACCTGGCAGAGCAGGGAGGCCGTCTCCTCCCGGGTGGCGGCGTCCTGAGGAGCGATCTGTTCGGGGCTGTCCCACAAGAGAGAGAGGGGCTGTCCAAAGAGATTCTGATGTCCGTTGGTCAGGAGCCACACGCTCTCCCGGGCCCAGGGGGCGTAGGCGCGGAGGGCGGCGCTGTCCATGGTGTCCTCCGGTATGCCCTTGGAGGCCTCGTAGAAATTGAGGCTGAGATTCTCGGCCAGGCGGGCGAGAATGGAGAAGAGCTGCTCATGGGTCACCGGGTCATCGGGGTGGAACTTCCCCTTTCCGTCGCCGGAGAGAAGACCCAGCTGCTCCAGAGCATAGACCGAGGGACCATACCAGCTGTCCATGGACACGTCGGAAAAGACGGCGGGGCTGGAGGGCATATTGCAGTTGAGGGCCGCGGCCAGCATGGTGGCAAGCTCTGCCCGGGTCAGAGAGTCCTCCGGATGGAAGGTCCCGTCCCCGGTGCCGGAGAGGATCTGATAAGAGGCCAGCAGGTCGATGGACTCGGCATAGGGGCTGGCCGACGTGTCGGAGAAGGAGCGGTCCAGGTAGGTCAGGCCATAGGTCTGAGCGGCCTCTTCCGGGGAGACACAGGTCCAGCCGTTGGAGCCGCCGGTCCCCTGCCACAGGTCCACTGTGGGGGGGATGGCCGAGAGCAGCTGCGCAAAGGCGTCCCGGTAGGCCGGACTGGAGGCCTGTTCCCCGTCGATGTACCAGCGCCAGCCCAGATCCAGCCGGTAATATCCGGCGGTGTCGCCGTCGGGCGGGGCGGCGGAGAGGAGGATGGCCACCTCGTCGGCCAGGTCGGGGTCTACCAGCAGGTGGGGGATGATCCCGACGGTGTCGGTGGTGGCTCCGGCAGGGGAGAAGTAGCGGTTGGTGGTGATCTTCATGGCGTCCCCGTCCGGGAAGTAGTCGGGATAGACGCTCTGGTCAAAGAGGGTCTGTGCCACACCCTTTCCAAAGGTGCGGCCACCCACCACGATCCCGGCATTCAGGTCCCGGATGCAGGCGGAGAAGAGCTCAGAGGAACTGGCGGTATATCCGTCGGAGAGGACGATGACCGCTTTGTCGGTGAGGGGGGACAGGGAGGAAGAGAATGCGCCGTAAGAGCCGGAGCCATCCCGCAGATAGCCCGTATTCTGCGCGTCGGTAAAGGCGCTGACCGCCTGGGAGGCCGCCGAGGTCAATCCGCCTCCGTTGCCCCGCAGGTCCATGACCCAGACCCTGGCCTCATCCTGGTAGGCGGAGATCCCCTCCTGGATGTGGGGATAGGTGTCCGTGCCGAAGGTGGTGCACTCCAGATAGCCCACACGTCCCTCCACCAGGCGGGAGGTGGTGGTGGGGACCGTGATGGCGGCCCGCGTCAGGGTGACCGTGTGCTTCTCCTCTCCGCGCTGGTAGGTAACCGTGACCTGAGTGCCGGCCTCTCCCTGGATCCAGGAGGACACCTGTGCGGCATCCACGCCCAGGGTGGAGCGGCCGTCCACCGCCACGATCCGGTCACCCTCCCGCAGCCCGGCAGCCTGGGCGGGAGAGCCCTCCAGCACGGAGGTGATGGTCATTCCGTCGGTGCCGGCGATGGAGACCACGCCGATCCCCACCAGACTGGCATCCTCCATGGAGGAGAGAAAGGCCTGGTATTCTTCTGCCGTAAAATACTGGGTATAGGGGTCCCCCAGCTGTTCCAGCATGGCGGAGATGGAGGTCTGGTCCAATACCTCCTGGGGTACGGGGTCAATATAGGCGTCTGTGAGCAGGGTGCGGGCCTGCTCCAGGGTGAGAGCTTGTGCGGGGAGCGCCAGCAGGGAAGCGAGAAACATACCCGACAGGATACGGGCGCAGCGGCGTCGATTCATCAAAAAGGGCCTCCTTGATTATGTTAACGCTATTTTACAACAAAATGGGAATGAGGACAATGCCTCATTCCCATTTTTTACAGCTTACCTATATTTGGAACTCAGGGGACAAAGTACAGGTTGTGCACGCCCAGAATCTGCTCCACCGGGGCAAAGGAGACGCCGGAGGCGGCATAGGCCTCCTCGCCGTCCAGGGCGAGGGTGTAGAGGGTCTGTCCGTCCTGGCTGACGGTCACCTGGTCCGGGGACTGGGCGTCCCAGGAGACGGTGCAGCCCAGCTCTTCAGCCACTGCGCGGACGGGGAGCATGAGCTTGCCCTCCTGGAGCTGAGGCAGTTCCTGCTCGGAGAGCTCCAGCTCCGCTCCGTTGAGGGAGACCGACTGGAGATCGGCGTGGATCCAGCCGGCATTGCCGCCGTCCAGAAGAATCAGGGTCTCGGGGGTGGTCTGGGCGGGGTAGGACTCGGCTACCATGTCGTACCAGCCCACCACATAGTCGCCGGGGATCAGCTCGTCCAGAGAGAGGCCGGAGACCTTGGTCTCGTCCGAGAGGTGGTAGACCAGATCCTCCGTGCCGATGGAGACCGAATCGCCGTCCCGGGTGACCGAGGTCACCCGGCGGGCCATGGGCACTCCGTAGTCGGCGGGGATGGAGGCCAGGATCAGGGTGGCGCCCGCCTGGGCGGGCTCACTCAGCGTCATGACCGGGGTGGAGTAGATGTAGAGAGACTCCCCATCCCGGAGCTGATCGGCGGTCATGGACTCGCCGGTGACCGCATTGAGGATGACCGTCTGGTCGGAGATGTGATAGAGGATATCCTGCTCGGTCTCGCCGCCGGCGTGGAGGAGCACAGAGTCTCCGGAGAGCTCAGAGGCGGTCCCCCAGCGGTAGATCCAGCCCAGCTGCTCGGGCAGCTGATAGGAGGCGGTCCCGGTAGGGGCCTGGGAAGAAACGCCGCTTTCCGGCTCGGCGGCCAGGGCGGGGGTGAGCAGCAGCGCGCAGCTCAGCGCGGCACAGACGAGAGTTTTCATAGAAATGGCTCCTTTCCTTACTTGGGATGATGTGCTTTAGACGGAAGGAGCGCCGGAAAGGTTCCGCCCAGACGGAGATTTTTTGGGAAAAAGATACGGACCGCCCTCACTCTTCGCCCACGATGCGCACGGCGGTGCCGTAGGAGGTGAGCTCCGCGGCACTCTGCATGAGGGAGGAGCTGGCATAGCGGATGTTGATGACGGCGTCGGCCTCCATCCGCTCGGCCTCGTCCACCATGCGCTTGGTGGCGATCTGGCGGGCCTCATTGAGCAGCTGGGTGTAGCTCTCAATCTCGCCGCCTACCAGGGTCTTCATCCCGGCCATAAAGTCCTTGCCGAAGTTTTTGGACTGGACGACCGAGCCCTTGACCAGGCCCAGGGCCTGGATCTTTTTGCCGGGGATGTAATCAATATTGAGAAGCAGAGAAGCAGCATCTTCTTCTCCTCCTTTGATTTGTTGAATGCGCTGGAACAGTGCCAGCAGTACGCCAATGATAAATACCATGGGGATGGCGGCCAGGATCACGATGAGCCACAGGGGAGGGGCCTCCTCCGGGCTGATGGTAAAGCCCCAGACGATCAGCGCCATGACCCCGGCCATCAGCAGGATAAAGACCAGAGCGGCGGCCACCGGGCCCACGTAGCGGATGCGGGTGTCGTTTTTCCGGATGTTCATAAAACGGGTCCCCTCCTGTTCCATCTGCTCCATTTCGGCAAGCCAGGCCTCGGCGTCCAGGGTGGCAAGCTGGGCCTGGGCGTCGGCCAGGCGCTGGCAGAGCGCACCCATGGTGGCGAGGTTGTGCTCCTCCCGCCGCAGCTGGATCACATGGCGGCGGAGCACGTCGTCCAGCGTCAGAGAGCCGTGCTGGAGCCGGCGGATCTCCTCCAGAGGAACATCCAGCTTGCGCAGGAGCTTGATCTTGCGCAGGACCTCCACCTCCTCCTCGCCGTAATCCCGGTAGCCGTTGTCGCTGTTGCGCTGGGGGGTGAGCAGTCCCTCCTTTTCATAGAAGCGGATGTTGCGCTTGGTGATGCCCACCCGCTCCTCCACTTCATTGATCTTCATGTCCGATCCCTCCTCTGATGAGCGTATGATACACCATACACCGGGTAGAAGGTCAAGTGTTTTTTCCTGGAAAGAAGCGCCCGGAGAACGGAAGCTTGTCTCCGGGCGGAAAGCCTGCTATAATGAGGCAAATCTCAGGATGGGGCGGACCGTGCGCCGATCTGCGCAGGCCAGGATACCCGTCGGAGGAGGGTTTTTGTGCATAAGCCAACCTTACATCGGGTGTATTCGCCTTCCCAGGGGGAGGATCGAGCCCTCTCCCGGATCGGCTGGGCGCTGCTGGCCTATCTGCTCACCGGCATTCTGGTCCAGGCCGGTGTGCTGCTGGCAGCCAGAGTGTGGCTGCCCTGGCTGGCCCGGGATCCGCTCTTTCAGTGGCTGCTGTCGGTATGCAGCTCCTATGGGGTGTCCTTCCCGGTGTTTGTCTGTGTGCTGGGACGGGGCGGGGATGACCCGGAGCGGCAGGGGGAGGTCCTCTCACCCGGAAGGCTGGGGGAGACCTACTGCATCGCGCTGGCGGTGCTCTATGGCGGGAGCGCGGTGGGGGCGATCCTCCGGGGACTGCTGGGTGCTGTGACCGGATGGTGGGGGACGGACCCGGTGGAGAGCATCCTCTCCTATCCGCTTCCCCTGAGCCTGCTGCTGACCGGCGCTCTGGCGCCCATCTTTGAGGAGCTGATGTTCCGGGGGCTGATCCTGGAGCGGCTGCGCTGGTACGGAGACGGCTTTGCAGTGGCCGCGTCGGCGCTGCTCTTCGGCATGGTGCATGGGAATCTCTTTCAGATGCCCTATGCCTGTGCGGTGGGGGTCGTACTGGGTTGGGTGGCCGTGCACAGCGGGCGCCTGTGGCAGTGTATCCTCCTCCACGCGGGGATCAATCTGCTCTCCAGCGGCGTATTTCCCCTGGCAGAGCGGCTGGGCATCGAGGCTCCGGTCTATGCGGGGACCTGGCTTTTGGTGGGCATCGGGGTATGGCGGCTGATTGCCCGGCGGGGCGAACTGGGGCAGCTGGTCCGGACCATGGGGAGCCCGGGGTGGGGAAGGCTGCTGCGCAGTCCCGGCATGCTGGCCTTCAGCGTCTGGACCGTCCTGTCCTGCCTCTTCTATCTGATCGCATAGAGAAAGGTCTGGCCGCAATGCGGCCAGACCTTTGATTTTAGGCGTATGTTATTTTGCCTGCGCAGCCAGCTCGTGGTTGATATCGTCCTTGTGTACGATAAAGGTGCGCCACCAGAAGATGCAGAAGAAGAGGATGGCGGCCACGATGCCCACGGGGTAGGCAATGGAGGTGGACAGGTGCAGGCACTCGGGGGCCTGGAAGAAGTAGGTGATGGAGACCGCGGACATGAAGGTCGCGGGGATGGCGGCCATCAGGCTGGCGATGGGAGGATAGCCGTACTTGTGGATGAACACGCCGCCAGTCCACAGAACGATCATGGCCAGGGTCTGGTTGGACCAGGAGAAGTATCTCCAGATCATGGAGAAGTCCAGCTGGGACAGGATGGCGCCCACGGCCAGCAGAGGCACGGCCAGGAAGAGACGGGTGGTCATCTTGGACTGATCAATCTTGAACCAGTCAGCGATGGTAAGACGGGCAGAACGGAACGCGGTATCGCCGGAGGTGATGGGGCAGGCGATGACGCCGATCATGGCGAGGACCGCGCCCACAGGGCCCAGCAGACCGTGGCAGATCTGGTAGACGATCTCGCCCTGGTTGTTGTTCACCGCGGCCAGAGCACCGGAGAGACCGGCAGCGCCGTTATAGAAGGAGACACCCGCAGCGGCCCAGATCAGGGCGATGATGCCCTCGGCCACCATGGCGCCGTAGAACACGGTGCGGCCCTCCTTCTCGGAGGTGATGCACCGGGCCATCATGGGAGACTGGGTGGCATGGAAGCCGGAGATGGCGCCGCAGGCCACGCTGACGAACATCATGGCCCAGATGGGCTTTCCGTTGGGGTCTTCGTTGGCGAAGTGATCCCACAGCTCGGGCATCTGGTACCCGCCGAAGATGATGCCGCCGGCGACACCCAGAGCCATGATGATCAGGCAGATGCCGAAGATGGGATAGAGCTTGCCGATGATCTTATCGATGGGCAGGAAGGTGGCGCACAGGTAGTAGAGCAGGATGACCACCAGCCAGAACTTGGCGTTGAGCACGGTGGGAGTCAGGCTGGCCAGCAGGCCGGCCGGGCCGGTGGAGAAGGTGGTGCCCACCAGAACCAGCAGGACCACAGAGAAGATGCGCATAATAAAGGTGATGACACGGCCCATGTACTTTCCGACTACCTCGGAGATGGAGGCGCCGTCCTCGCGCTCACTCATCATACCGGAGAGGAAGTCGTGGACGCCGCCGCCCAGGATGGTGCCGAACACGATCCACAGGTAGACCACGGGGCCCCAGCAGGCACCGGCCAGTGCGCCGTAGATGGGGCCGAGACCGGCGATGTTGAGCAGCTGGATCAGGAAGATCCGCCAAGTTTTCATAGGCATGTAGTCCACGCCGTCCGGATGGACCACGGCCGGGGTCTGCCGGTCGTCGATGTGGAACACATGCTCCATCAGCTTGCTGTACGTGAAGAAGCCCACGATCAGCAGGACCAATGCGACCAAGAATGAGATCATGAAAATCCCTCCTTCAAAAGTTCCCGCAGGAGAGAAGCACACACATTCCGCTCCCCCCGCAGATCCAGATGGGCTGCCCTGTGCGGGCCCAGCCTCCGGAAGCGGTTCCCATTATAATCTTTGTGCATATTATTTCAAGAAGCGAAATAAACAGAAATATTCGGTTGATTCTTGTCAATTTTACAAGACGGACCAGTCCGAAAAAAAGCCCTGGAACTTAGGCTGGAAATGTGATGAAAAGTACGGTAGAATAAGAGAAAAGCCCGGCCCGTCTCCTTGTATAAATATTACAGGAAGATGGGTATCTGACCACTTAGAAGGCAGTAAAATGGGTTGATAGGCCGGTAAGAGATCCCGTAGAGGCCGGCCGTGAAATGGAACGAAGGAGGAATTCCCATGAACGTATTTATCAGCGCCGATATCGAGGGTACCTGCGGCATTACGGACTGGAGCGAGACCGAGCGCAGCACCCCCTATGACTATAACTATTTCCGCAAGCAGATGACCATGGAGGTCCGCGCGGCCTGCGAGGGAGCCGTGGCCGGAGGCGCAGACGAGATCTTTGTGCGGGACGCCCACGACTCGGCCCGCAACATCGATCCCTCCCAGCTCCCCGAGCGGGTGCGCATCATGCGGGGCTGGAGCGGGGATCTGCTGAGCATGATGAGCGGCCTGGACCGGGGCAGCTTTGACGCCGTGCTCTTTACGGGGTACCACGCCTGGGCCGCCTGCGGCGGGAATCCCCTCTCCCACACCATGAACCTCCAGAACGAATTTGTGACCCTCAACGGCGTGCGCATGAGCGAGTTTCTGATGAACGCCTATACGGCGGGCTACTACGGCGTACCCGTGCCCTTCCTCTGCGGGGACAAGGCCCTGTGCGACTTCGCCCAGGAGCTCATTCCGGAGATCACCACCGTGGCGGTCAACGAGGGCATCGGCGGCGCAGTGGTGTCCATGCATCCAGACGCGGCGGTCCGGGCCATTCGGGAGGGCGTCAAAAAGGCGGTCAAGAACGCGAAAAAATGCCCCGTGCCCATGCCGGAGCATTTTGAGGCCAAGATCCGTTTCCGGGAGCACAAGCGTGCCTATTCCAAGCACTTCTATCCCGGCGCCTCCCTGGAGGATGAGAAGAACGTCTCCTTTGCCTCGGACGACTGGTATGAGATGCTCCGCTTCTTCCACTTCGTCCTGAGCGACTGATGGGGGCGGGAGAACTGCGTCTGGCCGTCCTCATCGACGCGGATAATGCCCCTCGCACGGCCATCAAGGACGTGATGGCCGAGGTGGCGGTCTACGGGACCCCCACCATCAAACGGATCTACGGGGACTGGACTTCCCCCAACATGTCCACCTGGAAGCCGCTGCTGCTGGAGAATGCCATCACCCCCATCCAGCAGTACGCCTATACCACCGGAAAGAACGCCACCGACTCGGCCATGATCATCGACGCCATGGATATCCTCTACTCCGGCCGGGTGGATGGATTTGTGCTGGTGTCCAGCGACAGCGATTTTACCCGTCTGGCCACCCGTCTGCGGGAGGCCGGGATGAAGGTCTACGGCATGGGGGAGCGGAAGACGCCGGGTCCCTTCATCGTGGCCTGCGATAAATTCGTCTACATCGAGGTCATCCGGGCGGCGGGCGACCGGGCCCGGGCCGCCGCGAAGGAGGCTGCCCGCCAGGCCGCCGAGGAGGAGAAGGCGGAGCAGGCCCGGCTGGAGCGGGAAAAGAAGGAGCGGGAGAAGGCCGAACAGGCCAGGGCCTCTGAGTCTGCCCGGACCGAGAGCGGCAAGAGCACCTCCAGACGGGGTAAGAAGAAGGCGGAACCCGCCAAGCCCGTGGAGCCGGAGCCGAAACCCGCGCCGGTCCCCGCTTCGGCGGAGGGGAGTGAGCCGGCCAATCGCATCCCGCCAGAAGTGGAGGCCCTGCTGGCCGACTCGGTGGAGGACATCGCCGACGAGGACGGATACGCCTTTATGGGGGATCTGGGTAATCTTCTGGTCAAGAAGCAGCCCGATTTTGACCCCCGTAACTTCGGGTTTTCCAAGCTGACCAAGCTGGTCAAGGCCATGGACCGCTTTGAAATCGACGTCCGCTCTACCAATCTGCCCCACGTCAAGCATATTTTTGTGCGGGACAAGGAGCCGAAATAGATCGGGAAGAAAGAAGACGGGCGCAGCTGTTTTTTCAGGAGAAATACGGCTGCGCCCGTTTTTTGTGCAAAAATTGACGGTTTTTAGGCTGGACAGGCAGAAGTGAGGTGTGGTATAATACTGCTACCAGTTAATATCTGTTCTTTTTTTGTAGGGAATAAACGGAATTATATTCCGGACAACGGAAAATAAACAGAGAATGGAGAGACATTATGGAAATCAAGAATATCTTTGTAGTAGGCGCTGGCTTTATGGGCAGCGGTATCGCCCAGACCGCTATCCAGAGCGGATACAACGTGACCATCCATGACCAGAGCGAGGCCGCTCTGGAGCGGGCCAAGACCAACATTGGCAAGAACATGGACCGCCTGGTGAGCAAGGGCCGCATGACCGAAGAGCAGAAGGCGGCCGCGCTGGCTCTGCTCACGACCTCTTCCAGCATCCACACGGCTGCCAATGCCGACCTGGTCATCGAGGCCATTTTTGAGGACCTCAACGCCAAGCGCGCCATCTTTGAGGAGCTGGACAAGATCTGCCCCAAGGATACCATCTTCGCTTCCAACACTTCCTCCATCTCTCTGACCAGCCTGGCTGCGGCCACCAGCCGTGCCGAGCAGGTTGTGGGCATGCACTTCTTCTCCCCCGTGCCTGTGATGCGTCTGCTGGAGGTGGTGCATGGCCTGCGCACCTCCCAGGAGGCCATTGACGCCGCCATGGAAGTGGGCAAGAAGATGGGCAAGACCATGATCCTGGCCAAGGACAAGCCCGGCTTCATCGTCAACCGCATGCTGCTGCCCATGCTCAACGAGGCCGTTGAGATCCTGGACGAGGACATCGGCACCGTGGCCGACACCGACGAGGGCATGAAGATGGGTTGTAACCACCCCATGGGTCCCCTGGAGCTGGCCGACATGGTGGGCCTGGACATCCTGCTGGAGGTTATGGAGACCTTCTACAACGACCTGGGCGACACCAAGTACCGTCCCGCTCACCTGCTGCGCAAGATGGTGGCCGCGGGCTACCTGGGCCAGAAGTCCGGCATGGGCTTCTACCAGTACGAGAACCGCAAGAAGGTGGGCGTCAACCCCATCTTTGACAAGTAAGAACATACCATAAGAAAAGCCGTCCCGGTCCATTTGGACCGGGACGGCTTTTTGCTTTTTACACGGAAAAGGGAGGAAGATCAGCAGGTAGCGCCGCCCTTGAGATGCTTCTGGGCGGCCAGATTCTCCTCCTTGCGGGAGAGAAGGTCGTCCTGGAGCAGCTGCTCCTGCACGTTCTCAAAGCCCAGACGGGCCACGGTGTCGGCGAAGCGCTCACCGGTAATGCCCTGCTCGCGGAAGAGGAGGATGGCCTTCTCGATGGTGGCGAGGACCTCCTCCCGGCTGGTAAAGACCTTCTCCAGGGCGAGACCCTGGGCCACCTTCTTGCCCCAGCGGCCGCCGATGTAGATCCGGTAGCCGTTGGTGGACTGATCCACCGCGTGGAAGGGGCACTTGCCCACGCAGCGGCCGCAGTGGTTGCAGATGTTCGGGTCGATGACCACCTTGCCGTCTACGACCTTGGCCACATGGATGGGACAGACCTGCTCCACCTGGCAGACCTTACAGCCGCGGCACTTGTCCAGCTCCACCTGAGGTACCCGCTGGCCCACCACGCCCAGATCGTTCAGGTCGGGCTTGACGCAGTTGTTGGGGCAGCCGCCCACGGCGATCTTGAACTTGTGGGGGAGCTTGATGCCGTGGTAGCCCTCATAGAACTTCTCGTGGACCTCCTGGGAGAGATCGAAGGTGTCGATGAGGCCGTACTGGCAGGTGGTACCCTTACAGGAGACCACCGGGCGCACCTGGGAGCCGGTTCCGCCGGTCTCCAGCCCGTGCTGGGCCAGGAATTCCCGCATGGGCTCGATGTTCTCGAAGGGCACGCCCTGGATCTCCAGGGTGAGGCGGGTGGTCATGGTGACCTCGCCGGAGCCGAAGCGCTCAGCGGCCTCAGCGATGACCTTCTGCTCCTCGGCGGTGATCTTGCCGTTGCGGGTGATGACGCGGCCGTTGAACTTGTCGGGGGTGCGCTTATCGAAGAGGAAGCCCAGCGCCTTCACCGCGGTGATCTGCTCAGGAGTGACCGAGGCGGCCACGCCCGCGACCCGGACCTGATTGAAGGTGGTGCCGCCCTCCAGTACCCGGGTGTTGGTATAGCCGAAGTATTTCAGGCGGTTCTGGAGGAAATAGCCGCGCTTGCCCTTGGCGCAGACCAGGAGGAGCTTGGCGTCCTTGTCCAGGCCCTCCAGCGGGCCGTTGACGCTGGCCAGGTCGATGCGCACCGCGCCCTGGATGCTGGGCTGAAGGCCCACGTCCAGCACGGTGTAGTCCTTGGCCTCTCCCGCGGCGTACTGGGCGGGGGTAAAGCTCTCCAACGCGCCGGAGAGCTTGTTGAGCAGGATATACGCCGCCTGCACAAAGGGATGGATGGCGGTGGAGAAGGGCGGGGCATAAGCATAGTCCAGATTGGAGAAGTCCTCCAGCTTGGCCCCCATGGAGAGACCGGTGACGGCGATGTCCACCATCTTGTCCACGGCGCCGGGGCCCAGGACCTGGATACCCAGGAGCTTGTGGGTGGGACGGTCGGCCAGGAGCTTG
The DNA here is from genome assembly GCF_014288125.1 of Pseudoflavonifractor hominis. Classification (NCBI taxonomy): domain Bacteria; kingdom Bacillati; phylum Bacillota; class Clostridia; order Eubacteriales; family Oscillospiraceae; genus Pseudoflavonifractor; species Pseudoflavonifractor hominis. Next base: position 102,838 of record NZ_JACOPR010000003.1, on the reverse strand, counting down.
ACGATGAAGGAACCGGCCCCGGGATAGTAGTGGGCCTTGTCATCCACCACGCACAGGGCGGTCTCCACGTCGTAGCCCGCCGCCTTGGCGGCTGCCTCGGTGAGACCGGTGCGTCCGGCGTTGAGACCGGGGAGCTTGACCACACCGGTGCCCAGCGCGCCGGGATAGCGGACCTCCGCCCCGCCCAACAGCTGGGCCAGGGTGCGGCCCTCGTAGTTGGCCGAGGAGCCCATGGCGGACCACTGGGGGGCGCCGGTCAGACGGTTTTTCACCAGGGCGCAGTCGCCGGCGGCATAGACGTCGGGGAGGTTGGTACGCAGGTGCTCGTCCACCACCACGGTGCCCTTGAAGAGCTCGATGCCGCTGTCCGCCAGGAAGGCAGTGTTGGGCTTGATGCCGATGGAGAGGACCACCACATCGGCCGAGAGGGTCCCCATGCCGGTCTTGACGGCGTCCACCCGGCCGGAGCCCAGAATGGCCTCCAGGGGATTGCCGGTGAGGACCCGGATGCCCTTGCTCTGGAGGTGACGCTTGACGTACTCAGCCATCTCGGGATCAAAGATATTGGGCATGATCTGGGAGGCCAGATCCACCACCGTGACAGTCAGACCCTGGGCCTGGAGATTCTCCGCCGCCTCCAGACCGATGAAGCCGCCGCCCACCACCACGGCCCGGCGTGCCTGGGTGGACTTCACATAGTCCCGCAGGCCGATGGCGTCGTCCGGGGTGCGCAGCTTGAACACGCCCTCCAGGTCCATGCCGGGCAGGGGAGGAACGATGGGAGAGGCGCCGGTGGCCAGGATACAGGCGTCATAGGTGTAGTGCTCCTCCTCGCCGGTGGCGTGATTGCGGGCAGTCACCGTCTTGGCGGTGCTGTCCAGCTTTACCGCCTCCCGGCCGGTGAGGACCTCCACGCCGGTGAGACCGGCGAATTTGGCGGGGGTGTTGACGATCAGCTCCTCCCGGGTATCAATGAGACCGCCGACATAATAGGGCAGGCCGCATCCCGCATAGGAGATGTCCTGATCCTTGGTGATAAGTGTGACCTGCATCCCGCGGTCCATGCGTTTGAGCTTGGCCGCGGCCTTGGTTCCGGCGGCGACACCGCCGATGATGAGCACCTTCATAATAAACCTCCTTCGCATCCCGACGGAAGACAGAGCTTGCTCTGCGGGCTCTTCCGGGGAACGGTTTGCACCTACCATTATAAGAGCAAACGACCCAAAGGGAAAGTACCAAATTCAAACAAGAACCGCGGACCGCGATACAATCTGTATCACGGCCCGCGGGGAGAAGGGCGATGGGATTTGATTAGAAAATACTTCCAGCTGCCGTCATGCCCTTGTCCAGGTCCTCCCGATAGTCGGGGTCGCCAGGGTTGAGGCTGTTGATGACCACGCCGTCGCTGCCGTTGCGGGCGGTGGAGTGGATGTATTTGCCCTCGCCCAGATAGAGGGCCACATGGCCGGGGAAGAAGAGCAGGTCGCCGGGCCGGATGTCCGAACGGGGGATCTCATGGAGGGGGAAGCCCTCCTTGATGTGGGCGTCCCGGTAGATGGTCACGCCGTTGAGGAGATAGCTCATGGAGGTCAGACCCGAGCAGTCGATGCCCAGAGGGGTCTTTCCGCCCCAGCGGTAGTGGGTGCCCAGATAGGTCATCGCGGTCTCCACAAAGGCGGCGCGGAGGGCGTCCTCCTCCGCGAAGGCGGGAGCTGTGTGATAGGGGGCCAGGAAGCTGGTCTTGGTGAAGCCCTCCCGGCCGTCACACAGGGAGACTCGCTGCCAGCCCCGCTCGTCGGGGGTCCCTTTGACGGCCACCAGGGCGCCCCGGGTCAGGGTCTCCACACACCAGCCCTCCACCATGGGGGCGGAGAGTACGTCACAGACGCCCTTGCGGACGATCTGCTTGGGCAGGGCCTCCCACCGGGCCACGTTGTGCTCGCCGAAGAGCAGTCCCTCCGCGGGGGCATAGCCCTCATAGCGGTAGGGGGTGCGGATGCGGTACCAGCCCGCACAGGTGTCCTCCAGAATCTCCACGGTGGAGCCGTAGAGGACCTCGTCGGCCAGCTCGCTCTGCATATGGGGACGGGACTTCAGGGGACAGATGGGGGAATTGACAAGTGCTTTCATAGGCACACCTCTCAGTGAAAAATATGGATTATCCGTAGATCTCGTAGATCTGCTTGGCCAGTTTGCCGATGAAGCGCTTCTGATCGGGCTGGCCGTCCAGAGCGGGACCGTCCCAGGTGAAGATGCCCAGATAGAAGGGGTGGCTGAAGAGCTCGAAGATGCCGGCGTCGTGGTTCACGTGGTCCAGACCGCCGGTCTTGTGGGCCACCACCACCGGCTGGGGGATGTAGCGCAGGAAGGAGTCGTTGCACCGCTGGCGGCGGAGCATGTCCAGAGCCTTCTCCTGGAGGTCGTGGGTGAGGATGGTGCCCCGGTAGAGGGCCCAGTAGATGCGCTCCTGGTCGGCGGCCGAGGTGTAGTTGTTCTTCCCGGCGGCCACGGCGTCCCAGTCCAGCATCTTGCGCTGGCAGACCGTGTGCTTGAGGCCCAGGGTGTCCTTGAAGTAGGCATTCATTTCATCCCAGTTCAGGAGGTCCAGCACCAGGTTGGTAGCGGTGTTGTCGCTCTCCACGATCATCCAGTAGAGCAGCTCCCACAGGGAATACTCGGGCAGGCCCAGCTCAAAAACCTCCGTGTCCGGGAGGATGGACTCCGCCGGAACAGGAACGGCCTGCTCCAGGGAGAGGCGTTTCTGCCGTACCTGCTCCAGCGCGTAGAGCAGGATGGGAACCTTGATGGTGGAGGCGGACACCACCTGGGTGTCAGGGTCAAAGGAGTGGTAGTGCTTGCCGTTGATGAGGTCGGTCATGAGGAGGGAGACCTTGCCGGGAAAGGCGTCGATCTGTTCCCGGAGCCAGGCGTCCAGTTCGGTCTTTTTCATAGAAAGCGCTCCTTTCAGTTCAGCAGAGTTCCAGCGCGGGGGAATCGGCGTCCATGGAGAGGACGGCCCCCAGCGGAAGGGCCATGGAGGGGAGGGAGTGCCCGCAGGGCAGGTTGGCGATGACAGGCACCCCGGCGGGGAGGATGAGCTCCTCAAAGAGCTGGTGGAGGGTGAGGGTGCGCTCCGGATCCTCCGGGGTGCAGTCGGTCCAGTCCCCCAGGAGGACCCCGGCGCAGTCCCGGAACTTTCCCGCGTTGCGCAGCTGGGTGAGCATGCCGTCGATGCGGTAGATATGCTCTCCGATGTCCTCCAGGAAGAGAATTTTATTCCGGGTGTCGATCTCCCAGGGGGTACCCAGGGAGGCGGCCAGCAGGGAGAGGTTGCCCCCGCAGAGCACACCCGTGGCCCGGCCGCCGGAGAGGGGCTCCAGCGGGTGGTCCGGGTGGATGGGGAGGGGACCGGCGAGGGTTCCGAAGAGGGCGCGGCGCAGATAATCCATGGAGTAGTCGTCCACCGGCTGATAGTACTCGGTGGCGGGCATGATGGTGTGGTAGGTCACCAGGCCGCAGTCCTGATTGAGGGCAGTGTGGAGGGCGGTGACGTCGCTGTATCCGGAGAAATACTTGGGGTGGGCGCGGATGGTCTCCCAGTCCAGCAGAGGGAGGAGCCGGTGGGCGCCGTAGCCGCCCCGGATGCAGAGAATGCCGTGGATGGAGTCATCCGCAAAGGCGGCGTTCAGGTCGGCCGAGCGCTGGCGGTCACTGGCAGCCAGATAGCCGTGGCGGTTTTCCTCCTGACAGGAGGGGAACACGACGGGGGAGAGACCCAGGTCCCGGACGGCCTGCACAGCCAGCGGGAGCCGCTGGGCCGGAACGGCGGAGGAGGCCCCCACCAGGGCCACCCGGGCGCCGGGGAAGAGCGGTTTTGGGGTAATCATGGTAACACCACCAGAAACAAAAATGTGTGGACAAAAAGGCGGGAGAGCACCGGGAATGGTCCTCTCCCGCCTCTCTATTATCGGCAGTCAGAATGTACTTGTCAACGGGAAGGTTCGCGCTGCCACTCCGCCGCCTCCCGCTCGCTGGCCAGGAGGAAGTGGCCGGGGGAGATCTCCTGCCAGAGGGGAGTCTCCTGGTCGTAGTGATGGATGGACGGGTCGTAGACCAGCAGCTTCTTTTTCTTCTCGGCGATGGGGTCGGGCAGAGGGATGGCCGAGAGAAGCGCCCGGGTGTAGGGGTGGAGGGGATGGGCAAAGAGCTCCTCGCTCTCGGCCAGCTCCACCAGACGGCCCTTGTGGATGACGGCGATGCGGTCGCAGATGAAGCGCACCACGCTCAGGTCGTGGGCGATGAAGAGATAGGTGAGGCCGCGCTCCTTCTGGAGCTGGCTCATCAGGTTGAGGACCTGGGCCCGGATGGACACATCCAGGGCGGAGATGGGCTCGTCCGCGATGATGAAGTCGGGGTCCATGATGAGGGAGCGGGCAATGCCGATGCGCTGGCGCTGGCCGCCGGAGAACTCATGGGGGAAGCGGCTGGCAAACTCCGGCAGCAGACCCACGTCGGCCAGAGCCTTGGCCACCTTCTCCTGCCGCTCGGCCTCGCCGATGTGGCGGCCGTACAGGCCCTCGGAGACGATGTAGTCCACCTTGGCCCGCTCGTTGAGGGAGGCCATGGGGTCCTGGAAGATCATCTGGATCTGCCGGGTGACCTTCCGGTCCAGCTCCCGGCTGATGCGTCCGCTAATGCGCTCTCCCCGGTAGAGGACCTGGCCCCCGGAGACCGGATTGATGCGGATGATGGCCCGGCCGATGGTGGTCTTGCCCGAGCCGGACTCGCCCACCAGACCGAAGGTCTCGCCCTCATAGATGTCAAAGGAGACCCCCTTCACCGCGTGAAAGGGATGGCGGTGTGTGCCGAAGGTGACCTGGAGATCCTGAACCTCCAGCAGTTTCTTGCGCTGCTCAGACATGGCGGTTCACCCCCTGTTCCCGAAGATGCTTGATGTGTTCCGGCGGCTCCACCTTGGGGGCCCTGGGGTCCAGGAGCCAGGTGCGGGCCTTGTGGGTGGGGCTCACCTCGAAGTAGGGGGGACGCTCCACAAAGTCGATCTTGAGGGCGTGGGGATTGCGGGGGGCGAAGGCGTCCCCCTTGACCTCCAGGAAGAGGTTGGGGGGCGTGCCCTTGATGGAGTAGAGCTCCTCGCCCTTCACGCCCAGCTGGGGCAGGGAGGAGAGCAGCGCCCAGGTGTAGGGGTGCTTGGGGTCGTAAAAGACCTCCTCACAGGTGCCGATCTCCACGATATCCCCGGCGTACATGACGGCGATGCGGTCGGCCACATTGGCCACCACGCCCAGATCGTGGGTGATGTAGATGGTGGTGAGGTCGTATTTCTTCTGGAGATCCTTGATGAGCTGGAGGATCTGGGCCTGGATGGTCACATCCAGAGCGGTGGTGGGCTCGTCGCAGATGAGGATCTTGGGCCGGCAGGCCACGGCGATGGCGATGACCACCCGCTGGCGCATGCCGCCGGAGAACTCGTGGGGATACTGCTTGGAGCGGCGCTCGGGCTGGTCGATGCCCACCTCCTCCAGTACCTTGAGGACCTGGGCATGTGCCTCGGCCCCCTTGAGGCCCTGGTGGAGGACAATGGCCTCCTCGATCTGGTCGCCAATGGTCTTGAGCGGGTTGAGGGAGGTCATGGGGTCCTGCATGACCATGGCGATCTCCCGGCCGCGGATGGTGCGCCACTGCTGGTCGGTGGTGTACCCGGCCAGGTCCTGGCCGTTGTAGCGGATCTCCCCGGCCGTGACCGAGCCGTTGGAGTCCAGAAGGCCCATAAAGGTCTTGGTAAATACGCTCTTGCCGGAGCCCGACTCGCCCACGATGGCCAGGCTCTCACCCCGGTGGACGTCCAGAGAGATCCCCCGGATGGCGTGGAGCACCTGGCCCCGCAGGGTGAATTTCACGTCCAGGTCCCGGACGGACAGAATGGTCTCGGTTTCCATGATATGTCCTCCTTACTTGACGTGATTCTTGGGATCGGCGGCATCCGCGAAGGAGTTGCCCACGATGTAGAACGAGATGGTGATGATGGACAGGATGATGACGGGGAAGAAGAGCTGGTAGCTCAGGGTGGACTCCATCATCACGGTCTGTCCGGCCTTGATGAGGTTGCCCAGGGTGGGGATCTCCAGGGGCACGCCCAGGCCGATGTAGGTGATAAAGACCTCGTTGCCGATGGCGGCGGGGATGGCCAGGGCCATGCGCAGGGTGAGGATGGACACCAGATAGGGCAGCAGGTTCTTGACCATGATGCGCCAGGTGGCGGTGCCCAGGCAGCGGGAGGCCAGGTTGTAGTCCCGGTCCCGGATGATGAGCACCTGATTGCGCACCAGCCGGGCGGTCTGGAGCCAGGAGGTGAGGCACATGGCGAAGATCATGGTGCTCACGCCCGGGCGCAGGATGTAGGAGATGATGATGACCACCAGGGTCTGGGGGACGTTATCGAAGATGTTGTAGATCTCGGTGAAGAGGAAGTCCAGCTTGCGGACATAGCCCCACAGCACCCCCATGATCACGCCCAGGACGGCCTCCACACAGGCCACGGCCAGGCCGATGAGCAGGGAGGTGCGCACGCCGGACCAGATCTGGCTCCACAGGTCCTGTCCGATGGAGTTGGTGCCGAACCAGTATTCCTTGCAGGGGGCCAGGTTGGTGGCGCCCTTGTAGATGGTGTTGGCCTCGGGGGCATAGGGGAGCATGGGCTCCACCACGGTAAAGGCCAGGATACCCACCATCAGGATGAGAAAGAACATGGCCACCTTATTCTGGGCGAAGGAGCGCAGGGTGGAGCCCCAGTAGGAGTAGTTGGAATAGCCGCCCCGCTCGCCGGCGGTGGGATCATAGGGGGCAAACTCAAAAAATTCGCTCTCGGAATAATTCCGGGAGAGGACCTCTCCCACGCTCTGGCTGAGCTGCTGGGTCTTGTGGTCTTTGAAGCGGAACGAGGGCATCAGCGGCCACCTTCTTTCTTGCCAAAGGTAATGCGGGGATCCACGATCGCCATGAGGATGTCGCCCACCAGCAGGCCCAGGATGCTGATGGCGGCATAGAAGAGCACCAGGCCCTGGACCACGGTGTTGTCCTGCCGCTGGATGACGTTGACCAGCAGGCCGCCCATGCCGGGGATGGAGTAGAGGCTCTCCACATAGAGGGAGCCCATCAGAGTCAGGATCACCGAGGTGGGGATGAACTGGACCAGGGGCACAAAGGCGTTTCGGAACACGTGCTTGCGGGAGATGGCCGAGGCGGGCACGCCCTTGGCCCGGGCCAGCTTCACATAGTCCTTGTTGGACTCATCCACCATATACCGCCGCAGCCACATGGCGTAGTAAGCGATGTTGCCCAGGGCCAGGGAGAGGATGGGGAGGATGTAGGTGACGGGCCGCCCGCTGCTGATCTGCATGGGCAGATCCAGATATTTTGTGCCGTAGAATTGGATGACCAGGTAGTAGACGGCGGCGGGAACGGCCTGGATCAGAACGATGAAGGCGGTGCCCAGCTTGTCGCCGATCTTGTGCTTGGTGCGGGTGGAGCGGGCCATGAGGATGCCCATGGGCAGACCCACTGCCAGGGCGATGCCCAGGGAGGTCAGGCCGATGGCCATGGAGACCGGCACCTTCTCGGCGATGATCTTGGTGACCGGCACATTGCGGCGGTACTTGTTGGACACGCCCAGATCGCCGTGGAGCAGATCACTGTAAAAATCCAGCAGCTGAGCGGGGAGCGGCTTGTCCAGACCCAGCTCCTTGAGGCCCAGTTCCACCTGGACGGCGCTCATCTTCTCAAAGTTCTGGAAGTAGCCCTCAATGGGCATCAGGCGCAGCAGAGAAAAGACGATGGTCACGATGATAAACAGGGTCAGCAGGGAGCGCAGCAGGCGTTTGAATATGTATTTCGCCATGAGACGAGACCTCCTTGAGAGGAAAATGGGGAGACACGGCCGGGGTATATCACGGTCCCACACAGGACCTGGGGCCGTCATATAGGGCGGCTGTGGCAGACCGGGAGAAGGGGCGCCCCGGACTCACGGTCCGGGGCGCCCGCAGAGAGATTACTCGGCGTCCGCGGCGGCAATGGCAGCGGTGCGGTCCTTGAGCCACTGGTCATAGAGGGAGTTGAACTCCTCCAGGCCCATGGGCTCCTCCCGCAGCTTCTGGAACTTGAAGCACTGGAGGGCCATGCCGTAGGGGGCATACTGGGCCTCAAACACGTTGAGGCGGGTGGCCACATAGCCGGAGCTGGAGATGGAGAAGGGAACGACGATGGCGTGCTCGATGAGGAAGGCCTCGGCCTCGGCAAAGGCGGTGTAGCGGGCCTCGTCATCGTTGGTGATGGCCTTGGCCGCGTCGATGAGGGCGTAGTACTCCTCCATCAGAGCCTGGGTCTCGGGGGACTTGTTGGTGCAGGGCTTCTGGCCGATCTCCAGATTGGGATCCTGGGCCATGAAGTTGTAGGAGTTGTCCTGAGACTTGAAGGGATCGGTCCAGGTCTGGGGGTCGGCGTAGTCGGCGCCCCAGTTGCACTTCATGAAGCCGTAGTCGCCGGTGCGGCGGACCATGGAGAGGAAGTTGGTGGAGGGACCGGCCTCGACCACCACGTCGATGTAATCGGTGCCCAGCAGGCCTTCCAGCTGCTGCTCGATGACCTGGCACTCCTTATCCCAGTTGGTGGTGGCGGGGTTATAGCGCATGTACATCTGGATGGGGAAGCTGGCGCCGGCGGCGGTGAGCTCCTCCACCGCCTTGGCCTTGTAGTCCAGCGCGGTGGCCTCGTCAAAGCTGTCGCCGTCCGAGATGGCCTTCAGCGCGGGATACTGGGTGTAATCCAGACCGGCGGCCTCGGTGAAGGTGGCGGGGGTGATGGTGTTGTTGAGGAGGTTTTCGGGGGTGTTGGGCTCCACCACTTCCAAGGCGTTGACCCGGTCCAGCGCGTGGAAGATGGACTGACGGAAGTTCTCATTGTTCACTGCCAGCGTCCAGTTGTCAGGGTCCAGGGACTCGTCGAAGCGGGGCTCAAAGTTGAAGCAGAAGAAATAGGAGAAGGCCACGCTGGGACGGCTGGCCGAGAGCTGATTCTGCTTCTCAGGATCGCTCTGCCAGGCCGAGAGCAGGGAGGCGTCCAGTTCGGCATAGTCCACCTCACCGCGCAGGAAGGACTCGGGGCCCAGGGTGGTGGCGGAGGCATTGTAGCGGAACTCCAGCTTGTCGATGAAGACATTGTCCTTGTCCCAGTAGGTGGGGTTCTTCACCAGGGTGCGGTGGTTCTGGGGCTCAAACTCGGACATGATGTAGGCGCCGTTGTAGAGCACGGACTGATTGTCCACGCCGAACATCTCGCCCTGCTCCTCCAGGAAGGGGCCGTACACCGGCATATAGGTGGTGTAGGACAGCACGGAGGGGAAGTAGGTGCAGGGAGAGGCCATGGTGTAGACCAGAGTATAGTCGTCCACCGCCTTGACGCCCACGTCGTCAAAGCTCACCTCGGGCACGGGCTCGATGGGATTACCGTCGGCGTCGGTGGTCTTGGTGCCGTTCTCGCTCTCCAGCAGATAGGCGGTGTAGTTGAAGTACTCCTGGGCGTTCTTGACGATGCCGTTGTACATGTACTGGTTGGAGGAGTTGTTGGCGGCGTCGTTGACCCACTTGGCCGCGGAGACCCAGTCGTTGGCGGTGACGTCGGCCACCTCCTCGCCCTGGGCGTTGACCCACTTGACGCCCTGGCGGATCTTGAAGGTCCACTCGGTATAGTCCTCATTGTGCTCCCAGCTCTCAGCCAGAGCGGGCTTCATCACACCGTAGGGATCGTATTCCACCAGACAGTCCACCATATTGGCACACATGCGGTAGTCGTTGGTAAAAGAGGTATAGAGGTAGTTGAGGGTCTCCACCTCGCTGGAGTAGAGCTCCCGGTAGACGGACTCGCCGCCGGTGGAGCCGCCCTCGTCGCCGCCGCCGCAGGCTGTGAGACCAGCGGTCATGGACAGGGCCAGGGTCAGAGCAAGCAGTTTTTTCACTCGTTTCACGCGCGTCTCCTTCTTTCCTTTCAAGATCGGTCCCGGAGAGGGACCGTATATCAACAAGGGAAGGAAATCCTTGGACCCTTGAAGATATGGGGTTGGGGCGGACCCGGAGGTCCGCGGTCAGCTCCAGTGCTCGCAGGGGATGGCGGAGAGTCCCACGCCGGGCGCTTCCGACATGGTGACCAGTGCCTCTTCAAAGACGGGACCGCCGGTAAAGGGGTCCACCGAGCACAGGGAGGGGCCGTCCAGATCGGCCTTGGTGATGACGCTCCGGCCGCAGCAGAGATGAGCGGCGGCCGAGACCGAGAGCTTGGACTCCAGCATGCAGCCGATCATACACTCCACGCCGTAGAGCTCTGCCACATCGCAGATCTTGAGGGCCTGGTGGATGCCGCCGGTTTTCATCAGCTTGATGTTGATGAGGTCGGCGGCCCCCTTCTGTATGATATCGATGGCGTCGGCGGGAGAGAACACACTTTCGTCCGCCAGAATGGGGGTATAGACCCGGCTGGTGACGAACTGCATCCCGGCGATGTCGTGGGCCTTCACCGGCTGTTCCACCAGTTCGATGTTCAGATTCCGGTCCTCCATGGCGGAGATAATGGCCACCGACTGCTTGGGGGTCCAGCCCTGGTTGGCGTCCACCCGGAGCTGTACATTGGGACCCACAGCCTCCCGGATGGCGGCGATGCGCTCCACATCGCCGGTGCCGTCCTTTCCTACCTTGATCTTCAGAATGTCATAGCCGCGGGACACGGCGTCCAGCGCGTCGGCCACCATCTCGTCAATGGGATTGACTGAAATGGTGATGTCGGTGCGGAAGGAGGTCCTAGCCCCGCCCAGAAGCTTATAGAGGGGGGCGCCCCAGCGCTTGGCCCACAGATCATAGACCGCCATATCCACCGCCGCCTTGGCAGAGGTGTTTTTCAGGATGCAGCCGTGGAGGCGCTTCATGATACCGTCCAGGTCCTCCACATCCATGCCGATAAGGTTGGGGCGGATGAACTCCCGGATGGCACAGGCCACCGAGCCCTTGGTGTCTCCGGTGATGACCGCGGTGGGAGGAGCCTCACCGTAGCCCACCTCGCCGGTGTCGGCCACCACGCGGACTACGATATCGTCCACATGCTCTACCGTGCGCAGGGCGGTTTTAAACGGACGGGCCAGCGGGAGGGAGATCTCTCCCACCTGGATATCCCGAATGATCATAGCGAAATGCCTCCATTCCCGATCAGATAATCGAATAAAATGAAATTAAAATTGTGTAAAGTTGCATTTTTGAATTGCGGGCAGAGAATTTTATAATTACTGAAATACTAGCATAAATTCTGATATTTGTAAAGTGGAACGGTAAAAAAAGGGAAAAGAAGCGGGCGGGACAGAAGAGACATTTGGGCAGATTGCAATATCGAAATGAAAATATTTCAAAACGGAAAATGGAGACATCTGAGAGGGAAAAAGGGGGAAAGCGGGAAAAGAACTGTATATTTTCTCACTTTATCGAGGGAAAGCGGCACTGCGTAAAGGCGTGGAGAGCCCTTTCCCAAACCGGAAAAAGAAGGTATACTTAAAATGAAAGAATCCCAAAAGAAGGATGAGGTGCCCGCCATGGCCAGACATTTCAACCAGAAGCTGAAGCTGCTCACCCTCCAGGCCCTGCTGCTGGAGCGCTCCGATGAGGAGCATCCCCTGACCACCGAGGAGCTGCGCGCTGCGCTGGCGGAACGGGGGATCGCCGCCGAGCGGAAGAGCCTCTATGACGATATGGAGACCCTGTCCCGCTTTGGACTGGACATCCACCAGCGCCGGGGACGGGGCGGAGGCTGGTTTGTGGGAGAGCGGCTTTTCCAGCTGCCCGAGCTCAAGCTGCTGGTGGACGCAGTGCAGTCCTGTAAGTTCATCACGCCGGACAAGAGCCGGGCCCTCATCCGCAAGCTGGAGGGGCTCTCCAGTGTCTACCAGGCCCGCCAGCTCCAGCGGCAGGTCTATGTGACGGGCCGGGCCAAGACCATGAACGAGAGCGTCTACTATACCATCGACCAGCTCCACACGGCCCTCTCCACCGGGCGGCAGGTCTCCTTCCGGTACTTTGAGTACAATGTGGCCAAGGAGAAGGTCTTCCGCCGGGCGGGAGAGCGCTACCGGGTCTCCCCCTACGGGCTGATCTGGGACAGTGAGAACTACTACCTGGCCGGATTTGACCACGACAAGGGGGAGATACGCCACTACCGGGTGGACAAGATGGACGGCCTCACCGTTCTCTCCCAGCCCAGAGAGGGGGAGGGGACCGGCCGGGCCTTTGACGCGGCCGCCTATGGACAAAAGCACTTCGGTATGTTCGGCGGCCGGGAGGGGCAGGTCCGCCTGCGGTGCGAGAAGAGCCTGGTGGGTGTGGTGCTGGACCGCTTCGGGGCGGAGAGCATCCTGATCCCCGACGGGGAGGACCATTTTACCGTCACCGTGCCGGTGGTGGTGAGCCCGCAGTTCCTGGGCTGGATCTTCGGCCTGGGCACGGGGGTGGAGCTCACCGGACCGGACTGGGCGGTGGAGGCCTACCGGCGCCAGCTGGAGCAGGTGGGGGAGCGCTACCGGTAAAAAAATAGGCCCTGCGCAGCCCTCCGAAGGAGGGGCGCAGGGCCCAAATCGTTATTCCCAGGTTTTCCAAATGTCCGGGCAGTAGCCCACCGTGGCCTGCTTCCCGTTGCGGACAATGGGCGTGCACAGCAGCCGGGGATCCTCCAGCAGCTTCTCCAGCTTGTCGGCGTCGTAGGCCAGATAGGTGAGCAGGGCCGCGTCCGGGTGCTTGGCGTTGATGAGGGCCTCCAGCCCCACGGCGTTTTTCACGCTGGTCAGCTCGCCCTTGCTGATGCCGTATTTGGACAGGTCCACGAACTGGAATTTGACCCGGCGCTCCTTAAAATAGCGCTGGGCCTTCTTGGTGTCAAAGCACTTGGAGGTGCCGAAAATCTGAATGTTCACCGGTTTATTCCTCCTCGATGGGGTGAAAACGCGGACCGGCATAGCCGTCCCGCTCCACCCACTCGCTCCACATGGCGGCCGGGCGGACCCAGATGCCGCGCTCCCCATAGAGTGCCTGGTAGACCACCATGGGCTCCATGGTCTCCGAGTGGCGGGCGGTATAGAGCACCTGATACTCCATCCCCTTGAAGTGGCGGTAACGGCCCGGCTTGATCTCCTGCATGGGAACACATCCTCTTTCTCCGCGCAGACATGCGGTTATTTCATGCAGTCGATTGTACCATATTTTCCCCCGATTGCAAAGGAGAAAGACCGCGGAAAACGGGGAAGGGGACCGGCCCGGCGGCATACGCGGAAAATAGAAGTATACTTTTGTGGGAAAGCATGGTATACTATAACTACCATCGTATCCCATGTGGGTACCTTTTTTATGGCTTTATGTGCGTCGAGCGCACTGAAAATAAGGCAGGACACAGCTTACATCCGATTCCGGGACGGAGAAAACGATCCCCTTTTTTCGGCGAGGCAGGGCCGGAAAGAGCGGGGCGGGCCGCCCTTGGTTTCGTGCGCCCAAAATAAAGTGTCCTTGCGTCCGGCGCGTGTCTTCGAGCTGCGGCGGACGAGATGATATTCGATTATGTGTTATTTCGAAAAGGAGTGTTTGAATCTCAATATGGCAGAAAAACTGAAAATTATTTCCCTGGGTGGTCTCAATGAGATCGGCAAGAATCTGACCGTATATGAATACGGCGGGGATATTATTGTAGTAGATGTGGGCATGGGTTTCCCGGATGACGATATGTACGGCATTGACGTGGTCATCCCGGACTTCACCTATCTCATCAAGAACCAGGACAAGATCCGGGGTATTTTCCTCACCCACGGGCACGAGGACCACATCGGTTCCATCCCCTATCTCCTGCGCAGCATCAACGCGCCCATCTATGCCACCCGCATGACGGCGGGGCTGGTGCGGCTCAAGCTGGAGGAGCACCGCCTGGTGGACAAGACCAAGCTCATCACCTGCGAGGCGGGCGAGGTGGTCAAGGCCGGGAAGTTCTCGGTGGAGTTCATCCATGTGAACCACTCCATTGCCGACGCGGTGGCCTTTGCCATCAAGACGCCGGTGGGCACGGTGGTCCACACGGGCGACTTCAAGATCGATACCACCCCCATCCAGGGCGGCATGACCGATCTGGCCCGCCTGGGCGAGCTGGGGAAGAAGGGCGTTCTGGCCCTGCTGGCCGACTCCACTAATGTGGAGCGCCCCGGCTTTACCAAGAGTGAGCGGAGCGTGGGCGAGTCCTTTGACGCGCTGTTCCGGGGATGCGATAACCGCATCATCGTCACCACCTTTGCCTCCAATGTGGACCGGCTCCAGCAGGTGATCTCGGTGGCGGCCAAGTATGGGCGCAAGGTGGCCGTGACCGGACGGAGCATGGAGAACGCCATGAAGGTGTCGGTGGAGCTGGGATATATGAAGATCCCGGACGGCGTCCTGGTGGACGTCAACCACATCAAGAGCCTGCCTGATAATAAGGTGTGCATCATCACCACCGGAAGCCAGGGCGAGACCATGTCCGCCCTCACCCGCATGGCCTTCAATACCCACAAGCAGGTGGAGATCCGCGCCGGGGACCGGGTGATCCTCTCGGCCTCCGCCATCCCGGGCAATGAGAACGCCATCGGCAGCGTCATCAACGAGCTCTACCGCAAGGACGCCGAGGTCATCAACGAGCGCAGCGGGCCCCTCCATGTGTCGGGCCATGCCTGCCAGGAGGAGCTCAAGATCATCCACGCCCTGGTCAAGCCCAAGTTCTTCATCCCCGTCCACGGAGAGCAGCGGATGCTCAAGACCCACTCCAAGCTGGCCCAGGACATGGGCATGGACCCCCGGCGCATCATCATCAGCGACATTGGCAAGGTCATCGAGCTCACCCCCAACTCCGCCAAGATCAACGGGACCGTGCCTGCAGGCAAGGTCTTTGTGGACGGCTATGGCGTGGGCGACGTGGGCAGCGTAGTCCTGCGGGACCGCAAGCACCTGGCCGAGGACGGCATGATCGTGGTGGTGGTCTCCATGTCCAGCGAAGACGGCTCGGTGGTCTCCGGACCCGACATCATCACCCGCGGCTTTGTCTACGTCAAGGAGTCCGAGGGACTGATGGAAGAGCTGCGCCGGGTAGCGGTGGGCGCGCTGGAGCAGTGCGAGCGGGAGCGGTGCACCGACTGGTCCGCCATCAAGGCCGAGATCAAGACCGATCTCTCCAATTTCCTCTACAAAAAGACCAAGCGCAACCCCATGATCCTGCCCGTTATCATGGAGGTATAACTTCATCCAATCAGAAATGCGGCACGCTCTCAGAGAGCGTGCCGCATTTTTGTACCTTCTTATGGATAGGCGCAGCGGTAGACCTTGCCGGGCTCCAGCGTGATATGCCGGGCCGCAAAGAGTTCCTCCACGGTGACAAAATAAAAGCCACGGGCGTGGAGCTGATCCACGATACGCAGTGCGGCCTCCACGGAAGTGGGGAAGATGTCGTGGAGGAGGATGATGTCCCCGTCTTTGGCCCGGGAGACCACATGCTCCACCACCCGATCCGCGTTCTGATCGTCCCAGTCTTCCGGATCGATGGACCACAGGATGATGGGACAGCCCGCCATAGAGCGCACCGCGGGATCGGTGCTCCCGTAGGGCGGACGGAGCAGAAATCCGTTGTGGCCCAAAATCGATTGAAAGAGCGACCGGGTCTTGTCCACCTGTGCGGAGAAATCAGCGGCATTGAGCCCGGAGAGCATCACGTGGTCGTAGGTATGAATGCCGATCTGATGGCCCTCCGCGTCCATCCGCTGGAGCAGATCCTGGTTATACTCGGCGACCTGCTTTCCGATGAGAAAGAAGGTCGCCTGCACCCCGCGCGCGGCCAGGCCGTCCAGCAGGGCGGTGGTGGTGGAGCGACGGGGGCCGTCGTCAAAGGTGAGGGCAATGAGTCCGCCCGATGGGGTGGAGGAGGGTGCAGGAGTCTCCTCCACCGGAAGAGGGACATCCGCCGGAACGGCGGACGGCGCGGTCAGAAGAGCTGCCGCGCACAGACTCCATGCCAGGACCGGCAGGACAAATAGAAGCCAACGCCGCATACCATCACGCCGCCTTTCCAAATTCACTAAGGGTAGTATGGCGAACGCGTCCATCTTCCATGCGTTCCTTATTTTTGAAAATCGGATCAAACTGCGGAGAGAATGCCGCACAGAACAAAAAAATTCCCCCGCCCATCTGGGCGGGGGAAGGGATACGCAGGATCAGCCGGGCAGACGGCCCACCATGCCGCCGATGTAATCGCTGTCGATGACGTTGAAGCGATCCTCGGGGGGATAGAGGGCGCCGCCGTAATAGATGGCGCGGTTGTTGTTGACGGAGGTGTCGGAGAGGGTCTTGTGGGCGGCCAGATGGATCTGGTCACAGCCGGTCTCAGAGATGATGCGGTCCATGTTGCGGGCGGTGATACCGGCGCCGGGCAGGATCTGAATGCGGCCGGCGGCGTACTGGATCATCTCACGCACGGTGTCGGTGCCCAGGGACACGTCGGGCTCCTGTCCACTGGTGAGGACGCGGGTGATGCCCAGCTCGATGAGCACATCCAGCACTTCCTTCCAGTCGGGGACCACGTCGATGGCCCGGTGGAACACGGTCTCCTTACCGGCCTCCTGAGCCAGCTCGGCCAGGATGCGGGTGCGCTCCTTGTCCAGCGTACCGTCCTGATGGAGGAAACCGAAGACCAGACCGTCGGTGCCGTTGGCCAGGAGCTGCTTGGCGTCCTCGATGGCGGTGGCAAACTCCGCATCGGTGTAGCAGAAGCCGCCCTCACGGGGACGGACCATGGTCATGATCTTCATGCCGGTCTCCCGCTTGGCGACGACCAGCTCGCCAATGGTGGGAGTGAGGCCGCCGTGGAAGAGATTGCTGTTGAGCTCAACCCGGTGGGCGCCCGCCTTGTGGGCCTGGATGACATCGTCTGCGCTGCCGCAGCAGACCTCCAAAATCACGCTACTCATTTTTAACATCACCTTAATAATTTAATTTTGCCTGGTGCATTAATTATAATGAAATTTGTGTTATCTGTCAATAAGAGCTTGCAATTTGCGGAGATATTGAGTATAATACAGAACAGAAAGAGAGAAATTGTACAGCGAGTTAATTAAATCATGTTATAAATGGAAGGGAAGGCGGAATATGGTTGCGGGAAAAAAGGTGGATCGCACACTGATGCACCGAAATAACACCAAACTGGTGCTCGCAGCCATCCGCAACGCAGGGGAGATGTCCCGGGCACAGGCGGCGGAAGCCACTGGTATGAGCATCGTGACGGTGGGACGCATCGTGGACGAGCTGATGGCCCGCGGCGTGCTGCGGGAGCAGGAAAAGGAGAACGGCAACCAGGTGGGACGTCCTCCCCGGGTGCTCTCTCTGGAGCGGGAGCGGCTCTTCTGCACCAGCGTCTGCCTGGAGCGGGAATATCTGCACCTGGGCCTGGTGGACCCCGGGGGAAGCCTTTGGGCCCATGAGATGGAGCCGGTGCCCGAGGGGGAATTCACCCCGGAGGAGATCCTGCCCTGGATGGCGGCACGCCTGGAGGCTTTCCTGGAGAAGCACCGAAACCGGGAGATGCGCTCCACCATCGGTGTGGTAGTCCCCGGAATTGTGGATATCGACCGGGGAGAGCTGGAGTTTTCGGCCAACTTCCGCTGGCGGAATGTGGCGGTCACCCAATATCTCCACAGCCGTCTGCCTGGATATGAATTTGTTCTGGAGAACGACACCAAGGCCATCGCTCTGGCGGAACACCACTTCGGCGCCTGCGCCGGCAGCCGGAGCATGGTGGTGCTGAGCATCGGAGATGGTATCGGCGCGGCGGTGATCCTCAACGGAGAGATCTATCGGGGAAGAGAGAATATGGCCGGGGAGATCGGCCACATCATCCTCAATCCGGCGGGCAAGATCTGTGAGTGCGGCAAAGTGGGCTGCCTCCAGACCCATCTGTCCCAGCGGACCATTCTGGCCGAGGCCCGCACCGTCTATCCCAACATCGACATGAAGGGCCTCTTTGATTATTTTCAGCGGGGAGATCCCTTTGCGGTGGCCCTCATCACCCAGGTCGTAGAGTATACCTCCATTGCCATCAACCTGCTGGCCAATACCTACGCGCCGGAAGTAGTGCTCCTGTGCGGCAGCATGCTGCGTCAGAACCCGATCTTCTCCACGCTGGTGGAGCGGAATTACCGCAGCAAGCTCAATGAATACATGCAGAATACCTTTCAGCTCCGGTTTGAGAGCTTCGGCGTCAGCGGCCATCTCATCGGCGGCGGGGCCCTGGCCCTGCGCCATGTGCTGGACGAGATGTGCCAATAATATAAGGAGGAGGGCACGGGATGGAAGTCCTGATCTGGGGCACCGGAAATATGGCCCGCCTCCACAGCGCGCGGCTGGCCCGGCGGACGGATGTGACCATCACGGCGGTGATCAGCCGGCGGGGCGGGGGAGAACCCCTGCCCGGGGCATCAGACGCCCGTATCCTGGCCGGCCCGGAGGAGCTGGAAACCCTCCCCCACCGCCCGGATCTGGCGGTGATCTGTCTGCCCAGCGATCTGCACCGCTCTGCCGCGGAGGCTCTCATGGGGCGCGTGCCCCATATCCTGTGTGAAAAACCGGCGGCCCTCTCTCTGGAGGACGCCATCGCCATGGCGGACCGGGCAGAACAGACCGGCACCACCCTCTCGGTGGCCCAGGTGCTGCGCTCGTGGGATGCCTATGAGGCCCTCTCCCACCGGCTCACGGCGGGGCGGGAGCGGCTGCACACCCTGACCCTCTGGCGGCGGCAGCCCCGGCCGGATTGGAGTGACGGGGGCTGGCTGGCCGATCCAAAGCGCTCGGGCGGGGTCCTCTTTGATCTGGCCATCCACGATGTGGACTATGTGGTCTCCCTGTTTGGACCGCCCGAGCGGGTGGAGGCCTCCGAAGGACCGGGAGGGGAGAGCGTGACCCTGTTTCTCCGCTATCCCACCTTCTGCGCGGTGCTCTACGCCTCCTGGTGTCTTCCATCCGGCTTTGCCTCCGGACTGGAGGCGGGGGTGGAGGCCGCCTTTACCGATGAACTCATCCGGTTTGACAGCCGCCTGGCCTCCGACCGCTGGCGGCGGTATACGCCCCAGGGAATGGAGGAGGAGTGCTTCCCCACCTGGGACCCCTATGGGCGGCAGATCGACACCTTGCTGGAGGAGCTCCGCGTGGGACGCAGTCCGGGAAGGCTGGATATCCGCACGGTTTTGCCGGCGCTGGCTGTCTGCCAGCAGGCGGAGCAACTGATTTCAGGTTAAGTATGCACATGCATTTTAACAAATCCAAGACAAGAGGAGAATGAAACATGAAGAAAAAGCTCGTTTCTACCGTCCTGGCTTCGGCACTTCTGGTGTCGACGCTGGCGGGCTGCGGGTTCACCGGCGGCGATACCGGAAGCGGTACTCCCACCACCAGCGGTGACCCCGGAACCGCCACCACCACCCGCGACACTCTGGTCTACTATGACAGCAATGAGATCCGTACCCTGGTCCAGTGGGCCGCTTCGGATACTCAGTCCTTCACCATCCTGAACAACACCTTTGAGGGCCTGTTCCGTCTGGACGCCAACCACGAGCCCGAGAAGGCCCTGTGTGAGGATTACACCGTCTCCGAGGACGGCCTCACCTATACCTTTACCCTGCGCGAGGGCCTGGAGTGGTCCAACGGCACTCCCCTGACCGCCAACGACTTTGTGTTTGCCTGGCTCAAGCAGATGAGCGCGGATGCCACCAACGGCTACAACTTCATCATGACCGACTACATCGTCAACGGCGCTGAGTACGGCGAGAACAAGGTCTCCGCCGAGGAAGTGGGCGTCAAGGCGGTGGACGACCGCACCCTGGAAGTCCACCTGAAGAACCCCACCCCCTACTTCCTGTACCTGACCACTCTGAGCATGTACTTCCCCCTGAACGAGGCCTTTGTCACCGAGCAGGGCGACAACTACGGCATCAAGGCCGAGAACATGATCTACTGCGGTCCCTATGTCATCACCAGCTATGACCCCGCCGTGGGCACCACGCTGAAGAAGAACGACAAGTACTGGGACGCTGAGAACGTGGCCATCCCCAACGTGGAAGTCAAGATCATCAAGGACGCCTCCGCTGCCCTGAACGCCTATCAGGCCGGTACTCTGGACAAGGTCAACCTGTCCTCCTCCGACGTGGACAAGTACAAGGACGATCCCGAGTTCCACACCATGACCGAGTTCCGCGTCACCTACCTCCAGTACAACATGGAGGACCCCGCTCTGAGCAACGCCAACATCCGTAAGGCTCTGGGCTACGCCATTGACCGCTCCATCCTGGCTGACACTATCCTGGCCGACGGCTCCGCTGCCTCTGAGGGCCTGGTCTCCTTCGGCGTGTCCGGCAGCGATGAGGGCACCTTCCGTGAGCTCAACGGCAACATCTCTTCCTTCGATCCCGACCTGGCCAAGGAGTACTGGGAGAAGGGCGTGGCCGAGCTGGGTTCCGAGCCCAAGCTCTCCCTGCTCATCGCCGACGACTCCGTGACCAAGAACATCGCTACCTTCGTTCAGAGCCAGTTCCGCGACAACCTGGGCATTGAGGTCGCCATCGACTCCAAGACCAGCAAGGCCCGCAACGAGCTGATGGACAACAACAACTATCAGTTCGCCATCACCGCCTGGGGCGCTGACTACGACGACGCCATGACCTTCCTGGATCTGTGGATCGCCGACGCCAAGACCGGCAAGAGCACTCCCTACCGCGGCAACTATGCCAACCCCGCTTACAGCGAGCTGATCCTCTCCGCCAAGGCTGACGCCAACGCCGAGACCCGCCTGCAGAGCATGCTGGACGCCGAGAAGCTGCTGGTGGAGGAGGACGCCGTGGTGTCCCCCCTGTACTACAAGGGCTTTGCCTACCTGCAGAGCGCGGAGGTCCAGGACCTGATCATGCACCCCCTGGGCAGCCCCGTCGAGTTCAAGTTCGCGCACTTTGCTGACAGCGCGGAGGGCTAATCTGCCTCATCCGCTTCCACTCTCCGGGGCCGGGAATCATCCCGGCTCCGGGGAGACCCACGGCACAGACTCGTATCTGAGCCGTGGCGGGAGGCCGAGCAGGGGTTCGACCTTCTGCCACGGTTCCAGATCCATACCCGGTCCGCAGCGCGGGCCTCAATTCTTTAAACTCCAGAAAGGAACGGGGGAAGCAGAATGTTAAAATACATTGGCAAGCGCCTGGTGTATCTTGTGCTTACGCTCCTTATTATCGTTACAGTTACCTTTTTCCTGATGAAGCAGCTCCCCGGCACGCCGTTTGATACCGAGCGCTTCTCCATGCTGGCGCCTGAGCAGCAGGAGATCATGCTGGAAAAGTACGGACTGAATGATCCGGTGCCGGTGCAGTACATCAAGTACCTGGGCAACCTCATCCGGGGCGACCTGGGCACGTCTTTCCTGTACACCGGCCGTCCGGTGGCCGACGTCATCTTCAGTCGTCTTGGTCCGTCCATGCTCATCGGCATCCAGGCGGTGCTGCTGGGCCTGGCGGTGGGACTCACCCTGGGTATCATTGCCGCCTGGAAGCATAATAGCGGCATTGACTATTTCACCATGGTCATCGCCGTGCTGGGCGTGAGTGTGCCCAACTTCGTTGTGGCTGCCTTGCTGCAGTACTATGTGGGCCTTCAGTGGAAGATCCTGCCGGTGGCCTTCTGGACCAGCTGGGCCTGTTCGGTGCTGCCTTCCATCGCCCTCTCCTTCAGCGCCACGGCCATGTTTGCCCGGTTCATCCGCACCGAGATGCTGGACGTGCTGGAGCAGGACTACATCACCACCGCCCGGGCCAAGGGCCTGAGCCAGTTCAAGGTCCTCATGGTCCATGCCGTGCGCAACTCCATCATCCCGGTGGTCACCATCCTGGGCCCCGTGGTGGTCAACCTGCTTACCGGCTCCCTGGCCGTGGAGAGCATCTACTCGGTCCCCGGCATCGGCTCTCTGTTCGTGGACTGCATCAAGAACAACGACTACTCCACCATCATGGGCATTACGGTGTTTTACAGCGCCTTCTACATCTTTGTCATCATGGTCGTGGATATCCTCTATTCCGTGATCGATCCCCGGATCCGCATCCAGGGCAGTAAGGAGGGATGAGCATGAACCAGGAAAAGAACATGGACTATCAGAACATCCCCCGGGAGCTCTTTACCAAGGTGCAGGTGGATCAGGGCGAGCGCGAGCGGATCGGCCGCCCCAGCCTCACCGCCTGGCAGGACGGCTGGATCCGTCTGAAGCAGAACAAGGCCGCCGTGGTGAGCCTCTTTGTCATCATCGCCATCGTGGCTCTGGCCATCCTGGGCCCTGTGTTCAGCCCCTATAACTTTGCACAGACCGATTACAGCGCCACCTACCAGGGCCCCAGCCTGGTCCATCTCTTCGGCACGGACATGTACGGCCGCGACCAGTTCACCCGTATCTGGTACGGCACCCGCATCTCCCTGCTCATCGGTTTTGTGGCCGCCTGCCTGGACCTCTTCGTGGGCGTGACCTACGGTGCGGTCTCCGCCCTGCTGGGCGGCAAGGTGGACGCCATCATGCAGCGTATCATTGAAATCCTGGTCGGCATCCCCCACCTCATCATCGTGATCCTGCTGATGATGGTGCTGCCCGCCGGCGTGGGCACCATCATCGTGGCTCTGGCCATCACCGGCTGGGTCAACATGGCCCGTCTGGTGCGCGCCCGCATCCTCCAGCTCAAGAACCAGGAGTTCGTCATGGCGGCCGAGGTGCTGGGTACTTCCCAGAAGAACATCATCCTGCGCCACCTGATCCCCAACACCGTGGGCATCATCGTGATCAACGCCATGTTTACCATCCCCAGCGCCATCTTCACCGAGGCCTTCCTCAGCTTCATCGGCATCGGCCTGTCCGAGCCTCAGGCCTCCCTGGGTGTTCTGATCAACAACGGTTATTCCGTGCTTCAGAGCTATCCCTATCTGCTGATCTGCCCCGCCATCGTGATCATTCTGATCATGGTCTGTTTCAGCATCCTGGGCGACGGCCTGCGTGACGCCCTGGATCCCAGAATGAGTAAGTAGGTGAGACACATGGATGATATTTTGAGAGTAGAAGATCTCCATGTGGAGATCAAGACCCACCACGGACTGGTCAAGGCCGTGCGCGGTGTGGACTTTTATCTGAAGAAGGGCGAGACCCTGGCCATCGTGGGCGAGTCGGGCTGCGGCAAGTCCATCAGCGTGAAGGCCACCATGCGCCTGCTCCCCTCCAACGGCCGGATCTCCGGCGGCAGCGTGAAGCTGGAGGGCCGGGAGCTCACCCAGCTCACCGAGCGGGAGATGCTCAAGATCCGGGGCAGCGACATCGCCATGATCTTCCAGGACCCCATGACCAGCCTGAACCCCACCATGACCGTGGGCAAGCAGATCGTGGAGATGCTCAAGGCTCACCGCAAGGACATGAGCAAGGAGCAGATGAAGGCCCGGGCTCTGGAGCTCATCGAGCTGGTGGGCATCTCCAACCCGGAGATGCGCTACAAGCAGTATCCCCATGAGCTCTCCGGCGGTATGCGCCAGCGCATCGTCATCGCCATCGCCCTGGCCTGTGACCCCAAGGTCCTCATCGCCGACGAGCCCACCACCGCCCTGGACGTGACCATCCAGGCCCAGATCCTGGACCTGATGAAGGAGCTTCAGAGCAAGATCGACACCTCCATTATCATCATCACCCACAACCTGGGTGTGGTGGCCAACATCGCCCAGCGGGTGTGCGTCATGTACGGCGGCACCGTGGTGGAGACGGGCAGCGTGGAGGACATCTTCTACCGTCCCCAGCACCCCTACACCAAGGGCCTGCTGGCCGCGGTGCCCAAGCTCCATGAAAAGACGGACAAGCTCCACACCATCCTGGGCACGCCCCCGGATCTGATGAATCCGCCCAAGGGCTGCCCCTTTGCGGCCCGGTGTGCCCACACCATGAAGGTGTGCCAGGAGTACCGTCCCGTCTTTACGGAGTTTGAAGCGGGCCACACCTCCGCCTGCTGGCTCCACGACGCCAGATGTCAACCGGAGGGGGAGAATCAGTGATGAATGACAAGAACGTATTGGTTTCCGTCCAGCACCTGAAGAAGTACTTCCCCGTGGGGAAGAAGCAGACCCTCAAGGCCGTGGATGACGTAACCTTTGACATCTACAAGGGCGAGACCCTGGGCCTCGTGGGTGAGTCGGGCTGCGGCAAGTCCACCCTGGGCCGCACCGTCATCCAGCTCTACAAGCCCACCGACGGCAAGGTCATCTTTGACGGCAAGGAAGTGGTGGGCAAGCAGAGCGCTGCCGAGCACAAGGAGTTCACCCGCCGGGTGCAGATGGTCTTCCAGGACCCCTATGCCTCTCTGAATCAGCGCATGAAGGTCATGGACATCGTGGCCGAGGGCATCGACAACCACGGCCTGGCCAAGGACCGCAAGGAGCGGGAGGAGATGGTCATCCGCCTGCTGGAGACCGTCGGCCTCCAGCGGGAGCACGCCAACCGCTTCCCCCACGAGTTCTCCGGCGGCCAGCGTCAGCGTGTGGGCATCGCCCGCGCCTTGGCGGTGAATCCCGACTTCATCATCGCCGACGAGCCTATCTCCGCTCTGGACGTGTCCATCCAGGCCCAGGTCATCAACCTGTTCCAGGACCTCCAGAAGGAGCGGGGACTCACCTATCTCTTCATCGCCCATGACCTCTCCATGATCAAGCACATCTCCGACCGTGTGGGCGTCATGTATCTGGGCAGCATGGTGGAGCTGACCACCAGCGACGAGATCTTTGAGCATCCCCTCCACCCCTATACCCAGGCCATGTTCTCGGCGATCCCTCTGGCCGACCCCAAGCTGGAGACCAGCCGCAAGCGCATCATGCTCCACGGCAGCATCCCCAGCCCCGTGAACCTGGGCCCCGGCTGCCGCTTTGCCGGCCGCTGCCCCTACGCCACCGACCGGTGCCGTCAGGAGAGCCCGGCCTTCCAGGAAGTGGCCCCCGGTCACTTTGTGGCCTGCCACGAGGTGCAGAAGTAATAGAATCAGCACCGCCCTGTCCGCCTGCGGCGGGCGGGGCGGTTTTGTTTTCCATGTTAAGATCAGGAGGAATTGAACATGATCGAACGCTATCAGGGACAGAACATACCGTGGAAGCTGCGCCTTCAGGCCTGCGGCGGAAAGGCGGGCCAGCAGGTCCAGCCCGGCGAGGGCTGCTGCGTGCTCACCGCGGAGCTGGGCGAGAGCGGCAAGGTGACCGCCGAGCAGATCCGCGTGGCCGCCGCCAAGGGGGTCAAGGCCATCCGGGATCTGGGCGGTTCCGGCATCGTGCTGGACGGGGCCGGAGTCCATGCCGTGCTGGGCGCGGCGGGTGTGGCCGCCATGGTTCAGGGTGCTGAGCTGGCCCTCTACCGCACCGAGTCCTGGAAGGAAGAGGGCCCCGCCGTAGCCCTCTATCTGGACGCCCCCGACGGATGTGAAGCGGCCCTCCGGGAGACCGACATCCTCACCCGGGCCATCTGCTTTGCCCGGGATCTGGTCAACTGCCCGGCCAACAAGCTCACCCCCGACGACATGGCCCGCCGGATGGTGAAGGAGGCCCAGGCCCTGGGCATCGAGACCGAGGTGCTGGATGAGGCCCAGGCCCGTGCTCTGGGGATGGAGGCCTTCCTCACCGTGGGGACCAGCGCCGCCCACGCTCCCCGGCTCATCGTCCTGCGCTACAAGGGCGGCAAGGAGGGGGAGGCCCCAATCGCCCTGGTGGGCAAGGGCGTGACCTGCGACACCGGCGGATACTGCCTCAAGGCCTCCAGCTCCATGAAGGGCATCAAGGGCGACATGGCGGGCGGCGCGGCTGTGTGTGGCGCGCTGCTGGCGCTGGCGGCGAATCAGGTGCCCGTCAACGTCACCGTGGTCATCCCCTCCGTGGAGAACCGGATTTCCCCCGAGAGCTTTATCCCCGGCGATGTGATCGGCTCCATGTCGGGCAAGACCATTGAGGTGGGCAACACCGACGCCGAGGGCCGCCTCATCCTGGCCGACGCCGTGACCTACGCCGTGGAGAAGGAGGGGGCCGCCAAGGTGGTGGACATCGCCACCCTTACCGGGGCCGTGGTGGGCATGTTCGGCTTCACCACCGCCGGCTTCCTCTCCAACGACGAGGACTTCTGCGCCGCCTTCCAGAGCGCCTATGGCCGCAGCGGCGAGCAGTACTGGCGCCTGCCCGCCTTCCCCGAGTACCGGAAGATGATCGAGAGCCCCGTGGCCGATGTGTCCAACGTCTCCACCGACGGCTGCGGCACCATCACCGCCGGTCTCTTCATCGGCGCCTTTGTGGAGGAGCGCCCCTGGATCCACATTGACATCGCGGGTACCGCCTGGGTGGATTCCCCCCGCTGGGCCTATCAGACCAACGGCGCCACCGGCGCGGGCGTGACCACCCTGTATGAGCTGTGCAAGGGCTATGCCCGGGAGGACTGAGATGGAGCGATGGAATGAACGGCTGTGCGCCCTGACGGACGAGCAGCGCCGGGCCATGGAGTTTTTGATGACCCACCTGCCCGAGAGCGATCTGGACCAGTATCCCTTTGACCTCTTCCTGCAATTTGTAGACCACGCCCTCCACCTGCGTGCCCATACCGCCTGGTGCGGGGCGCTGGAGGAGGAGATCTTCTACCACTATGTCCTCTTCCCCCGGGTGAACGACGAGGACCTGTCCTTCCACCGCGCCCTCTTCCACGACGCCCTCCGCGCCCGGATCGAGCCCCTGCCCACCGTGGCGGAGAAGGTGCTGGAGGTCAACCGCTGGTGCCATGAGAACGCCTCCTACCAGTTCCAGGATGACCGCACCGCCTCCCCCCTCACCGTGTTCCGCAGCGGGAGCGGCCGCTGCGGAGAGGAGTCTGCCTTCCTGGTCTCCGCCCTGCGCAGCGTGGGCATCCCCGCCCGGCAGGTGTACTCCCCCCGCTGGGCCCACTGTGACGACAACCACGCCTGGGTGGAGGCCCTGTGCGACGGAGAGTGGCGCTTCCTGGGCGCCTGCGAGCCCGAGCCCATTCTGGACCGGGGCTGGTTCAACACCGCCGCCTCCCGGGCCATTCTGGTCCACTCCCGGCTCTTCGGCGCGGGGAGCTCCCCCCTCCACGGCGCGCCCCTGGGGACCGACGGGGCGGTGACCTGGTACAACCAGACCGAGCGCTATGCCCGCACCCGGACCTATACCTTCCGGGCGGAGCGGGACGGGCTGCCCGCCGCCGGGGCCCGGTTCCAGCTCCAGGTCCTCAATGAGGCCAGCTTCCACACCATCGCCACCCTGACCGCGGACGAGCGGGGAGAGGCCCGGGCCCAGCTGGGCCTTGGCGATCTCCATGTGCTGTGCACCTTGGACGGCCTGCGTGCCGAGGGGGACTGCGTGGACGGCGCCGTGGTCCTGGAGCTGGTCCACCCCGCCATGGAGGAGACCGACTGGGCCGAGTTTGACGTCCACGCCCCCAAGGACGAGCCCATCCATCCCGCCCTCCTGACCGCCGAGCAGAAGGCCGCGCGGGCCGCCGAGCTGGTCCGTGGCGCGGAGCTGCGGGAGGCGCGCATCGCCTCCCACTACCATCCCGGCCAGGGAAAGCCCGAGTGGGAGGACCTGCTCAAGGCCGCCCGGGGGAACGCCCCGGTGCTGCTGGCCTTCCTGGAGCGGGACGGCGATCCCCGCCGGGAGACCATGCTCCGCAGCATCACCGCAAAGGACCTGCGGGATGTCACCGATGAGATCCTGGAGGACCACCTCCGCAACGCTCCGGCCCAGGGGGAGATGCCCGGGGAGCTCTACGGGCCCTATGTACTCTCGCCCCGCATCCAGATCGAGTGCCTCACCCCCTGGCGGGGCGCGCTGCTCCAGGCCCTGAGCGAGGGGGAGAAGGCGGCCTTCCGCGCCTGCCCGGCCGCCCTCTGGACGGCGCTGGAGGAGCGGATGGACCCGGCAGTGGAGAAGGTCTACGCCGGAGAGATCACCGGCCTGGTCTGGACGCCCATGGAGGCGTGGCAGGCCATGCGCTGCGACGGGCGGAGCCTGCGCATCCTCTATGTGGCCATCCTGCGCGCCCTGGGCGTCCCCGCCCGTCTGCGTGCCCTGGACGGCATGCCGGAATTCTGGCAGGACGGGGCCTTCCACACCGTCCGTGCGGAGGCCCTGGGTACCCTGCGGCTGACCCAGAGCGAGGGCCCTGCTCCCCTCTACCGTCAGAACTGGAGCCTCTCCCGCCGGGTGTCGGGCGGGTGGAAGCTCCTCACCCTCTCCGACGAGGGGTGGAGCGATGGGGAATATGCCCTGAAGCTCCCCGCAGGACAGTACCGTCTCATGACCTCGGTGCGCCTGCCCAACGGCAACCAGTTTGCCGCCCGGCGGGAGCTGGTGGTCCGGGCGGGGGAGGAGATCTGCTCCGACCTGCGCCTGCGGCCCTTCGCGCTGGAGGATCTGCTGGGCTGCCAGGACCTGCCCCTCATGACCGGGCGCACCCTGTGCACCGAGGAGTCCGTGACCACCGAGGTCATCCCGGCGGACGGACGGCCCACCCTCCTCTTCTGGCTGGAGGAGGGCAACGAGCCCACCGAGCACGTGCTCAACGAGCTCTCCGCCGGACAGGAGGCCCTGGAGGCCCTGCCGGTGAACGTGGTGTTCCTTCTGCGGGGCGAGGAGAGCCTGAAGCAGCGCACCCTGGCCGGTGTGCTGGCCAAGTGGCCGGGCCTGCGGGTGCTGGAAGATGACTGGGCCTTCGATCTGGAGACCGTGGCCCGGCACCTGACCTGCGATCCGGACCGTCCGCCCCTGGCGGTGGCCTGCAACGGAAAGGGCCAGGCGGTCTACGGCGTGAGCGGCTACCATGTGGGCTCGGTGGAGCTCCTGACCCGCATCGCCGCCCATCTCTGTGAGGAGAAGGCCTGATCCCGGTGTTTCCATAGAAGCAAAAATAGAGCGCCCCCCGGCGCAGCACATGCTGCGTCGGGGGGCGCTTTTTCTCTGTGGAAATTCAGAACTGCTCGACGATGCGGAGAAGGCCGTTCTCCTCGGTACAGAGGTAGCCTCCGCCGTTGGAGACATGGTAGTCGAAATAGGGCCGCTCCGGTCGGGCGAAGGCGGAGAGGATGGCCATGATGGTGCCGCCGTGGACCACCAGAGCGGTGCGTCCCGGGGCGGGATGTTGCAGCAGGGGGGCGAAGGCGGCGCGGCACCGGGCCATAAAGGCGTCCGGGTGTTCCCCCTCCGGGATGGGACCGGCGCAGTTCCCCTCCACCCAGGCACGGTAGCGGGGATCCTGTTCCAGGTCCTGAAAGTTCTTCCCCTCAAAGACGCCGAAGTCGCACTCCCGGAATTCCTCCACGGGGGTGGGGGTGAGGTGGGGGAAGCAGAGAGCGGCGGTCTCCCGGCAGCGGAGCATGGGGCTGACGAAGAGACGCTGGGCAGCAAAGCGCTCCGGACAGGCGTCCCGGGCAGCGCGCAGGGCCTCGATCCCGGCGGGACAGAGGGGTTCGTCGGTCCGGCCGCCCACGTAATTGCTTCTCAGATTGCCCGCCGTCCGGCCGTGGCGCAGGAAGAGAAATTCCGTCATATCACTTCAGCCTCCATCCCAGTCCGCAGACCACCCGCTCCACCCGCTCGGCGCTGGCCGCCAGGCGGCACAGGGCCCGGCCGGTCTCCTCCCGCCAGCGGCGCTCAAAGGGGTCCAGCGGGACCACGCCCAGGCCGATCTCGTCGCACAGGATGACGGCGTCCGGATTCTCGGCCAGCAGACGGTCCACATATGGTCCCAGATCCTCCTCCCGCTCCAGCAGGGTGCGGCAGATGCGGTGGAACTGGTCCACTGCCGGGGCGGAGAGGGCCTCTTCCGGGGTGCAGAGCCGGGGAGAGAGGCCGGTCTGTTCCTTCACATAGGCGGCTTTGCCCTGATGGGCGCCGCCGACATACAGCTTCATACAAACCTCCAGGTGAGGGCGACGGCCAGGGCCATGGACAGCTCGGCCAGCTGCACGAAATACCCGGCCAGATCTCCCGTAATGCCGCCGAACTGGCGGTAGGACATGCGGCGGTAGTGGAGCAGGCACAGGGCCGCCGCCAGGGCCGCGGTGCCCCCGGACACCGGGGAGAGCCAGACCATCCCGGCCACGGACAGGACGAGAAAGACCAGCATGACCGCGGTCACCGCGCTCTTGTGGGAGGCGTCGGCAAAGGCCTGGAGCATCCCGGAGGGCCGTGCCCCCTTCAGATTGGCCAGGGCCAGACCGCTCATGGCCCGGGAGAGCACAAAGCCAAGGGCCAGCACGCCAAAGCTCCGCAGTGCCTCCGGCTGGGTCAGGGCGCCCAGATCCAGCACCAGCCACACGCCGCAGAAGATGACGGCAAAGGCCCCGGTGTGGGAGTCCTTGAGGATTTCCAGCTTGCGCTCCCGGGTCTGGTGGGAGGAGAGGGCGTCCACCGTGTCGCAGAAGCCGTCCATGTGGATGCCCCCAGAGACCAGCAGGGGGAGGACCACGCATCCGGCCGCCCGCAGGAAAGAATTGAGCCCCAGCTGGGCGCACAGCCAGACCCAGAGCAGAAAGAGCCCGCCGATAACCGCCCCGATGAGGGGGAAGAAGCAGATGGCGTATTTCATATTCTTCTCGCTCCACTCCACCTGGGGCATGGGGAGGCGGGAGTAGGTGGAGAAGGCGATCACGAGGGAGTGGAACATGGGATCTCTCCTTTCAGGACCAGCGGCAGTCCGCAGACCACCTCTACCACCAGGTCGGCCCGCCGGGCCAGCTTCCGGTCCAGCTCGCCCAGAAGGGCGAGAAAGGCCTGGGTGGAGGGATCGTATTCGATGCCGTCGGAGGTGATTTCATTGCTGACCACCACCAGGTGGGTACAGCGGTCGGCCAGGGCGGAGAGCTCCGCCCACAGCACCTCCCCGCAGTGCTCCGGACACTGGGGAGAAAAGAGCCGGTTGGCCACCAGATTGGACAGGTCCTCCAGCAGGACCGTGTCCGAGGGGGAGATGGGCAGGCCGTCCAGCCCGTCGGGGCACTCCAGCGTGTCAAAGCCCTTGTGGGCGCGCATGGCACGGTGCCGGGCGATGCGGCGCTGGGCCTCCTCCCCGAAGGGGCGCATGGTGGCGAGGTAGCGCTTGGGACCCGGACACAGGGTGCAGGAGAGCCCCTCCGCCCAGGCGGATTTTCCGCTCCCGCTCCCGCCGGTTACGAGGGCCACCACGGCGCTCACCGGGCGGGGACGGCGGAGCCGTCCAGATAGCGGGTGTCGTTGAGCTCCAGGGCCTGAAAGCCGTCATCCGCAAAGCGGAAGCGGCACACGCTTGCGTTGTGGAGCATGGCGGCCTCCTCCATACGATCGGGGCAGAGCAGGTGGATGAGGAGCTTGATGGACAGGGCGTGGGAGACCACCAGCACATTCCCGCCCCCCTGCCCGGCGGTCTCCCGGGCGATGGAGGAAAGGCCCTCCAGCAGGCGGGCGCGCAGGGTATCATAGGACTCGCTCATACCGGTGGAGTCCAGGTGGGTGTGGATGCTCTCCACCGCCTCGGGGAGCCGGGCATTGAGCTCCCGAATGGAGATGGGGCGGCCGTCCCGCCCCAGGAGGGAGGAGAGAAACTGCCGGTTGGGCAGGCCCTCCATATCGCCCAGGCACCACTCCCGCAGGCGGCGGTCGGTGTACAGGGGAAGGGCCTGCTGGCCCATATGGTCCAGGAGGATGCGTCCGGTGTCCCGGGCCCGTCCGCTGTCGCTGGACCAGGCCGCGGAAAAGACCACGCCGGAGCGGGAGAGCCCAAGGCCCAGCTGGGCGGCGGCCTCCTCCCCGGCGGGGGTGAGGGGGGAGTCGGCCCATCCCTGGGCCCGGTCCAGGAGATTGAACATGGTCTGTCCGTGGCGCACCACGTAGAGCATGGTTTCTTGCGTCAAATTTGTCACCTTCTGTCCGTGAATGTTCAACAGACCCTATTATAGCATACTGGGGGGAGGCCTGGGAGAAAAAATGGATGCCGGTCCAAAAAAGAGAACGAGCGGGGCGCTTCCGAAAAAGGGAAGCGCCCCGCTCGAAGAGCTTTTGGGCGGATTCTGCGCTCAGCCGTCCAGGGCGGCGCGGTTTGCATTTGCCGTTTCCAGACCGGCGTCCCGGTCGTACCCGTAGACATAGCGCAGCTCATAGGGGGAGGAAATCTCGATGGCAGTCACCGTGCCGTCCTTGAGGTAGAAGGTGATGTCCCGGCAGTCGTTGTTCTCCTGGGTATAGGGCTGCCAGGTGTAGGCGCAGTCAAAGGAGGGGGAGAGGTCAGATTCGGGCTCCAGAGACCAGATGCCGGGGCTGGCCTCCTGGGCGGTGAGATAGTAGAGCTGCTCGGGATAGGCCCGGAGCAGGTCGGCCTCGCTGCTGCCCACCGTCACCTCACGGACGGTTTTCATCCCGGGGATGTCGGTCCAGAGGTAGGAGAGATACTCCAACTGGTCGGGCTCATAGTAGTGGGTGCCCACCAGAAGGGTGCCGCTCTCCAGCGTGGCGCGGTACTGCCGGAGGCGGTAGGGGGTCATGCCGTCCCCGTCGGCGGTGGTCTCCACCGCGCCCTCCAGCTGGTTCACATAGGGCTCATAGAGGAGGAACATGCCCCGCCCGGGCAATTCCCGGCCGGTGAGGGAGAATTCATCCGATACCTGCCGGTCATACCGCTCGGAGAAGAAGAAGTCATAGAGGTAGGCCATGTCCTGAGGCAGGTCCTCCGGCATGGTGGGGCGGTCCCCCTTCCCGTCGTCGAGGATGAGCGGGGCGGACGGGGACGGACTGGGGAGGAGAGAGGGGGTGGGGGTAGGCTCTTCCACGCCGGGGGAAGTACAGGCGGCCAGGGAGAAGAGCAGGGACAGCGCGATGGGAACGGCAGATCGTTTCATCTTGACACCCTCCTTACCATAAGTTCCTGGGTTGAGCTGGTCGGGACCGGGCATTCCTCTTTCTACTTTCATCATACCAGCCGCTGGGGCCAGATGCAAGGAGAAAGGGGCGTTTTTGCGCTCAGGAGGGCTCAGAGGGGGAGTGAAGGGCACGCATGGAGTTGAGAATGGCGATGACCGAGACTCCCACATCGGCAAAGACGGCCTCCCACATGTTGGCAAGGCCAAAGGCCCCCAGGCCCAGTACCAGGAATTTTACCCCAAGGGCAAAGACGATATTCTGCCGGACGATGGAGCGGGTCTTGCGGGCGATCCGGATGGCCAAAGCGATCTTGGAGGGCTTGTCGTCCATGAGGACCACGTCGGCGGCCTCGATGGCGGCGTCTGAGCCCAGTGCGCCCATGGCGATGCCGATATCGGCCCGGGAGAGGACGGGGGCGTCATTGATGCCGTCCCCCACGAAGGCCAGGGCCCCTCTGGGGGAGGTCTGACGGAGCAGGTCCTCCACCCGGTCCACCTTGTCAGCCGGGAGGAGCTGGGCGTGGACCTCGTCCAGTCCCAGCCGGCGGGCCACGTCCTCGCCCACGGCCTGGGCGTCTCCCGTGAGCATGACGGTCTTGCGCACGCCGCAGGCACGGAGGGCGCGGATGGCATCGGCGGCGTCCTCCTTGACCTGATCTGAGATGACCAGATGGCCCATATAGACGCCGTCCACCGCCACGTGGACGGTGGTGCCCACCTGGTGGCAGGGATGCCAGGCGATGCCGATCTCCTCCATCAGGGTGTCATTGCCCACGCAGACGGTCCGGCCGTCCACCTGGACCTGGACGCCCCGGCCGGAGCGCTCCTCCACGCCGGTGACCCGGCTGGTGTCCAGTTCGGCCCCGTAGGCCTCCCGGATGGAGTGGGCGATGGGGTGGTCGGACCAGGATTCCGCCAGGGCGGCCAGCTCCAGCAGATCGGCCTCGCGCTCCTGCTCCGGGTGGATGGCGGTGACGTTGAACACGCCCCGGGTGAGGGTACCGGTCTTGTCAAAGACCACGGTCTCGGTGTTGGCCAGGGCCTCCAGATAGTTGCCGCCCTTGATCAGGATACCGGCCCGGGAGGCCCCGCCGATGCCGCCGAAAAAGGCCAGGGGGACCGAGATGACCAGGGCGCAGGGGCAGGAGATGACCAGGAAGGAGCAGGCCCGGCCCAGCCAGTCACCCCACCCGCCCTGGAAGAAGAGAGGAGGGATCAGAGCCAGCAGGACGGCAGCCACCACCACGGCAGGGGTGTAGTACCGGGCGAACTTGGTGATGAAGGCCTCGGCCCGGGCTTTGCGTCCGGAGGCGTTCTCCACCAGCTCCAGGATGCGGGCCACAGTGGACTCCTCAAAGGGCTTGGTCACCTGGACCCGGAGCAATCCGGTCAGGTTGATGCACCCGCTGATCACGTCGGCGCCCGGCGAGACGCTCCGGGGGAGAGACTCGCCGGTGAGGGCGGCGGTATCCAGGGCGGAGGAACCCTCCAGAATGACTCCGTCCAGGGGGACGCGCTCCCCGGGCTTGATGACAAGAATGTCACCGGAGGAGACCTCTTCCGGGTCCACCTCCTCCAGTGCGCCGTTCCGCTCCACCCGGGCCACGTCCGGGCGAATGTCCATCAGCGCGGCGATGGACCGGCGGGACCGCCCCACCGCGCAGGACTGGAAGAGCTCTCCCACCTGGTAGAAGAGCAGGACGAACACGGCCTCGGGGTATTCTCCGATGGCCAGGGCGCCCACTGTGGCCAGGGACATGAGAAAATGCTCGTCAAAGATCTGACCCCGGGTCAGGTTGCGCACCGCCCGCCAGAGGACGTCCCAGCCGATGACCCCGTAGGGGATCAGAAAGAGCAGAAGGCGGGGCAATCCCTGGGCCGGGATCAGAAGGGCGATGAGAAACAGCACTCCGGCGGCGAGGATCCGCCAGAGCATCTTTTTTTGTCTGGAATCCATGGTTGACCTCCTGTCGGGAAATCATTCCCGTCTTTGCAAACTGGATCGAGAACGCGGCTCAGATGTGGAGCACACAGTCGGGCTCAATCTTTTTGCAGATCTTGGCCGCCTCCTGAAGGATGGCGTCGAACCGCTCATCGTCGGCATCCAGAGTCATTTTCTGGGAGAAGAAGCTGACCGACACGCTGTGGACGCCGTCGAGCTTGGCGATGGCCGCCTCCATTTTGGCGGCGCAGTTGGCACAGTCCAGATTGGTAAAGGAAAAACGTTTTTTCATGGTGAGATCTCCTTTCTGAATGGGGGCTTACTCGGCTACGTGCTCCATGCCCTGGTCCAGGATGGTGCGCACATGGGAATCGGCCAGGGAGTAAAAGACGGTCTTCCCCTCCCGGCGATACTTGACCAGCTTGCTCTGCTTGAGGGAGCGGAGCTGGTGGGAGATGGCGGATTGGGACATGCCCAGCAGTGAGGCGATGTCGCACACGCACATCTCGGCCTCAAAGAGGACATAGAGGATCTTGATGCGGGTGGAGTCTCCAAAGATCTTAAAGAGCTCAGCCAGATCGTAGAGGATCTCCTCATCGGGCATGGTCTCGTTGACCTGTGCGACAATGTCCTCGTGTACATGCATATAGTCGCAGTGGTCCAGATCCTGGGCTTGGGACGGGGAATCGGGGAGGGACATGGTGCATACTCCTTTCTTTCTCTAAATATATGAGCTATTGTTCATATGTAATTATATACGGCATTGGGGAAATGTCAAGGGGAAATCTTGCGCGGGTGAGCGGGATGAGATATAGTAGACACAAGAAAAAGATGGGAGGAAAAGATATGCGGCGAAAAGACCGTGCATTGGAGCGGGAAGCGGCGCTCCGGATTTTGGATCAGACGGAGTGGATGACCCTCTCTATGACACAACCGGATGGAACGCCATATGCCGTACCGGTCAACATGACCCGGGCGGGGGAGTGGCTCTATTTTCACTGTGCGAGGGAGGGCAAGAAGATGGACTGTCTGCGCGCCTGTCCCCAGGTCTGCGTCACGGCGGTGGGCCATGCCCGGGTAATCCCCGAGCAGTACACCACCGAATATGAGAGCGCAGTGGTCTTTGGAACGGCGGAAGAGGTGCTGGAGGAAGCGGCGCGCTGGGAGGGACTGCGGGTGTTCAGCCAGAAGTTTCGTCCCGAGCCGGAGGAGGAGTTCCGGGCACAGAACCGGGGTTGTTTTTCACAGACCGCCCTGTTCCGGATCCGTATTCAGGAGATCTGGGGGAAGGGCTGGAGAGCGCCCGCCAGGCCAGAACCGTGAGAAAAAGAGAACGGCCCCTGCTGCGCTGGAGCAGGGGCCAAAAAAAGAGAAAGAAAATGCTTGACAAATGTGGAAGAGGCGGGTATAATATCCTACGTTGAGTCGCCGGTCCGGCGGCACGGCAAGTGAATATGGGGGTATAGCTCAGCTGGGAGAGCGCTTGAATGGCATTCAAGAGGTCAGCGGTTCGATCCCGCTTATCTCCACCAATTTGAAAGAACAAAAAACTCGTTTCTGAAAAGAAACGAGTTTTTTGCTATACTCCGAACATAAACTACGGGAGACCAAATTGGAAAAGGAGAAGCGCATATGGACCATATGTATTCGGTAACGGTGGACGGCGTCCAACGCCAGTATCCCGCCGGGACTTCCTACCAGACCATTGCCCGGGAGGTACAGGGGGGATACCACAGCGACATTCTGCTGGTGCAGCGGGATGGAAAGCTGTGTGAGCTGCAAAAGAAGCTGGACCGGGACTGCACGCTGCGCATGCTGACTATCCAGGACAAGCCAGGGATGCAGACCTATGAGCGCAGCGTCATTTTCCTGATGCTCAAGGCCTTCTATGATATTGTGGGACGGGATCAGATCGAGCGCATCTGCGTGGAGTACTCCCTGAGCCATGCGCTCTTCATCCGGGCCAAAGGGGCCTTCCAGCTGGACCAGGCCCTGCTGAATCGGGTGGAGGAGCGTATGCGCGAGCTGGCGGAGCAGGCCATCCCCATCCAAAAGCACTCCATTCCCACCGACGACGCCATCGCGCTCTTTGAGGCGCGGAAGCTCCAGGACAAGGCCAAGCTGCTCAGCTGCCGGATCAGCTCCCGGGTCAACTACTATTCGCTGGGGGAGTTTGCGGACTATTTCTATGGCTATATGGTCCCGGACACCGGATATGTGCGGTGCTTTGGGCTGGAGCTGTTTGACTGCGGCTTTGTCCTGCGCCTGCCGGACGTCCAGAAGCCGGATCAGCTGGCCCCCTTTGAGCCCTCGGTCAAGGTGTTCCAGACCATGTACGACGGTGAGCGCAAGGCCGAGGCCCTGCACATCTCCAATGTGGCCGATCTCAACGAGGCCATCTGCCAGGGAGATGCGGCCCCGATCATCCTGACCAGCGAGGCCATGATGGAGAAGAAGATCGGCGACATCGCCGAGACCATTGCACGGCGCAAGGATGTCCGCTTCGTCATGATCGCGGGGCCCTCTTCCTCTGGAAAGACCACCTTCTCCCACCGCCTGTGCACCCAGCTGATGGCCTGCGGACTGCGGCCCCATGCCATTGCCACGGACAACTACTTCAAAAACCGCGAGGAGACCCCCCGGGACGAGCACGGCCAGTATGACTTTGAGAGCCTGGGCGCCATGGATGTGGAGCAGTTCAACACGGATATGTCCCGGCTTTTGCAGGGCGAGACGGTGGAGATGCCCCAGTTCAATTTCAAAAAAGGCATCCGGGAGTACAACGGAAATACCCTGACCCTGGGCGAGAAGGACATTCTGGTCATCGAGGGGATCCATTGCCTGAATGACGTATTTTCTCACTCCCTGCCCAAGGAGAGTAAATTCAAGATCTATATCAGCTGTCTCACCACACTGAATGTCGATGACCACAACCGCATCCCCACCACGGATGCCCGCCTGCTCCGGCGGATCGAGCGGGATGCCAGGACCCGCGGCTATGGGGCACGGGCGACCATCCAGATGTGGCCCTCAGTCCGGCGGGGAGAGGAGGCCAACATCTTCCCCTTCCAGGACAGCGCGGACGTGGTGTTCAATTCGGCCCTGATCTATGAGATCGCCCTGCTCAAGCCCTATATTGAGCCTCTGCTGTTCGGCGTCCCCAAGGACTGCCCGGAATACCTGGAGGCCAAACGGCTGCTGAAGTTTTTGAGCTATTTCCTCCCCCTGCCCGCGGACGATGTGCCCAAGACCTCGCTGCTGCGGGAGTTCATCGGCGGGGGATGCTACCAGGTGTGAGCATACCGGAGAGCACGAAAATACAGATAATAAAGGAGCGGTTCCGTTTTGTGCGGAACCGCTCCTTTGCGTGTGGATCGAAAAAATAAAAGGACATCCGAAAGGATGTCCTTTTATTTTGGTGCACGAGGCGGGACTTGAACCCGCACGTGCGTAATGCACACTAGAACCTGAATCTAGCGAGTCTGCCAATTCCACCACTCGTGCATATCTGCGCCGTGCACCGCTCAGCGCAGGTAATATATTACCACGAGATATTCCGTCTGTCAACCTTTTTTTATTTTTTTCTTTCTGTTTTGAAAACGAGCCCTGGCAGAGGGGAAAACGGCGCGACGTCAATCGAGGTTGGCGGGCTTTTTGCGGCTCTTCCAGAGAGAAAAAGCTCCGCAGCAGAGAAGCGCAATCAGGATCAGCCCCCAGATAAAACAGGTGGTTCCAAAGGCCGGAAAGCGCAACAGAAGACCGGCTACGCCCCAGAGCGCGGCCTTACACAGCAGGAGGATCCCCTCCGCCCGCCGGGCCGATGGGGCGCTCCGCGCAAAGCTGCCGATCAGCAGGCACCCGAAAAAGAGCACGATCAACAGAATATTCAGCGCGCACTGCATGCACTGCCCGACAAAATAGCTTTCCCATTGGGAAGCGTTGAGAAATCCAATCTCCAAAAGGTGCCTGTACTCCGGAAATTCCCGCACATTCAGGAACAGACACAGGAGTTGGATTACTCCGGCCAAGAAAAGCAGCCATTTTTGATATGGATGTTTCCAATAGGAGAATTCCTTCGGCTCCTTCATGGTACCCCTCCTATTTTTCGCTCCGCAGTTTGGTGTTCACTGTATGATCGCAAGGACCTGAGCGGCCCAGCGCTCCGGTTCAGGAACCCGGTAAATGTGCGTCTCTCCGTCGAAAAATAGTTCAAAGGTACCGTACCAATAGGTAAAATGCAGCATCGTGCCGGAGCCGGTGCTTCCGTCGGGAAATGCAATGTCCTCAAAGAGAACATCGACCGTCCATTGAAAATCATCCTCTTCGGTCCGATGGATCCTCGTACCCCTGGGCAGAAGATCCTTGAGACTGCGGCGATAGCTCTGGTCATAGAACAGATCCCAAAGCTGTTCAAATTCTGCACTGTCCTTCGTGATCGTGAAATTGGATTGCTCCGGCTGCATTCCAATTTCATAATACCCCTGGATCTGTGTGCACTGCTCAGGTTTTAACATGGGATAAAGTGCCGGGAGCGTCACGGGTCTTGTGTACCAGGCGTAGGCACTCAGCAGGAATAAGACGAGTAACGCGGTGAGTGCGAATGAAAGCTTCTTTTTGCTTGGCTTTTTCATCTCAGATACCTCCCCGCACCTGGGACGCACACTTCACGACGTTTTCTTTCATTTTACCATGACCAAATCCATTTGGAAAGGAGGAGCAGTGTTGGGAGCGGGCGGATGACGTCTTTTTTGCTATGGGCATAAAAAGACGTGGTCGCAAAGGAAACTTTGCGACCACGTGGAATATTGCAACAGTATAGATGCCGCAGCTTTCAGGTTCGCACCCAATGCCAAATCGAAGAGCAGCAGAATGAGCGCGCGATGAGCTTTGCAATGAAATGAAAAAGCTCATCGCAAGCGATATGTCGCTTGCGACGAGCTGGTGCCGGTAGTCGGACTCGAACCGACACGATGTCGCCACCAACGGATTTTGAGTCCGTCACGTCTACCAATTCCATCATACCGGCGGATCGATTTTATATTATACAGGAAACCATATCGTTTGACAAGAGAAAATTTGCGTCAGAGCAGAAGAAGGGCGGTTGGAAGAGGGGGTAAAATTACAATTAGGCATACCATTCGACCGGAAACTATGCTACAATATTCTGTACTGAATGACTGGTCCGGCATGTAAAATGGGGGAAATGCAGATTTCTCCGGCCGTGGCTTGGATTTTTACGTGAGAGGTCACGCACTATGAAAGAACACAAGATCAGGAGGCGGTGCCTCCTGCCTGCGGCGCTGTGTCTGCTGCTGGCAGGGTGCGCCCAGCAGTCAGACGATAACCTGTACCGACTGCCGGAACTTCCCCGGGAGTTCAAGAACCTGACCAGCGAGATCAACGAGGTGCTCAGTCAAGGAGCGGAGTACTGCGCACCGCTGGGCGGGGAAAATATTCAGAATATCCAGCTTCAGGATATGGATGGAGACGGCGTGGTGGATTCCGCCATTGCCTTTTTTCGTATGACGGGCGAGGAGAGCCAGCCCAAGATCTATATCTACCGCCAGATGGGGGAGACCTATGAGCTGGAGGCCGTCATCGAGGGCCCGGGGACCGGGATCAATTACATCGACTATGTCAATCTGGATGACTTGCCGGATAAAGAGGTAGTGGTGAGCTGGCAGCTGAGCGATCAGCTCCATTTCCTCTCGGCCTACTCGGTGTCCAGCGAACAGGTGGTGGAGCTGCTGCGGACCGACTACACCGCTTTCAAGCTCTACGACATGGACCGGGATGACAATGAGGAGGTCCTCATCCTCAACACCAAGCCGGAGGGAGGCAGCGAGGTAGAGCTGTATGATTTCCGGGATGGCCTGATGGAGCCGGATTCTGCCGCGCCGCTGTCCAAAAATATCGGTGCGGTACAGGATGAGGGTATGCGCAAGGGCTATCTGCGGGATGCCGTCCCCGCTCTTTTTGTGACCAGCGAGCTGTCCAATGGAATCAACGAGACCAGCAGCGGACAGGTCACCGATATTCTGGTCTGGGAACAGAAGGAGCCGAATGCGCGCAAGCAGCTGCGCAATATCACGCTCCAGCCGGAGAGCAATACCAGCGAGGGGACCCTCAATATCTACGCGGCCCTCAAACCCACCGACATCAATCAGGACGGCATTCTGGAGCTGGCCACCTCCGCCGCGGTGGAGGAGTACCGCCCCAGCGGCAGTGCCCCGAATTTCTGGCTCAACCGGTGGAGCCAGTATGACATCAGCGGCACTCCATATTATGTGTGCACGACCTATTACAACAAGCAGGACGGATGGTACCTGATCCTGCCGGACGAGTGGGAGGGGAAGATCACCCTCTCCCGCAGCGATGCGGCGGGCGGGGGAGAGCGGGCCGTCATCTTCTCCTACTGGGATAAGGAGAGCGGCGCGGAGCCCATCCCGTTTCTGACCATCTACCGCCTTTCGGGCAGCAACCGGGTGAGCCGGGGCAGCCTGCCCGGCCGGTTCCGGCTGGGAGACAGCGGAGAGGACAATCCCACCGTGATCTATGCCGCCGAGCTGATGGACGGCTGGGATTGCGGCCTGGACGAGGCCGGCGTGCGGGAGCACTTCCGGATCATTCAGACCGACTGGGACTCCTTTGACTGAGGAAGCGCGGAAGGAAGTAAGGAGGAACAAGACATGAAAAAAGTACTGGTCCTGGAGGATGAGGCCAATATCCGCAGCTTTGTGGTCATCAACCTGAAACGGGCTGGATATGAGACCATCGAGGCGGGGACCGGCGAAGAGGCCCTGGAGCTGCTCCAGCAGAATCCGGACATCAAGGTGGCCCTGCTGGACATCATGCTCCCCGGCATCGACGGCTTTGAGGTCTGCCGCCGCATCCGGGCCAGCAACAGCCAGATCGGCATCATCATGCTGACCGCCCGGACCCAGGAGATGGACAAGGTGACGGGGCTGATGACCGGGGCGGACGACTATGTGACCAAACCCTTCTCCCCGGCGGAGCTCACCGCCCGGGTGGACGCCCTCTACCGCCGGGCCGGCGGCGTGGTGCTGGAGAACACCGATGAGATTAACCAGCCGCCCTTCCTGCTCAATACCCGCAACCGCACCCTGGAGAAAAATGGCCAGCGGGTCAAGCTGACCCAGGTGGAGTACTCCATTGTCAAGCTCTTTATGGACAACCCCGGCAAGGCCCTCTCCCGGGAGGAGATCCTGGATACGGTGTGGGGCCGGGACTATTTCGGTGAGCTGAAGATCGTGGACGTGAATATCCGCCGTCTGCGCATCAAGATCGAGGACGATCCCACGAATCCGACCTACATCAATACGGTGTGGGGGTACGGCTACAAGTGGGGCGCCTGAGGCTGCTATCTTTTATCCGGGTGGTGCATCCATGAAGAGAATGAAGGGCATTCGAAAGCGCTGGATGATGAACAGCATCAGCGCGGCCCTGCTGGTGGTATTGCTGGCGGTCACGTCCTTTTCCGTGGCCATGGTCAGCTACTATTATTCCAATCTGCGCACAGGACTTCAGAGCAAGATCACCGTGGCGGCCAATATGTTCAGCGGCTATAAGACCGAGGCCGACTATTACCAGAACGCCTCTGCCTTCGTAACGGGGCAGTTTGAGGACAGCGACCGGCTCAACTTTCAGATCCTGGACAGTGAGGGCGTGGTGCATTTCTCCAGCCTGATCCAGATCTCCGGCTACAAGCCGGATACGCCGGACATCCATGACGCCCTGAGCGGCCAGCCCATGGGGGTCTGGACCGGGGCCGACCCCAATACGGAGGAGCACATCATGGCGGTCTCCTGCCCCCTGAAGGTCAACGGAGAGGTGGTCTCGGTCATCCGGATCGTCACGTCCCTGGCCCTGGTGGACCGGCAGATCTTCATCGTGGTAGGCGTGGCCCTCACGGTGGGCCTGCTGGTGCTGGCGCTGCTCTATTTCTCGGGACTGTTTTTCGTGCGCTCCATCGTGGAGCCGGTGGTGCAGGTCACCCGGACGGCGGAGCACATTGCCGCCGGGAGCTACGGCGTGCAGATGGAAAAACAGTTTGATGACGAGGTGGGCGATCTCATCGACGCCATCAACGACATGTCCCTGAAAATCAAGCAGTCGGAGAAGATGAAAAACGAGTTCATCTCCTCGGTCTCCCACGAGCTGCGTACCCCCCTCACCGCCATCAACGGCTGGGCTGAGACCATCATGAACGGCGAGGTGCGGGACGCTCAGGACGTGAAGAAGGGCATGGGCATCATCGTCAGTGAGGCCCGGCGTCTGACCAACATGGTGGAGGAGCTGCTGGAGTTCTCCCGCATCCAGGACGGACGCTTTACGCTCTCCATCGAGCCGGTGGACATCAAGGCGGAGCTGGAGGACGCGGTCTACACCTACAAGGAGTTTTTCCGCCGGGACGGGATCGAGCTGCACCATACCGACTGTGAGGAGGAGTTCCCCCTCATGAATGTGGACTCGGAGCGGCTGCGGCAGGTGCTGTGCAACCTGCTGGACAACGCTGCCAAGCACGGCGGGAGCGGGAAGCGCATCGACACCGCTATCCGGCGGGAGGAGGACGAGGCCGTCATCACCATCCGGGACTACGGCCCGGGCATCCCGGAGGAGGAGCTGCCCCATGTGAAGACCAAGTTCTACAAGGGAAGCTCCAAGGCCCGGGGCAGCGGCATCGGTCTGGCCGTGTGTGAGGAGATCGTGGTGCGCCATCAGGGCACCCTGGAGATCGGAAATGCGGAGGGCGGCGGCTGCCTGGTGACCGTCCGACTGCCAATTGGAACGTAAGTTCGAATTGAGTCTTGCAAAAGCCGGGCTGATTTGGTAGGATAACAGAGGAATCCCTGAGGGAGGGGCGACCCTCCTCCGGGGGAAGAATAAAGGAGAACCACATGGCAGAAGAGAAACAGCACAGCTCCTGCGGGAGCACGTTCAAGACCATGATCGGCGGTCAGGCTCTGATCGAGGGGATCATGATGATGGGGCCGGAGAAAA
The DNA here is from genome assembly GCF_014288125.1 of Pseudoflavonifractor hominis. Taxonomy (NCBI): domain Bacteria; kingdom Bacillati; phylum Bacillota; class Clostridia; order Eubacteriales; family Oscillospiraceae; genus Pseudoflavonifractor; species Pseudoflavonifractor hominis. The sequence continues at coordinate 58,808 of NZ_JACOPR010000003.1, read as the reverse complement.
AGGCCGTCGTGGTGCGCAAGCCGGATGGAACGCTGGAGGAACAGGTCAGCGACCGGGTGCTCATCAAGGATAAGTATCCCATTCTGGGCCTTCCTCTGCTGCGGGGGGTCTTTAACTTTGGCTCCTCCATGGCCAACGGGGTCAAGGCCCTGATGTTTTCAGCGGAATTCTACGGGGACGAGGAAGAGGAGGAAGAGCCCTCCAAATTCGAACAGTGGCTGGAGCGCCGGCTGGGCAGTGAGGCCATGTACTCCATGATCGTGACGTTGGCCGTGATCCTGGGCATGGCCTTCTCGGTGGGCCTCTTCATCCTGCTGCCCACCGCGGTGGTGGGCGGGCTGGGCCTTCTGGTCCAGGACATGCCCATGTGGGTGCGCAACGTGCTGGAGGGCGTGGTGCGCGTCATCATCTTTGTGGGCTATCTGGTGCTGTGCTCCAAGACCAAGGATATCCACCGGGTGTTCCAGTACCACGGCGCCGAGCACAAGACCATCTTCTGCTATGAGGCCGGCCTCCCCCTGACGGTGGAGAACGTGCGCAAGCAGCCCCGCCACCATCCCCGGTGCGGGACCAGCTTCCTCTTTGTGGTCATCGTGGTGGCCATTCTGCTCTCCAGCTTTGTGTTCTCCTTTGTGGAGGTGACCAATGTCTTTGCGCGGATGGGGATTCATCTGCTCCTGCTGCCGGTGGTGGTGAGTCTGACCTATGAGATCAACCGCCTGGTGGGCCGGTATGACAACGCCCTGACCCGGGTCATGACCGCCCCCGGGCTGTGGCTCCAGAACTACACCACCTTTGAGCCGGATGACAGTATGATCGAGGTGGGCATCCGCTCGCTGGAGCTGGTGCTGCCCAGCGAAAAGGGAAAGGACGCCTGGTAAGGCGTCCTGCCAAAGTCCGGGCACTGGGTGCCCGAGAAAATGTGTGTTGTAAAATTTGATCGTGTGAGGGTGATTTGATGGCGACCACCTATAATAATCTATACCTGGACGCCAGACATCAGTTGAAGAGCGCGGGCGTGGAATCGGCCCAGCTGGAGGCCCGGGAGATCGTCTGCGCTGCGGCGGGAAAAAGCCGGGACCAGTTCTACCGGGACCTGATGCTCTACGCCTCTGACCAGGTGGAGGAGAAAACGGCCGAGCTGCTGCGCCGCCGCCTGGCGGGGGAGCCGGTGGCCTATCTGGTGGGGGAGTGGGAGTTCTACGGCCTGCCTATGGAGGTCTCTCCGGAGGTGCTCATCCCCCGGATGGACACCGAGGTGCTGGCCGAGCAGGCCATTCTGCGTGCCCGGGCCGCCGGAGAGGGGGCGCGGGTCCTGGACCTGTGCGCCGGAAGCGGCTGTGTGGGGCTGGCGGTAGCCGCCAACGTGCCCGGATGCCGGGCGGTTTTGGCGGATGTGTCCGAGGGGGCACTGCGCATCTGCAAGCAGAACGTGCGCCGCAACGACCTCAACGCCCGGGTGACCTGCATCCAGGCCGATGCCCGGGAGGTTCCGCCCCCTGCCCTCTGGGACTTTGACGTGATTGCCAGCAATCCGCCCTACATCCCCAGCTGGGAGATCGAGGGCCTGGACCCGTCCGTGCGGGACTACGAGCCCCGGCTGGCCCTGGACGGAGGCGCGGATGGATTGGATTTCTACCGCCTCATCGCCCGCAACTGGAAGAGCGCCCTGCGCCTGGGCGGCACCCTGCTCTTTGAGGTGGGGATGGGTCAGGACACCCAGGTGGCCGCCATCCTGGCCCAGGAGGGCTATCAGGATATTTGCACCTATCCGGATACCCAGGGGATCCAGCGTGTGGTGGGCGGCGTGGTCCCACTGTTGGATGAGTCCGGTTTATTGGACTGAGACTGTGGGATAATGGAACCAGAACAGGGGGAGAGAAACCCCGCAAATCTGGTGAAGGAGGCCGGCGTGTCCCGCCGGCTGGAAAGGATGATACAAAACCATGGCAGATAAGAAGAAACCCATCGAGTCGGCCGCGCCGGCTTCCGATAAGAAGAAGGCCCTGGAGACCTGTCTGGCCAATATTGAGAAGACCTACGGAAAGGGCACCGTCATGCGTCTGGGGGAGAACTCCCACGTGGTGGTGGAGGCCATTCCCACCGGCTCCCTGGCGCTGGACCTGGCCCTGGGCATCGGCGGCGTGCCCAAGGGGCGCATCATCGAGGTGTACGGCCCCGAGTCCTCCGGTAAGACCACCCTGGCCCTGCACATCGTGGCCGAGGCCCAGAAGCAGGGCGGCGAGGTGGCCTTTATCGACGCCGAGCATGCCCTGGATCCCACCTATGCCCGGGCTCTGGGCGTGGACATCGACTCCATGCTCATCTCCCAGCCCGACACCGGTGAGCAGGGCCTGGAGATCTGTGAGGCCCTGGTCCGCTCCGGCGCCATCGACGTGGTGGTGGTAGACTCAGTGGCCGCGCTGACCCCCCGGGCTGAGATCGAGGGCGACATGGGCGACTCCCACGTGGGCCTGCTGGCCCGGCTCATGAGCCAGGCCCTGCGCAAGCTAGCCGGCTCCATTGCCAAAACCAACTGCATTGTCATCTTCATCAACCAGCTCCGGGAAAAGGTGGGCGTGGTCTACGGCAACCCCGAGGTCACCACCGGCGGCCGGGCCCTGAAGTTCTACGCCTCGGTGCGCATGGACGTGCGCCGGGTGGAGTCCCTCAAGAACGGCTCCGAGATCATCGGCAACCGCACCCGGGTCAAGATCGTAAAGAACAAGGTGGCCCCGCCCTTCCGGGAGGCCGAGTTTGACATCATGTATGGCGAGGGCATCTCCAAGGTGGGCGAGCTGGTGGACCTGGGCGTCAAGCTGGACATCATCCAGAAGTCCGGCTCCTGGTTCTCCATGGGCGAGATGCGCCTGGGCCAGGGCAAGGATTCCGTCAAGCAGTACCTGAAGGACAATCCGGAGGAGGCCGAGCGCATCGAGGCCGAGATCCGTAAGAACGCCTACAAGCTCATGCCCAGCCAGGGCCGCGCCGCGGCCAAGGCGGCGGGCCGGGCCGTGGACGTGAGCGCCGACGACTTTGATGACGGCGAGGATGGGGCCGACGCAGAATGAAACTGCTGAAGCTGGCCCCCTCCCAGCGGGTGCAGGGGCGGTGGCTCCTCCATCTGGAGGACGGCTCCCTGCTGCGCGTGGGAGAGAATGAGGTGGTCTCCTTCGGCCTCTATGCAGGCATGGAGCTCTCCGGGGAGCGGCTGGAGGAGCTGCGCGCCGCCGCCGCCCTGGGGGAACTGAAGGAGCGGGCCATCCGCGCACTCTCCCTGCGTCCCCTCTCCCGGAGAGAGCTGGTGCAGAAGCTCACCGCCCGCCCTCGGCCCACCCGGGACGGGAAGGAGCGGAAGGAAAAAGCGGCGGCCGACCCGGCGGCGGCCGAAGCGGTGGCCGACTGGCTGGAGGAGCTGGGCTATCTCAACGACGCCGAGTACGCCAAGAGCGTGGTGCGCCACTACTCTGCCAAGGGTTATGGGGAGCGAAAGCTCCGGGACGAGCTCTACCGCCGGGGCGTGCCCCGGGACTGCTGGGAGGAGGCCCTGGCCGAGGCCCAGGACCCGGAAGACGAGATCGACCAGTTCATCCGCCGGAAGATGCGGGGGGAGGACCCCCGGGACCCCAGGGCCCTCAAGCGCACCTCCGACGCCCTGGCCCGCCGGGGCTACCGGTGGGAGGAGATCAAGGAGGGGCTGGAGCGCTACGGCGCGGCACAGGATGACGAATAAATCCGCCGGGGCCATTTTGTAGTTGACTTTTGCGGCATATCGTGTAAACTTTCCTAGTATGGACCGGCTGGAGAATCCCTGTTTTCCTCCGGTCCAGAACCATGACGTTATGGAATTGGGGAGGAATCTCATTGAAGCAATATAAAGTGGCCTTTGTGTCCCTGGGCTGTGCCAAGAACCTGGTGAACACCGAGCAGATGATGGCCCTGTGCCGGGAGGCCGGGTATGAGATCACCGGCGAGCCCGCCGGGGCCGATGTGGCGGTGCTCAACACCTGCGGCTTTATCGAGTCGGCCAAGAGCGAGGCCATCGACAACATCCTGGAGCTGGCCCGGCTCAAGGACGAGGGGAAGCTGAAAAAACTCCTGGTGGCCGGGTGTCTCACCCAGCGCTACCGGGAGGAGATCAAGGAGGAGCTGCCCGAGGTGGACGGCATGCTGGGCACCGGCAGCTACACCGACGTGGTCTCCGCCGTGGAGGAGCTGATGGCGGGGGAGCACCCCGAGCACTTCGGCGACATCCACCGCACCTATGAGGACGGGGAGCGCATCGTCACCACCGCCCCCTATACCGCCTTTTTGAAGATCGCCGAGGGGTGCAGCAACGGCTGTGCCTTCTGCATCATCCCCAAGCTCCGGGGCCGTTACCGCAGCCGTACCATGGAATCTCTGCTCCATGAGGCGGAGGAGCTGGCCGAGCGGGGTGTGAAGGAGCTCATCGTCATTGCCCAGGACATCACCCGCTACGGTCTGGACCTGGAGGACGGGAGCAATCTCTCCAAGCTGCTCAAGGAGCTGTGCAAGCTGCCCTTCCGCTGGATCCGGCTCCACTATCTCTACCCCGAGGCGGTGACCGACGAGCTCATCGAGACCATCGCCAGCGAGCGGAAGATCCTGCACTATCTGGATATTCCCATCCAGCACTGCAACGACGCCATTCTCTCGGCTATGCGGCGGCGCACCACCAAGGCCGAGCTCATCGCCCTCTTTGATAAGCTCCGCGCGGCTATGCCCGACGTGGTCATCCGCACCTCCCTCATCTGCGGCCTGCCCGGGGAGACCGACGAGGCCTTTGAGGAGCTGTGCGACTTCCTGCGGGAGCAGAAGCTCCAGCGGGCGGGCGTGTTCCAGTACTCCCGGGAGGAGGGAACCCTGGCCGCCCGGATGGAGGACCAGGTGGACGACGACGTGGCCCGCCGCCGGGTAGAGCTGGTGGTGGACCTCCAGTCCCGGGTGATGGACGAGTGGAACGAGAGCCGCCTGGGCGAGACGGTGGAGGTCCTCTGCGAGGGCTTTGACACCCAGGAGGGCTGCTATGTGGGCCGGACCTGGGCCGATTCTCCGGAGATCGACGGCCGGGTGCTCTTTACCGCGGGCGGCGTGATCCCCGCGGGTGAATTTGTCTACGTACGCCTGACCGGGGTCTCGGACGGAGACCTCACCGGCGAGATCGAGGAGTGATGGCCATGAATACCGCAAACAAGCTGACCATGCTGCGGATCCTGATGATCCCGGTCTTTCTGGTGGTGCTGTACCTGGATTTCCCCTATAATCGCTATGTGGCCCTTGCCGTGTTTATCGTGGCCAGCGCCACCGACTTTGTGGACGGGCATATCGCCCGCAGCCGGGGACTGATCACCGATTTCGGCAAGTTCATGGACCCGCTGGCCGACAAGATGCTGGTCATGGCGGCCATGCTGTGGTTTGTGGAGGTGGGCCGGATGCCGGCCTGGGCCCTCCTCATCGTAGTGGTGCGGGAGTTTGCCGTGAGCGGCCTGCGCCTCATTGCGGTGGATAACGGCCGGGTCATTGCGGCGGCCTGGTCGGGCAAGGTCAAGACGGCCTCCACCATGGTGGGTATCTGCCTGATGCTGCTGCCGGTGCCCCACATGGTGGATGTGATCGTGACGGCGGTCATCGTCATCACCACCGTCTACTCCGGCGTGGAGTACTTTGTGAAGAACAAGGACGTCATCGACTGGAGCCATATGTAACGAAAAATCCCGGAGTTCATTCGAACTCCGGGATTTTTGCACGTTATTGGGCGGAGAAGGGGCTTAGACCCGTTTCCACTTGGTGCCTTCCTTGGTATCGATGAGCTCGATGCCCCGGGCCTTGAGTTCATCCCGGATGCGGTCTGCCTCGGCCCAGTTCTTGTCCTTCTTGGCCTGGGTACGGGCGGCCACCAGAGCGTCGATCTCGGGATCGGACTCCGCGCTCTCCTCCGCCTGGGGGGCGGCGGCCTTGGCGGCCCGGTCCAGGAGGCCCAGGCTCAGCACCTGGTCAAACTCGTCCAGCAGGACCCGCTTGGCGCGATCGCTGATCTTGGCCTTCAGCACGTCGTAGAGGACGGTCACACCCATGGAGGTGTTCAGGTCGTTGTCCATGGCGGAGCGGAAGGAGGCGCGCAGCTCGTCCATGGCGGCCTGGTCCAGCTCACCCTCGTCCTTCAGGGCGGCGACACGGGCGATGAGCTTGTCATAGGCAGTGCGGGCATTGTCCAGGTTTTCCCAGGAAAAGACCAGGCCCTTCCGGTAGTGGGACTGGAGGCAGAAGAAGCGGTAGACCATGGGGTCGTACCCCTTCTCCTCCAGCAGGGAGACCGTGAGGAACTCGCCCTTGGACTTGCTCATCTTTCCGCTGGTGGTGTTGAGGTGGTGGACATGGAACCACTGGGGGCACCAGGGATGGCCCAGATAGGCCTCGGACTGGGCGATCTCGTTGGTGTGGTGGGGGAAGGCGTTGTCGATGCCGCCGCAGTGGAGGTCCAGATACTCGCCGTTATACTTCATGGAGATGCCGGAGCACTCAATGTGCCAGCCGGGATAGCCCACGCCCCAGGGAGAGTCCCACTTGAGGGCCTGGTCCTCGAACTTGGACTTGGTGAACCAGAGGACGAAGTCGGCCTTGTTGCGCTTGTTCTGGTCCTCCTCCACGCTGTCCCGGACGCCCACGGCCAGGTCCTCCTCGTCGTGGTCGTTGAAGACGTAGTACTGCTGGAGCTTGGAGGTATCGAAGTAGACGTTGCCCCCGGCCAGGTAGGCATAGCCCTTTTCGATGAGGCCGGAGACGATCTGGATATACTCCTCAATGCAGCCGGTGGCGGGCTGGACCACGTCGGGGCGCTTGATGTGGAGCTTCTCGCAGTCGGAGAAGAAGGCGTCGGTGTAGAACTGGGCAATCTCCATGACGGTCTTGTGCTCCCGCTTGGCGCCCTTGAGCATCTTGTCCTCGCCGGTGTCGGCGTCGGAGGCCAGATGGCCCACGTCGGTGATGTTCATGACCCGGTTGACGTCATAGCCGGCATAGCGGAGGTACTTTTCCAGCACGTCCTCCATGATATAGCTGCGCAGGTTGCCGATGTGGGCGAAGTGGTATACGGTGGGGCCGCAGGTGTACATCTCCACCTTGCCGGGGGTATGGGTCTTGAAGTCGTCCTTGGTACGGGTGAGAGAGTTGTAGAGCTTCATATTGACATTCCTTTCTCCGGTAAATAGATCTTACAGATTGCCCTGCCGGGACTGCTCATCCAGCAGCATTTCGATGAATTCCAGCCGGGAGCTGAGGGCCTGCAGCTCCTTCTGGACCGGGTCGGTGATGTGGATCTGGTCCACACTGGTGGTGTAATCCACCTTTTCTCCGGCAATGCGCACCACCCGGGCGGGCACGCCCACGGCTGTGGCGTTGGGGGGGATCTCCTTGAGCACCACCGCGTTGGAGGCGATGCGGGCATTGTCGCCCACGGTAAAGGGGCCCAGTACCTTGGCCCCGCTGGAGACCATCACGTTGTTGCCCAGGGTGGGGTGGCGCTTGCCGTGGTCCTTTCCGGTGCCGCCCAGGGTGACGCCGTGGTAGATCAGGCAGTCGTCGCCCACCTCGGCGGTCTCACCGATGACGATGCCCATGCCGTGGTCGATGACGAAGCGGCGGCCGATCTTGGCGCCGGGGTGGATCTCGATGCCGGTCCAGAAGCGGCTCCACTGGGAGACCAGCCGGGCCAGAAATTTCAGACCATGACAGTACAGAAAGTGGGCCAGCCGGTGGTATAGGATGGCGTGGACGCCGGGATAGAGCAAAAAGATCTCCAGTTTACTCCGGGCCGCCGGGTCCCGGGCCTGATAGGCCGCCAAAGTCTCGCCGAGACGTGTCATGTTATCCCTCCTGTCAGATGATGAGAGGACCGTAAGAATGAAAAAACGCCCCTTATGCCCACATGGGCACAAGAGGCGGCGTCTCCGTCGCGGTTCCACTCTTGCATTTGCTCACAGCCGGTCCAGCAACCGGCCCGGCCGGTAACGGCGGCCTGCCGGGGGCCATTACGCCCCGCGCTCCCGGGCGCACTTCACATCCTCCGCCGTGGACACGCTTTCAGCCGATGACGCGTCCTCTCTGTCCGTCCGGTCAGGATGCTACTCTTCCCGTTCTTCACGCTCTTCTTGGTTCATTATATTATCATGCCCCCGGCGGGGTGTCAAGGGGGAGACAGCGGGGGAGAGTTGTGCTATACTGGGAAAAACCGAGAACGGAGGAGGAGTCGCTATGGCGCTGGTCCCGTGTCCCCTGTGCGGGAAGGAGATTTCGGAGTATGCCGTCAGCTGCCCGGGCTGCGGAGAGCCCATCCCCCACTATGCCCTTCTGGTGCTGGATGACCGGGAGGACTGGTTTGTGCTGCTGACCTATGTGTCCGAGTGGAAGGGCTGCACTCGGGAGGAGGCGGAGCAGTGGATCTGCGCGCCCTGTGTGCTCCGGCGGGGGATGACCTGGGCTGAGGCCCAGGAGGCGGCGCTGGACCTGTCGGGCTGCACGGTGCAGATCCTCCCCGAGGAGGAGGCCGATCAGCTCTGCCAGACCGCGCTGCTGCGCCGGACCCGGAAGCAGGAGGAAAAGCCCCACCCGCTCACCTTCTGGGAGACGGTCAAGGCGGTCATGCTGGGAGGCTTCCTGCTCTGGCTGATCCTGATGCTGCTCGGCGGGCTCTTTTTCGGATAGGAGGAGAAAAATATGGCGTTGATGCATTGCCCGGAGTGCGGGCGGGAAATTTCCGATCAGGCGTCGGCCTGTCCCGGATGCGGGCTGCCGGCGGCGGTGGATTACGACGTGCTGGTGGTACGGGTCCTGGAGGAGACGGCGGCGGTGAGCCAACTCCGGAAGGTACAGAGTCAAATGAAGGAGGAGGGGATCCGCCGGGAGCTGAAGACCCTCCCCGCCCTGCTGGCCACCGAGTGCAGCCATGCGGAGTTTGAGGAGCTCCGGCGCAAGCTGCCTGCGCTGCACCTGCGTCTTGTGCCGGGCGGGACCGGCCAGGCGGCGGTGAAACGGACCGCCGTGGGGACGCTGAGCCGGGGCGAGCTCTTCTGGCTGCTGACGGCGGGGAGCGCCACTGGCATATTCCTGGTCTGGCTGATTTCCCTCCTGCTCTCTCAACTGCTGTAAGGGCCGGACAAACAGAGCGTCCGCCGTTCCGATCACTGGGAATGGCGGACGCTTTTTTCGTTTGGTTAGGCCTGGGGGGCGACCTCCACGGAGACGGTGTATCCGTCCAGTCCGGGCAGCGCGGAGAGAAGTCCCTCCACAGCCTCCTCCGCCCGCTGGGCAGCGGCAGTGAGCAGGCCGTTTTCGATGGCCTTGTTTTCGAGAGCCGACTTCTGGTCGGCGGTGAAGCCGGTGTAATCGGTGATCTCGATGGGGTTGAAGATGTTGTGGGTCTGGTCAAAGACCTCGATGCTCTCCTCGTCGATCTCGTGGGAGAGGATGGCCGGAGCGGGGAGGGAGATGGAGATCTTCTCTCCCTGGACCTGAATCTCCACGTCGGAGAGGTCCACGCCCGCCTTGATGAGGCCGTCATAGGCCACGATAAAGCTCTTGGTGGTAAAGGGGACCTTCCAGCCGTAGAAGTCCACCTGGTTTTCGAACTTGCCCATATTGGTATAGTGGTACTCCACCGTGGACAGCTCCCGGATGCTGGAGAGCTGCTGGCCCAGCAGCTCGCTGGTGATGACGGGGGCGGCATCCCGGTGAGTCAGTACGGCGCCCAGCACGAAGGACACTGCCAGCGCGGCCAGCAGAGCCGCGATCAGGGCCAGTTTGGTCTTGAGCCGGAGCTTCCGGCGGACGGGACGCTCGGTCGAATCCTGTACCGGCATATGCATTTCTCCTTTCCTCGGTCATGATAACGGATACCATCATAGCGAAACGGAACGAAAAAAGCAAGAAGTGTCGGCACTTTGAGAGAATTTGTCACTCTTTTGTAAGAATCCCAGGGAAGTGGGGCGGTGCGGTCAGCCCTTCAGCCCCTCCAGGGCAGACTGGGCCAGCAGAGCCGCGCCCAGAGGGAGGGCATCGTCATCCGTCCGGAAATGCTCATTGTGCCAGCAGGGATTGTGCTGTCCGGGGAAGCCGGTGCCCAGCCAGTAGAAGAAGGCGGGGACATCCTGACCGAAGACGGCGAAGTCCTCCGAGCCCATATCGCCCCGGGGCTGGACGATGTTCTCCGCACCCAGGATGGCGCAGGCGGCCCGGCGGGCCAGGGCGGTCATCTCGGGTTTGTTGTCGGTCACCGGGACCTCGGGGATGAAGCGCACCTCACACTTGCACTGATAGGAGGCCGCGATCCCCTCGGCCAGGGCCTTGAGGCGGTTCTGGGTCTGCTCGATCACGGCGTCGGAGTGGGCGCGCACGTCGCCGGTCATGGTCAGGGTCTCAGGCACGAAGTTCTCCGGCGTGCCTGCGTTGATGGAGAAGACCGCGCACACCAGGGGCTCCTGGGGGTCGGTGTTGCGGCTGACGATGGTCTGGATACCGTTGACGATGGCGGCCCCGGCCACGATGACGTCCACACACTTGTGGGGAGAGCCGCAGTGGCCGGTCACGCCGGTGAGGGTGATGACGAAGTGGGACTTGCCGGACATGACGGCCCCGGGGATCACGCCCACCTGGCCGCAGGGGATCTCGGGGCGGGTGTGCAGGCCGAAGAGCCGCTCGGGGCGCTGGGGCAGCTTGTCCCAGAGGCCGTGGCGGATCATGGCCGCGGCGCCCTGGGTGATCTCCTCCGCAGGCTGGAAGAGGAAGACCACATTGCCGCACAGCTCTTCCCGCCGTTCGGCCAGGAGCTGGGCGGCGCCCAGCAGACAAGTGGTGTGGAAGTCGTGACCGCAGGCGTGCATGACGCCGGGGCACTCGGAGACCACGCCGTTGTCGGCGGGCTCCTGCTGCTCAATGGCGTCGATGTCAGCCCGGAGAGCCACGGTGGGGCCGCTCTGGCCGCCCCGGAGGAGGCCGACCGCGCCGGTCTCCATACCCAGATCGATCCGCTCGATCCCCAGCTGGGTAAGGCGCTCCCGGATGATACCGGTGGTGCGCCGCTCTTCAAAGGAGAGCTCCGGATGGCGGTGAATGTCGTCCTTGATGGCTTTGAGCGTGGGGGAGAGTTCCTGCGCACGGGAGAGAAGTTCGGACATAAAAAAGACCTGCCTTTCCAACAGACGGAATATCAGATGGGGGAAACCGAAAAATAGTTTCCTACGCAACCTCTTTCTTGCGGAGCGGGGCAGAACGTACTATAATAACAAAGTGTCGTGTCCGCGGACCGAGGTGCGATGGGTTCCGTAGACACTATAATACGATGGTTTGGCTTTTTCAAGTGGCAAACCTCCAGAAGTGGAGGAGATTCAAACGCAGCAGTCCAAAAATGATTTTTCCAAGGGAAGCATCCCCCGCAACATCCTGAGTCTGGCCCTGCCCATGACGGCGGCCCAGCTCATCAACATCCTATATAATATTGTAGACCGCATGTACATCGGGCGGATCCCGGGGGAGGGGCGGCTCGCCCTGACCGGCCTGGGTCTGTGCCTGCCCATTATCTCGATCCTGATCGGCTTTGCCAACCTCTGCGGCATGGGGGGCGCGCCCCTGTGCTCCATCCACCGGGGGAAGGGGGAGGATGAGGAGGCGGAGGCTATTTTGGGCAACTCCTTTGCGCTGTTGCTGCTCTTCGGCGCAGTGCTTACGGCCCTGTGCCTGTTGTTCCGGGAGCCCATCCTCTACCTGTTCGGGGCCAGTGACGTGACCTTTCCCTACGCGGAGGAGTATCTGACCGTCTACCTGCTGGGTACCATCTGCGTGATGATTGGCCTGGGGATGAATCCCTTCATCAACTCCCAGGGCTTTGGACGGATCGGGATGGGTACCGTGGCGCTGGGCGCACTGGTCAACATCGTGCTGGACCCCATCTTCATCTTTGTGTTCCATATGGGTGTGCGGGGCGCCGCTCTGGCCACCGTGCTCTCCCAGACCTGCTCGGCGGTGTGGGTGCTGCTCTTCCTCACCGGGAAAAAGACGCTGCTCCGGCTGCGCTGGTCCGCTTTCCGCCTCAAGGGCGAGCGGGTGGCCCGGATCCTCAGCCTGGGGGTATCCGGCTTTATGATGTCCATGACCAACAGCCTGGTGCAGGTCCTGTGCAACGCCACCCTCCAGCAGTACGGCGGCGATCTCTACGTGGGCGTGATGACGGTCATCAACTCCATCCGGGAGGTCATCACCATGCCCATCACGGGGCTGACCAACGGCAGCCAGCCGGTGCTGGGCTACAACTACGGCGCCCGGGAGTACGGGAGAGTGCGGGAGGGCATCCGCTTTTCCGTGCAGGTGACCATGGCCTATTCCGTGGTGATCTGGCTGGTGACACTGGCCATCCCGGAGCTGCTGATCCGGCTCTTCAACGACGACCCGGCCCTCATCGCCGCCGGCGTCCCGGCCTTTCGGATCTACTATGCCACCTTTGCGTTCATGTCCTTCCAGATGATCGGACAGTCCATTTTTGTGGGGCTGGGGCGGTCGAAAAACGCCATCTTCTTCTCCCTGCTCCGCAAGGCCTTTATCGTGGCGCCCCTGACCGTGATCCTGCCGGCCTGGTTTGGAATGGGGGTGAACGGCGTCTTCCTGGCGGAGCCCATCTCCAACGTGGTGGGCGGCTTGGCCTGCATTCTCACTATGTATTTTACGGTATACCGCCGTCTGGAGTTTCAGTAAATAGTTCTCCGGCTCCGCTCTCGGTTGAGGGCGGAGCCGGAAAAAAGTTTTTCGGAAAAGAGAAAAAAGAGTTGACAAACGAAGAAGAAGCAGATATAATATTTTACGTTGAGTCGCCGGACCGGCGGCGCGGCAAGTGAATATGGGGGTATAGCTCAGCTGGGAGAGCGCTTGAATGGCATTCAAGAGGTCAGCGGTTCGATCCCGCTTATCTCCACCATGAAAAGACTTGAAACTTCGGTTTCAAGTCTTTTTTGTATAAAGAAAACCACTTGCCTAGCGAGTGGTTTTCTTTATACAAAAAAGGAGAGGCGTCGCGCAAGCGACGCCTCTCCACTTAAATCTCAATATTTCCTATCAGGGCTCTTTTCTGTACTGTCCGCTCAATCTGGGGCTGTTCAATTCCAGTCCTGTCAGCAATTCGGTTACGCCCAGCGCATCCAGCTCTGTGGGATCATGCGTGACAAGCAGCGCGGTTTTTCCCGTGCATCGGCGGCGGGTATCCTCCATCACCAACTGCTTGGTCTCCCGGTCTAAGCCCTTGAAAGGCTCATCCAGGATCAGAAGGTCATAGTCGGCCAGCAGACCGCGGAGAATCGCCACTCTGCGCCGCTGTCCTCCGGAAAGCTCCCGGGTAGGCTGACCGATGCAGTCGGCCAGCCCCACCGTCTCCAAAGCTTTTCTGGCTTCTGCCCGGCTCAGGGACGGAGTTATCAAGCGGAGGTTGGATACGCCGTCCAGTTGGTCACATAGACGATCTTCCTGGAATACTGCGCTGAGGCGGAGACCATCCAGACCGTCGATCCAGCCGCTGTCCGCCTGCTCCAGCCCCATAAGGATCCGCAGCAACGTGGTTTTTCCAGCACCAGAAGGAGCCATCAGCCCGGTGATACGGTTCGCCGCCAATGTACCAGATACATCCCGCAGCACCGATTTTTCCCCAAAAGACTTACACAACCTGTGCATCACAATATCCTGCATAGCTCACATCCTCTCCAAGTGGTGCGCAGCCTGTCTCAGCACTACCAAAAAGAACCGCTCGAATAACAGGCTTACCAGTACAATGACCAGTGTCCAGGCAAACAGATCCGGCGTGTCCAGATAGACCTTGGCCTGCTGAAGCCGCTCGCCGATAGAGCCTGTGGGCATACCGATGACCTCGGCAGCGATTCCCGACTTCCAGCACAAACCCAAAGCGGAGGCGCAGGCCGCCTGAAAATAGGGCAGCACCTGGGGCAGATACACATAACGGATCCGCCGGAGCGTGGGAATCCGGAACAGCTGCGCCATCTCCAGCATCTGACGGTCCATGGCACGGATCCCGCCCAGAACCCCGGAATACAGCACCGGCAGAACCATCAGAAACGAGATCAGGATGGACAGATTGCGGGAAGAAAACAGAATCAGGGACAGAATGATAAACGAGGCCACAGGGATGGACTTGATGGCCAGCAGAAGGGGGGCCAGCAGCTCCTCCACCAGGCGCAACCTGGCAGAGAACGCTGCAAGAACGGTACCCACTGCGGCCCCTAAGAGAAAGCCGCCGGTAATCCGCAGCATGGAAAATCCCACGGCCTTCCAGAACTCCGCCTGAAGGGCCAGCTCCCCCAACCGGGCCAGAACCTGTATGGGCGAGACCAGTAAGATTTGCTGATCCAGCGCCATGGCCCCGATCTGCCAGACCAGAAGCCATACAAACACCGCCCAGGGCCGTAGTATTCCGGCGCGTTTCATCTTCCTCAGCGGCTGTAGTAGAAGTCGTCAGCGGGCAGAGTGCCGCCCACAGACTTGGCGTTCTGGTCGAAGAGGACGGTCAGATAACCGGACAGCTTGTCCTTCATCTCGGCACCCTCTACAAAGACGATATTGCAGGCGGGGATGGCTTTCTGGGCAACCTCCGCGGTGACGATGTCATAGGAACCGACCAGTTGTGCGGCATCCGCGACATTGGAGTTGACAAACTCCACGGAAGAGGCATAGTGATCCAGGAAGGAGGAGACAGCCTCGGGATGCTCCTGGACAAACTCTGTCCGGGCCACTACCACTCCGGTGACCAGAGTAGAGGGTGTTTCGCTGTCCGCCTGCAGTTTGTCCCACTCCTCCGTCAGATCCAGGGCCACCCGGATGCTGTCGCTTTTGCTCTGGGCGGTGGTAACAAAGGGCTGGGGCAGCATGGCGATGGCATTCTCCTGAGCGGTCAGCGCAGCCAGGCATTCTGCCTGTTCGCTTTTCCACTCGATGGTCACATCACTGGTGGGATCGATGCCGTTCTGGGCCAGCACATAGTTCAGAGCATATTCAGGCGTGCCGCCTTTCCCGCTGGCATAGATGGTTTTGCCACGCAGATCCTCCATGGACTGAACGGTATCCCCACTCTCCACAATGTACAGCACACCCAGCGTATTGATCGCCAGAACCTGTACACTGCCCTCTGTGTTGTTATAGAGGACGGAAGCCAGATTGGCCGGAACTGCGGCAATGTCTGTGGTACCCTGGGAAAGGGCCGCAGAGACCTCATCTGTCATGGCTGTGATGGTAAAGTCGTAGTTGTTGTCGGTTATAGAGCCGTTATCGGTCTCACTCATGAACTGCACCATTCCCATGGCGGTAGGACCCTTGAGGACCATCACCTTCACATCCACGGCTTCCGTCGTGACCGATTGACTGGTGGTGGGAGTTTCCGAATCAGAGGGTGTCTGAGAGGCGGTGGGCTCCTGGGGTGTGGAGGAGCAACCAGCAAGAAGCGCCGCAGACAGAGACAGAGAACAAATGAGAGACAAGAGCTTTTTCATGATCGTATTCCTTTCTGGGTGGTTTATTTGGTGTTGGACGGATGATAGAGCAGATCTTCCAGCTGGTCCGGCTTAATCACATGGAACAGATTCCCGTGGGACTCGATAGCTCCCATGGTCTGCAGCGCTGCCAGCTCCCGGAACAGGGCGGCACGACTGACGCCCAAATGGCGGGCAAGATCCTCCCGTGAACCACGAAAGACTACCTCGCCGCCTTTATTGCTATGGGCAAGGAGAAAGGCGATGACCCGCCCCCGGCAGGACTGCATGGTGAGCAGCTCGATCCGCTTCAAAAGAAACTGGATTTTCTCACTGCAAACCGCGGCAAAGCGTAACGCAAGAGTGCCATTGGCAGCCATGGTTTCCTGCAGTACAGCTTTGGGAATATAGAGGATCTCCGTTTCCATGCTGCATCTGAGTACAGTTTCCAGCTCGGATTGAGGCAGGAGATTGCAGATGCCAAAGCATTCTCCAGCCGACAGTTCATTGAGCAGGATATCCTTTCCGTCCAATGCTACGGAATAGACCTCGATCCTGCCCCGTGTGATCAGACCGATGGATGGGATGCCCCGGGGAATGTCGCTGACGATCTGCCCACACCGGAAAACCTGGGTGGATACCTTTTCCCCAGGCAGTGTAACGTCTGTCAGCAAAGCAGAAAGCGCCAGCTTCTGAGACAGCTCAGTTTGTTCCAACACCTCACCTCATTTCATTCAGTTAGCTTTTGCTAACTGAATTATATTGTATATGCCGGACATCGCTTTCGTCAAGAAAAAAAGCTGCGTTCTCAGTCTCACTTGATACTGACAAGTGGCACAGTCAGGTGGTAAGTTAATGCTAACTGCATGACTGGAGAGGAGCACACGCATGCCAAATCACATTTTCTTGTTCTCTGGAGCTTCTGCAGTAGGGAAGACCTCTGTTTTGCGGTCTCTTCTTCCGCTGCTCAAGCAGAGCGGGGCAACCCCCTGTGTTTGCAAGATCGACTGTCTGCAAAGCGGAGATGCCGCAGTCTTTGGGGAACTGGGCTTACCCTGTGTCACGGGCCTGAGCGGGGATATTTGTCCGGATCATTTCCTTGTGTCCAATTTGCCTGAGCTGTGGGATTGGGCCGATGACCGGAATTGCGATACGTTAGTGATTGAGACAGCGGGCCTGTGTCATCGCTGTTCCCCTGCCACCACCCACATGGCGGCGGGATGCGTCCTGGACTGTACTGCCAGCTGCAAGGCGCCGGGACAGCTTGGTCCCATGCTCACCCAGGCGGACTTTGTGGTGCTGACCAAAACGGATATGGTTTCCCAGGCTGAGCTGGAGATCATTTCCTGGCAAATTGGGGAGCTAAACCCAAAGGCAGCGCTGTTCCCGGTAGATGGCTTGGCCGGATATGGCATCGACCGCCTGGCGCAGTGGCTGCTGGAGCAGCCCGCCAACTGTAGCTCCGGAGAGGATGTGCTTCGCCATACCATGCCAAGCGGGGTATGCTCCTATTGTGTGGGAGAACGCCGGGTAGGCGGAGCGTTCCAGCAGGGCGTTGTGGGTAAGATCGACTTTGGAAAGGAGGCGCCGGTATGGAGTGCCTGACCATTTTGCCGGGGCATGACAAGCGCGGAACAGTAGAATCCTTTTTGCCCATTCATCTCAAACGCGGTCAGCTGTACACCATTGTGGGGAACACAGGGTCAGGGAAGTCTCGGCTGATCAAAGATGTGGAGCAGCTTGCACAGGGGGACTCGGTTACCGGGCGCACCGTTCTACTGGATGGAGCTCCTGTATCCCGTTCCCGTCAGCAGATGCTGTCGGGCCAGCTGGTAGCCCACCTTGGACAGAACATGCGCTTTGTTCTGGACACCACGGTGGAAGACTTTTTACGCCTGCACGCTCGCTGCCGCAGCCGGGAGATCACCCCGGAAGAAATTCTGAAATTGGTGAACGAGATCACGCCGGAACCCGTAACATTGGGTCAAAGCCTCAACCAGCTCAGTGGCGGGCAGTCACGGGCCCTGATGATCGGGGATATCGCCCTCGTTTGTGACAGCCCCATCGTACTTATTGACGAGATTGAAAACGCCGGGATCGACAAGCAGCGGGCTCTGCATTTGCTTCGCCGTCAGGACAAGCTGGTTCTGGTGGTCACCCATGACCCCCATACAGCGTTGATGTCGGAGCAGCGGATCGTCCTTGGCGGCGGCGCAATTACCGCAGTAGTGGGACGTTCTCCGGCTGAAGCGGCCCTCTATCAGCAATTAGAAGCCGAATACCAAACCCAGCGTCGTTATCAGACGCTGTTACGAAAGGGAGAACTCTTGGCATGACACATATTTTGCTCTACTGGAATCATATCTGCGTACTTCACCGACAGGAGAAGGCGTTCCTGGATGCGCTGACGCAGAAGCTGCTCCCCGATGGGATCCAATTGGAAGTGCGCTATTTCGGCTTGGGATATCCGGAGCACATGTCTGAATATTTGGCCCGGCCGGATGCCGTTCTTCCCGACCTCATCGTTTCTGCCGATCTGGAGGTATTCGAAGATCCAGACATTTTCTGCAAACTGAACGGTGATCTCTATCCAGTGCGAAGCTGGATGTCCCTGCGTTCCGGTCCTATGCTGGATGCTGTGGAGCGAGGGCCGTTTCTGCTGCCGTTCCTGTCCATTCCTCTGGTCTACTATACGAGGGAACCGGAGGTCTGCTGCCATACCGCCCTGGCTGGCTGGAACGGTCTGGCATTGGGCGGCATCAACAATTCGGCGGTCAAAACCGTAGTGAAAACAGTCTGGGAGCGATGGGGGTCTCAGGCAGCAGAAGCGCTGCTGGAGCGCAGTCTGGTGACCGATATGCCCATTGGCGCCTTTCAGGCCGTGCGTCAGGGGCAGGCGTCCACTGCCCTTGTGCCCTCTCTGTATGCCCTGCGGGCAGACGGACAGGAGACCTTTCTTCGGCTCCCCCGGGAAGGACCTGTTCTGATCCCGTCCTACTTCTGTGCCCGCACTTCTGTTCCCCAGTGGATTGCCTGCTGTATGGTGAAAGAGATTTTGTGTCAGGAGCTTTGCTCCTTTTATGCTGCCAACGGAGATCTGATCGTTTATCCCGAGCACGCCCAGGGAAAAAGCCGACAAGAGAGTCTCCACGCCTGCTGCCCTTCTTTTGAGTGGCTTGCATCCTTGACACACGACAAATTTTATGGACTATACTGCCAAAAACTTTCGAAGGCAGCGGATTGGAAGACTGGCAACAATCTGCATGATTAAGTACTGATTTGTGGATATATTATGATGCCCTCTGGCCACACAGTTTCTGGTTGGGGGGCTTTATTTTCTCTTGTTATATCTAATGTCCATCAAGTACTGGAGAAGGTGTGGTATTAACAATTTGCACTTAAGTGTATGTTACATACGGATAGCGTTTGTTTCAGACTGTTGAAATATAGTATAAACGAGTGTATAATTGGTTAGCGAAGGCTAACTAATGAGATGGGAGAAATACAATGGACATCAAACAACTTGAGTTTTTTTCAGTGGCCTGTGAAAAAGGAAGCTTATCTCAAGCGGCTGCTTGCCTCTATACATCTCAACCACATATCAGTAAAACAATCCGCACATTGGAAAATGAATTGGGGCGCCCTTTATTATCTCGAAGCGGGAAGGGGGTTCGTCCTACAGCATATGGTGAGACGGTTCTTGAGTATGCCAATCTCATATTAAAAGCTGCTGCGACGATCTCGACACTCTCCCTTCCTGACACGCATAACAGTCTGCGGTTGTCCACATATCCCAGCAATATGATTTCAAGACTGCTGGTAGATTTTTATAAAGAGTGGGGGACGCAGTTTCACATCGAGTATCACGAGGGAAGTGTGGAGGAAATTACCGATCATGTTCACCAAGGAATTTCTGAGATCGGGATTGTATATGTTGCGCTGAAACAGGTTCAAACCTTTCAGCATATTCTTTCCCATAAGAACTTAGAGTTTGTACCTCTGGATGTTAAAAAGATCTGCGTCTATGTTGGGCCGAGTCACCCGCTTTATCATACCGAGAGTATAGATTTTGAGGATCTTTCTAATCTGAAATTCATGCGGGGCGTGAGAGATTTTTTCTCCATGGAGCACCATCTTGAACGCGTCAGTATGGGCGTCATTGATAACGAAAAGCTCCATCATGTGGTATATACCAACAGTGACCATCTGATTATTGACCTTTTGCTTCATTCTGATGTGTGTAGTCTGGGATTAGATTTTATGCATGAACCCTACACCCAGTATGCAATCAAATCTCTTCCCATTAACGGATGTGAGCCATTTTTGCAAATGGGGTATGTATTTAATCCGGAGCGGGCACTGTCTGCCCATGCTCGGTGGGTAGTAGAGCGTTTTCGAAAGATGCTGTAAGCAGTGGAGAACTATAACAAATCGTTATAGTTCTCCATGAAAATTTGTGCTCTGGTAAGCTGATGCTAACTACTGTATACTGAATAACAGTCGGTTGATAATTCGACACTGCTTATCGGAGGGAAAAATGAAAAGAAAACTACTTTCTGCCGTATTGAGCGGCGCACTTGCACTCACCTGTCTGGCTAGTTGTGGCCAGACCTCGGATCCCGGCCAGACCACATCCGGTACGGGGGAAGAGGCAAAAAATGAGCTGGTCTTCGTCAACTATCGGGACATTCGGGATCTCAATCCCCATCTGTATGCCGGTGAGATGTATGCCCAGAGTATTCTCTACGATACCCTGGTGAGTATCACGGATGATGGCTATAAGGGCTGTTTGGCAGAGAGCTGGACCATCAGCGAAGACGGCTGCATCTATACGTTCAATATCCGTGATAATGTTTATTTTTCGGATGGAACGCTGTGTGATGCCAATGCTATTCTGGCGAATTTCAACGCCATTATCGAAAACAAGGAGCGGCATACTTGGCTGGAGATGATGAATCTGCTGGTGGGAGTCTCCGCGCCGGACAGCGATACGTTTGTGATTGAGCTTAGCGAGCCCTACTATCCCATGCTTACCGAGCTGGGCTGCATTCGTCCCTTTGCGATGATCTCGCCCAACTGTATGATTAACGGCAGCACCAAGGATGGAGTGGAGGGCTACATCGGAACAGGTCCCTATGTGCTGACCGACTTTGTTACTGACGAATACGCTGTATTTGAGCGCAACGAGAACTACTGGGGCGAGGCTCCGGCCATTGAGAAGATCACCGTCAAGGTCATTCCAGACAACCAGACCCGTATCATGGCTTTGAAAAAGGGAGAAATTGACCTGATTTTTGGCAAGAACATGCTGGATGCCGATGCAATCAGCCAGTATGTGGACAGCGATCAGTTTACGGTGAGTTTGTCTGAGCCCACCTCTACCCGCCACATTGTTCTGAATACTACACACGAAATTCTGGGTGATAAGGCTGTCCGTCAGGCTCTCCAGCACGCCACCAACCGGGAGGCCATCTCGGAAGGCATCTTCTATGGCTTGGAGCAGCCCGCCGACACCTTGTATGCGACCAGCGTTCCCTACTGCGATGTGGATTTGGAGCCCTATGCCTACGATACCGCTGTTGCAGGACAGGTGCTGGATGAAGCTGGTTGGGTGATGGGCAGCGACGGAATCCGTGAGAAGGATGGTAAAAAGCTGGAGCTGGATCTGCTGTACAACAGTGACAGCGTGACGGAAAAGACCATCTCTGAGTACCTTCAGAGTGAGTATCAGAAGCTGGGTATTTCTCTGAATATTCACGGCGAGGAAGAGCAATCTTATCGAGACAATATGAAGGCGGGCAACTTTGACATGGTCTTCAATATCTGCTGGGGGATGCCCTATGATCCTCAGTCTTCTCTGGCTGCAATGCGCGCCCCGGTTTACGGCGACTATGCTGCGCAGCTGGGTCTGGAGGATAAGGCAGAAATTGACCAGGCCATCACCGATATTCTTACCTCCACAGATGAAACCGAGCGTCAGGAACTGTATACCTTTGTGCTGACTCGCCTCCACGAGGATGCCGTCTACATCCCCCTGACCTATGAGTGCAACAAGGCCCTTTATACCTCTGAACTACAGGGCGTCCATTTTGGCAGCGATCAGTATGATGTCCCCTTTGCGGACATGTATTTTGAGTAATCACCTGTGTCACAGAAGGGCCGCTTCTTCGGGAGCGGCCCTTCTGCTGGGACTGGATCGCCATAAAAGGAAGGGAAATTTATGAAACGCTATGTCATCCGTCGGCTGTTGCTGACGATTCCGCTGTTGCTGGCAATTTCCTTTGTCTGCTTCGTATTTATCAATCTCATTCCATCAAATCCAGCCGAGGTAGCTCTACGAGTGCAGCAGATGCCAGTCATCACGGACGAAGCAATCGCCGAAATGGAGGAAATGCTTGGTCTGAACAAGCCGTTTATTATCCGATATTTTGACTGGGTGCTGGGGTGTCTGCATGGAGATTTTGGCATCAGCTATGTCAACCCTGCCCGCACTGTGGCCGGAGAACTTGTGCGCTGCATACCTGCCACATTGCAGCTGGCTGCTGTATCCTTTGTGATCGTGTTGGTACTGAGTGTACCCATCGGCTTTTTGTGTGCCGTGTATAAGGATGGCTGGTTTGATAAGATCATGCGCGCCATTATCTTCATTTCTACTGCCATGCCTGCCTACTGGGTAGGCCTCCTGTTGATGTGGGGTATCAGTGTAAAACTCGACCTTCTACCCACCAATGGAAGTGGTACCTGGCAGCATCTGATTCTGCCGGCTTTTACGGTGGCGCTGAGTTATATCTCTACTTATATCCGGCTGGTCCGAAATAATATGCTGGAAAACATGAATCAGGACTATGTGCTTTATGCGAATGTTCGGGGATTACCCCAGAAATCTATCATGGTCAAACATATCCTGAAAAACTCTATGCACACCTGCATTGTTGCCATGGGTATGAGCATCCCCCAGATGATCGCCGGTACCATCGTGGTGGAAAATGTGTTCTCCTGGCCTGGGCTTGGAACCTTGTGCATCAGCTCTATTTTCAACCGGGATCTGCCTGTCATTCAGACCTATGTGCTACTGATCGGCGTGCTGTTTGTAGTGTTCAATCTGGTCTTTGATGTGCTCCAAACCGTATCGGATCCCAGACTGAGAAAGGAGAGCTGAGCAGTGAGAGAACGCTTTTTTCATAATCGCACAGCAGTAATGACTGTGCTCTTTGTGCTGATTATTGCTACAATTGGAATTCTGGCGCCGGTTCTGGCCCCTCACGATCCATATGAAACGGATATTCTAAACAAATTTGCGAAATACAGTTTGGAATATCCCCTTGGAACGGATCACTTGGGACGGTGTGTTTTGTCGCGGCTCATTTACGGCATCCGTCCTACACTAGGACTGGCGCTTCTGACCATGCTGGGCACCATTGGCTTGGGTGCATTACTCGGCATCATGGCTGGATATTTCCGGGGCGTAGTAGAAGAAGTTATCATGCGTGTGGTGGATGTGATGCTTTCTTTCCCCAGCCAGATCATGGTATTTGCTGTGGTCGGACTGCTGGGTATCAGCGTACAGAACGTGATCATCGCCAATGTGTTCATCAAGTGGGCTTGGTATGCCCGTATGATCCGTACCGGCGTCATGCAGTACCGGGACCGGAACTTTGTACAGTTTTCCCGCTGTGTGGGCATGCCGGAGCGATTTATCCTCTTCCGGCATCTGCTTCCCTCCATTACCTCGGATCTGGCAGTTCTGGCATCCCTGGACGTAGGCTGGGCAATCATCAATATTTCCACACTGTCTTTTCTGGGCTTGGGTGTACAGGCACCTACGCCGGAGTGGGGTGCCATGTTGAACGAGGCCAAGGAAGTGCTGACCAGCAATCCGGTACAGATGATCGCACCCGGTGTGGCCATCGTGGTGTTGGTGTGCTGCTTTAACCTGATGGGTGATGCGCTGCGGGATGTGTTGGATCCCAAGGAGGTGGAAAAATGATCCCGGTTTTGGAACTTACCGATTTACATGTGACCCTTCGTCAACACCGCCGAAACATTGAACTGGTCAAGGGTGTTTCCTTCTCTGTTCGTGCGGGCGAGTGCTTAGGCGTTTTGGGCGAATCGGGCAGCGGAAAATCCATGTCCATTAAAGCTGCTATGGGTTTGCTGAATAAAAGCTTCCTGGTTTCTGGCAGTGCCCGCCTTCAAGGTGAGGAACTGTTGGGGAAAAGCGCAGAGGAACTGCGCCGTCTGCGGGGCGGCAAGGTGGGGATCGTGCTGCAAAACCCGATGACCTGTTTTGACCCGCTCTACCGAATTGGACAGCAGATTTCTGAAACCTTTCTGGCTCACAACAGCTGGAGTGCGGATGAGATTCGCAGCCGCTCACTGGACCTGCTGGAAAAAATGCGGATCCGGAATCCGGAGGAGGTCTTGGAAAAATACCCCCACCAACTTTCCGGCGGTATGCTTCAGCGCATCATGATCGGCATTGCCACCTCCATGGAACCTGCTCTGCTGGTGGCAGATGAACCCACCACGGCGATTGATGCGATTACACAGTTTGAAATTTTAGATGAGCTGGTTCGCATCAAAAAAGAAGCACAAACCGCGATGATTTTTATTTCTCACGATCTCAATGCCATTTCCCGAGTAGCAGACCGCATTTTGGTGCTGAATCAGGGCCAGGTGGTAGATCGGGGAGATTTTGAGCATATCCTTCACCACGCCTCAGATCCGTACACAAAGCTGCTGGTAGAAAAACGAGCCGATGTGATGCGCCGATACTGCCAGGTGCTGCAGGGAAAGGAGAGAAGCTATGCTTGAGTTAAATAAAATCTGTGTCAGTTTCCGCAGCGAGCGCCAGGATAAGATCTTTGGGCACACTCGCCAACAGGTCTTGTTCGATATTTCCATGCGGGTAGAGAAGGGAACTTGCCTGGGGATTTTGGGTGAATCGGGCAGTGGAAAATCCACCATGGGACGAGTGCTGTGCGGATTACTCAAGCCCGACAGCGGAGAGGTCCAGTTGGACGGCGTATCGGTTTATGCCTCCCGCTCTGGTCGCAGGAACCTGCAGAACAAGCTCAGTGTGGTCTTTCAGGACTACACTACCTCTGCCAATCCCCGTTTCAGGGTAAAAGACATTATCGGCGAGGGGCTGATGGTACGGGAACGCCGGGAGGGAAGCAGACTGGATCGTGACAAGGAAACGGCCTCTTTGCTGGAACTGGTGGGGTTACCCTCCGAGTTTGCAAAGCGTTTCCCTCATGAGCTATCCGGTGGACAGCTCCAGCGGGTGTGTATTGCTCGAGCTGTGGCCTGTAACCCGGAGATCATCCTGTTTGATGAGGCTATTTCCTCCCTGGATGCCCATACACAGGTTCAGGTGATGGACCTGCTGCGGGAACTGAAAGAGAAGTTGGGGCTTACTTATATCTTCATTACCCATGATCTGACCTCGATCACCTATCTGTGCGATGATGTGCTGTTCTTATATCAGGGGCATGTGACAGAATATATGCCGGTCAGCCGGATCAGTCAGACCAGGGACGAGTATGCCCGCCGTTTGCTGGAGTCCATCGTGGTCTTTGATGCCGACGAGGAGGTAGCCGTATGATTTTTTGTGGTGAGACCATTTTACCCGGTCAGAGGAATTGGGTGCAGCTTTCGGTTCCGGATGCTAAGCCGCTGGAGTGCGTCTGCTTGTGCGGCAAAAATCCCGGCCGGACATTGGTGGTGACCGCTGGGGTACATGGCTGTGAGTATGTGGGTGTACAGGCGCTTCGAATTTTGGCCCAGGAGCTGGATCCGGGTGCCATGACGGGGAATGTCATTTTGCTGCCTCTGGCAAATCCCTATGGGTTTTATGCGGGAGCAAAGCGAGTGATCCCTGAGGATGGGGTAAATCTCAATGCGGCGTTCCCAGGCGACAGAAACGGCAGTCTTAGCCGACGGCTGGCCTTTGCTCTGGAGGATGCTCTCTATTCCTCAGCCGACTTTCTGGCAGATCTGCACAGTGGAGACTGCAATGAGTCCCTCCATCCGTTGGTCTTTTTCCCGACAGCCGGTGAAAAAGACGTCAATGCGGCAGCACTGGAGGCGGCAAAGGTGCTTTCTGTAGACTATCGAGTGCGTTCCACTGCCAGAAACGGTTTGTATAGCTGGGCGGTACAGAGAGGCGTTCCTGCATTGCTCATTGAACGGGGAGGCCAGGGGCGATGGTCTCAGCCGGAGGTGGACGCATGCAAGGCGGAT
The DNA here is from genome assembly GCF_014288125.1 of Pseudoflavonifractor hominis. Taxonomy (NCBI): domain Bacteria; kingdom Bacillati; phylum Bacillota; class Clostridia; order Eubacteriales; family Oscillospiraceae; genus Pseudoflavonifractor; species Pseudoflavonifractor hominis. The sequence goes on along the minus strand of NZ_JACOPR010000003.1, from coordinate 33,033 downwards.
GTCTATGCATTGATGGGACACTTGGGTATCCTGCCTGGAGGCGAGAAAAACCGGGTGCAGCAGGAAATTGTGGAGGCCAACTATGTGAGATCTAGCTCTGACGGCTTCTGGTATCCTGTGGTGGTGGAAAACCAAGTTGTCCGCGCGGGAGATATTCTGGGCCGTCTGGAATCGTTGACAGGGGAACTGCTTCAGGAGGTACGGGCAGAATTTGACGGCATTGTTCTCTACCACACCACCGCATTGGGTGTTCATGCGGGAGAAGCGTTGATCGCCTATGGGCATACATAAAGTTTTCTGGAAACTGGCCTGGCCGGCAGCGGCTGAAGGGTTGCTGCTCATGCTGCTGACCGCTGCTGATCTGTTGATGGTCTCCGCTTTGGGGACCACAGCAGTGGCGGCGGTCGGTATTTTTTCGCGGCCCCGTATGGTGATCCTCTATCTGACCCAATCTTATTCTGTTGCATTGAGCGCCTATGCGGCTCGTCTGTGAGGACAGAACCCGGACTGTCCGCTGACCGCTTGTGCAAGGGCTTCCCTGATTCTGTGAGTCTGCATTTCTTTTTCTTACATGGATCTGCACTGTTCCGCTTTTACGGCATGCTGGAGCGCTGGCCGTGGCGCTTCAGTATTGGTAATCTTGGCTTTTCCGGCCCTGCAATTGTCCTGCATGGCGTTCTGATTGGGGTAGGCGATACGCGTAGTGTTCTGATTGCCAATGTGATAGGAAACGGGGTTAATGTTGCACTCAATGTACTGTTGATTCACGGAGTGGGCCCATGTCCATCCTCGGGTGTCTTGGGTTCTGGTATAAGCACTGCCATTGTACCAGCTTAGTCGTGCAATATGCTCGCACTTCGGCGTTTACAAAATACAGGATCAAAAGCTTTCAGCGAACACAAGCCAAAATTATAAAATGAAAGGAGAGACAATCTTATTGACTGCCTCTCCTTGATTATTATAGCGGTTTCTTTTTGGCGAGCGGTAATGCACTCATGCTCCGCAAGCTAACGCCCAGAGTGGAGATGTTATGCAACATAGCCGAGATGGCGGGAGGAATGATTCCGGCCATGCCCAGAGCGATCAGAGTACCATTAAAGCCGATGACAAAGCGGTAATTGGAGTGGATGCGGGCCATGAGTGCCATAGCGATCTGACGTAGCTCCACCAGCTCCCAAAGGCTGTCAGCGGCAATGGTAATGTCTGCAATCTCTCGGGCGATGGCGGCGCCATCGCTGATAGCAATGCCCGCATCTGCCTCGGACAAAGCCGGCGAGTCGTTGATACCGTCGCCTACCATCAGGACGGTATGGCCCTCCTGACGGAGTCGAGCTACATAGTCCGCCTTGTCTGCAGGAAGTACCTCGGATCGGAAGTCATCCACACCAACCTGAGCGGCAATGGCTGCAGCGGTGCGATGGCTGTCACCGGTGAGCATAACCGTATTGGAAATTCCCAGCTCACGGAGTGTGGCGAGGACTTCTTTTGCCTCCGCCCGCAGCGGGTCAGAGATGCAAATCACTGCCGCCAGCTGTTCGCCCATAGCCAGATACAGGTGGGAATACTCCGGTGACAGCGCTTCAAAGCATTCCTGTTCTCCCTCCGGAATCCGGCAATGCTCGTCCTCAAACACGAAATGGGCACTACCGATGAGAACCCGCTCACCGTTGACTGTGCTGGCAATGCCGTGGGCCACCAAATACTCTACTTTGGAGTGATATTCCTCATGGGTCAGGCCCCGGCGTTTGGCTTCCTCCACCACGGCATTGGCCATGGAGTGGGGGAAATGTTCCTCCAGACAGGCGGCCAGCCGCAGCATCTCCCGTTCATCCTTACCACCGAAGGGGATCACCTGTGCCACCTGGGGGCAAGCATGGGTCAGGGTGCCGGTCTTGTCAAATACAATGGTATCAGCAGCGGCTACTGCCTCCAGGAATTTACCACCCTTGACGGTGATATGGGAGCGACCTGCCTCCCGCATAGCGGATAGGACGGCCAAGGGCATGGCCAGCTTCAGCGCGCAGGAGAAGTCTACCATCAGCACCGAAAGAGCTCTGCCCACATTACGGGTAAGAACAAAGCTCAGCAGGCTTCCTGCAAAGGTATAGGGAACCAGCTTGTCGGCCAGATTAGCAGCCTTGCTTTCGGCCGCTGACTTCATCTGCTCCGACTGCTCGATCATGCGAACGATCTGGTCATAGCGGCTTTGCCCGGAGACCTGTTTGACCTCGAGCACACATTCGCCTTCCTCTACCACAGTTCCGGCATAGACCGCTCCGCCAGGACGCTTAGGCACAGGGATAGGTTCCCCGGTGAGGGACGCCTGATTGACAGTGACCTCCCCCTCCAGTACCAGACCGTCCACGGGAATGATGCCGCCGGCGCGGACGACTACGGCATCCCCCGGTTGAATCTGGGATACAGGGACCAGCACCTCGCCCTGAGAAGTGCGCAGCCAGACTCGATCCACATTCAGCGACATGCACTGAGCCAGATCTGCCACAGACTTTTTCCGGGTCCATTCCTCCAACAGCTCACCCACTTCCAGCAGGAACATAACCATTCCGGTAGTTCCAAAATCCTTCCGACAAGCGGAGATGGAGATGGACAGGGCGTCCAATAGCTCCACCTTGATGCGGCGGCGCAGCAGACAGTGCACCCCCCGACGTACAAAAGGAATCATGTGCCAAAGGATACGGGCGATCCGAAGGGGCGATGGGAGAAACAGCGTGCAGGCAGCTTTGCAGAGAACCTTGCCTACCAGCTTCTCTTCAAATTCTCGGTTGAGCGCTCGGCTGCTGTGGGCGGGTAAATGGGTTGTCGGCTCCGCTTCCGTCCAGGAAAAGCGCCGGATCTCATCCAACACGGTTTGACGCGTACCATCATAATGCAAAATGACACAGCAGGTGCGCTCGTGAACAGTGACCTGCCGAACCCAGGACTTTCCCTGGAGCCACGCCTCCAAAAGGTCAGCTTGAGCAAGGCTCATCTGCTTTTGACGAAGCCTTAGCCGGATGCGGCCGTGGCTTTCGTGTAAAATCGTTGCGTTCATAAGCTCCTCCTTCAAGAAAAGAGGGAGCCACAAGCGGCTCCCTCTGCGGATATCAGGCTTCTTCGCTTTCCAGATTGGAAGCAGCAGTTTCCTCTGCTTCCTTGGCTGCGCGAGCCTCATTCAAATCCTTGGCGGAGGCCAGGATATCTGCGGCATTCTCCTGAACCGTAGTCGCAGTTTCCATGACCGAGTCCTTCATACGCAGACCAGCGGCCGCAACATGGACATAAGCCTTCTTCGCATCCTTACTGGAAAGCAATTTGATGCCGAAGGAGCCAAATAACGCACCGCCCGCAAAGCAGGCCAGTTTTGTGTAGACACTCATTATGATACTTCCTTTCCTTTATTTCCTTTTGTAGCCAGTGACCATGACCATGATCATGCAGATGACCGCGCCCCAGGCCCAGAAACGATGCTGTTTCATTGCAATTACTCCTTTTTATTTGGGAGACAGTTAAGTATTTTGTAATTATAGCGGCCTTGACTTATATTGTCATTATTTAAAAGGACATCATGTTCCGGTTTTCGACATTTTTTTAAACTGGCCAGGGGTTATTCCGTAGTATTTCTTAAACACTGCACTGAACTGGCTCATCCCCTCATAGCCAACATCCTGAGCAATCCGATAAATTGGCTGGTTTGTGCAGCGAATCAGCTCGCCAGCTCGCCGCATACGCAAATCGATTAAACAGCGATGAACAGATATTCCGTGTATGCGGCGGAATTCCGTTTTCAGATAGGTGGGCGAAACGGAAAGTATGCGGCTCAAGTCTGAAATCGTAATTTTTTCAGACAAGTGTGTTTCCAGATATGATCGTATATGCAGGATGGTCTGAGGATTCTGCTGATTCTCAGGATCTGCTGCCAAACGTTCCATATGAAAACTCTTTACAGAAAGAATATATAGCAGTTCTATGGCTTTGAAGACGCAGTATCTGCAAAATATGTCATCCGGTAAGTATCCCCGCAAATCGAATACAGCCTGACTCCAACAACGATTGCAAAGAGCGACAGAACCATACTGCAGAGCTAAATTTGATTTTAGACGGTACAGATCTATGTTTAGCCCTAAGGGCGGAAGGAGAGGTGGGGGACCTTCCTGAAATGACGAAAGGTCAATCGCCACTAAAATCCCATGCAGATTCTCGCTGATTTTTAAGGAAAGCAGTTCAGATATATCGGAAAGAACGAGAATGTGATGCTTTTCAATTTTCTGCGGCTCTGTGCCTGCCGGCATGGCGGTGATTTGGCCGCCCAGACAGAAGAAAACCTCAAATGTATCGGAAGACTCATATTTTTGACGTGTCAATAATCTCTTTTTCGATAATTGTACCAATTTAAACTGGCAGACACGCACGCCTGGCATGACATTGATCCATTGCGTGTATACGGGGGTGTCACTTCGCAAATACTCAATAAACATATCTAACACCTGTTTCTAAATAGTGAATACCGGTTTTGTCATCTGTATAGACAAGACATGCTTCCGATAGTGCCTTAATGGAGACAGAACCTGTAGAGAAAACAGAAAAGCATGGGGCAGGCTGGCAGTCCTTTGCATGATATGGGAGAAACAAAAATGGAACCCAAAAGACTGGCGAATGCTAACCTATGTTCAAAAACGGAGATTAGCAATATCTAACTGCTTGATACAGAAACCGTATTCCAGATGGTTATCAATATGGTTGTCCAATTTTTGCCGATTCCATAGATCGCGTATATTTACTTAAAAGAATGACATCTGTTCAATATTGAAAAAGGATCGCGGCTTTTCTGAGGGAAAAGTCGCAATCCAAGGAATAGATTCTATGAACGATGCTCGCCGCAGCTGCACGATGGCCACGAGAATCATAACGACGAGATAGTCGATCATCAGCCTTTCGCTCCACAAAGTGCGTATTCACGCTTTCGATCTTTATCAGCCTTCAGGCAAAGATAAGTGAGCATCGCAGCAAAAACGATCACGGCGATCAAGCCAGGGCTAAAGCATGTGCCCAATGTGCCAGTGGCAACCAGGGTATCAATTTGATGAACCGAGAAGCCAGCAGTGTAGCAGGCGCCAGTAGATAGCCAAGGCACCACCACAGGGATGCCAAGTTCCAGTAATTGCGTGGTGAAGAACAAACTGCGGTTAGCAAAAGGAAACTTAAATTTATAAAAAATAGGTTAGCCATATCTAACCTCGATAAACAAATGATACCTCACCTCATTGGGTTTGTCAAGGGTGGAATGGATGGTTTTAGTCTTGCTTACAATAAACCTGCTCAAAAGATTCTTTTCGCTGGTTGTTTGGCGTTTTCTCTGCTCTTTGGGAAAATCATACTACTAAATACAAAAACATAAATCGCCAGGAAGAAAACTACTACAATGGAAATCATTTTATGTAGCGCAAGGATGATTGAAATTTCTTCAAAAATCAGCCCAAACAGGCCTGTCAAAAATGATGTAAAAACCAATCCAAGGACGGCGACTCTTCGCGCTGCCATCTTTTTCTAGTGCAAACCGGTATGTACCAGACAGAGTAGAAGAAACAGCACCGGTGCAAATTTGTGAATATGAACACCGGTAATGGGCATTAAAAACGTCAAAACAAAGGTGGTTATCCAAAGAATATTCAAGGCTTTTTCATTTTACCGGATCCTCCTTGAGTACATAGCTTTTCACCCTACAGCAGAGGAGGGTAACAGCGACCATCACGCGGATTTTGTTTTCCAGGTCATGCATGATAAAGAAGCATCTTGGGGCCTGAAAAGCACATAATATCCCGGATTTTTCCCCTATCTCCGGTCGATAGCAGCTATTTTACAGCTCGAGCAGAAGGTTTTGCGCTCTATCAACGGGCAGAGGTCAGAACGGTCCATGGCGTAGGACAAAACTTCCTGGCAGTCCGGACATAAATCAATCTGGCGATGCAACTTTTTACAGAAGAGCCGGATCATTTGTGCAGCGACTCGTTTTCCGGTTCCCACTTATAATCGGTGGATTTGATGGCGGGGATCCTTCTTGTATTTTTCTGGGGTTAGCTGTGGCTAATAAATGTTTAAAACAAATTGCCCTTGCAGAAAGGGCAATTTGTTCAACTCATACGGCTCTGCTCCACAGGATAAAGCAGCTCCACAATTCCCATCGTAGACTGCCACTGAGATACCAGTGCAAGGGTTTGCTCACCCTGCACCTGTTGGAGGGAACGCAAAATGACAGCTTTGTTCAAACTGTCAAGATTGCTGGTGGGCTCATCCAGCAGCGGTGCCTGGTGTAAAAAGCTCGGACAAGCCCCAATCGCTGCCGTTCTCCACCAGACAGGGAGTCGCCCGGTTCGGCCACCGGCGTATAGCCGTGGACGTCTTCCGCCACCGGTTGTTCCTCCAGAAGATCCAACACCCGGTTGCCCGCAGCAAAGGTGTTTTGTAGGGCAGCACCCAGAGCGGGCAAGGCAACGCTGGGTCCGAAGAAATTCATCAAGGTGAGGGTGGCAATGAGGGCAGTCAAAAATCCGCAGAGCGTGGCCGCCACATACAGCATGACAAAATCAAACAGCAGGATCCAAATGGATTTCTTCCACACTCCCAGGTCGATCCCGGCGGAAAGCGGACTTAGAAAAAGCAAAATTCCGTACATTAATTATTTGATGATGAACCAAGTGAACCACGCAAAGATTGGGGTTCTCCGGTGTGCAGCCGTATTTCAAAAGCAGGGATCTGACATTTCAAATCCCTTCTTATTCCTCTCGTAGAGAGGGAAGGGACATTATTGGAGTGGGTACAAAATCAAGGTCATCGTATAGGTGTTCCGATATGCTTGTTCAATCTCCATTGTGGAGCCGTTCCGTCATCTCCCCAGTACTCGTCAATAGAAGTAATTTTTTTGTCCCGTATTTTAATAAAAGATGTTACATGGAAGGAGCTTTCTCTGTTGCGTGAATATACATGAACAACCGTAATGATTAAATCACCGATTTCTTCAAGCTGTTCAATATCCCCTGCCCAATTTCCTGGATATTCGCAGTTTGCTTTGATAAATTCATTGACAGTAAAATGCTCATTTGTATTATGCCAGTTAATAAAAGCGTCTTCATGAAAGAATGTTTGCATTTTTTCTGGCTGCTGCAAAAGTGCCGCGTTCCAGTAAGCGTTTATATCCATTGTCTCTATTTCCTTTCCGTTTCTTGTTGGTAAGTTTATCATACTTTATCCAGCTCGATTAATACAAGATATTGTACATACTTTTTGAATAGGGAAGCCTTACACGGATTATGACTGCAATTGATGCGCGGAGCTCCAAAATCAGAATGATATCAAATAAGCATCTCTTAGCCTTGACAAAGTAGGTCTGCCATGATATTCTACACAAAATACAGTTGGATATCACTGTTGTTTTTGTTGCCGTCATGAACGGCATTTATGTAGTTCTATAGTTAGCTATAGCTAATTATAGAACTCTTGCTAACAGCGGAAGAGGGAGGATGAGACTCGCCTTTCTGCTTACACCATGGCATACAGTGGTTGCGTGCAGGAGCAATATTCCGTTTCGGCCCTCCTTTTGCGGGAGGCAGGTACAGTACAGGAACAGTTCCCCACAGTGTGTAACGGGTTCCTGCTTTTTTATAAAAAGAAGTTAGCTGCAACTAACTTAGAGGCGTGTTACGATTCTTTGTGATAATAGTTTGATGAAAGGACAGACTGTTATATATTTTAATCCATTTTACGAAAGGAGAAACCAATGAAGCAACTCGCCAGAAGATCACTTGGCATTTTCGTGGCTGGTATGATGCTGCTTACCACCTTGCCCAGAGCTTTCGCTCTGGAAAGCGACATCAGGGGGCATTGGGCGGAAGAAGCGCTCCAAAGCTTTGCTGACAATGGCTATCTTGCAGGTGACGGCAGAGGACACTACATGCCAAATGCCATGATGACTCGTGCGCAGTTCGCCACAGTCATGAACCGACTCGTCGGACTGACAGAGGAAAGTGCCGCGATTGCCAATTACACAGATGTCTCCACGTCCGACTGGTATTACCGAGAACTGGCCAAGGCACTGGCTGCCGGATTTGTGAGCGGGACATCTGCTACGACGATGTCCCCCGATGCGCCGATTTCCCGCCAACAGGCGTTTACCATGCTCTCTCGCTATTTGAAGCTGAATACATCCGACACCAGTGCGCTGAATGCCTTTGCAGATCAGGATACCATTGCAGACTATGCACGTGGACCGATGGCGGCCATGGTAGATGCCGGATATGTGCAGGGTTCTGATGACAGAAGGCTCCTGCCGGAAAAGCAATTGACCCGCGCTGAAGGTGTCACGGTCCTCTATCGTGCGAAATCTTCACTGCAGGCTGGGAGCCGTTCCTCTGCCAATGGGCTTAAGGATGGCGTTTACACTGGAACGGGTGCCGGTTACGGCGGTACGGTTAAGGTACAGATGACGGTATCCGGCGGCAACATCACCGAGCTGGAAATTTTAAGCCACAGCGATACCGGCGGGTACATGAACAGAGCCAAAAAACTGCTGGACACAGTAGTGAAAAAGCAGAGTGCCGACGGTGTAGATACAATCTCTGGCGCGACGTTGTCCTCCAAAGGTTTGCTGACTGCGGTCAACGCCTGTATTTCCCAGGCACAGGGTGGCAAAGATACCTCCAAAACCGGAGCTACCGGAGGCGGAGGTCACGGCGGCATAAATACAGACAGACCCGCCGGCACTGAGATCAGTAAGGTAACAACCGGCACCTACATTGGAAGTGCTCGTGGATACAGTGGTACCACAACTGTGCAGGTCGCGGTGGATTCCAATGGAATAATTACCAAGATCGACGTCATGAGTCATGGAGATACGTCCTCCTATTTTAACCGGGCTAAGCGCATAGTCGATTCCGTCATTTCAAAGCAGTCTACCAAAGTGGATGCGGTTTCTGGTGCTACATATTCCTCCTATGGCATCCTCTCCGCCATTGAGAACGCGCTGAAAGGGGCTACCGGCTCCCAAGACCATGCGCAGACGTACAGCGTAGTGTCCTGGAAAGAGTTTACTCAGGCGTTGGCACAGGCGAAGGATGGAGATACCATCAGACTGGCAAAGGATATCACCGATGCTGGACAGGTGGATGCTGTTTCCGCCGCGACTGCCACTATCAACAAGGCTGTGACCATCGACGGAAACGGGAAGTCCATTTCTGCCTACAAGGGCGGCAAGGTTACAAAGAACACCACGGATAAGAGCGGTGCCATCATTTCTACTTCGGAAGTGGAAGCCACATTCTGCTTTGATGTAACTACCGCAACAGGGATCCAGCTCAAAAATCTCACGATTGATGGAGCCTCCTTTGGCACCAAACTGGGCGGAGCCATGTATGTGGAAACGGGTGCAGGTGTTACCTTGAGCGGTGTTACTTTTAAGAATTGCGCCGCAGGGAATACCAGCGCCGGCAACGGAGGCGCTGCTATTTACGCGGAGCCCCACAAGGGAGCGTCTCCCACAATTACAGCTGTAAACTGTAAATTCGAAAATAACGCTGTCAATAGGGGCGCTACCGGCCGAGGCGGTGCCATATACGGCTATAATGCCAATGTCACGCTGCAAGGCTGCACCTTCAGCGGTAACAAAGCTGCATACGGCGGTGCTGTGGCGGCAGCAGGAACCACAAAGCTGACGGTGACCGGCTGTACCTTTGCTTCCAGCAATGACGGTGTGTATGGTGGAGATGATATTTACATCTTCGATGGCTACACATTCTATAAGAAGACAATGGCGACCGACTCTGCTGTATCCAGTAACTTCTCCGGGAATACGCACAGCGCTGACGGGAATGACTTCGCGGGCTACCGCGTGATCTGTGGCCGCGTGCTGGGTGAGATCTCGGACACTACCAGCAGCAGTGGGAATACCATCACCAAAACATGCGCCGGCAGCGGGGCATTGTTCCTCGGCGGCCATGATGTAACCTTCGCAAATACGGACTACGACCGCATGGGCAAGACGGCTCCTGCTGAGAAGACCGCCGAATACAAATATGTGCTCATGAACATTCCGTATGACGCTTTCTATGCAGCGGAACTCAGCGGAAACCAGGTCAAGGTGGATGCCGTTTCCTCTGCTACGAAGAATAAGACCCGAAACGGCGGCATGATGTCCGGCGGCTCCTACCATGTCAATGCGGACGGTACGGATATTACCGGCATCACATTCCCTGTCATGATGGCAAAAGAGGTAGATCTGTCCAACTACAAAAAAGTGACAGACAGTGACAGTGTCTCCATCACAGTGATCAGCCGGGGACAGTCCTCTGCTGTTTCTTACACTGGCAAAGATGCCTTGTTTGAAAGCCCAAGCTACTCCTACTATGAGTTAAGCGAGATTCCTGCGTTCTATAAGGTCATGACCGTGGGAGTTGACGGGACATTGTCTTTTGGTAAGATCCAGGGGATGGCGACCGACTTGATCCCAGAGGCTGTTGGAACGCTGAGCACCAACAGCAGATACGGAGACTATCAACTGAATCTGATGAACACAGGATTGGACGAAAAGAAGCCGGTCATCTATGGTGTTGTGCTCCGTACCAAGGAGGGTGCTGACTATGGACTGCGGCACCTGGAGAACATCTGGCGCTATACACAGCTGGCCTTTTGCACCGGATTCAAGACAGAAGTACATGGCTGTGTTACCAGCGCGGACCATTACAAGAGCATCATGGGAAAAACTATTACCGGCGTGACCTATTTCACTGATCAGGGGCAGTTCGATTTGACACTGAGCGAGAGTTTGTATGTTCCTGTGAAGTTCGCCAATACTTTTGAGGTGGCTGGTGCTGTGGCAAATTCCGGAACCACTACGGTTACGATGAGCGGCTTCCCGGATGACTTTACTGCAGAATATACCGTTGCCACAGCTGCCGGGGACCTGTTAGAGGGGTTCAGTTGTGATGGAAGCACCTTGACCTGGAGCGGTATTGCGCCAAAACCCGGGAACTACACGCTGACTGCAGCGGATCGCAACAAGGTATACGCCAGTGTGGCCACTTCGTTCACCCTTGCTTCTGATAGCGCGGTTGCGGAATATGACAGCCAAACGCAAAAGTTGAAGGCGGCTTCTGATGTATCTGAGGAGGCTCTTTCCAACTACCTTCGCAACATCACTTCCGTGTCTGTGGATGGGACGGCATACGGAGCCAGAGGGCGCGGGGCGGTCCCTATCATCGACGGTAAGACCGGCCTGATCGATGTCTCTGCCAAGCCTTTCCAGATCAAGCCGCAGAGTACTGACTCCGGTTACGCTGTCACGGTGACTGCAACAGGTTATCCGGAGCTGTCGTTCAGCATGACCATTCCGGATAAGATTTATGCCGCCGCATCCTTGACTGGAGGCAAGCTGATCCTGACATTAAAAGATGCGCATGACAGTGCTGTGGAGCTGAGCAAGCTGGAAAACCCCAAACTAACGCTTTCCTCCGGGGCGGGAAAAAATACCGTCAAATTGCTGGAGAATTTGGGCCTCACCGACTTGAATGTGGAAATTCCCGATGCTGTTGTGGGAACGGAGTACACTGGCATCATTACCAGCGACAATCATCCTGCAATTGTTTTTCAGGCAACTGCGGAAGTGGCTGATACCATGAGAACGGAAGCCACTTCTTGACCTCAAAATTAAACTTCTGATCCTCTAAACGGCAAGGCCCGTATGGTGGAAACACCGTACGGGCCTTCCAATACTATGATGTGTATCGTTTGATTTTCTTTTGTTGAGGTATTCAATATGATTTTTTTGATTTCTCTGGCTCTGACAGCTGTGTTGATCGCTGTGGGGAAGGGCTTTTTGAAAAAGCATGCTGTAGTCTGTTACCTGATTGCGGCGGCACTCTCTGCTTCGGTCGTGGTCTGTGGGCTCACTGGGGTATCCGATGTATTCCCTGAGTGGGTGCAGACATGGGTCTGGCCCATCTTTGCCAGAAGCGCCTTTTCCACTGCGCTGTTTGTCGCTGTGATGTATGCCGGCGCCGTTCCTCGTGGCTCCAGATGGATGCGGGGCATCATGCCGATCCGGGGGGAGCTGTCCATCATTGCGTCCATTCTGACACTAGGACACAATATTACTTACGGTAAGACCTATTTCTTGATGCTGCTCACCCGGCCGGAGCGGCTTCCAATGAATCAGTTGCTTGCATCCGTCTGCTCTCTGGCGATGCTGTGTATTATGATGCCTCTGTTTATCACCTCGTTCAAATGCGTACACAGAAAGATGAAGGGAAGCAGCTGGAAGAAGCTTCAACGGCTGGCCTATATTTTTTATGCACTGGTCTACATTCATGTGCTTCTCTTGACGATTCCGGGCGCACAAAAAGGCAACGGCAATTATCTTTTGACCGTGATAGCATACAGTGTGGTCTTTTTGACCTATGGTACCATGCGTATCCAGAAATCCCTTAGAAATCAGCCGGTGCGGGTGCGGCGTGTGCCTGCTATGGCTGCAATCTTTACAATGCTGTTGATCTCCTGTGGAGCAGTTGGGCCCTTTTTACAGGCATCTATGGTCACTGCCGGAGATTATGACCAGAGTCTGGCGCAGGAATCCAAATCACTGGATACCACGGAGCCGGTTTCTGTTGAGGAAACAGAGATTTCTCTGGAAACCCCGGAACAGGATGCAGCTACATCTGCCGGGGCAGAAGCGGCGGATGCAGCACAGCCACAGTTGACTTCTGCTGAAGCACCCGCCCTGGGTACTCCGGAGGCAGGTGGCGCCAAACCGGAAATTTTCCCAGAGAGCCCGTCCGCGCCTCCTTCTTCCACGGCAGTCACCGCCAACGCAGCAGAAGCATCCAAACCTGCTGCTGCGCCATCAGTGCCCTCAAATAAGCCGCAGACAGCGCCTTCGACGGAAAAGGAGAAATCTGTGGCGATTGCGGAAAATCCAAAACCTGCAGCAACTGCAGAGCCAGCGCAGCCTGCTTCTACTCCACAACCCTCCATCGTGTATCAATATCAGAATGGAAAATTCACGGGTTCCGGAGAAGGATTCGGAGGAACGATCACCGTCAGCGTGTCTATTGAAAACGATAAGATCATCGGGATCAGTGTGGTGTCTTTTTCCGACGATGAGCCTTATTGGTCGGATGGAAAGACTGTCATCAACCGAATTCTCTCCGCTCAAAGTGCCAATGTGGATACCGTAAGCGGAGCAACCTTCAGTTCTGGGGGTATCATTGAAGCGGTCAGAGCGGCGTTGAACAGTGCAAAAAACTAACGAGAGCAAGGGTATTCCAACTATGAAACGATACATAGGACTCCTGATAGCAGCGATGCTGCTCACCGGCTGCTCCTGGCACGAATCCGTCCCGGCGGGGCCATCCCAAAGTGATAACGGAGCGCCAAACAGCATATCCGTATTTGCTATGGATACCTTTATGGAAATGACTGCTTATGGCGGGAATGATGCGCTGATGTATGATGCCGAGCAGCGGATATTGGAACTGGAATCACTGCTTTCTGTCACCGACAAAAACAGTGAGATCCATACTCTGAACCAGAATGGAGAGGCAGCGCTCTCGGCCGATACGGAGGAACTGATGCAACAGGCGCTGGAAATGTGCACCAGAACACACGGTTCACTGGATATTTCTATTTATCCTGTCTTGCGGGCATGGGGGTTTACCACAGGAAGCTATCAGATTCCAGACAGCGATACGCTTTCCGAGCTGCTTGCCCGTGTGGATTACCGAGAAATTTCTCTGAACAATGGAACGGCGGTCATCCCTGATGGGATGGAACTTGATCTGGGCAGCGTGGCAAAGGGCTATGCCGGCGACCAAGTGGCAGAACTACTGCGGGAAAATGGCGTAACTTCCGCTCTTTTGAACCTGGGCGGGAATGTTCAGGTAATTGGTAGTAAGCCCGATGGGAGGGCCTGGCGAGTCGCTGTGCAGGCTCCAGAAAACGATGGGTACCTGGGTGTTTTGGAGATCCGGGACAAAGCGGCTATCACTTCCGGAGGATATGAGCGCTATTTTGTCGGAACAGACGGCCAGGTTTACTGGCATATCATCGATCCCGTCACCGGCGCTCCGGCTCACAGTGGCCTGGTTTCCGTCACGATCATTGGTGAGAGTGGAGCTACTTGTGATGCACTTTCAACAGCTCTGTTTGTGATGGGGTTGGACAAGGCTGCGGAGCACTGGCGACAGCACCAGGATTTTGATGCTATCTTTGTTCTAGAGGATGGCAGCGTAGCCATTACAGCTGGATTGAAGGACAGCTTTTCGCTGGCTGATGGAAACGAATACCGTACCTTTTCGGTGATTGAATGATATTGAAAACACGAACTTGGATGCTTGCCTTTCTTACAGTCCTCCTTCTTTCGGTGACTGCAAGCTGGATGCTTCTCACCGAGAAGACAACAGATACGGTAGCAAATCTTTATCTGGATGGGGTGTGCATAGAGAGCATCGACCTTTCCACGGTCTCAGCTGCATACAGCTTTTCTGTGGAAGGAGTTTATGGCCGAAACCTGATTACCGTAGATCCGGGGCGTATTTGTGTTTCGGACGCAGACTGCCCGGATAAGTCCTGTGTCCATCAAGGCTGGATTGGCAATGGGGTGACTCCAATCGTTTGCCTGCCCAACAAGTTGGTCATTCAAATTGAAGAAACTGCAGAGCAATCCTTGGACATCGACAGCGTAACAAAGTGAGGTAATTATGCTATGAAACCGAGGCGATTGACCCGAATCGCTATGTTGACTGCGATTGCATTGACCATCTTTCTGGTGGAAGCTCAGATTCCGGCGCCACTCCCTGTCCCGGGGGTCAAGCCGGGCCTAGCCAATATTGTGACGGTCTACGCCATGTTTTTCCTGGGGCCGGTGGATACACTCTGTATCCTGCTTTGCCGCATTTTTCTTGGCAGTGTACTCTCGGGGCAGCCTGTGACACTGTTTTACAGTCTGGGAGGAGGCGTCTCATGCTATGGCGTTATGTTGCTTTTTCGGAAGCTGGTGACTCAGCGGCAGCTCTGGGTATGCAGTGTGGTCGGGGCCATGGCGCATAACACTGGGCAGATTTGTGTCGCTATCTGGATTACAGGAACCCCCTCTTTGATTTGTTATCTTCCCATCTTGATGGCATCCGGCATCATCGCCGGAGTTTTTACAGGCCTGTGCGCGCAGTTCCTCTCAAACCGGATGGCGCCGATTCGCTGTTTGCGATAGGGGTTGAAAACAGTAATCCAGTATTTACGTTCTGCAAAAGGAGTGTTCAAGATGAAAAAAGGCACTATCACACTGGCTGTTATGTCAGCACTCACACTAACAGGCTGCATTTTCCAAGCGAACCAGCCGGACAACAGTGTGGCGCAAGTCATATATGATACCAGTTTGGAAGCAAAAAAGTTTGCAGATGCGTTATTTGAGGGGATGGTTGAAGAAAAAGACATCTCAGAATATAGCATAGATTTGACTTCCCATGGCTTTGTGACCGATGATCCGCTCATATATATAGTTGGCTACCGCTATACCTACAATGGACAAACGACAACATATGGATATAAAATGCACCAAACGGAAGAAGGTTTTGCTGTTATTGAAGAAGGTGTTGAAGTCGGAGAGTTTATTACCGGGAATGGTGGCAATAACGATGAAAACAATGGATGCGTCTGATGCTTTGCTGCATAGGCAAAGATGAGTTTCCGTACATAAAAAAGCAAGTGATTGAAAACTTGATTCAATCACTTGCTTTTTAGTTCTGCAGGTGTTTTGGGCAAAATCTTTTACGGGGTTATAGGGGGTGTCTTTCATTCATCTTCTAAAAAATAAAATCGCAACTGTTTACAACAAGTCCTCGATTTTTCCTAAGAAGAACTCATCTGTATGTACGTTCAGCTAGCCTTTGATGGTACTCATGACAAGCTTATGTTCCTCGCACCGCCAAAATACAAAGTCTGTGTTTGGCCGCATCATGGTCAACTGTGATGCTGGAAAATTCGGCTTCATTTAAAAATATAGACAGTTGTGTCTTGTTGAAAATGCGGAGACCATCGATAGCTGACAACCACATATTGTCAGAGAGGCTCATGCCATCTGACTCATTTACAATTAAAAAAACTCCACCTGGTTTCAAAATTCGATAGACTTCGCAAAAACTGTCTGTGGGGCCCGGCCAGAAGTAGACAGTTTCAAAAGCAGTTACCAGATCAAACTCTTCGGACCCAAACGGCAATTGGGATACATCTCCTTGCAACACACGGCAGCGGCCGCTCTGAATCTCGTACTGATTTACCCGTTTTGCCTTTTGTACAGAAATTTCAGAGTAATCCAGAGCAGTCAGATTTGCCTCGGGGAACCGCCGAAGAAGCTCCCTGGCATTTCGCCCGCCACCGCAGCCTAGTTCTGCAATCATAGTGGGGTGTAATGCAGACACGTGATCCATCCCCCAATCTGCAACGGCAGCATGGGCATGGTTCATGCTGCTGACCATCCACTTTCCCAACATGCCTTCCGGCTTGCGTGTGTTTTTGAAAATAGCCTTAAAAACTCCCATAACTACCTCCAGATATTGCAATACAGGTTAGCCTTAACTAACTAAAATTACTATACAACAATTTTGTAGAAAAAGCAATCTAGAAGCATAGAAATTGACACTATTAGGGCTTATGGAATAAAAAACCAAGAACCTATGCCTGATATTGAAGAATTCATATGAGCGGGAATAAAGATATGAAGTACCGATGTTTTGTTGTGGAATTTTTGCGGCTCTCGTTCTTGCTGACCTCTATTGTTTCCAGAATCTAGACCTCATTTTTTCTCTATTCACTGTTATGGTCATTCTCGCTAGTACGATCCGGTGCACCGCCAAACGAACCCTACGAAATCTTCAGAGTCATCTGATCCTTCGGCAAAGAGACACTTGGGCTACGGATAATGGTGTGCTTGCCAGTGGCTGAGAATGCGATGGTTTCTCCATCACGAAGTTTCACGTCGTTTTCCAGCACATAATTGGAGAGACTTGCCAGAAAATCTCGCAGATCCTGGGGGGTGGCATCTACGTCCAAAACTTCCATTTCTTCTTTGTCAAATAAATCCAGACCATAGGTGTAGGCGTTCATGCCCTTTTCACTCCGGTACATCCCAAACCAGATCCAGTTGAAGATGGGCAGCTTGTCCTCCTTCATCATATCGGCGAAATCTTCATAGAACTGGGGCTCAAACACCACGCCACTGGTATAGATGCCGGAGGCGTATTTCTGACGGCAACAAGCGGCCATCAATTTGGTGTAAAGCTTGCCCATCTCCAAGGCATTCTCTTTTCTACCAAGAACGGCCACCATGATATGGGCGCGGTGCTTTCTGGCCGCCTTTACCGCACGAGGCCACATATAGTTGTTTTCCGCATGCTCTTCAACTTCAACGTGGGGAATCGGATCAGTCATCAGACTGGCTATGGCAATCATGCCGTCCACTTCAAACACTGCGGCATCGTCGATCTTATCATCATCTTCTTTTACACAGATATCCCACTTTTCTTTCATGTCCCGGATGAACTGCTGCTTGTGCCACCTTCCCTTGGAGAGGAGAACAAAACCGGAAAAAGAGTCTTTGAGGGAATCTGCATTCTCATCCTCGCCGTTGTTGATGTGAGCACCCGCACTATCGCTGGAGTAATTATTATCAACACTAGAATCAGTATCATCCTCGTCTGATTCATAGAGAGACTCGTGTTTTAAACCGCAGATGAACAACTCAAAACTGTCTGCCAAGTGGGTAATCTTATAGTCATTCTCCCGATCCACATGGACAACCGCAGGTTCTCCATGTGGACCACAGGCCCGATAATCCAAGAAAATCATATCGTGCCCTGCGCTGGGGCAGTCACAGATGGCAACACCGATGGCTGGATAGTTCCACTCGTCGATCATGAATCGACTGCCCAGTGCCCCACAAAGGGAGTAAATCTTTTCCCGTCCGATGCCAAAAATGCCGGTGATAGGTACATGATCCGCTGCCCAGCTTGTTGGCTCATTGGTTGGAAAGCAGGTATTGACGGGTATACCGCCATTGTGTTGCTTCATCAGCCAGATATACGAGGCAGGTAGCTTATAGCCCAGTTCCTTTTCCACGCTGGAAATCAGCTCATCAGATGGAGGATCACTGACATACCCCTGTCTGGCATACTCTCCGTCGTTCCAAAAGTTTGTAAAATTAAAGCCTTCAAAGTGTTGTTAATAGTCAAAGTCTCATAGCATTGGCGCAAACGGGAGTGTAATTGCAGAGCTTACCGATCGCAGCAGTTTTTGACATGGCTGTCCACAGGGGGCACATGGTCAGCTTGGGTGTGTATTTCATATTGAGCTTGCAGTTGCTGAAAGGTTTCCTCGTGGCCGCCAACATCCGGATGGTAGACTTTGCATAGGGAACGGTATCGTTTGCGGACAGCTTCTATCGAATCGCACCCGGCAAAAAAGTTGATTGCTCCCTGTTGTTTTCCGGCTGTACAGGCGTAGTGATGCAGGATGGAAAAAACTTCTCTTTCCAGCGTTTTTTCTTTTTTCTTTGCGGTGTCGATGAGTGGGACTAGCTTGTGTTCAAAATGGTCACATGGGATTTGTCCAACAAAATGATCCAACTGTTTACAAATTTGAGAAAGCAATTCTATGTAGGATGTGAATTCATAGATCAAAGAGGAGTCCTGCTTAACATGGATTGCAGCATCTACCTGCTGATGGAGTGTTTCCAGATTTTCGAATAATCCGTGCAGCATTTCCATGGACTGACGGCAGACTTGGGTGGCGCGGCCTGCGGCAAAGGTGCGTTCAAGCGGGGCTGTCTCATTCAGATTTCGGGTACGCTCTGCTATAGCAGCCCAGTAGCTTTGATGATCCTGGGTGGAAAGCTTTAATATTTGCCCCCACTCACCCCATTCGATGCCGAGCGAAATGAGAACCACTATTGCAGAGAAAACTACGACAAGAACATACAGTACGGAAAAAACCACATCCAAACCGGAAAACAGCTGTAAATAGTGAAGGATCCCTATGCCGAAATTAGTGGACACTGCATAACTTATACGGAGAGTCACATAGCAGAGAAAACCGACTGCACATAAAACAGAAATTGGAAAGGCCAGTGAAAACAGAAATACAATAAGCTTGTTTAAGCCGGTCAACAGATACCAAAAAACACAGGTAAATCGCATATTCCTACCAGACTCGGCAGTCTCAATGCGCTGAAAGTCGCCTTTACAGATGTCGTACAGTCTGGAATATCCCCGGTGACACAGATAAAATACCGCATCAAGCAGCCCTATGCAGATGGTAACCACGGCGGTAACGGCAGCCGCAGCAATGCCACCAAAGAAAAACAGAACCATGACCACGGTTGAGATAATTGCACCACCCAGAATCATCAGCGCAATAAACAGGCCTACGCCCTCAAAAAAACCTCCGGGGTTATCGAAGATGGCGTGTAGGATTCCAAGCGCTAAAAGTGCAGTTCCAACGCCCAGGAAAACCATTACTTTTTCCAGAGCCTTTTGCAACAATTTCGTTAGAATCGAAATGGCCAATAAGGGAAGCGCGAGTAGCGCACAGGCATTGACTTTTATGATGGGAAGTAAGTGCTCCATATGTCATTCCTCACCTATTGATAGACATCAAACTCGTAAGAGATGGAAGTAACAACGCTGCTGCTGGAATCAATAGTCAGGGAAAGCCGGTCGCCTGAGGCGTGATCCAGATATACAAGAGCGCTGCGATTCAGGCTGAACCCAATCAGTGGAGAGCCTGTACAGTAGCTGGGAGTCCCCAATAGTCCGCTTCTTGCGTTGGCAACATCCTTCAGCGCGCTCCCTATGGTGAGCCCGCCTGGGAAAACTGCGTTGTTGTTGGTGAATTTCACGCCCACAAAGGTTGCTTCATTAAGAGAAATTATACTGGTGGTGGTATTTTTCACAATCAGACAGACTCCGCTGTGACTGGAAGATGGGATTTCATAGGTTTCTCTGGAAGAGAGTCTCTTATCCTGGATATCAGGAAAACTCATGACCTGGGGGATGCTGTTCAGGTTCAGGACTGTACCGGCATATTGTACCTGACGAGAATAAGGCGCTGCCTGTAAAATTTCCGGGGTGGGGGTGTTCAACTGGATTGTCTGAGCAAGAGCCGATGGATCTGCCAGAGAAACGGCCAGATGTGTTTCGTGATTCTGCTCCAGCAAAATATTTTCTGCTTGTGCAGCAGCACTTAACGGCATGATGGAATGGTTTGAGACATAGACCTCACTGACTGAATAGTTCCCTGGCAGCATATCAACTTCTTGGCGGTAGCCGTTTTTCTCCGTTAGTGCAATGCGATACACCCTGTCAAGGGAAATATTGGAAATGCTAAAGGTAATGGTGGTTTTCTCGCGAAGTTCCAGCGGCAGAAGATTATATTCCTTCGGGAGGTTGTCCAGGTAGACTGTACACACGGCTCCCCATTGGGCATCCTTGGAATGGTTGGCGCAGCCGTAAAGCATCAAGCTGCAGCACAAAGCCAATATCACCAGGATAAATCGTCGATTCATGACAAGGCTCCTTTCTGACAAAGGACTGACGGGATACGCGGAAGGATATTAGCTATAGGCTCGTTGCCGGATGGAATGACGGTACAGTCAGAGCTAAAATTGTAATTTTTTGTATAACAAAAACGCCTTGCGACAGCCTGTCATATTGTCAGACTGCTGCAAAGCGTAATGAGGCCGCGAGGACAACCCATACACGGCCAGATGTGGTTTCCTCCACCGTTGACATTGTTTCCTTGTACTGCACAGAAAAGGGAGGCGGAACTCGGGTATTGATGCTCATTGTATACCTCCAGTTCATTCAAAGGCGGCGCTCGCTAAGGCGGGGATAGCTTATTTGAAATAGAGCAGGCGTATCCCAACCTTTGAACATAGAGTCCAAAGGTTGGGATAGCCAGGTATCAGCTTATAATCAAAAGGGGGTTATTCATCCTCGTACGGCTGAGCCGTTTCTGGTGCAGTTCTGCGGGATCTGCTTTGGCGAAACGCCGTCCACAGCGAAGATGTAGCGCCCAGTATAGTAAACAGATACAACATGGCCAGATCGATCCAATACGATGTCTTATCTATGTATTCTTTTGCCAACATGTCGCCTATGGCCTGAAAAGCGGTAAATACATCCACCTCAAACACACGCGCCACACTTACTGCATAGTCAAGTTGATATCCAAAATAGGTCATGGCGATGATAAGGATAGCGGCAATTATAACACCCTTCCTGCTTGTTTTTCCTCCCAGCAGAGAGTACCCTTTGATCGTACAAACGCCCATAACCACACCGCTGACGGACGCCACATAGCCCAATTGGCCAATGGCCACAATACAGGCAACCCCGATTAAGGAACCGAGAAAGGCGCCAATCAAACCTGTAACTATATTTTCGTGTTGTTCTTGATGCTTGGGTTCCATTTATATCTCCTCACTTTGCGTTGATTGTTCTGCAGACTTGGCCTGCTCTGTACAATTCCTCATGCATTGTTATGAAGGATCAACTTCTTTTGTAAAGGGTTCTGAGCGTTGCGTGAAAGATCATGCAGATGACTTGCTGGACATTATACCTTAAAGTTGATATAATTTCAATACAATTAGCGTTGATTACATGCTAATTGTTTGTATTATGTTTGATGAAAAGAGGAGGGGCACTCATAAATCCGGTGTGATGGATGCCGCTCTTCTGACCCGGGATGACACTTTTAGAGGTGAAATATGCTGTTAAATACCAAAAACAAAAAGAAAAAGTTCGTTTTTGTTTGTTTGATACTGTTAACTGCCATGGCCATGTGGGTCGTGTGGGGAAATACTTCTGTTCAGAGAAGCTGCGTTACGGTCCGGTCCAATGAGCTTCCAGAAGCGTTTGCCGGATTTACTATCGCTCACATATCAGACCTGCACAATGCGGAGTTTGGGAAGAACAATGAGAAGCTGCTCCGCATTTTGAGGGAAGAAAGCCCTGATATCATCGCTTTTACCGGGGACTTGGTTGATTCAAACCATACGGATATAGATTGTGCTTTATTATTTGTACGGCAGGCAGTGGAGATTGCCCCTTGCTATTATGTTACAGGCAATCACGAGGCTTGGCTTGGCACACAGTATGAGGTGTTGCATGCAGAGCTGATCAAGATGGGCGTTGTTGTGCTGCAGAATGAGTCGGTCAAATGGAGTACAACGGAGCATCCATTCAACTCATAGGGGTGAATGATCCGGCCTTCTCAAGAGAAGGAGACTACTTGGCAGAGACTATCCTGGAAACCGCACTCTCACAGATACAGATAGAAGTTCGGGAGGGCTATACAATTCTTTTGGCGCATAGGCCCGAGCACTTTCGTGTGTACCGCGATAAAAACATTGACCTGGTATTGAGCGGTCATGCCCATGGCGGACAATTCCGCCTGCCATTCATCGGTGGGGTCATTGCTCCTGATCAAGGATTTTTTCCGGAGTATGATGCCGAGACTTACACTGAACAAAATACCACCATGATTGTCAGTCGAGGCCTTGGAAACAGTATCATCCCTGTTCGTATCAACAACCGCCCAGAGATTGTCATAATAGAGTTGGACCGGCTGCAGACATAGTGTCTGGCTTCGATGATAAAACGTTAGGAGCATCGAACATACTGACACGATACGCTGAGCGGACAAAAGCTTTTTCTGAGCGTAGCCGAATATCAAAAAAGACCGCTGACATATATTACGGTGTCAAAGTCAGCGGTCTTTTTTGGGGCGCTTACGGGCAGTGTGGTGCGGATAATCACAGAGGAAGATCGCTGTGTGCACAAGAGCTTGTATAGGCAAGACTAAACGGACAAAAAGCCTTCGATGTTTGGAGTACCGCTGGTACGAAAACCCTTATAAATCAAGGATGATCGGCACTTTCCATTACTTGATAAGTAGCTTAAATTTGCACTGATATCCCAACAATGAGCATTGGTTCAACTCTGATTGATTGTTTGATGTCCGCTTGGCTCAACTTATACTATTAGTGATACTCTAATACAAGGAGGAGGTATCACAATGGAACTTGAGTCTATAGGAAAAAATATTCGTAATTTCCGGCGAAGTAAGAAAATGCGCCAAGAAGATCTGGCTGAGAAAACCGGATTGAGCACAAATTATATTGGGTCTTTGGAACGAGGAGAAAAAGTGCCCTCACTGGAGACCTTCATTGAAATTGCAAATGTGCTGGGTGTTTCTGCGGACATGCTGTTATACGATTTATTGGATCATGGATATCAAGTCAAAAATTCTGTCATTTTAGACCAGATGCAAAGTCTTTCCTTGGAGGATAAGGCGAGAATCTATGATGTTATTGACGTGTTGATCCAGCATGCATCCTCAGACAAGCAGTAGTCGAATCGTTTGGCTCATTTGGTTGATGGGCGTAAATTTACACGTAGACTATAAAATGAGCAGATTCTCCCCTTGTGGGGAGGCCTGCTTTTCTTTTTGCAATTAGAGGTGAACGGTTTGGAACGGAAAGTACAATAATAGGAAGAAAGGAGAGACTTAATTACGGAGCGGTACCGATATGCTCGAAGGTTATATCCTCCAGACGGAGAGTTAAAATTCCAAGATATTCTAGAGTGCGATTGGCCTGGATTGTAGCAACTATAGTTACTTCTGACTGCGTCGGAGGATAATCATCGGGGTAGCGGAAATGGTCTGGCATCACCACATCAAATCCCTGCGCACAGCAGGCCGCGGCATCCTGTACGATCACGCCGCAATAGACCTGCCCTGTCTCGGGCTCTTGATATACCGTGAAGAGTCCATTCAGCCTTATGATTTTTCCGATATAATCGTCCGGTGTCGACATCATGTTGAATACCTCTCCGTATACCATGGTGCTACTGAGGGTAGTCAGATCCAAATCCACAGCTGCAGGAGCCTCCTTTCCAGAATCCGGTTGTGTTTTTTCAACCGAATGCTTCTTTTTATCTCCATTGGAAGCAGAAGCAGTTCCCTGCAGGGCTTGAATATCTCTGGTTGAGTTGTCCCCTTGAGATGGAGAGAGAGACGAACTCACCCTGGGGGAAATAGTGGCTTCAGGCTCGCTGGACGGTTGATCCATCGGAAGTGGTTCTGACTGCTGTGAAATAGATGAGGGGGACGGTTCTTTAGACTGTGCGTTTTTTTCATTTCCACCGCATGCAGAGCAGGTCAGGAACAAGATTCCGACCAGGAGCAGAATCATTGGGCGTTTCATAGGTCATCTCCTTCTAAGCCATCCCACAAGGGTGCAAAGTGCAAAGAGCAGGATATCTGCGGTAACAATGGTGGCACCCACCGGAGTGCCGGCCAGAATGGATGTGAGAATCCCGGCGGTGGCACAGAATACAGAAAAAACAGCTGCAAAAATGGTAACTGTCCGGAAGCTTTTAAACAGTCGCATGGCAGCCATAGCCGGAAAAATCACCAGAGCGGAGATCAGCAAAGAGCCCACCAGATTCATGGCCATCACGATAACCACTGCTGTTACCACAGCCAGGATCAAGTTGTACTCCTTTGCCCTGATTCCGGTGGCCGAGGCAAAGCTCTCATCAAAGGTGACGGCAAAAATTTTATGGTAAAAAAAGATGTACAAGAGCACCACCACTACTGAAAGTGCTACGCACATCCAGACCTTGGTTTTGGTGAGAGTGAGGATGGAGGTGGAACCGAAAAGAGTGGTACAGACATCTCCTGTCAGGTTGGCAGAGGTGGAAAATACATTCATTATCAGATAGCCCACAGCCAGCGCTCCCACGGAGAACATGGCCATGGCGGCATCGCCATTGATTCTGGCATTCCGGCCTGTACCCAGCAGCAGGATGGCACACAGCACCGTAATTCCCATAACCAGGGGCATATCGTTGGTCAGGTTTAGGACGGATGCCACCGACATAGCCCCGAAAGCTACATGGGATAGTCCATCCCCGATAAAGGAGAACCGCTTGAGTACCAGTGTGACTCCAAGCAGGGAGGAGCACAGGGCTACCAGCACTCCCACCACAAGGGCGTATCGAACAAATGGATAGGACCAGTATTGAGCTAACTTCTCAATCAGCAGTGCCATGCTCTTCCACCTTCTCCCTGCTCCAGATACCGGCATCCAGAATTGGATTGAGCAAAGGCATCCCGGGTCCCAAAAAACACCTTCTCCCCCAGATAGAGAATATGGCTGGCATAGCGGAGTGCAGCCTCCATATCGTGGGAAATCATCAGGATAGTCACGCCGTCTTTTTCATTCAGCTGGGCGATGATCTGATAGAATTCCCGGCTTGCTGCCGGATCTAGACCAGCCACCGGCTCGTCCAGAAGCAACATCTTCCGGGCGGCACATAGAGCGCGAGCCAGCAGCACCCGTTGCTGCTGACCTCCCGATAGCTCTCGATAGCAACGCTTGGAGAATCGTTCCATATCCATACGCCGGAGGGACTGCCGCGCCAGTTCCTTTTCTTCCTGCGTATAAAAGGGGCGCAGCCCGCACCGGCTTTGACAGCCGGATAGGGCAACCTCCCAGACTGTGGCGGGAAAATCCCGCTGGGCCTGCAACTGCTGAGGCAGATACCCGATCTCGTTGGCGTGCACTCCGCCGCCCAGGTCCACTGAGCCCTCCAAAGGTGTCAACAGCCCCAGGATGGTCTTCATTAGGGTGGATTTTCCAGCGCCGTTTTCCCCTAAGATGTATAGGCAGTCTCCTTCGGCCACGGTAAAACTCAGGTTCTGCACCAAGGCGGAATCATAACCTAAGGTCAGGCCCTTGCAGCTCATCTGGATCATGTCATGGTGCTCCTCTCAGCGCAGTGCGGTCTTCAGTGCTTCCAGATTTTGTTCCATAATGGAGAGGTATGTGGCTCCCGCTGCTACATCGGCAGCAGTTACTGCCTGCATGGAGTCCAGCATGAGGATATCCTGATTCTTCGCGTTGGTATTGCCAATTACCGTCTCAGCAATGCTGTGGGTAGTCCCTTCAATGGTCAGCACACAGGGGAGAGCCAACTCATCTACCTTGCCGGCCAGGAAGGCTACCGTCTCAAAACTGGCCTCTGTTTCTGCCGAGCAGCCGGAAAAGGCCGCATAGTAAGTAAGCCCGTAGTCATCTACCAGGTACCGGAACGGGAACCGGTCGGCAAAAAGCAAGGTGCGGTTGGGAGATACTTCCACGGCAGTTTGGTACTGCGCGTCCAGATCGGTCAGCTTTTGGATGTAGGCGGAAGCGTTTTCAGCATAAGCATTTTGATGGTCAGGGTCAATGGTTCCTAATGTATCGGCGATGGCACCGCAGAGAACAGCAGCATGCTTCAATGAGAGCCAGATGTGCTCATCATCATGAGGATGATCCTCGTGGTCGTGCTCATCCTCATCCTCGTGGTCGTG
Organism: Pseudoflavonifractor hominis; assembly: GCF_014288125.1. NCBI lineage: Bacteria > Bacillati > Bacillota > Clostridia > Eubacteriales > Oscillospiraceae > Pseudoflavonifractor > Pseudoflavonifractor hominis. The sequence continues at coordinate 6,582 of NZ_JACOPR010000003.1, read as the reverse complement.
ATGATGATCGGTTTCCTGCATCCCATCCACCATTTCCTCTGCTTTCACAGCATCTCCCAGCACATCCATCAGGCACAGTGCTACCCGCCGGGAATTGGCAGGGTTAGATAAGGCATCCTCTACCCAAGAGTCCGATTCTCCCCCGGTGTAAAGGAACAGGTCACAGTTGGAAATCGTCACCATATCATTGGCAGTAGGTTGGAAACTGTGGAGATCCACTCCGTCATCCAGGAGCATGGTAAGTTCGATACGGTCGGCCTGATCACCTACAATCTCCCGTACCCAGTCATACTCAGGGAAAATGGTGGTAACGATCCGCAACTTTTCGCCACGGTTTTTCGAGGCGGAAGGCGTTTGGCAACTTGTGAGCATCCCGGCTGTCAGCATGAGAGAAAGTGCGATACAAATTACTTTTTTCATATAGATAAAACCTCCGAATTGGCACAGAAACTAAAAATGGGTGCAAAAATACAAGGGGTTCTGGGCGTGCGCCGAAAGAGTCTGCTCTGCTTGAGCAGACTCGACCCCTTGTCTCTGGTTTCTGTTTAATTCAGTAGCTTTACCCGCAGTAAAACTGGCGAAGATGCGATGATCGCCCTCTGCGTTCGCAGGACGAGAAGCACGGCAAAGAAGCAGAGTACCGTCGTCCCGGCAAGTGTAGCGCGGACCGTGGAGAGCTGCTCCAGAAGTGTTTGACAGATTTGAACCTGATGACAGACAGTACAATGTTCACCGCTGCAGTCATGATTAGCCTCAACAGCCACAAAGAACACAGAGAAAATCAGGGCAAAGATCAACAGCACCGCTCCACAGGCGGCGCTCAAGCGCGTTCTTTTGCTCATATTCTTCTCACTCCTTTGTAGATGGGGAATGACAGTATAAATGATGACAGTCTTGGCAGATGTCATATAAGACAGTATCTAAGAATATCCGGGTCGAACCCATCCTATTCTAACATGATGCAGATCAAGTGTTTGGCATGCGTTGTATTCATATGAAAGGTCTTTCCACATCGGGTACAGGACATATGGAGGTGGGCCGGGCAGCCCGGTGTCCCCACATACTGGTAATATGCCTCCCAGCTGCCGGCCTGTCAGACTGGGGGAGAAGTCTTGCTGCCTCCAAATGGGAAAGATTTCGGTAGACAGCGCTCAGGCTGATCTGCTGTGCGCACAGTGCCTGGGCAATTTCCCGGACAGATAGCGGCTGGTCGATATGCTGCTCCAGAAAAGGAATCAGATGATCTCGTTGCCGGGTGTCATATTTTTTGTCATGGCTCCTCACCTGAAATGGGCAAATCAATATGGCATATGTGGCATTCGCTGTCAATGATAATTGGCACAGTACAAAATCTAAAGAGAAAACTAATTTTTTAAACGGTTAGTAAAAGGTAACCACAATGATAACAGATGCTGACGTGTTTTGCAAGATGCTATACATCAAAACAAAGCTTTATTATGTCAGAAAGTAGGTGTTGAGTTTGAAGCCGAAGAAAGGGAATCAAAGAAATATCTCTGGGAACTGGATATCTAATCCAGTACTTTTTATATCCGCGGTAGTATAACGATAGCTGCCGCTGCATGGTCTTTCATCTTCTTCATAGTTTCCCTCATTGGGGCTGTAGGGAAGGTATGTTCCTTGATTACAGCTGCTCATATGGATCTGGCAGCAATGTGATTTTGGCCTTTGTGCACCGGTGATTGGCCCTGCGGTAAATTCAGATATATACCGCGCAGTTGGCAGATCATCTGTGATGGTATGGTACGGAATAACTAATATTTATCTAAAATCCCGACAAAAGGCAATAATCTGTCCCGCATTCCGACGGAAGAACGGAGAGAAAAAAGCTATATCAAAGTTTAGCGTTGTTGATATACACAGCAGATTCAAAAGCAAGAAGCAGAGAAGGACTTTGGCCTTCTCTGCTTCTTTTTTGGCTGGGAGACAGATATACCGCACACTTCTGCGTGCCATTTTTTCTTGTTGATGAAATAAAAATAGAATACAGGAACGCATAAGGAACGCATTTATGCCATAAGAAGAACGCATGGCATGCTAAAATGGCAAAACGAGCATTGACTCGTATCCTTGTTGCAAGATTTTAAAAAGCAACAAATCTATAAAAAGGAGAGGAATGACTAACACATGATATCCTATACAAAAAAGCGCCGAAGATGGGTAGCGCTGCTGCTTACCGTTCTTTTATTGTGTTCATTTTGGAGCCCCGTATCAGCACAAGCCCTGGATACGGCGATGGATTCCGACATGCTTTACACAGAAACCGCAGAAACCATATCCGATGAAGCGGCCGATGTGGACCTGGCCACGGCATCGGGAGACGAAGTGTTCAGCCAGCCTTTGGACGAAGTGGAACAGCCTGCTACCGTATCAGATACGGTGCCGACAGCAGAAACAGAGGTGACCGAAGAATCCACGGAATATTCAGTCTCGGGAGTTGAAGCGGAACTGGATTCAAATGCCGAAGTTCTCTATGAAACATATGACGGCCAGTGGATTGCAGGCAGCCTGACAGAAGCGTTCGCCGTGGTGGATGGCGGTTCCATCAAGCTACTGCGAGATATTACAATTAACAACAGCAGCAACACTGCGCTGCGGCTCTCCAAAGAGGCAACTCTGCTGGGGGAAAATCATTCTATTTGCCTTGAACGTGGCTCTATTATTATGGAAAGTCCATCGCTGCTGCATCTGGGTAAAGAAGGATATAATAAAACACTTACCATTTATTCCAGAGACGACACCAACTGCATTTTTGATATGCGTGAATCTTCTATATTAGAGATGTACGACGGTGTGACCATAGGACCTTCCCGGGCAGGTGGACAGCCTGCCGGTGTCTTTCTGCAGGGTTGGTCAACATTTAATATGTACGGCGGCTGCATCACCGACTGTGAGAACTGGGCAACTGTGACGGGTGGTGTACTGATTACCGACAACGCAAGGTTCAATTTGTTAGGAGGCACAATCCAAAGCTGTTCTGGGTATATGGGCGGTGCTGTGGGGATCCTTGCCAACAGAGATTCATCGGAAAAACCATATTTTAGAATGTCAGGCGGCGAAATTAAGAACTGCAGACATGTCGGCTCCAGTTATGGCGGCGGCGCCGTCTTCGCATACACAGCCAAACCGGTCGACATAGAGATTACCGGGGGAAAGATATCTGGTTGTTCTGCCCCTGGCCTATGGGGCGGCGGCTTGTATCTGTATGTCAACAATAATCAGGCAGACATCCGCATCTCAGGTGTGGAGATCAGCGGATGCTCCGCCAAATATGGTGGAGGTGTGTTTCTGGGTGGAGGCAATACAATCCTGGGTGAAGGCACAGTATTGCACAACAACACTGCAGACAGCGAGGGCGGTGGCCTCTGGGCCATACACCAGACCGGCATCCACTTCGGTGCGGTCACAGTAACCGGAAACACGGCGGCCAGCGGCGGCGGTGTAGTGCTCAGTGGTGGCTCCAGCGATATGAGTAAGGCTGTGATCCACAATAATACCGCAAGCGTTGCTGGAGATGATCTGATGCTCCGTAAAGGGAGCACTGGTGTTAGCGGCGCGGTGCTGCCCGGTGGTATGAGCGAGCTCACCCTGATTGCCTGTAATCACGCCATTGACGGCTGGTATGCCGATGGCCCGGACAGTCGCTGGACTTGTCCCGACACGGAGGACTGGAGTGGTGGCGAGCCGCTTGCCGGCACAATCAGTACCGCAGGATCAGTGACCCACCTATATTTGAAAGCAGCTCACGGCAAAGTCGAACCGAAGCCCATGGAACCTCTGACCATCACTCCTGCGGATATTATCGTCTATTCCGGCGGCCGGGGTTATGTAGGCGTAGTTGCTGGCGACGGTGAACCCATCTCCCGGGAAAACGGTATTCCTGAACCTGGTTACTATATTACCCTTCCTGAATCACTGAACACATTGCTGGGAAGTGAGCTGCCAAACAATCTATCTGGTTCTCTGACCTTCCATTATGATGATTATAACGGCACAACCCGCCAGTGGAGCCTCGCCCTATATGGTACGGAGGAGCACAGTACGGGTAGACATACTGATACAGCCGGAAGACCTTGCTATGTCTACAAAATATTACCGGGTGGCCCACAGCAGGCTCCGGTGCGGCTTCAGATTATCGATCCTGAAACCCGTAAAAGCGTTCTCAATGACAGCTTTGTGCCAACCACATCTCAGGAATACAAAGAATACGACATGACCATCTATCCTGGTGCGCTGAATGCCGGATATGTAACGGCAAAATTGGTAATCGGGAACAAGAGCTACATCTGCCCGGTTCAAATTGTGCCGGGTAAACTGGTTGTCCGGGGGGTCAATGAGCAATCAACTTTTGCCATTGCCACAGACGAAAGCACTGTAACCTCCGGCAATATCACTGCATTAGCCGCCGCCGGAACAACCTACTTTATTAACAGCGGGAATGTACAGTTGGCCGATGCGGCTGGTGCCCGTTTGCTGGTGGATATAGTGCAGCAGCAGGACGCCCTGACCGCTTACGCGCAGGCACACCAAAGCGGAGAGTTGCAGCCGGATCACTGGGGCTATATGACACGGTATTTGGATCTGGTAGATGTCAACAACGGCAACGCTTACCTCACCCTGGCCAACGGCCAGGAGAAAACTATTTACTGGCCCGCTCCGGCAGATTATGTTGAGGGCGGTAAAATTCAGATATTACATTTTGAATCTTTGAATCGGAGCAGCAGAGCTGCGTTAAATGTACTACTGGAGCAGAATCCGCCCCAGCGGATTATACCGGAGACCGTAACCGTTAATGGGGGATGCTATTTCAAATTCTCCACCGACGATTTCTCTACCTTCGTCCTAATGTATGAGAAGGTGTCCGGCGGCGATTCTACGTCCGGCGGCGATTCTACGTCCGGCGGCGGTTCTGCGTCCAGCGGCGGTTCTGCGTCCGGCGGCGATTCTATGTCCGGCGGCGATTCTGCGTCCAGCGGCGGTTCTGCGTCCAGCGGCAGTTTTGCACCTTCGAAAGATAGGGCATTCTCACCGGAAGTCACTTCTCAAGTTACTGCAAACGTCCCTCCGGCGGTATCCATCCCTCGGCACGCTGTACCGAAAACAGGCGACGTTGCCAATATGGAGCTTTGGACGGCTGCTCTGCTCATTTCTTCTGCCGCCATGGCGTTAACCGCTGTACTTTACTGGAACCCAAAAAAGCGTTCCGGTACCTGAATTCCAGCGTAGCCCCCATTTTTGACATAAGCGGAAGCCCTTCTTTCTGGTAACAGTACAACAAGGGAACTGGCACAGTTGGGAGCCCGGCTGGCGATATGATTGCGCCGGGCTCCTATGTCTCTAAGGACACGATTAGGGGGCAAGGGAAAACATAGGCAGAAAAAAGAAACTATGCTAGAATAAAATCACCGACGTATACCGGCGGAATCGCGAAGGAGGGAAACCCCATGACAACAGAAGTTATCGACCGGAGTTCTACGGCAGATTGGAAACTTCAGTTTCGTTTGGATCGTGATCTGGAGATACTTCATCTCCCAACGGGGCTTGCCCAGGAACTGGGATATGAGTGCCCAGAAACCCTCCTATACTATGCTGGCAGTTCTCTTCTATTTTCTCTACATACGGAGGATATTGATTCCTTTCGACAGTTTGTGGAGCATGCATCACGGGATACTGCGGCGGAACGCTGTTTCGCACGACTTCTTACAAGAGAGGGGCAATTCCTGTGGTATCTCTTCTCCGACTGCCATATTTGTCAGGAAGGCGAAGGGCTGGCGGCACAGTGCAGTTGTAAAAACTTGGGCGGCGAGATGATGTCTCTGCAGGAATACCTGCGTAAGGAGGAGAACCGACTGCGGCATCTTAGAGAAGATTTGCTGCACAAGGATGTGGTAGCTGGCCGCCCATTGATTGCAGGAACATTGTCTGCGGAGAGCACAACTGACTGGGGGTTTCCTCGTGGTGCCATAGAGGGTCTGCCCAGCGGCGCTATGGAGCAATTTGTGGATCCCCTTCCTTGCGGCATGTTGATCTGTGAATACTGGCCGGATACAGCCCAGATGGCGGTGCGTTTTTTCAATGATACCTTTTCACGGCTGATGGGCTGTTCAACCGGCGAACTGCGGGCATTCCGAGGACAGCAGATTCTAACAGAGCTAATCGTCGAAGATGATACTGACAGACTGCGAGAAGCCGTTAAGACCATGTGCACCTCTGGCAGGCCTCTTAACTGCGAAGTGCGGTTGCGGCGGACAGAAGCTGTGCAGTGGGTACGGGTAACCGGAAGCGTTACCAACTTGGAACCGGAAGCTTTTCTGATAAAGCTGGCTTTTTTGGATATTTCGGGGCAATCCCAAATTCTGTGTAACCGCCAAAAGCGGTGCAAATAGAGTGAAATTTATCATGGGCGGCAGACGGGTAAAACGGCTGCCGCCTTGTTTACAACATAACGCCAGTGGGACGGGATGTCAAGGCGGAGCTATCATATCCCCTCAGCCATCGATCTGAACCGGCGTTACTCAGGCATGCGCTCGGCGAAGTAGACCGCCATCTGGGCGTGAATCACAC